>NZ_JBVVQM010000116.1:0-232 GCF_055811155.1 Mesorhizobium sp. WSM4822 | reverse complement strand
GGGGCGCCCCCTCCCCCCCCCCCCCCCTAACCCCCCCCGCCGCGGGGGGGGGCGCCCCCCCCCCCCCCCCCCTCATCCTTCCCCCCCCCCCCCCCCCCCCCCTCCCCCCCCCCGCCGCCCCCCCCCCCCCCCCCCCCCCCCCAACCCCCCCCCCCCGCCCCCCCCCCCCCCCCCCCCCCCCCCCCACCCCCCCCCCGCGCGGGCCCCGCCCCCCCCCCCCCCCCCCCCACGC
>NZ_JBVVQM010000115.1:0-232 GCF_055811155.1 Mesorhizobium sp. WSM4822 | reverse complement strand
CTGCGCGACTGGTTCGCCGCCCATGATTTCGTCGAGGTGCAAACGGCGGCGCTGCAGGTCTCGCCCGGCAATGAGGCGCATCTGGCGGCTTTCGCCACGGAAGCGGTCGGGCCGGACGGTGCAAGGGCGCCACTCTATCTCCACACCTCGCCGGAATTCGCCTGCAAGAAGTTGATCGCCGCCGGTGAAACCAGGATTTTCAGCTTCGGTCCGGTCTATCGCAACCGCGAGC
>NZ_JBVVQM010000114.1:0-233 GCF_055811155.1 Mesorhizobium sp. WSM4822 | reverse complement strand
GGCGTATTGCAGCGATTGAGACGTTTCTGTCCGATGTTCCCGGGATGGACCGCTTTTTTGCGCGCGATTTAGCGTAGGCATTTTCGCGCGAATCCCGGCGGCGTGAACCTATCATCTCGTGCCGGGCGGATTACCGGCACCCCTGAAGGGCTGGGAAGAGGCGATCGGTCCCGCCCATCGCTACACCGATCACCTTGTCACCGCGATGTATGCGCTCGATGGCGACGCCAGGA
>NZ_JBVVQM010000113.1:0-234 GCF_055811155.1 Mesorhizobium sp. WSM4822 | reverse complement strand
TGTTTTGTGGTTGGGGGTCCGCGTGGGGGGGTGGGGGTGGTGGGGTTTTGTGTTTTTTGTGGGGGGGGGGTGCGTGTGCCCCCTCTCCCTCTGTCGCGTTTGTGCGGGGGGGGGGCGGGGGCGGGCCCCCCCCCCCCCGCCCCGCCCCCCCATTTTGGGCCTGGGGGGGGTCTCACCCCGGCCTTGGGGGGGGGGGGGCCCCTGCCCCCCCCGGAAACGCCCGATGATCTCCCC
>NZ_JBVVQM010000112.1:0-234 GCF_055811155.1 Mesorhizobium sp. WSM4822 | reverse complement strand
AAGCTAACCTGAATTACAGAATCGGTTCGAGTTTTGACACCATCACCAAAGATTTGCTGGGCAAAGGCTGGAACGTGGTCAACGGCATTTCCATTGCCTTTGTGCTCTATATCCTGACCTATGCCTATATTTCTGCCAGTGGTTCGATTCTGCATCACACCTTCGCAGAGATGTCACTAAACGTCCCGGCACGGGCGGCGGGTTTTGGTTTTGCATTGCTGGTAGCGTTTGTGG
>NZ_JBVVQM010000111.1:0-235 GCF_055811155.1 Mesorhizobium sp. WSM4822 | reverse complement strand
GAATGTTTGTGGATTATTCAACGACGGCACGGCCTCTATGGCGTGACGTAAATACATCAGCATCACCACGCCAAATTCGGCGGCGACCCCGGCGAGGGCGATAAAGCCAGTGCCCGTCGCCACGGAAAGATGAAAGCCCATCCACCACAGCAACCAGATGCCGCCCACCAGCGCAAACGGTACGCTGCTGATAATCAGCAACGCTTCGCCCACCCGACGGAACGCCAGATACAAC
>NZ_JBVVQM010000110.1:0-235 GCF_055811155.1 Mesorhizobium sp. WSM4822 | reverse complement strand
ATAAACTCCACATCGACAACAGAAAACACCTCTCTTGGTAGATGATTATTAAATTGCCCGTCTACTGTTAAAAATATATGTTCACGTCCAAAGTGAAGTTCAAACACTTGACGTATCATGCTGATGACGTGCTTGTGTTCAAGATTCATAAAAGTTAAAAGACTTGAATCTGTAAAATCACCATAACCAGTATCGCCACTATCAGCAGCGCTTTCGTCAATGTATTCTCTGGTTA
>NZ_JBVVQM010000109.1:0-236 GCF_055811155.1 Mesorhizobium sp. WSM4822 | reverse complement strand
CGTGCGGGCAAAAAAACCCCAGAAAAAAAAATGCACACAGAAAAAATACAAGCAAAACAAAAAAGAACCACACCCCCCCAACCCCCCCAAAACACACCAAGCAAAAAAAAAAAAAAAAAACAAAACCCCAAAAAAAAAATGGCCCCCGAGCCCCCCCCCCCCCCCCCCCAAAACCCCCCCCAAAAAAAACCCCCAAAACCCCACAAACCCCCCCACACAACAACCAACAACCGTAA
>NZ_JBVVQM010000108.1:0-240 GCF_055811155.1 Mesorhizobium sp. WSM4822 | reverse complement strand
GCCCCGAACCGTTCGCCGCCATCGTTCCGGCAACGCCCGACGACAGCACATGAGTCGTCGACACCGGCAGTCCCAGCCGATCGGCCATGCCGATGGTCACCATCGCCACGAGTTCGGCCGCCGCACCCTGGCCGTAGGTCAGATGGCTCTTGCCGATCTTCTCGCCGACCGTGACGACGATGCGTTTCCAGCCGACCATGGTGCCGAGGCCGAGCGCCAGCGCGACGGCGACCTTCACCC
>NZ_JBVVQM010000107.1:0-249 GCF_055811155.1 Mesorhizobium sp. WSM4822 | reverse complement strand
CGCGCGTATCGACCCAGCAATATTCGCCGTCGAAGCGACGCAGACGGTGCCTGCGCGCATACGGTTCGCCAGTGGCCAACGAATGAGCATAGTTCGCTTTGACGGCCGCCAGGTCGTCAGGATGAACGCCTTCATCGAGTGTCCCGGACAGGCGGGATTTTCCCTTGCCGTCCAATAACTCCAACTCATATCCGAGGAATTCGCGGAGCTGACGGCTTCGATATATCGGCTCACCGTTCGGTGCGGCGC
>NZ_JBVVQM010000106.1:0-250 GCF_055811155.1 Mesorhizobium sp. WSM4822 | reverse complement strand
CACCAGGCTGCTGGTCAGGGAAACGGACGTGCCGGTGGTCGCCGCCGGCGGCATCATGGACGGCGCCGGAATCCGGGCGGTGCTGGCGCTGGGCGCGGCGGCGGCGCAGCTGGGCACCGCGTTCATCGCCTGTCCCGAAAGCAGCGCCGACGCGGCCTATCGCGCGGCGCTTGCCGGGGAGGGCGCGAACCATACGGTCATGACGCTCGCCATTTCGGGCCGGCCGGCGCGCTGCCTGCCCAATCTGTTC
>NZ_JBVVQM010000105.1:0-251 GCF_055811155.1 Mesorhizobium sp. WSM4822 | reverse complement strand
GCGTGGTGAACTTGCGCAGGTCCTCGGTGTTGGCCTCGTCGTTGGCCGCCTGCATGCGGATGAAGATCATCTTGGCAATCCGCGTGAAACCCGCGGCATCCCAGCCGGCGGGCATGGCAGCGGATGTCGCCACACCTGCAGCCGCACCCACCCCTGCCGTCGCATCGGCGGCCAGGTTGTCGCGGGCCATGGGCGCCGGCTCGAAGGCGGCAGGCTGAGCGTCCTGGCGGGACAGCGGCACGTTCGCACCC
>NZ_JBVVQM010000104.1:0-252 GCF_055811155.1 Mesorhizobium sp. WSM4822 | reverse complement strand
CCTCTACAACGGGCTGGTCGAGGAAGAAGGGCCGCCGGAGCAGATCTTCGGCGCGCCCAAATCCGAAAGGCTCAAGCAATTCATCCGCAACATCGGTTAAGCCGAGGCGGATGGAAAACGGGAACAACAACAAACTGGGAGTTATTGAAATGAACACCGTCCTTAAGACATTGGCCGCAGCGCTATTGCTCGGTGTCGCTGCGATGGGCATCGCCAAGGCCGAGCCGGTCAAGATCGGTGTCGCTGCCGAAC
>NZ_JBVVQM010000103.1:0-253 GCF_055811155.1 Mesorhizobium sp. WSM4822 | reverse complement strand
CGCCCCTCCTGCTGCGCGGCCCTCCGCGCCGCGGCGGGCGTTGGTCTGTTGGTTGTGGGCGGGGGGGGGGGGGGGGCGCCGCGCCCCCCCCCCCCCCCCCCCACACCCATCCTCCCCCCCCCCCCCCCCCCCCCCCCCCCCCCCCCCCCCCCCCGGGGGGGGCTGCCCCCCCCCCCCCCCCCCCCCCCCCCCCCCCCCGCCCCCCCCCCCCCCCCCCCGGCTCCTCCCCCCCCCCCCCCCCCCCCCCCGGAAA
>NZ_JBVVQM010000102.1:0-254 GCF_055811155.1 Mesorhizobium sp. WSM4822 | reverse complement strand
TTCGCGGTTTTCATATCAACCATGTTCTTATCTTTTGTTTTTTTTTTTTTTTTTGTTTTTGTTGTTGTTTTTATCTTTACTCCGCGGGGGGGGCGGGGGGGCGGGGGGCCGGCCGCCCCCCCCCCCCCGGGTTTTTTACCCCCCCCCAGAGCCGAAAAAAACAAAAAGAAAAAAAAAAAAAAAAAAGCAAAAAATATTATATAATAAAAAAGAAAAAACAAACCCCCACAAAAAACAAAAAAACCCCCACGCCA
>NZ_JBVVQM010000101.1:0-260 GCF_055811155.1 Mesorhizobium sp. WSM4822 | reverse complement strand
GGCACGGCATTCACCGCTGTGTCGGGGCGCGGCTGGCGGAACTGCAGGTCGCGATCCTGCTGGAGGAGATGGCGAAGCGCCGGATGCGCGTGAACGTCACCGGTGCGCCCGATCGCGTAGCCGCCTGCTTCGTCCACGGATATCCCCACCTTCGGGTGTAAATCACCCTTTTTTGTGGTGTTTGGCCTACAAATTGGGGGGCCGCCCTGTCTCTTTTTTGCAACGCCGCCGCGGCGTGTTGCAGCGCCGAACGATAAGAC
>NZ_JBVVQM010000100.1:0-260 GCF_055811155.1 Mesorhizobium sp. WSM4822 | reverse complement strand
AAAGAACGCCTCGACCAAGGAAATTGGTATCTTACAATACCGGCGCAGGCTTGTTGGGCTTTCAGTTGTAATCCTGTGCCGATGATGAAATCATGCGCGCGCTTGACAACGGGCAGGTTAATTCAAGTTCCGCCACCAGGAGGAGAAGCGGTATGACCACTCAGGTTGTACATCGCGTATTCGGTCCCAAGCAGGTCAGGCAATTCAGGGAAGTCTACGAGCGCGCGCGCGTTGTGGAGGCAACTTACCCCGATTCGCAC
>NZ_JBVVQM010000099.1:0-261 GCF_055811155.1 Mesorhizobium sp. WSM4822 | reverse complement strand
CCAGAGCGCGGAACAGCGGCGGATTTTCAGTTTTATTGCACACCAGCGTACCACCTGCGCGTGGGTCTTTGCTGGAGCCGACAAAGACCGGGATATCGCTGCGTACTGCGGGTAGCAACGTTGCCGGATGCAGTACTTTTGCACCAAAAGTTGCCATCTCTGCCGCTTCGGCAAACGCGATTTCATCAATGCGTTTTGCTGCGGAAACTACGCGTGGATCGGTGGTGTAGATGCCCGGGACGTCGGTCCAGATATCAACAC
>NZ_JBVVQM010000098.1:0-272 GCF_055811155.1 Mesorhizobium sp. WSM4822 | reverse complement strand
CTTAGGCCTGTCGGGCCATAAACAGGCCGGGATAAAGAGGCAGAAATGCCTGGGAGTTGAGATCGTGCAGACGACCCTCGCGCGCACCTTTGCAGCGTTGAGCGCCATCAATGAAGCGATCCTCTACGCGAAATCCCCGGACGAGCTGTACCAGAAGGTCTGCGATGCCGGGTTTTCGAGCGGGGACTTCATGGCTGTCGCCGTCTTCCTTGCGGAGACGGATGGACGGCGGCTGCGCTTCGCCGCCGGCTGCGGCGAGGACATTCCGCGCC
>NZ_JBVVQM010000097.1:0-304 GCF_055811155.1 Mesorhizobium sp. WSM4822 | reverse complement strand
GGGCCGGTCGCGTCGATGTAGTCGTTGAACATTGGCGCGATAACGCCACCCTCGTCGCGGACGATATGACCCATGTCCGCATAGAGTTTCCTACGCTTGCCCAATTGGACTGCGAGAAGGGCATCTTGAGGTATTCTGACCAATAGCCGTCGCCAGGCTCACGGTTAACCTCAATGGTGATCCCCGCGTTGGCCGCGCTTCGCTGATAGAGTTGGGCGGCATCGATTGCGCCGGGAAAGGCTACTTCGGAAGAATGAAGCCGGATCGAACCAGAATGACCGGACTTCTTGTAGTGGAAGGCGGC
>NZ_JBVVQM010000096.1:0-311 GCF_055811155.1 Mesorhizobium sp. WSM4822 | reverse complement strand
GCGAGGGCGGAACCGTAATAAAGGGTAAAAAACCCCCCCCACCACCAGCCAAAAAAACCAAAACACAAAAACAAAAACCCCCCCCCCAGCAAAAAAAAAAACACAGCAACCCCCAAAAACCACCAACCCCACAAAAACCAAAAAAAAAGCGGGGAAAACGCGGGGGGGGGCGGGTTGAAAACCCCCACAAAGGGGGGGTTTTGGAGCCGCGGCCGCGGGGCGGGTTTGATGAACTACAGGGGTGTTGGGGAGGAGGATAACAAGCCCAGCAAACACCCCCAGCGGGGGGGGTGCACCCCGGCCGCGCGGGG
>NZ_JBVVQM010000095.1:0-314 GCF_055811155.1 Mesorhizobium sp. WSM4822 | reverse complement strand
AAGCGCAGCTTCTCTTCCATGGCGATCGGCACGATCAGCTCGACATCGACCGTGATGTTGTCGCCCGGCATCACCATTTCGGTGCCTTCCGGCAGCGACACGATGCCGGTCACGTCGGTCGTGCGGAAGTAGAACTGCGGACGGTAGTTGGTGAAGAACGGCGTGTGACGGCCACCTTCATCCTTGGTCAGGATGTAGGCTTCGGCCACGAACTTCTTGTGCGGCTTCACCGTGCCCGGCTTGGCCAGAACCTGGCCGCGCTCGACACCTTCACGATCAACGCCGCGCAGCAGCGCGCCGATGTTGTCGCCGGC
>NZ_JBVVQM010000094.1:0-314 GCF_055811155.1 Mesorhizobium sp. WSM4822 | reverse complement strand
AGTAATCTGTTTCGGAGTTGCGGACGTGAACTTGCTACCAAGGATGGCGGCATAGCCTGCAACCACAGGTGCCGCATAAGACGTGCCGTATAGGCCAGTCTTGTCACCCTCGACACCCACGGTCAGGAACTGGTTCCGCACCTCGGGGTTTGAGCCGGGATAATTCGAGTATCGGGCCAGCCGTGTCTTGTTCGCGGGAGTGCCATTATGGTCGAGCGCACCCACGAAGATTGCCGATGGCGCCCCGATCAGCCCGAGGGTTAGCCCATCGAAATCCCCTTCGTGCGGCCTACCTACCTCGTTGCTGCGGTTGT
>NZ_JBVVQM010000093.1:0-330 GCF_055811155.1 Mesorhizobium sp. WSM4822 | reverse complement strand
GCCGAGATAGGTGTTCATCGAGCGCTCGCCGTCGGGCGTGACGAAGATCATCGAGCGCGCCGTCGGCGGCTCACCCTCGAGCGGCGTGGTGTCGAAGGCGACGCCCTGCGCATGGATGTCGTGGGCGTAGATTTCGCCCAGCGCATCGTTGGAGACCTTGCCAAAGAAAGCGGCGCGGCCGCCGAAGCTGGCGACGCCGGCCGCCGTGTTGCCGGCGCTGCCGCCGGAGGCCTCGATCGCCGGGCCCATGCGACTGTAGAGCAGTTCGGCGCGTTGTGTGTCGATGAGGTTCATCGCGCCCTTGATGATGCCGTTGGTCTCGAGGAATTC
>NZ_JBVVQM010000092.1:0-347 GCF_055811155.1 Mesorhizobium sp. WSM4822 | reverse complement strand
CCCGAATATGTCCGGCTCGGCCGCGAAGGCATGGCCGTGCAGGTCAGCAAGGTCGAGGATCTCGGCCGCCACAAGGTGGTGCGCGCCAAGCTCGAAGGCCGCGATATTTCTGCCGTGATCGGTGAGGACGAGACCCTGCCTGCCGATCCGAAGGTGCGGTTCGATCCGGCCGGCATCAACATCTATGCCGATTCCTGGCGTGTCGAGATGGAGGCCTAGATGGAGAAGACCTGGAACAACAAGGCCTGGTTCATGGTGCTGCCGGTCCTCCTGCTGGTGGCGTTCTCGGCGGTGATCCCGCTGATGACGGTGGTCAACTATTCGGTGCAGGACACGTTCGGAAACAA
>NZ_JBVVQM010000091.1:0-347 GCF_055811155.1 Mesorhizobium sp. WSM4822 | reverse complement strand
CGAATTTTGCTGAATTTCGTCGATAGGGCGGGAGCAGCTTGCCAGGGAAGAGCGAAGAGATGGCTCGACAAAATTGAAGGACGGGGGATCACAGATTTGTTGCGAATGAATACGTTGCCCGCTGGCGGCCCTGCGTCTGCGGCTAGAGCCTCCGTGCGGTTTGAAGATGCGGCGAGGGTTTACATGATTTGCTGGCGGGTCCGACAATGGGCGCTGCAGATGTGCATACGGTTGGCGAGCTACGTCCTGTTCGTGATGGCATTCTTCGTCAGCGCTATGACTGCGAACGGACAGGAGACCAGCCTTGTCGGCATTTACCAGGGTTCGGAGCTAACCGCGGCCGCCAA
>NZ_JBVVQM010000090.1:0-352 GCF_055811155.1 Mesorhizobium sp. WSM4822 | reverse complement strand
TTTCGGTGGCTCGCGCGGCGGACGAAATCTCCGCGTCGGACCGGACCGAACATGTCCACATCTGCGACGTCTACGGTCCGGGCTACTTCCATGTCCCCAACACCGACACCTGCCTGCGCATCGGCGGCTACATTCGATACGAGGTCGGCATCGGCGATGTCCGTTCGCATGAGGGGGTAAGAACATCCAGTGCGAGAACCGGGGAGGCTCAGGGCACCTGGGGAAACAACACGCGTTTCACGTTCAAGACTTGGACAAGCCAGGAAATCGAAATCGGACCACTGAAGACCTATACTGAAAGCCGCCTGAACTTCGGCAACCGCAACCCTTATCCGGGTCCGGACAGTGCTCA
>NZ_JBVVQM010000089.1:0-371 GCF_055811155.1 Mesorhizobium sp. WSM4822 | reverse complement strand
GTGTTTTTTGAAAAGGTCGTGGAGCGTGTTGCACGCGAAGCACCCGCCGTCAGCTTCGAATTGCTGCCGCTCGACGAGGACCCCGGTGAGCTTCTCCGGCGCGGTGACGTCGATTTTCTGATTTGTCCAGAATTGTTCATGTCGAACGCGCATCCAAGAGCGGCGCTGTTCGACGACACGTTCGTGTGCGTGGGCTGCCCCACGAACAAGCAACTGCCGCAGCAGCTTACATTCGAGAGATACATGTCGATGAGGCACGTTGCGGCCAAGTTTGGGCCGACGCTGAAAGGCTCGATCGAGGAGCGTTTTTTGCTTGAGCATGGCCTCAAGAGACGTGTCGAGGTTATCGTGCAGGCCTTTGGCATGATCCC
>NZ_JBVVQM010000088.1:0-372 GCF_055811155.1 Mesorhizobium sp. WSM4822 | reverse complement strand
GGTAGCACGGGCGCCACTCGCGACAGGAGCCGGATCGGCTCGGCGCGGCTCGGCCACGTGCTGCTCAAAGCCCGCTTGCCGGGCCTGGCCCGCATCCGGCAAGGGGTCATGGCGGTCCAAGGAAGAGAGCATCGCGTCTGGGACGGGTTGAGTCCCATGGGAGAAGCCTTTGGGGACGGCGAATGAGACGTTTATGGAGTCCTCGATCGCAACGGGAGGCTTCTCAGACCTTGCGGAGGGCGCGGCCTCAGCATGCAGCCTTCCGATGTGTTCGGACCCTGTCCCTTGAACGGGTACCCCTTCCAATGGCAATTCACCCAACTGCTGCATGGGGGGCTGCATCGGCACGCGGCCGCCTGAATTGCCGATTTC
>NZ_JBVVQM010000087.1:0-448 GCF_055811155.1 Mesorhizobium sp. WSM4822 | reverse complement strand
TCCAGCACATCCAGGACGGCCAAGGCAGCCGCACAGGCCAGCGGATTGCCCGCGTAGGTTCCGCCCAGTCCGCCGGCGGCAACCGAATCCATGATCTCGGCTTTGCCGACGATCGCGGCGATCGGAATGCCAGCCGCCAGGCTCTTGGCCATCAGGAGCAGGTCAGGCTCGATGCCGGTGTGCTCGATCGCAAACAGGCGGCCGGTTCTGCCGAGGCCGGACTGCACCTCGTCGGCGACGAGGACGATGCCATGCTGATCGCAAAGGCGCCGGATACCTGCCATGAACTCAACGGGCGCCGGAATGAAGCCGCCTTCCCCCAGAAGCGGCTCGATGACGATCGCCGCGACCGCACTCGCCTCGATCTCGGATTCAAAGAGCGTGTCCAAGGCCGAAAGGCAGTGCTCGACGCTGACGCCCCGATACAGATCCGGATAGGGCGCGCGAT
>NZ_JBVVQM010000086.1:0-449 GCF_055811155.1 Mesorhizobium sp. WSM4822 | reverse complement strand
CGGGGGGAGCGGCGCAGGCACATCCGGAAACGGCGGCAACGGAGGGGAATTCTCTGGCGAGAGCGGCAGCAGCGGCAGCGATGGCAGTGTGGCCGGCTCCGGCGGAACAGGCGGACTCATCAGCGGTGCCGACGGTGGCGTCGGCAGTTCCGCGGCCACCCTGATCAACGATGGCGGCTCGATCACGGGCGGCGGCGGCGGCGGCGGCGGCTTCCATAGCAACGGCCGCAGCGGCGGCAACGGCGGCGATGGCGTCGCCTCATCGGTAGACAATGCTTCTCTCGCCAACAGCGGTCGTATCGTTGGCGGCGGCAGCGGCGGCAGCGGCAAGAGCGAATTCGAAGACGGCGGCGACGGCGGCAGCGGCGCCACGTTCTCTGGAGCCCATATTGTCTTGATCAACAGCGGCACCATTGCGGGTGGCGGCGGTGGCGGCGGCGGCATTGTGA
>NZ_JBVVQM010000085.1:0-449 GCF_055811155.1 Mesorhizobium sp. WSM4822 | reverse complement strand
CAGGGCCTGATGCCCGATGGTTCATCGCGCTTCTCGATCGGCAAGGACAAGATCTTTCACTATATGGGCTGCTCGACCTTCTCCAACTTCACCGTGCTGCCCGAGATCGCGCTGGCCAAGGTCAACCCCGACGCGCCGTTTGACAAGATCTGCTACATCGGCTGCGGCGTCACCACCGGCATCGGTGCTGTGATCAACACCGCCAAGGTCGAGATCGGCGCCACCGCCGTCGTCTTCGGCCTCGGCGGGATCGGCCTCAACGTGATCCAAGGCCTGAAACTTGCCGGCGCCGACATGATCATCGGCGTCGATTTGAACAACGACAAGAAGGAGTGGGGCGAGCGCTTCGGCATGACGCATTTCGTCAATCCGAAGGAGATCGACGGCGATGTCGTGCCCCACCTCGTCAACATGACCAAGCGTGGCGCCGACCAGATCGGCGGCGCCGA
>NZ_JBVVQM010000084.1:0-482 GCF_055811155.1 Mesorhizobium sp. WSM4822 | reverse complement strand
GGCCCGGAGGCTGTTCGATCAAGCTGATGAGTCGCCAACCAGTCCAGAGGAGGTTCTGCGACTGGAACAGGGGTTGAGCGAAGTGCTTCAGCGACGGCAGGATGATCAAGCCGCCTCGTCTTTTTTCAGCGACCCAGGGATGCCCGCTGGACCGGGTGACCACAACAGCATCGTGGCCGACGCGTTCGCAGCGACCGGCTCTGGGCACGCCGGAGTTGAGGCCGCCGCCCCGCCAGTGTTAGCTGCCAGCCAACAGCAGATCCGGCCCTCGCCGGATGCGCTTGACCAGGGCAACCACCTGCCACCCGAGCGGCTGATCATCAACAATGAACAGTCCACAGCGCTGTTGTGGCCAGCGGAGAGGGTCCTGAATACGCCGCAAGCCGCCGCCATTCAGCAGCCGCTGAGCGAAATCGGCAATTCAGGCGGCCGCGTGCCGATGCAGCCCCCCATGCAGCAGTTGGGTGAATTGCCATTGGAAG
>NZ_JBVVQM010000083.1:0-497 GCF_055811155.1 Mesorhizobium sp. WSM4822 | reverse complement strand
TTTTCCATAGTTATTGAAGTCCCTGAGGTTACGGCTATCGTTACGGCAAGCAGGCGTTGAGTTTCCTACCGATAGACTCGTTTATACACTTTATATTTTTTAGTTAGATACTTTACTATATTACTGCACCTCTTGATCTCCAGAGGAGGCGATCATCATCGTCGCTTTCCCAAAACATACGCTCCTGCCTCTGGAGCATTGCCTCTAGGCCTTACGGTCGACCATCGCGCATCTGAGCCGCTCTCATTGCATCGCTGCCTGCAGCGTCACCGGATCGAACGGTTGCCGATGTCTAAGGCGACAAGTCGGCCAAAATGAAGTCCAAGAGCTACCCGATCGGCTACTTCCACATCGATATTGCCGAGGTTGACGCAGAACCATAGAGTGGTCAGCTATCATGGCAAATGCGTTTCACGATGAGCGATGACAAGTCGAATTCGCCCTAGTCACGCCACAAGCCAGCAACGCTGAAGGGCATAGCCTCCCGACAGTTCGAA
>NZ_JBVVQM010000082.1:0-550 GCF_055811155.1 Mesorhizobium sp. WSM4822 | reverse complement strand
AGGCCCGGCAAGCGGGCTTTGAGCCGCACGTGGCCGAGCCGCGCCGAGCCGATCCTGTCGCGAGTGGCGCCCGTGCCACCGGCTATCCCCATTTGTCCTACGAACACCGGGACGTTATTGATAAAGCGATCGCCCACGCTGCGGCTCAGCAAAAATATAGCGAGAGCACGGTCCTAAAATACAGGTATGCCCTTCGCCGATTGGCAAATGATCTCGGCGCTCGTGGCCAAGCGATTGACCTGAAAAATCACCAATCCCTGGTCGATCACCTCGATGCTTTCTTTCCGAAAAACGATGATATGAAGAGGGCCTTGAACGTCCTGCGTGCCTATCATGAGCCGGGCTATTCAGCGGCTGTTGGTGCCCCGGCTAACCGCTATCCCCATCTGTCCGACGAACACCGGGACGTGATTGACAAGGCGATCGCCCACGCTGCGGCTCAGCAACACCATAGCGCGCCGACGCTCCGAAATTACACGTCTGCACTTCGCCGATTGGCGAATGATCTCGGCGCTCGTGGCCAAGCGACTGATCTAAGAAATCACCAATC
>NZ_JBVVQM010000081.1:0-575 GCF_055811155.1 Mesorhizobium sp. WSM4822 | reverse complement strand
CGATTGGCGAATGATCTCGGCGCTCGTGGCCAAGCGACTGATCTAAGAAATCACCAATCCCTGGTCGATCACCTCGATACCT
Source organism: Mesorhizobium sp. WSM4822 (assembly GCF_055811155.1). Lineage (NCBI taxonomy): Bacteria > Pseudomonadati > Pseudomonadota > Alphaproteobacteria > Hyphomicrobiales > Phyllobacteriaceae > Mesorhizobium > Mesorhizobium sp. WSM4822. The sequence continues at coordinate 493 of NZ_JBVVQM010000081.1, read as the reverse complement.
TCTTTCCGAAAGACACTGACATAAAGGATATAAGGCCGGCGTTGAACGTCCTGCGTGCGTATCATGAGCCGGGCTATTCAGCGACTGGCCGGTGGCCAGTGACGGTGCCTTCAAAGGCAGATGCGCATGTCTTGGAACAAGTGACCAGTGACAGCAGCTTGGCCCCAAGCACCCGTGTTGTCTATGGTCGTAGTCTTCGCAGATTTTCTGAGGCGCTTGAGAGGCGGGGCCGGACGATCTCTGGGCTGGATCATGATTTGCGGATCGAATTCGCCGAGGTGTTGTTTCCAGGCAACGATTATCTCCGCTTGGCGCTGGAACGGGTTCGCGATGCGAAGCCCGCGTCAGACAGGATCGTGGCGGACGCTTTGGCAGCGGACGGCTCTGGACACGCCGGAGTTGAGGCCGCCGCCCCGCCAGCGTTAGCTGCCAGCCAACAGCAGATCCGGCCCACGCCGGATGCGCTTGACCAGGGCAACCTCCTGCCACCCGA
>NZ_JBVVQM010000080.1:0-577 GCF_055811155.1 Mesorhizobium sp. WSM4822 | reverse complement strand
AGGGTGAGCCGCCGACGGCGCGCTCGATGATCTTCGTCACGCCCGACGGCGAGCGCTCGATGAACACCTATCTCGGCGCCTGCGTCGAGCTTGGCCCTGAGGATGTCGAAGCCGACAAGGCGTCTGGCGCCAAGGTCACCTATTTCGAAGGCTATCTGTGGGACCCGCCGCGCGCCAAGGAGGCAATCCGCCAGACGGCGAAGCTGGCGCACGCAGCAGGCCGAGAAGTGTCGATGACACTGTCGGATTCGTTCTGCGTCGACCGCTACCGCGACGAATTCCTTGAGCTGATGCGTTCGGGCACGGTCGACATCGTCTTTGCCAACAGCCACGAGATCAAGTCGCTCTACCAGACGTCGTCGTTCGACGAGGCGCTGGCCCAGATCCGCAAGGATTGCCGGATCGCCGCCGTGACCCGCTCGGAAAAAGGCTCGGTGATCGTGCGCGGCGACGAGACCGTGGTCATCAAGGCGACCGCCATCAAGGAACTGGTCGACACGACGGGCGCCGGCGATCTCTATGCCGCCGGCTTCCTGCATGGCTACACGCAAGGCCGCGACCTGCAGACTTGCGGCGA
>NZ_JBVVQM010000079.1:0-596 GCF_055811155.1 Mesorhizobium sp. WSM4822 | reverse complement strand
AAGCGCAGCAGCACCGCGATCAGAAGCACGCGGTTCATCTTCGGCAGCTGGATGTAGCGGAACACTGCCCAGCGCGATGCACCATCGATCTTGGCCGCCTGATAGAAGGCATCGGGGATCGAGACCAGTCCGGCGTAGCAGAGCAGAACGACGAGGCTTGTCCAGTGCCATACGTCCATCAGGATGACCGTCACCCAGGCGTCGGTCGGATCGTTGACGTAGTTGTAGTCGAAGCCGAGCGACGACAGCGTATAGCCGAGCAGGCCGATGTCGATGCGGCCGAACACCTGCCAAATCGTGCCGACGACGTTCCACGGGATCAGCAGCGGCAGAGCCATCAGCACCAGGCAGACCGGCACGCCCCAGCCTTTCTTGGGCATGTTGAGAGCGATGAAGATGCCGAGCGGGATCTCGATGGCGAGGATGGTTGCGGAAAAGATCAGGTTGCGGACCATCGACAGCCAGAAGCGTTCCGACTCCAGGATCTCGGTGTACCAGTCCGAGCCGTTCCAGAAGAAGACGTTGTTTCCGAACGTGTCCTGCACCGAATAGTTGACCACCGTCATCAGCGGGATCACCGCCGAGAACGCCACCAG
>NZ_JBVVQM010000078.1:0-611 GCF_055811155.1 Mesorhizobium sp. WSM4822 | reverse complement strand
AAGCTGTTCCGGCGGCTGAAGGAAGAGTTCGGCGCCGACGCCGATATCGGCTTTCGCGAAGGCGGCTACCTCATCCTTGCCGGCGAGGACGGCTTGCCGATCCTCAAGAGCAATCACGAGGCGCAGATGGCCGAGGGCGCCGACATCGTGCTCGAGGATGCCGACCAGCTTACGCGCCGGTTCCCGTGGCTGTCGACCGAGGGCATTTCAGCCGGCGCCTATGGCCGCACCGGCGAAGGCTGGTTCGACGCGCATGCGATGCTGACGCTGTTCCGCAAGGCGCTGCGGCAGAAGAAAGTCGATTTCATCACCGCCGATGTCACCGCCATCGCGCGCGATGGCAATCGCGTCACCGGCGTGAGCCTCGGCAATGGCGAGACGCTGAAGGCCGGCATCGTCGTCAACGCCGCCGGCCCAAACGCCGGCAAGGTGGCTGCCATGGCCGGGCTTGAACTGCCGGTCGAACCGCGCAAGCGCAATGTCTTCGTCTTCGAGGCGCGCGAGAAATATGCCGACATGCCGCTGCTGGTCGATCCCTCCGGCATCTATGTCCGTCCGGAAGGCTCGGTCTACCTCACCGGCGGCGCCGAACCGGAGGAAGGCGACCGCGC
>NZ_JBVVQM010000077.1:0-643 GCF_055811155.1 Mesorhizobium sp. WSM4822 | reverse complement strand
AAACGACGTCGCAGCCGACTTCGTGTTCCTGCCAGTGAACAGTGGCAATCCCATGGCTATGGTGGAGAATGATGGACACAACGAGCATTGGTCGCTGCTGCTCGTTGATCGCCGCGACCCGGAAAGAGCGGTCGCCTATCACTACGACTCCATCCATCAGCGCGATGGACGGGGATACAATGACGCACCTGCACGAGAGCTCGCAGCAAGACTGGACGCGACCGCCCTGGTGACACCCGAAATGGCCCGGCAGAACAACGGTGTTGATTGCGGCGTCTTCGTGGTGGACGGCACGCGCGCGCTGGTTCAGAGATTGGCGAACCAAGAGTGGCCGGAACGGCAGCGGCCGCTGCACCTCAACAAGCTCGTCGCCGATCGGCAGGCGCTGCAAAACCGACTGAGGGAGGGCCGCTTGCCGCACGAGCTTGCCGCAATCCCCGCGGAAGCCTTGGGAGCAGCCGGGTCGCAGGTGCAACACGCCGTATTCCAAGAGCAGCAAGCCCGACAAGTCGCGCCAGCGCCGTTTGACCAGCACTTGGGCCAGACGCGCGAGGCCCCTAACGAGCTGCCGAGCCCACCTGACGGCAGCAACCGCGTGAACAGCGGGGGCGTCATCATCAACGACGAACATTACACAGCGCTG
>NZ_JBVVQM010000076.1:0-648 GCF_055811155.1 Mesorhizobium sp. WSM4822 | reverse complement strand
CGCTCGACATACATCGGAAAGGGCGGAGAGACCGATGCCGCCACAGCAGCGTTCCGGCGCTCGTCCAAAGCAACATTCGACACCATTTAATTACCTCCAGTTGGATTGCCTCGAGAAGCACCAGAAAACCACGCCTTACTCGCCAAACCTCTCGGCAGTGAAGGGTCATCACTTTTTCGGATGATAAGTTCTGCAAGAGCAGGTCTCCAAACCGACTATAGAGAGGAGCGGACTGAGCGAGAACTGCTAAAAGTTTTTGCTGGCCCTAAATCCAGTTTATGCCGATCGGCTTTGCGAGCCCTGAGAGCGCGACGACCAGCGGGTAGCAGGAAATGTCCACTGACCTAGCCATGCCCCTCCCCGATCAGCCTGCGTTACGAAGTCCGCTAGTACCCCTCGGCCCGCGTCAGCCCGCACGTTAATAAGTCAGCCTAACGCTGGATGAACCTTGGCACCCGCCCCTGGTGCGAATCTCACCTATTGTTGCTGGCGTCATAGCTGGCCAGACATGAAGACGCGCCAGTTGATGTCCGACCGCCCCGATGCGAGCTGGGACGTGAGCTCCCGGCATCAGCCGGCTCAGAAATCACAGGCGCAGCTCTTCGGACTGGGCGAGAAACCAGTCGACCAATATCTTGCACCGCTTGT
>NZ_JBVVQM010000075.1:0-683 GCF_055811155.1 Mesorhizobium sp. WSM4822 | reverse complement strand
CCGACGGCGCATGCCAACACCAACAGCGTGTCGGAAGGCGCGCAGGCCTCGGGCAACGTGCTGACGGACGGGACGGCGGACGTTCTGGGCGCCGACGGCGCTGCACCTGGCGGCGCGGTGACGGGCGTGGCAACCGGTTCGAACGTCTCGAACCCGGTTAGCGGCAATCTCGGCGGAGCCGGGATCGCGGGCCAGTACGGCACGCTGGTCCTGGGCGCCAACGGCGCCTACACCTACACGGCCAACGCCAACGCGGTGACCACCAATGCGGTCGATCACTTCGTCTACACCATCACCGACGGCGACGGCGACACCTCGACGGTGACGCTGGACATCACCGTGAACAATGTGACGGTGACGGCATCCGACACCGATGCGCTGGTCAGCGAGAAGGGCCTTGCGACGGGCAGCGACGCAGCCGGCAACAGCGAGATCTTCAACGGCGCGATCACGCCGGCCGGCGGCACCGGCCCGTACACCTATACGCTGACCTCGCCGGCAAGCGGCAGCTACGGCAATCTGGTGCTCAACGCCAACGGCACCTACACCTACACGCTGACCCAGACCTATGACGGTGTGACGACCAACAATGGCATCACCACCGAGCAGGACAAGGACAGCTTCACCTATACGGTGACCGACGCCCACGGCAACACCACCACCGGCTCCATCCTGGTCGACAT
>NZ_JBVVQM010000074.1:0-691 GCF_055811155.1 Mesorhizobium sp. WSM4822 | reverse complement strand
TCGAAGAACGAAGCGGCTAAGGCCATTGCCGCCATTGATGGCCAGTCCGTCTTCCGCCTCGTGCACGACACATTTCATCACACGCTCGCCGGGGAGCCATTCTTCTCCTGCGAACTGACTGGTCTCGTGCACATTTCAAGCGTGAACGATCCGATCCACTGGATCTACCCCGATCGCGTCCTAGTCGGTTCCGACAATGGCAGCCAGATCCGGGCGCTGCTTGATGGCGGCTATGGGGGACCCTTCTCATTCGCACCGTTTCTCGACGCAGCCGACCCGCAGGACGACCTCGCAGGCGCGCTTGCCGCGAGCATTGATCTCGTCCGACGCGGGCTATTGACGCGAGTGGCGGCGTGAGACGCGGTATCAATCAGGGCTTGCGACCCTTTTTGGCGTCCGGCGGAGAAGTCATTCGAGACGCTTCCTGCAACAATATCTCTCGCATCCAGATGCTTGCCACATCACTGTTGTGAAGGGCGGGCCATTGCAGCGCCTCGGTAAATGCAGGAAGCGGCAGCGGAAGTTCGATGATCTTTAGTGGGAAGGTTTTCTTGAAATGCTCAACCAGCCGGGAGGGCATGGTCGCTATACGGGCTGTGCCTGAGACCATCGGCGGGATCATGCCAAAGGCCTGCACGATAACCTCGACACGTCTCTTGAGGCCATGCTCAAGCAAAAAACGCTCCTCGAT
>NZ_JBVVQM010000073.1:0-707 GCF_055811155.1 Mesorhizobium sp. WSM4822 | reverse complement strand
AAGAATCGTTGACGATGCTAGCCTTGGGCAAGGTCTGATGTCAAGCACAGCTACAACAATTCCAACGATCCTCCGGACCTCAGCACGCAGAAGGAGTCCACAGCCAATGGCAAAAGCGCTGATCCTGATTGGAGGCACGATAATGGGCTCAGGTCTGCTCTACGTCCAGGCTGCTCAGCGTCTTGGCCTTCGGCCAATTACCCTTTCGGACAATCCATCTCGGTATGACCATTTCGCGGCGAAAGAGGCTGAGACAATCCGTGTTGATACAGACGATCTGGACGCGCTGATCCGCGAATGTTGCCACATCCGAGAGACCCATGAGATCGCTGGCATTACGGCCGCACGGGACTCGGTATACGCAACAGTTGGCAAGCTCTGCCGTCATTTCGATCTGCCAGGACCGAACCCGGAAGCTATTGAACAATGCTGCGATAAGTACACTCAACGTAAACTTCTCGAGGCCTCAGGCGTTCCGATGCCGGCTTATCGCTTGGCGGCCAATGCAGCGGACATAGAGAGTTCGGCCGCAGAGATCGGACTGCCGGTGATAGTTAAGCCTGCCGACGGCAGCGGCAGCGTCGGTGTCCGATTATGCCGCACTGCCGGCGAGTTGGTCGAGCATACGAACTATCTGTTGGGCGGGCAGCACATGTGGCGGTCTGCACCGAGGATCTTGGTCGAAGAATTTGCACAAGGCCCCTGTT
>NZ_JBVVQM010000072.1:0-778 GCF_055811155.1 Mesorhizobium sp. WSM4822 | reverse complement strand
CCGGATGCGCTTGACCAGGGCAACCTCCTGCCACCCGAGCGGTTCATCATCAACAATGAACATTCGACGGCGCCGTTGCGGCCGGCGGAGAGGCAGGGGACTGATAATCCGCAAAGCATCGCCATTCAGCAGCCGCTGAGCGAAGGCGGCCGCTTGCCGATACAGCCCCCCGTGCAGCACTTGGGCGAATTGCCATTGGCAGGGGTACCCGTTCAAGGCACAGGATCCGAACACATTGGAAGCCTGCATGCGGAGGCCGCGCCCTTTGCAAGGTCTGAGGCGACCCCCGCTGCGGTCGAGGACTTCATAAACATCTCATTCGCCGTCCCTGAAGGCTTCTCCCATGGGACTCAACGCGTCCCAGACGCGATGCTCCCTTCCTTGTACCATTATGGCCTCTTGCCGGACGCGGACCAGCCGGAATGGAACTACGAGATTAAAGGTCACGGCTACACCGCCCGGAGGCCAGAGGGAGGCAACGAGGTTTGGCTTGTCGATCGCGGTGCGATGAGGGAAGCTGCAGTAACGGCAAAGGCTCCAGAACACGCCTTGCCTGCGACCGCGAGGCTGTCAGACACCTATCGCGGTGTTCCGTTGGTCGATCTGACCACCTCTTCCGATGCACGGATCGGAGCTTTTCCGTCAGGCTCGTCCAAGCTCCCCGAGGGGGCGGTGCTCGGCGCCGACCTGCTGGGCGACGCCCATATTCACAGGGATTACCGGTTGCTGGAGCAGAGCCTGCAGGCCGCCCACCCAGCGCTCGCCGCCCGAACGCGGT
>NZ_JBVVQM010000071.1:0-836 GCF_055811155.1 Mesorhizobium sp. WSM4822 | reverse complement strand
TTGATTTGCGTCGAACTGGTGATACGCCGCCAATTGCGGCGGCTCGACAGGAGGCCGGGGCAGCGAGTCCAGTTGGTTGACGGCCACCAGAACTGATTCCACTGCGTCTTGGTGCGTGCGCGAGGAAGGATCCATTCCGTACGCTTCCTGAATCATCAGTGATGCGATTTCCTTTTGATGGTCTCCAGGAATACGGGACAATGCGTTGCGTACACTATCAGCGAACTCGGGTGAGATCACTTGTACTTCTGCATATTTTTCCCATGATACGGGTGCGTTTTGCTTCCGGCGCAAATCGTGGGCAGTCTGTTCATTTGTGTCCGGATGCACGAACGGAATCAACCCCTCAACACGGTTTTTCAGGAATTCGGCGGTGCTTTTGTCCATCGACCAATGACCTTCCTCGGCCGGCACTCCGCTCCATGCGCTGTCTTTCAACCGAACAGCGGGACCGTTGGCCCAGGCATCCATCACCACGGTCGACCTCGGGTCGCGGCTTCCGCGCCGCAGTTCGTTCCAAATGTGACCCGTCTTGACTGGGATCTCGTTACCTTCGCCGGTTATCTCTTTCATTGACACGGAAGCACTAGAGGTCATGCTCCGCTCGTCGGCCGCCATGTGTGGGGCGTGGACGATAGCGGAAAGGGGAGCGGTCTGGTTGCAGCACGCCGCTCCCATGACTACGGCCAATGCAACCTTAATGTGGGCGTCTGCTCCCACCATTGCAACCGCCGATCCGATGCTGTTGTGGCCGTGAGAGGGAATGTCGTCCACCTTAACGTTTCCCCGGCCATGCTTGAGTAGCACGCGAACGTCGTGAACTGTTTGCCCCGCTG
>NZ_JBVVQM010000070.1:0-837 GCF_055811155.1 Mesorhizobium sp. WSM4822 | reverse complement strand
CAGTCGCTCATTGCACGCGACCCGCTCGACGAGATGAGCATGGGCAGCCTTCTGGTGTTCGGAGAAGACGATGTCTTCCTCGATGAGAACCCGGAATACGGAAAATCGCTCTACGATCTTCACAGCGATGGAAGCGGCGTTTGCTATTCCTCACGCCTGCGGCCAGTCCTCAACATGTCCCTCAATGCAAAATATTGGTCGTTCGGTGGTGACGGGTACCTGACGGGCTGGCTCGATGCGCTCGGCGTCAGCGCAGACGTCATCACGGACGAAGATCTCCACAACGAAGGAGAAAGCATTCTCGCGCCTTATCAGGTCGTCTTGACTGGTTGCCATCCCGAATACGTGTCTTTGGCGATGTGGGACGCGTTGAAGACCCATCTCGGCCGGGGCGGGCGTCTGATGTATCTCGGCGGCAACGGCTTCTATTGGAGGACAGCGTTTCATCCAACTCTGCCTGGATTGATCGAGGTTCGGCGGGCTGAAGATGGTTCCCGCGCTTGGTCGGCTGAGGCAGGCGAATATTTCATGAGCACGACCGGCGAATATGGCGGGATGTGGCGTCGCCAGGACAGAACGCCCAACCAACTCGTTGGAATTGGCTTTTGCGCGCAAGGCTTCATGTCCGGGTCATATTACCAGTGGTGCCCTGGCAGCACAGATCCGCGCGTCGATTTTGTTTTCGACGGCGTCACTAAAGATTCGAAGTTCGGAGACTATGGCCTGTCGGGCAATGGCGCGGCCGGACAGGAACTGGACCGCTTCGATCCGACCTTGGGATCACCAAGCCATGCTGTCGTGATAGCGACTTCCACCGATCATACCGACAACATGGTG
>NZ_JBVVQM010000069.1:0-872 GCF_055811155.1 Mesorhizobium sp. WSM4822 | reverse complement strand
GGCTTGGCCAGAACCTGGCCGCGCTCGACACCTTCACGATCAACGCCGCGCAGCAGCGCGCCGATGTTGTCGCCGGCCTGGCCCTGATCGAGCAGCTTGCGGAACATTTCCACGCCCGTGCAGGTCGTCTTGGTCGTCGGACGGATGCCGATGATCTCCAGCTCCTCGCCGACCTTGACCACGCCGCGCTCGACGCGGCCGGTCACGACCGTGCCGCGGCCCGAGATCGAGAACACGTCTTCGATCGGCATCAGGAACGGCTTGTCGAGCGGACGAACCGGCGTCGGAATGTAGGCATCGACCGCAGCCATCAGCTCGCGGATCGCGTCTTCACCGATCTTCTTGTCCGAATCCTCCAGCGCAGCCAGAGCCGAACCCTTGACGATCGGAATGTCGTCGCCGGGGAACTCGTTCTTGGTCAGAAGCTCGCGAACCTCGAGCTCGACCAGTTCGAGCAGCTCGGCGTCATCGACCTGGTCGACCTTGTTCAGGAACACCACGATCGACGGCACGCCGACCTGACGGGCCAGCAAGATGTGCTCGCGGGTCTGCGGCATCGGGCCGTCGGCGGCCGACACGACCAGGATCGCGCCGTCCATCTGCGCGGCACCGGTGATCATGTTCTTCACATAGTCGGCGTGGCCGGGGCAGTCGACGTGAGCGTAGTGGCGGGCAGCCGTCTCGTATTCGACGTGCGCCGTCGAGATCGTGATGCCGCGCGCCTTTTCCTCAGGAGCAGCGTCGATCTGGTCGTAGCGCTTGTATTCGCCAAAATACTTGGTGATCGCCGCCGTAAGCGACGTCTTGCCATGGTCGACGTGGCCAATCGTGCCGATGTTCACGTGAGGCTTGTTACGCTCGAATTTACCTTT
>NZ_JBVVQM010000068.1:0-914 GCF_055811155.1 Mesorhizobium sp. WSM4822 | reverse complement strand
AAGCTTCGCGGTCTCGTGCCTTCCACCCATTCGCTGTTTGTTTTTGAAGCGGCTGCCCGCACCTTGAGTTTCAAGAGGGCGGCGAGCGAGCTCAACGTCACGCAGCCGAGTGTCTCGCACTCGATCAAGATGTTCGAGAAGCACTGCGGCACCAGTCTTTTCGCGCGGGACAACCGAGGAGTGCAGCTGACGGAGGCAGGAAGGCAGCTCTACGACGAGGTGCGCATCAGTTTTCGCCGGCTGGAGCAAAGGCTTGAGGCGATCTCCGGGCGCGGCACGCAGTACATCACCTTTGCGGCTTCGACATCTCTGGCGGCACATTGGCTGGCGCCTCAGCTCTACGACTTCCAGGAAAAGCATCCTGACATCAGGATCAAGGTCGTCGCCACCGATCGCGACATCGACCCCGACCACGAGGTCGATGTGACAGTGTGGGTGCGGTCGCGGGATTTCGACAGGGCCAACAGCTGGTTCGTCTGCGACGAGATCATCTTTCCGGTCTGCTCACCGGCCTATCTTCTGTCGCATTCCGCTCCGCAGGGCGTCGAAGATCTCGTCCACCATCAGCTGATCCATTCCTCGGATGCTTATCGCAAGCGCATGGACTGGTCCGAGTGGGTCGAGCTCGCGGGTGGCGATGCGAGCGAGATCAAGCCCAACATTGTCTTCAACGACTCCCAGCTGACGCTTCAAGCGGCCCTGGCCGGCGAAGGAATAGCCTTGGGCTGGTCCCTGACGGCCCACCACCTGGTCAAGAACCGCCTTCTGGTCAAGCCGCTGCCTGCCGAGATCAAGACCGAACGAGCATTCTTCCTGCTGGCGACGACGTCAGCAAGAACAAGCGGTGCAAGATATTGGTCGACTGGTTTCTCGCCCAGTCCGAAGAGCTGCGCCTGTGATTTCTGAGCCGGCTG
>NZ_JBVVQM010000067.1:0-929 GCF_055811155.1 Mesorhizobium sp. WSM4822 | reverse complement strand
GCAACCTCCTTTGTTGTGACTGCCCAGATGATGCTGCGGGAGGACGGGGCGGACCATCCCATTAATGGTGACGCCCGATGCCAAGCGATGCGCTGTGGCCCACGCCTGCGAGCGGCATGGGGTGAGCCAGCGTCGGGCGTGCAAAGCTCTTTTCGTCGATCGCTCGAGCGTTCGCTACACAAGCATCCGGCCGGATGATGCCGTCGTTCGAGCCGCGATGAAGACGTTGGCAGCCGAACGACGCCGCTTCGGCTATCGGCGCATCCACATCATGCTTGAACGGCAAGGGATCGTGATGAACCAGAAGAAGCTGCGGCGGCTTTACAGGGAGGAGAAGCTCCAGGTCCGCAAGCGTGGCGGCCGCAAGCGGGCCTTGGAAACGAGAAGGTCGATGATCGCGCCGGGCCGGATGAACGAGCGCTGGAGCCTGGATTTCGTCAGCGACGCCTTCACAGATGGTCGGCGGTTCAGGGTTTTGGCCGTCGTCGACGACTTCACGCGGGAATGCCTGGCACTAGTCGCGGATACGTCGCTGTCGGGCGCCGCGTCGTCCGGGAACTGGACGCCATCATCGCTCGCCGCGGCAGGTCTCGCACGATCGTCTCGGACAACGTCCTAAGCGCGGAACGAAATGGAGCCTGCAGTCATCCGCCAGCATGCTCTTGCTGCGTGACGTTGGTCAAGTCATCGAACCAGGGGGCTTCCACCGGCAAGGGAAAAGGTCTCGTCCATAGCAAACACAGGGTACGCACGCAGGCGGCCCTCACCGTCCTCAACACGAGCTTCTGATCCAGGCGGAAGACCCGAACATTATCTACAGGGTCATCGAAGCGATGCCCTCACGGCCCTAGATGTTTAGTCCCGGCATTTGCTGGAGCGGATCAAGCTTGAAGCGTTCTGGCTGCGCAGCCCATGCCTTGCAAATGAAC
>NZ_JBVVQM010000066.1:0-948 GCF_055811155.1 Mesorhizobium sp. WSM4822 | reverse complement strand
CTACCAGTCCATCACCACCTTGCCGGAACTGCCGCTGCGCATCGCATCGAAGCCGGCCTGAAAATCGTCGATGCCGATGCGGTGGGTGATCAGGCCGTAGACATCCAGCGGGCCCTGCACCAGCGCGATCATCTTGTACCAGGTTTCGAACATCTCGCGGCCGTAGATGCCCTTGAGATGCAGCATCTTGAAGATGACCTTGTTCCAGTCGATCTCGAAGCCGGTCGGCGCGATGCCCAGAATGGCGATCTTGCCGCCATTGTTCATGGTGTCGATCATGTCGCGGAAAGCGGGGGCGGCGCCCGACATTTCGAGGCCGACGTCGAACCCCTCGGTCATGCCGAGCACCGGCATGACGTCGCGCAGCTTTTCCTTCGAGGCGTCGACGACATGCTGGACGCCGAGTTTCTTGGCCAGCGCCAGCCGCACCGGGTTGATGTCGGTGATCACCACTTTGCGCGCGCCGACGCATTGCGCGACGAGCGCGCCCATGATGCCGATCGGCCCGGCGCCGGTCACCAGCACATCCTCGCCGACCAGATCAAATGACAATGCGGTGTGAACGGCATTGCCCAGCGGATCGAAGATCGCGGCGATCTCGTCGGGCACATCATCAGGGATCGGCACGACATTGTGCTGCGGGATCGCCAGATACTCGCCGAAGGCGCCAGGACGGTTGACGCCGACGCCGAGCGTGTTGCGGCACAGATGCCCTCGCCCGGCGCGACAGTTGCGGCAATGGCCGCAGACGATGTGGCCTTCGCCCGATACACGCTGGCCGACCTTGTATTCGGTGACCGCTGCGCCGAAATCGGCAACGGTGCCGACGAATTCATGGCCCGTCACCATCGGCACCGGCACCGTCTTCTGCGCCCACTGGTCCCAATTGTAGATGTGCACGTCGGTGCCGCAGATCGCCGTCTTCTTGATCTTGATCAGCACGTCGTT
>NZ_JBVVQM010000065.1:0-1040 GCF_055811155.1 Mesorhizobium sp. WSM4822 | reverse complement strand
ACCTTGTGGCGGCCGAGATCCTCGACCTTGCTGACCTGCACGGCCATGCCTTCGCGGCCGAGCCGGACATATTCGGGACGGATGCCGAGCTCGACGGCGCCGGTGCCTGCCTTGGGTGCGCCCGGCAGTTCGATGCGCTGCGAGCCGAGCGTCGCCGTCTTGCCGTCGATTGCCACCGGCATGACGTTCATGCCCGGCGAGCCGATAAAATAACCGACGAAGGTATGGCGCGGGCGTTCGAACAATTCGGCCGGTGTGCCGATCTGCACGATGCCGCCATCATACATGACCACGACCTGCTCGGCGAAGGTCAGCGCCTCGGTTTGGTCGTGGGTCACATAGACCATGGTGTAGCCAAAGCGGCGGTGCAACTGCTTCAGCTGCGAGCGCAGCACCCACTTCATGTGCGGATCGATGACGGTCAGCGGCTCGTCGAAAAGGATGGCGTTGACGTCGGAGCGCACCAGACCGCGGCCGAGCGAGATCTTCTGCTTCTGGTCGGCGGTCAGGCCCCTCGCCTTCTTCTTCGCCCACGACGCCAGATCGATCATCTCCAGCGTCTCGCGAACCTTCCGATCGACATCGGCTTCCGGCACGCCGCGGTTGCGCAGCGGGAAGGCCAGATTGTCGTAGACGGTCATGGTGTCGTAGATGACCGGGAACTGGAACACCTGCGCGATGTTGCGCTCCTGCGTCGACAAATTGGTCACGTCCTTGCCGTTGAACAGCAACTGGCCGTGCGAGGGGTGCAACAATCCCGAAATGATGTTGAGCAGCGTGGTCTTGCCGCAACCGGAGGGCCCGAGCAGCGCATAGGCGCCGCCGTCCTCGAAGACATGATGCACTTCCCGTAGCGCGAAATCGGCATCCTTCTGCGGGTTCGGCAGGTAGGAATGCCTGACATGGTTGACGTCGATGCGTGCCATCTCTTTGCCCTCAAGCCGCCAGCTTCGGCGCAGTCACGGCGCTGCCGTGCTCGTCGAAAACCATGATGTGGCGCGGATCGATGAACACCTCGACCACCTCGTCCGGCTCGAAAT
>NZ_JBVVQM010000064.1:0-1049 GCF_055811155.1 Mesorhizobium sp. WSM4822 | reverse complement strand
TGTTTAGTCCCGGCATTTGCTGGAGCGGATCAAGCTTGAAGCGTTCTGGCTGCGCAGCCCATGCCTTGCAAATGAACTCGTAGGGCGTGAGGCCCTTGAGGGTCTTGAGCCTGCGGGCGAAGTTGTACGCAGCGACGAAGTCGGTGAGGTGCTGCCGGAGCTGATCGTGGTTCTCATAGTAGAAGCGCTTGACGGTGGCGTCCTTGATGGTCCGGTTCATTCTCTCGACTTGGCCATTGGTCCATGGATGCCTGACCTTGGTCGTGCGGTGGTCGATGTCGTTCCTGGCGCACGTGTATTCGAAGGCGTGCGCCCGAAACAGCTCGCCGTTTGCCATTGCTTCCTTGATCAGCGGCACGGCCGAGCCACCGGCGCCGGGCGTGGTGAATTGGATGCCGTTGTCAGTGAGTACAGTGTGTATCTTGTAGGGGACTGCGCCGATCAGCCGGAGCAGAAACTCTTTAGAGACAGCGGTGGTGGCCTTCTCGTGCAGCTCGACGAAAGCGAACTTGGAGGTGCGGTCGATGGCGACGAACATGTGCAGCTTGCCCTGTTCGGTGCGCACCTCGGCGACGTCGATGTGGAAGTAGCCGATCGGGTAGCTTTTGAACTTCTTTCTTGCCGGCTTGTCGCCTTCGACATCCGGCAGCCGGCCGATGCCATGGCGTTGCAGGCAGCGATGCAAGGACGAACGCGTCAGGTGCGGGATCGTCGGCTGCAAGGCGTAGAGGCAATCGTCCAGCGGCAGCAGCGTGTACCGGCGGAAGGCGACGATGACGGCCTCTTCCTCGACAGATAGAACCGTCGATCTCGGCTCTTTCGGACCGGTCGGCAGATCGGTCACCGAAGTCCGCTCCCGCCATTTGGCGACAGTCTTCTGATTGATGCCGTAGCGCTTGGCCAGCGTCCTCAGGCTCTCTTGACTATGCTGTATCGCTCGACGGATTGCCTCTGTCGTCGTGGCGCTCCCATGAAGAACTTGGCCCATAGTGCATCCCTCGATTCGGAGGATAAGGATGCCCCATCAAAGCCTGGGATCAAACATCTAG
>NZ_JBVVQM010000063.1:0-1152 GCF_055811155.1 Mesorhizobium sp. WSM4822 | reverse complement strand
ACAACAAAGGAGGTTGCAATGTCCCCACGCAATGCGCCGCGCCCTGCGGCCGTCTATGGTGTCGATATCGGCAAGAACATCTTCCACGTCGTCGGCTTGGACAGCGACGGCGAGCCCGTCCAGCGAGTTCGCTTCCGACGCGATACGTTGATGAAGTTCTTTGAGCGGGCAGCGCCGGCAATCGTCGGGATGGAATCGTGCGCTGGATCGCAATGGATCGCCAGGAGACTTCAGGCACTGGGGCACAGGGTTCGCCTGATCCCAGCGCAGTTCGTGAAGCCATACGTCAAGTCGAACAAGAGCGACATCATCGATGCCGAAGCTATCGCCGAAGCAGCCACGCGGCCGACGATGCGATTTGCCGCGATCAAGAGCGAGGAGCAATCCGACCTCCAAGCTTTGTATCGGGTGCACGACCAGATGATCGGCACGCGAACCCGTCTGATCAACCAGATGCGAGCATTCTGCCTGGAATACGGCATCGCATTGAGACAGGGCGCCGGACTGTTCAAGCTCGACTTGCCACTGGTTCTCGATGACCTTTCGAATGACCTCACGCCGGCAATGCGCAAACTGCTCGTGGACCTGTTCGCAGATCTGCGCCAGTTGGAGCAGCGCATCAACGACGTGACGAGGGAGATCGCAGCGATCGCAGACCGAGAAGATGTTGCCCGCCGGCTCATGACGATCCCCGGAATCGGAGCATTGGGAGCCACCGCGCTACTGGCGGCCGTCGGCACCGGATGCCAGTTCCAGAAGGCTCGCGACCTGGCCGCATGGCTGGGGCTGGTGCCTCGAGAATACTCGACCGGAGGCAAGCAGAAGCTACTCGGTATCAGCAAGCGCGGGAACCGCCACGTTCGCAAGCTGCTCGTTCATGGCGCGCGATCATGCTTCCGTCACCTGGATCGAACCCGGGATCGCCTGGGAAGCTGGCTTGACGGGTTGCAGAGCCGTATGCACCCGAACAAAGCTGTTGTCGCACTTGCCGCCAAGATGGCGCATTGTCTGGGTTGTCCTGACCAAGCCGGGAGCGCTCTACGAACGCAGGACCCTGCTTTCGCCTGACGCTCCGGCTCGATTGCAAGGCTCGGGAATAGTGATGACGAAACAGTGGATCAGCATGCCGTAAGCCCTGTGCAAAAAAAGCGG
>NZ_JBVVQM010000062.1:0-1159 GCF_055811155.1 Mesorhizobium sp. WSM4822 | reverse complement strand
CAATGAGCGACTATCTGTGGTGTCAAGTTGCATTGGCGAACTCCATGCGCGCATCGCGTGCTTTTGCATTGAGAATGACGAGGAGTTTTCGCGCCAGCGCCATGCGGATGACCATTTTGGTTTTGCCAGCCTTTTGCAACCGTTCGGCGAAAGCTTGCAGATGAGGATCGTACCTGGCGACGTGCCGGGCAACGATAAAGAGAATGCCACGCGGCCCGGTGCGACCGCCCCGAATATTACGAGGTCCCTCGCGTTTGCCGCTATCATTGGCGAAAGGCGAGAGCCCCACCAGCTTGGCGATGGCCTTGTTGGAGACGATGCCGATCTCGGGGACCTCCGCCAACAGACGGGCAACGGTGCGGTCAGCCAAGCCCTTGAAGACGCGGAATGTCATGTCGAGCCTGGCCCACAACGGATCATCGTCAATCAGCGAGGCCACCTCGCCAGCCAGCCGCTTCTCCTCGCGCTTGAGGCAGGTCAGCACCGTGGAGAGACTGGCCAGCGTCTCGGCGTCTGTGGTGGCGCTCTTGCGCTGCTTGTTGACGGTGATGTCGCCGGTGACTTGGGAAAGCCTGGAAACCAAGACTTTCAGTCGCTGCTGCGCGGGACTGGGCGGCGCCGCCGGCACGATCTGCTTGACCGACGCGTAATGGGCGATCACGGCCGCGTCGATGCGATCGGTTTTCTCGAAGGTGCCCATTGCTTCGGCGAAGCGACGCACGCTGCGAGGATTGACGATGCCGCAAGGCAGGCCGTTCTCCCAAAGCCACAGAAAGGCCAACCGCTCATAACCGCCCGTGGCCTCCATAACCGCGAGCTCGACACGATGGCCGCGGCAAAACACCAGCAACTCGCCTAGTCCCGCTGCGTCGTTGGCGAAGCGAGCAAACGCAGCGCCCGGCCGGACATGGGCGTCCAGCCAATCTTTCGAAACATCAACTCCACAAATAATGTTGTTCACGGTAACCTGCCTTGTTCGTGCGATTGGAGCCAAGCGACTATTCGGTCGTGCGTGACAAAGGCGAAGATCCCAAGCTCATTGACGGTTGTAGCCGGAGGGGCAGCGGGCGACTTCGCCAAGCCTCGGGCCGGATGGCCATCCGGCCCGAGGCTCAATCGCTTCCATCGCACATAATCATCTCGTGCAGATACAAGGGGC
>NZ_JBVVQM010000061.1:0-1178 GCF_055811155.1 Mesorhizobium sp. WSM4822 | reverse complement strand
TGGCGCCCCGATCAGCCCGAGGGTTAGCCCATCGAAATCCCCTTCGTGCGGCCTACCTACCTCGTTGCTGCGGTTGTCGGCACTCTTTGTGACGATGGCAGTGCCCGCCCAGGCGGCATCGACGATCGCCTGCTCGCGCGGATGCTGGCTCAGTGGCTCTATAATGCGGTAGCTCGCATTGATGATATTGAGGCCATCCTGCAGCCCGATCGGAGACCCCTCGAGATAGTCATACTTGAATACGTTTGCGCCAGGGGCGACCATGCCGGCAATTTCAGCGACCCAATCTCCATGTCGCTGCCTCTGCGTACCGCGACCGAGGTCTGCATCGAATGGCTGTTCCTTGAAATCATCTATGACATTTATCGATACGCCGGAACCGATAAAGCCTGATGTCCATGCTTCCCCAATGTCTGGGCTCATCCAGCAGAATGTGCCGTCGGCATTTTGTGGACAGCCCGAGCTACTGCTTTCCGCGGCTGGATTACCGGTCGTTCCTTTGCGGCTGATACCGGCATCGAGATCACCCGCGAAACCGGGTGCAGCCAACAGGCATGCTATAAGACCGACAACGAAACCTGCCGGGAACAATTGTGTTTTGTGCCTAATCAACTTCCTGTCTGATTGTTCTTCATCAATGAAATTTACGGCCTTGCCTTTCACCATCGCTAAAATTCACCCCTGAACCGAAGGTCGAGTTTCCATCGGCTTGGCTCGAGGTTTGTCATGTATTTCAACGTGTCCGAGGGCCGCAGTTGCGAGGCGGCCAGACGGCAATTCACTGTATGGAAGCCGCCGAGGGCGCCATAGTCAGCCGTGCAAGGTCGTTCCGTCAGGTTCCCGCCCAAAATCGAACTGACGGTGAGAGAAAGCGTCGTGGACGGCGTCGGTCGCTTTTGCAGAATAAAGCCGAGTTTTACACCCGGGTCGATTCGGACCTTTTCGGCACGTTGGCCGGTGCTCGCGCCCCACAGGAGACCGAAATCATCCGACAGCTGCGTCAACATTTCAAATCGCATGTCGATCCATTTGCTATGGTACCACTTGTCGAAAGACACTTTGGTACCACCCGACAGCTCGTATCCGCCTTGTCCAAGATGGTTGGCGGCCGCGGTTAGCTCCGAACCCTGGTAAATGCCGACAAGGCTGGTCTCCTGTCCGTTCGCAGTCATAGCGCT
>NZ_JBVVQM010000060.1:0-1218 GCF_055811155.1 Mesorhizobium sp. WSM4822 | reverse complement strand
TCAACCCCTGTTCCAGTCGCAGAACCTCCTCTGGACTGGTTGGCGACTCATCAGCTTGATCGAACAGCCTCCGGGCCGTCTCGAGACCCCCGTCTGACAGGGGCTCCGCATCGCGAACCCGTTGCAGCGCGGAGAGGAGATTGCGGTTGCCTGGAAACAACGTCTCGGCGAATTTGATCCGCGAATCGCGATCCAGCCCAGAGATCGTCTGGCCCCGACTCTCCAGCGCCTCAGAAAATCTGCGAAGACTACGAGCATAGACAACACGGCTGCTCGAGGCCAACCTGCTGTCACTGGTCACTTGTTCTAAGATATGCGCGTCCGGCCGCCGGCCGGTCGCTGAATAGCCCGGCTCATGAAACGCACGGAGGACGTTCAACGCCGTCTTTATATCATTATTTTTCGGAAGGAAAGCATCGACGTGATCGACCAAGGATTGGTGATTTTTTAGATCAGACGCTTGGCCACGAGCGCCGAGATCATTCGCCAACTGGCGAAGTGAATACGAGTATCTTCGGAGCGTGCTCTCGCTATATTTTTGCTGAGCCGCAGCGTGGGCTATCGCCTTATCAATAACGTCCCGGTGTTCGTCGGACAGATGGGGATAGGCGGTAGCACGGGCGCCAGGTGAGGCGGACTCCGCATCGCGAACCCGTTGCAACGCAAAGATGAGATTGCGGCTGTCTGGAAACAACCTCTTGGCGAAGTCGATCCGCGAATCATGATCCAGCCCAGAGATCGTCAGGCTCTGACTCTCAAGCGCCTCAGAAAATCTGCGAAGAGTACGAACATACTCGGCACGGCTGCTTGGGGCCAAGCTGCTGTCACTGGTCACTTGTTCTATGATGTGCGCGTCTGCCTTTGAGGGCACCGGCGCTGGCGGCTCATGATACGCACGCAGGACGTTCAACGCCGTCTTTATATCACCGTCTTTCGGCAAGAAACCATCGACGTGATCGACCAGGGATTGGTGATTTTTTAGATCGGTCCCTTGGCCACGAGCGCCGAGATCATTCGCCAATCGGCGAAGTGCAGACGTGTAATTTCGGACCGTGCTCTCGCTATATTTTTTCTGAACCGCAGCGTGGGCAATCGCCTTATCAATAACGTCCCGGTGTTCGTCGGACAGATGGGGATAGCGGGTAGCACGGGCGCCACTCGCGACAGGAGCCGGATCGGCTCGGCGCGGCTCGGCCACGTGCTGCTCAAAGCCCGCTT
>NZ_JBVVQM010000059.1:0-1631 GCF_055811155.1 Mesorhizobium sp. WSM4822 | reverse complement strand
ACAGAAAACTCAAATCCTCTCCCCAATCAAACTTCGGTAAGCAAACGGCCCGCCTGGAACAATGCCCGCCGGCCGTTTTGATGTTCGGCTGGGCTGGCCATCGATTGCCCCGGATCAGGCGCCCGCAACAAGGCGAAGCCCAAGCTGCGGAACAAAAAAACCAATCCCGTCCCCTGCAAACCAATCTGCACCAAACAAACAGTTCGCCAGGCACCAGCCAGCGGGCCGTTCGCATTCGGGGGACAATGGTGCCTGCAAGCGGCACTCGTCGGCGCACAAAGAGGCCTCAGCCGACAAGCTACGACAACAAAACAAGCCTCTCAACAAAACCTAATTCAAAACAGCCCGCAGCCGCGGGCCGTTTGCGTTCGGGGGACTGGCAGTGAAGTGCCCAGCCGCCGCCATAACCGGATCAACCGAATCGGAGGCGAAAAAGACGAAGCATCCGATCCTCTTATCGGGCATCGGTCAGTGATGCCGGTGATGACTTGCAATCAAATACGAAATGATTGGGTCGGGGGTGGTGTTCTATTCAGCCGGCTTTTTGTGGCCACCCTCGGCCATGACAATGACTGAGGACCGCGAATCGACCTGCATGTAGATCCTTGATCGCGCCGGCGGTTGGGTGTGTCACGCCGCAATAGCCGCAAGTGCCGTTGGCCGAGCGGCCTGGGGCGTTGAAGCGACGCCTCGATCAAGTCGAATCAAAGTGAAAGGTGATTCTCTGAGGATGAGTGGCGCAAGGTGTGGCATGGCCGAATCAGCCAATTTTGCTAATTTTTGCTAATAGCTGACATCTATCGCCAGGTTCGGGATCACTCCCATATTCCCCGCACGCTTTTCATCAGGAAGCAGCTCGAATCAGGCCGCTACAACAATGCCAGCGAAGTTGTCCGCGCGGGCCTGCGCATGCTTGAGGATTTGGAGGCGGAGCGGGAGAAATGGCTGCGCGAGGAGATACCGGGGCGCCTAACTGAACTCCGGCAGGATTCATCGAAGGGAATCCCTGCCGAGACGGTTTTCTCCCGGCTGGAGGCGCGTCATCGCGCGAAGCAGGCGAAAGCCTAGTAGGGGTGGAGTATCGGATTGTCTTCCACCCCAAGGCAGAAGCCGAGCTGGAGCAACTCTACGGTGACATAGCCGGACGTGCGTCGCCGGCGATCGCCTGGAAATTCATTGCGGGTATCCCGACCATTGTCTCGGTCTGTCGACTTTTCCACAGCGGGGCACCGAGCGGGTCGAGATCATGCCTGGCTGCGGATTGTTGGCTACCGCGACAGCATTGCCTTTGCCGTCGAGGGCGGGCGGGTCCTGATCCTGGCAGCTTTTACGCCGGCCGGAACATCACACCGGAATTGCTCGAAGACCGGCTCTAAACGGCGCTTCGGTGGAGAATTGCTCTGCAGTCCTCCAGGCGCGACGGGTGCGATGGCGCACATCAGCGCCTCGAGCTCGGGACGCATCACAGGAATGGTGAGCGCTAGAACGCCGCCCACAATTCAGCCAAGCCAACTCATGAATTTCGGCCCGGTGGATATCTCTACGAGAAATCGAAAAAACATTGTCGATGTGTGTTGACAGTTGTCGTTGGTGGCGACTATATACGCCTCACGAACGAGGGCGGCTCGCCG
>NZ_JBVVQM010000058.1:0-1848 GCF_055811155.1 Mesorhizobium sp. WSM4822 | reverse complement strand
ACCTTGACCGGATCGACGATACCCATGGCGATCATGTCGCCATATTCGCCGGTCTGGGCGTTGTAGCCGAAGGTCGCGCCCTTGTTCTCAAGGATCTTGCCGGCAACGATCGATGCTTCCGCACCGGCGTTGGCCGCGATCTGGCGGGCCGGAGCCTGCAGCGCACGACGAACGATGTTGATGCCGGCGGCCTGGTCGGCGTTGACGCCGGTGGCCTTGATGTTGGCCGAAGCGCGCAGCAGCGCGACGCCACCACCAGCAACGATGCCTTCTTCGACGGCCGCGCGGGTCGCGTTGAGGGCGTCGTCGACGCGGTCCTTCTTTTCCTTGACTTCGACTTCCGTCGCGCCGCCGACGCGGATCACCGCAACGCCGCCGGCGAGCTTCGCCAGACGTTCCTGCAGCTTCTCCTTGTCGTAGTCCGAAGTGGTCTCTTCGATCTGCTGCTTGATCTGGGCGACGCGGCCCTGGATCTCTTCCTTCTTGCCGGCGCCGTCGACGATGGTGGTGTTCTCCTTGGAGATCGACACCTTCTTGGCGCGGCCGAGCATGTTGAGGCCGACGTTCTCGAGCTTGATGCCGAGGTCTTCCGAGATGACCTGGCCACCGGTGAGGATGGCGATGTCTTCCAGCATGGCCTTGCGGCGATCACCGAAGCCCGGCGCCTTGACGGCGGCGATCTTCAGGCCGCCACGCAGCTTGTTGACGACCAGCGTGGCCAGAGCCTCGCCTTCGACGTCTTCCGAGATGATGAGCAGCGGCTTCGAGGTCTGCACGACGGCTTCGAGAACCGGCAGCATGGCCTGGAGGTTGGAAAGCTTCTTCTCGTGCAGGAGGATGTAGACGTCCTCGAGTTCGGCAACCATCTTGTCGGCGTTGGTGACGAAGTAGGGCGAGAGATAGCCGCGGTCGAACTGCATGCCTTCGACGACTTCGAGTTCGGTCTCGGCGGTCTTGGCTTCCTCAACCGTGATGACGCCTTCGTTGCCGACCTTCTGCATCGCTTCCGCGATCATCTTGCCGACCGACTCGTCGCCGTTGCCGGCGATCGTGCCGACCTGGGCAACCTCTTCCGAGGTCTTTATCTTCTTGGCGTTCTTGATCAGCGTCGCAACGACGTCGGTTACCGCGAGATCGATGCCGCGCTTCAGGTCCATCGGGTTCATGCCGGCGGCAACGGCCTTGTGGCCTTCCTGGACGATCGACTGTGCCAGAACGGTTGCGGTCGTGGTGCCGTCGCCGGCGATGTCGTTGGTCTTCGAAGCGACTTCGCGGACCATCTGCGCGCCCATGTTCTCGAACTTGTCTTCAAGCTCGATTTCCTTGGCGACGGTAACGCCGTCCTTGGTGATGCGCGGGGCGCCGAACGACTTGTCGATGACGACGTTGCGGCCCTTGGGGCCGAGCGTGACTTTCACCGCGTCGGCGAGGATGTTGACGCCGCGCAGCATGCGCTCGCGGGCATCACGGGAGAATTTTACGTCTTTGGCAGCCATTTTTAGCTCCTGGCAGGGGCTTTGATCGAGCCCGGGAATTCAGTTGACGGGGAAAGGCCTGATATCAGCCCATGATGCCCATGATGTCGGATTCCTTCATGATCAGAAGGTCTTCGCCATTGAGCTTGACTTCGGTGCCCGACCACTTGCCGAACAGGATGCGGTCGCCGGCCTTGACGTCCAGCGGGACCAGCTTGCCAGCTTCGTCACGGGCGCCGGAGCCGACAGCGATGATCTCGCCTTCCTGCGGCTTTTCCTTTGCCGTGTCGGGGATGATGATCCCGCCAGCGGTCTTGGATTCGGATTCGACCCGGCGAACGACCACGCGGTCATGAAGCGGGCGGAACTTCGA
>NZ_JBVVQM010000057.1:0-2100 GCF_055811155.1 Mesorhizobium sp. WSM4822 | reverse complement strand
GGAATTTGACCGCGAGGAAATAGACCAGCAAGTAGCCGATGAAGAATTCCGGCACAGAGGTGGAGGCAAGCGCCAAGCCCGAGATTAGCCTGTCGACCGGTCGGTTGTGATGACGCACGGCGATAAGCCCCAGGATGAGTGCAAGCGGGATCGACACGATAGCGGCCCAGAAGGCGAGGAACAGCGTGTTCCACAGCCGCCCCCTGATGGACATCGCGATATCGAGCTTGGTCGTCAGTGAGTTGCCCAGGTCGCCGTGCAGAATTCCGAATAGCCAGTGGAAATACCTGACATAGGCAGCGTCGTTGAGCCCCATTTCCTTTCTGAGGTTCTCGAGCGCCAGCGGCGTCGCCGATTTGCCGAGAACGGCCTGCGCAACGTCGCCCGGCAGGAGGTTGGTACCGGCGAATATCAGAACCGATACGGCGGCTAGCAACAGGATGCCCAGCGCAATGCGCTGGGCAATAAGCTTGGGAACCATGTTCGTACGGCCTTAAGCCTGCAGCCAGCATTTGGACAGTGCGTAGCCGTTCATAAGTTCCTGGTTGCCATCCGTGGCCCAGCCGCCAACCTGCGGCCCTGTGGCATCGATGAAGTCGCGGAACATCGGTAGAATTACCCCGCCTTCGTCACGGACGATCTGCCCCATGTCGGCATAGAGCCTCTTGCGCTTGTCGGCATCGAACTCGCCGCGGGCCTGGACCAGCATCTGGTCGAACTTCTCGTTAGAGAAGTGAGCCTCGTTCCATGGCGCTTTAGACTGGTATTCGAGAGAATAAGTCATATCCTGGGTTGGACGGCCGCCAAAAGAGCTGGCATGGAAGGGCATTTTTTGGGATTCTGTCCAGTAGCTGTCGGCGGGGTGGCGCTTGACCTCGATGGTGATGCCCGCCTTGGCCGCGCTCGCCTGGTATAGTTCAGCAGCTTCCACCGCGCCAGAGAAGGCGTCGTCGGACGTATTGAGGAGCACCGGTCCCGAGTGCCCGGACTTCTTGTAATGGAAGGATGCCTTCTCCGGATCGTACTTGCGCTGCTCCATTTCGGTAAATAGGGGATAGGTCTTGCTGATCGGCGTGTCATTGCCCACGGAGCCATAGCCCCCGAGGATCTTTTGGACCATTTCCTCGCGGTCGATGGCATATTTCAACGCGAGCCGCAGGTCATTGTTGTTGGTGGGCGCCGTGTCGACCTGGCAAATAAACATATTGTGGCCACGGCTGCTAGCATTGCGGATGGTGATGGCAGGAGAGCGCTTGAGGAGTTCAACCACCTTCGGATCGATTTGGTTGATCATATGGACCTGCCCGCTCTGCAAGGCGGAGATGCGAGCGGTCCCGTCGTTGATGACGATGATCTCGATCTGATTGGCAAATCCGCGATCGTCGCGCCAGTAACCTCCGAACTTTTCGCCGCCAGATCGCACTCCCGCCTCGTGAACAGTGACCTTGTAAGGCCCGGTTCCTATGCCGGCGGTCGGGTTGTCCTTGCCGCCATTCGGCTGGACCACCACTTGGTGTGCAGTCATTATGAACGGAAATTCAGCATTGGCTTCTTTCAGCGTGAAGACCACGTTCTGGCCGTCTACGGCAATCTTGTCGATGCCCTGCAAAAGTGGTAACGCGCTGGATTTCGAGTTGGCATCGCCATGGCGCTCGACGGTGGCGAGCACGTCGGCGGGCGTCAATTCCTTGCCGTCATGGAACTGGACGCCCTTGCGGATCTTGAAGGCCCATACCTTGGAGTCCTTTGAGGAGCCCCATTCCTCGGCAAGTGACGGCTGGACTTGTCTATCTGCGTTCAGCTCGACAACCGTTTCGCCCCACTGGCGGCTGAAGATAAATTGAAATGGATCGGTCAAGAGAACTGGATCGAGACTGTCGGTCGCCGCTCCGCCTTGCAGCCCGGCTTTGAGCACGCCGCCCTTGACGGGTCCCCCGGCCCTTGCGGCCGTGGCAAGCAGGTTATTGGCAACGACTGCGCTGACGCCGAGCGCCGCGGCCCGACCTAGAAAGTCGCGTCGGGACAGCTTACCCTTCGCGACGTGCTCACAGAGAAAACCCATTTCGTCAATCATCTTAGTTCCCCTTTTTGCCGCGCGTT
>NZ_JBVVQM010000056.1:0-2529 GCF_055811155.1 Mesorhizobium sp. WSM4822 | reverse complement strand
ACGAAATCCGAAACTATGATCCGGAAGCGGCGATCGGATTGAGCCGGTTTAAACGGATCCCAAGAAATAATCGAGCACTGGATGTGAAAGAGTGCGCCGCGAACAGCGGGCGCGAGTGTTTCCGCACGTGGGGTTAGAACACGTTCGCGGCCTCTCATCGTAAACAGTTCATCGTTGAAATAATCGCGCAGCCGGCCGACGGCCGCGCTCATGGCCGGCTGACTTAGGTTGATGCTGCTTGCCGCCGCCGTAAGGTTGCGCTCGGTCAGCAGTGCGTCGAGCACGACGAGAAGGTTCAGATCAAGGCCTTTGAAACGCATGCCTCATCTGTCCGTAACGTCGTTGCTTGTCATCGCGACCATTGTGGGCGGCTAATTTATTGCAGATTGAGATTTGAGCAGACGTGGGCGTGGCGGCGCTCCGACAAGGATCTGCGACACATATCCAAGGTCGCGCGCAATCTTGCGAATTGCCATCGCTGCGGCGACAATCGTCACTCCAAGCACACTTGCGAACGCAATTCTGGTCGTGAGATTCCAGGCTTCTCCAAACTGGATGAAATCCATGAGGCGAAACGCGGCACCCTGAACAAGATAAACGAGCAGCGTGCTCTGACCGAGCTGCATCGCGACAAACTGAGCTATTCTAGTTGAGGAGGCAGCTCTCCAGCATTGGACCATAAACTGCATTGCCACCGCGGAAGCCGCTGCAGAGCCGGCGAACATCAGCAGCACTTGTTTGGCTGACTCTTCATCATCTATCAAAACATGATTGTTGAAGGCGTAGGTCTGCTTATCCCACAGAATTAAGGATATGAAAGCTATTATCGAAAGCAAGAGTACAAAGGTCGATTTGTGAGTCCAGATGATACTTTTCTGCCATCCAATTGGCTGGGCAAACAAGACCCCCAAACAATAAAATGGGTAAGTGTATCTTACCAACGGGGTTATTGACAATGTGACGGGCGCGAATGCGACCCCGATTGCGGATGCGCTTATGATCCACATCGGTAGCCGTTTGAAAGTTGCAAAAACACGAACTAGAACGAATGAAATAAACGCCGCCCATATGAACCAGTATGTTCCCATGATTTCCTTCGATAGATCCAGCAATACACCAGTTGGACTCTTCGTTGGATAAATCGTAACGGACTTTAGGGCGAAAATAAACGCGCACCAAACAAACATTGGCAGTAGTAACTGTACTGCTCGATCACGGACCCCTTGAGTGAACGATTTTCGAATAATTGCCCCGGAAGAGACATATCCACTTATCGCCATAAAGAGAGGCATATGAAATATGTATATTAGGTTATAATACGGAGACGTCCAGAAGTCGTCGGTACCTCTATAAATTATATATTGTATTAGGTGTCCAATTATTACCAAAGTAATTAGTACACCTTTGGCGAAATCGAGGCTTAGGTCTCGGTCCTTTATTTCCTCTGGGCGCGAGCCGCGTCCCTTCGCTCCACCTGTTATTTGATCAAGCATCAGACTCAAGCCCATCAGTTGCGGTTGCTACCGGCCGTGGGCACGGCGAGCGCGCCAGTTTCGGTGAAAAGGATCGGGACTTGCGCGGATCGCGGCGTGGTATCGAAGGCCGACTGGCTGCAACCGAGCGGACAAATTCCCAGTACCTGATCGCAAAAGCTGGAGCGCAGTGGCGGTCGCAATCAAGTGTGGCGACGCGAACGCCCGGAACTATTGTCGCGAGGCCGTCTCTGCAGGACCTCTCGCTACGGTCCCGCAGCGCGTGCCGAACCGTGCCAAATGCGAATGGAATGACAAGCTGCTGCAGCACCGGACGCATGACGCGGATAGAATGGCTCATTCGAGTCTCTCAAGATCCGGATGCACACTGTACAATCCGAGTTCGCCTACCAAGAAATCAAACTTGTCAACCAGGATGAAACGGCGGGTCCAAGTGAGCCACTGCGCTGTGCACATAGGGCCGATTTCGCGAACCTGCGGACTTGCACCGGCCCAGCTACGACCACCTGAAAACCCTTGTCGGCCAATAGCCTTTTCGGAAGATGGAGGAGAGTTCGAAATAATCGGCTACTTGCAAGTCATTTTCCCAGCACACCCTCAGAAGCAGTGGCCTGATCGGGTGCATCTCAGGTGCGGTCGTCTATGCAGCGCCCTGGAAGTTTGGTAAAATCGATTGTTTAGATCGCGAGCATCCACGCTATGGATAAGTGAAAGCGATGCGCTTCAAAGGCCTTGATCTGAACCTTCTCGTTGTGCTTGACGCGCTGCTGACCCAGCGCAACCTTACGGCGGCGGCAAGCAGCATCAACTTAAGTCAGCCGGCCATGAGCGCGGCCGTCGCCCGGCTGCGCGACTATTTCAAGGATGAACTGTTTACCATGAACGGCCGCGAACGTGTTCTAACCCCACGTGCGGAAACACTCGCGCCCGCTGTTCGCGGCGCACTCTTGAAAATCCAGAGTTCGATTATTTCTTGGGATCCGTTTAATCCGGCTCAGTCCGATCGCCGTTTCAGGATCACCCTTTCTGATTTCGC
>NZ_JBVVQM010000055.1:0-2856 GCF_055811155.1 Mesorhizobium sp. WSM4822 | reverse complement strand
TCCGGAGGATCGTTGGAATTGTTGTAGCTGTGCTTGACATCAGACCTTGCCCAAGGCTAGCATCGTCAACGATTCTTTGGTGTTAAGAATCTGCGAAAGCATACTCCACTGTATTGCAGCGGGCGGCGGCGTGTTGGCAACCGCGGAGCAACAGGCACTGTACCGGAGCAGCAGGCCTGAGGCATGGCTGCACCTGCGAACGTCCGCACAGCCGAACAAACCTTTGATCAGCGGCCGCCGTCCAGACATGACTATGCTGTATCGCTCGTCGGACCGTCTCTTCGTCGTGGCGCTCCATGGTTAGCGTGACGAGCACCCCATCTTGCCTGAGGGCTATGCACTGGGGAGATTTGCCGCCTGATTTGCGAGGAGCGCAGGCGCATGGAGTGGGACGAGCCTGATGCCAGTCATCAAGGCAGGCATGAAGAGGGTCGCTATCGCCGGATCGAGGTGGACCGGCCGGTGGCGGCGGCGCAACCGGACCCGGCGGAGAAGGCTCGGGTCGTCGCGGAGAGTGCAGGGTCGGCCGCCAACATCTCGGCAACGCGCGGCATGGGCGTAAGTCGTGACCTTCTTTCCGTTTGGCGGCGACAGGCGGGGCCGGTGCAGGCGAAAGCGACTGCCGAGGCGACGCCAGCCTGCGGTTTGTGCCGATTACGATCGCGGACGAGGACCGGCAGGTCGAGCACGCCGGCGCAGCGAAGCACTAGATGCCCACGTCGGCTGGTCGGGTTGAGCTCGAGATCGGTGAAAGCCGCCTCGTCCTAACGGGTTCGGTCGGTCTGACCCTGGCGGCCGCCATCGTGGATGCCTTGCGTGTGCGGCGGTCATTGCGCTTGGCGGCGACGTGAAGGTCCTGGTGGCGACGCAACCGGTCGACTTTCGCGGCGGCATCAATGGCCTCGTTGCCCTGGTCGCCTCCGCTCTTGAAGCCGATCCCTATTTATGAGTCGGGCGAGATTATGTGGCGGAGCCGCCCGGACCCCTTTCGGGCTGGCCAAACTGTGGCGCGACAATTCTGATGAGAAGCGCGCGACAATCTGGATGAGAATGTGGTGTCGCGGCGGAGGTGATGATCGCGGCGTTGATTGTCGCGCGCAAGAGGAGTTTTGTCGGTTTGATTGTCGCGGCGCGTCAATCAGCGACGCTGTTGGCGGTTGTGGCATAGGACGCGGGGCACCCGGGCCACGCTTTCGCTCCATGGCCTCGCGGCGCCTGTAGCGATTGCCACGAGAGCTGAGGAAAAAGGCCTGTTCCTTGGGCATAGGAAAAGCGGCATCCCGCTCATGGACGCAGCTACGAAGGGCAGCCTGGGTCGGCGACGCTGATCGGATTATTGGCAAGCTAAGGGCTGCGATCAGGCGAAGTGGTCAGACTTGATCGTTCCGACGTTGATCTGGCCAACGGGATTCTCCTCATTCGGAAGACGAAGTTCCGCAAGGAACGCCTGCTTGCCTTCATCCGCTCGCAGCCGCGGGTGTTCTGTGACGAAACGCCTCTGCCGCGACTTGATCCGGGACGCAAGTGGACGAAAGTCTGCTAGTTGTGGGCGCAGGCAGTCGATGATCGTCCCTGGCAGAGACCGGCACCGCCGGCAGCCGGCTATGTGTTTCCAGAAAGCCGGGGACCGGAGAGATCGAGACACAGCGATTCGACGGCATTCTCCAGGTCGATGGCTATGCGGCGTAAAAGAGCCTGGCGAAGCGGCGGCCAAGAGCAATATCGCACGCTTGCAGCTTGCCTTTTGTCGGGCCCATGCTCGGCGCAAGTTCGTCGAGGTGGTCAAGACGATCTGACCTGCCACTGAGAATTTCCTCCATCTGAGATTAGAGCCTCGACCGTCTTTGTTACGCCTTGTGGCGCGGGTTGAGCAACCGACGGAGGCGCGGAGCCTTCGATCGGCACAGCGTCGAAGCCGGTTGCGGTGATGACCTTGGCATAGGCTGCTGGGGTCTGGTAGCCGAGCGAGGAATGTGGCCTGGCGTTGTTGAAGTCCTCTCTCCATTCGGCGATGGCGCTTCGAGCGTGGTCGAGGCCGAAGAACAGGCTCTCGTTCAACAGCTCGTCGCGCATCCGGCCGTTGAAGGATTCGACATAGCCATTCTGCATCAGCTTGCCCGCCGCGATGTAGTGCCATCGCGTGATCCTTCGACCAGGCGAGGATGGCGTTCGACGTGAACTCGGTGCCGTGGTCGGAGACGATCATGCCCGGCTTGCCGCGCTGGGCGATCAGTTCCGTCAGTTCACGAAGCAACCCGACGGCCGGAGATCGAGGTGTCCGGAATCGCGGCCAGACATTCGCGCGTCACGTCGTCGACGATGTTGAGCACACGGAAGCGCCGGCCGCAGGCGAACTGGTCATGGACGAAATCCAGCGACCAGCGCGCATTCGGCTTTGCCTCGACCAGGATCGGCGCCCGCGTGCCGACTGCTCGCCGTCTTGCCCGGCGCTTGCGCACCGTCAGACCTTCCTCGCGATAGAGACGGTAGATACGGTTGACCCCAGATGCCTCGCCCTCGCGCCTGAGCAGGATGAACAGCCGCCTGTAGCCAAAGCGTCGGCGCTCGTTGGCGAGGTCACGTAGCCGACCACGCAGCTCCATCTCTGCCGGTCGGCGAGACTGGTAGCGGACCATCTTGCGATCGGCGCCGACGAAGGAACAGGCCCGACGCTCCGATAGGCCCAGGACGCCTGCAGATGCGCTACGGCTTCGCGCGCGGCGGGCGTCACCATTAATGGGATGGTCCGCCCCGTCCTCCCGCAGCATCATCTGGGCATACAACAAAGGAGGTTGCAATGTCCCCACGCAATGCGCCGCGCCCTGCGGCCGTCTATGGTGTCGATATCGGCAAGAA
>NZ_JBVVQM010000054.1:0-2909 GCF_055811155.1 Mesorhizobium sp. WSM4822 | reverse complement strand
AACGGCGCCGTCGAATGTTCATTGTTGATGATGAACCGCTCGGGTGGCAGGAGGTTGCCCTGGTCAAGCGCATCCGGAGTGGGCCGGATCTGCTGTTGGCTGGCAGCTAACGCTGGCGGGGCGGCGACCTCAACTCCGGCGTGTCCAGAGCCGGCCGCTGCCAAAGCGTCCGCCACGATCCTGTCTGACGCGGGCTTCGCATCGCGAACCCGTCCCAACGCCAAGCGGAGATAACGATTGCCTGGAAACAACCCCTCGGCGAGTTTGATCCGCGAATCATGATCCAGCCCAGAGATCGTCTGGCCCTGACTCTCAAGCGCCATAGAAAAATTGCGAAGATTACGACCATAGATAAGACGGGTGGTTAAGGCCAAGCTGCTGTCACTGGCCACTTGTTCCAGGACATGCGCGTCTGCCTTTGGGGGCGCCGTCACTGGCCACCGGCCAGTCGCTGAATAGCCCGGCTCATGATACGCACGCAGGAGGTTCAACGCCGGCTTTATGTCCCTGTTTTTCGGAAAGAAAGTCTCGAGGTGATCGACCAGGGATTGGTGATTTCTTAGATCAGTCGCTTGGCCACGAGCGCCGAGATCATTCGCCAATCGGCGAAGTGCAGACGTGTATATTCCGAGCGTCTGCGCGCTATGGTGTTGCTGAGCCTCAGCATGGGCGATCGCCTTATCAATCACGTCCCGGTGTTCGTCGGACAGATGGGGATAGCGGGTGGCAGAGGCACCAACAGCCGCTGAATAGCCCGGCTCATGATAGGCACGCAGGACGTTCAACGCCCTCTTCATTTCCTCCTTTTTCGGAAAGAAAGCATTGGCGTGATCGACCAGGGATTGGTGATTTTTTAGGTCAATCGCTTGGCCACGAGCGCCGAGATCATTTGCCAATAGGCGAAGTGCAGACGTGTATTTTCGAACCGTGCTCTCGTCATATGTTTTCTGAGCCGCAGCGTGGGCGATCGCCTTATCGATAAGGTCCCGGTGTTCGTAGGACAAATGGGGATAGCCGGCGGCACGGGCGCCACTCGCGACAGGATCGGCTCGGCGCGGCTCGGCCACGTGCGGCTCAAAGCCCGCTTGCCGGGCCTGGCCCGCATCAGGCAAGGGGTCGTGGCGGCCTACGAAAGGGAGCATCGCGTCTGGGACGCGTTGAGTCCCATGGGAGAAGCCTTTGGGGACCACAAATGAGACGTTTATGTAGTTCTCGATCGCAGCGAGGTGCTTCTCAGACCATGCGGACGGCGCGGCCTCTGCATGCAGCCTTCGGGTGTGTTCGGACCCTATCCCTTGAACGGGTACCGCTTCCAATGGCAATTCACCCAATTGCTGCACGAGGGGCTGCATCGGCACGCGGCCGCCTGAATTGTCGATTTCGCTCAGCGGCGGCTGAATGGCGGCGGCTTGCGGCGTATTCAGGACCCTCTGCCTCTCGGCTGGCCGCACCAGCGCTGTGTAATGTTCGTCGTTGATGATCACCCACTCGGGTAGCAGGTGGTTGCCCTGGTCAAGCGCTTCCGGCCAGGGCCGAATCTGCTGTTGGCTGGCAGCTAACGGCGGCGGGGCGGCGGCCTCAACTCCGGCGTGCCCAGAGCCGGTGGCTGCGAAAGCGTCGGCAACGATGCTGTTGAGGTCACCCGGTCGAGCGGGCATTCCTGGGTCGCTGAAAAGAGACGAGGCGGCTTGATCATCCTGCCGTCGCTGAAGCACTTCGCGGAACCCCTGTTCAAGTCGCAGAACCTCTTCTGGATTCGTTGGCGACTCGTCAGCTTGATCCAACAGCCTGCGGGCCTCGGCAAGGTGCTGGTTATAGCCCACTTGCCGGGCCTGGTCCGCCTGCCCCTCTCCCAAGCCGGCGCCCTGCACCTGCGACAAAGCTGTTACACGGGATGGGTTACTATTTCGCGGGTTCATACTAGCCTCACATCAAACTGTATCGTCAAAGTTCTGTGCCAATCCGCGCAGCTGCTCATCGGTTGAGATTCTGCCAAGAGCCCCTCGTCTGCTTCCATCAAGGGTGCCGGCTCCGGTAGGGCGCCTGTCTGGCTTTCGAG
The DNA here is from genome assembly GCF_055811155.1 of Mesorhizobium sp. WSM4822. Lineage (NCBI taxonomy): Bacteria > Pseudomonadati > Pseudomonadota > Alphaproteobacteria > Hyphomicrobiales > Phyllobacteriaceae > Mesorhizobium > Mesorhizobium sp. WSM4822. The sequence goes on along the minus strand of NZ_JBVVQM010000054.1, from coordinate 850 downwards.
ATGCGTCCGCATGGCGAGTTGCGCGAGGAGTTTGAACTTCTCCCCCGGCTGGGCGAAGAGGGCCCCGATAGAAGACGGGAGTTGCGAAACCCAGATAGAGGGGCGTCTCGAACCAAAAGGCACGGATGTCAAACGTCATCAAAGCCTCGCCGCTACCCCCATGGCGAAACGTTGCGTACAGACTTGCCGCGCAGAAGCCCAAGGCGAGTGAGCATGCGATGCTAATGGCTATGTTGGGGGGCGTCGTTTTTGTTGAAGGCATTGTTCCATTGCCGGATTAGCCATAGATAATGCTGCGCTTGCTTCAGACACAGGAGCGACGTCGCGCGATGTCGCCGCTCCAAAGATCGATGCCGGAGCGGATGGTGCGATGCTTGCGTTGCACCGCCCGCAGACGTGATTCTGAAAGTTACCCTAAGGCAGGTACATCCACGGGCAGCGCATTGGAAAGGGCAAGGCCGTGAACGGAATTCGGGGAGACGGCGTCACTTACCATGGCCGAGACCTCAACGGCCTGAGCGATCTCTGCTTCTGGAGGCAGCCATTAGATCCTCGCGGGCGTGATTATAGGCGTGACTTAGGGACTGCCCGATTTCACCACCCCGCCGCAGCTGTTGACGGGAGGTTTGCGGGCCTACTGTATCACGGACTGACGCCGCAATACCTGCTATGTGGCCGTCCAGATTCGCATTCCGTTCCTCTGCTGCATGCTGCGGCGGAGGCATGTGCGGCAAGATATCTTGCATGCCGGGAACTGCGTAAGCTTGGGCCTGTTGATTTGCGTCGAACTGGTGATACGCCGCCAATTGCGGCGGCTCGACAGGAGGCCGGGGCAGCGAGTCCAGTTGGT
>NZ_JBVVQM010000053.1:0-3038 GCF_055811155.1 Mesorhizobium sp. WSM4822 | reverse complement strand
GCCCACTGGTCCCAATTGTAGATGTGCACGTCGGTGCCGCAGATCGCCGTCTTCTTGATCTTGATCAGCACGTCGTTTGGGCCGATCTCCGGCACCGGCACCTCTTCCATCCAGATGCCCGGTTCGGCCTTGGCCTTCACCAGCGCCTTCATCATGTTCGACATTAGATGCTCCTTACACCTTGATTGGTTCCACTCCTCGCCACTCCTCGGTAGCTACACAACGGAAAGGTAGGCTCGGAGAGCACACCTGAGATCTTTGGGCCGATCGGAATGCCGACGGGGGCCTTTGTGTCAAAGCAACACTCCACGGCGAGCCGTGCGCGTGAAAAGCTCTGACCTAGCGAAACTTCAGCAGGAGCGGAGCACACGCCGTGCCAGATGCAGCCGGCTTCAATTCAAACGATGAGGAATGGTCGCAGCTTGCGGCTGAGCGGTATTGCTATTTTGTCGATGTCCGACACATGCGACGCAGTCAATCGACACCGACGCTCTTGATGGGTCGACCTCGCCGCCGATATCTCGATAGTGCCGGTGCTCAGGCAGCATCGTTCGTCCCTCGGTGAAGTGTCCGTTGACCGCTGGCTGTGAGAGGCAGAAGCTCACGGACAAAACCGCCTTCCTTCGTGGTCGAAATCACCCGTCCGGGGACTAAGCGGCTTCCCAGATCCTGCCCCGCCGCTGAGCCGTCGTGCCGACCTTCGGCTGGACGACAAGTGTGGGGACTCTCACGCGTCGACCGATGTCTTCGCGGCTTTCGATGCCGTCCTTTCTGCCTCAAATTATGCGCGAGGCCCGCGGGCCAAATGTTTGGTCACAGTGGCTCGGCGGCCCGCGCCTGCGCTTTCTCCCGTAGCGCGCATGCTGCGGCGACCATGTTGATGAGGGCAGGGCGGACCTCTTCCCATTTCCTTGTTTTGAGGCCGCAGTCCGGATTCACCCACAGTTGGCCGTGCGACAGTCGCTCGCGAGCAAGTTGGGCGAGATCCAAAATCTCGCCGATCTCGGGGACACGTGGCGAGTGAATGTCGTAGACACCGGGACCGATTTCGTTCGGATATTTCGACTTGGTGAAGGCGTCCAGCAGTTCCATTTTGGAGCGCGACGTCTCGATTGAAATCACGTCCGCGTCCAGTTCAGCGATCGAGTCGATGATCTCATTGAACTCCGAATAGCACATGTGGGTGTGAATTTGGGTCGCGTCCTCTACACCCGTCGAGGCGAGCCGGAAGCATTCGACAGCCCAGCCGAGATAATGTTTCCAATCGGACTTCCGCAGGGGCAAGCCTTCGCGAAACGCGGCCTCATCGATCTGGATCACCCTTGCGCCAGCTTTTTCAAGGTCGGCCACTTCATCGCGGATGGCGAGTGCGATCTGGCGGCAGACCTCGGCGCGGGGTACGTCGTCGCGCACAAAAGACCAGTTAAGAATCGTCACTGGGCCAGTGAGCATGCCCTTCACCGGCTTTTTCGTCAGCGACTGAGATCGAGCACAAGCGCCGGCTCGTCAATCTGCACCCAGTCGGCCCCCGAGAGCTCCAGCCTCTGCAGGAGTTGCTCGTAGACCGGCAGCAGGCGCGGTAGCAGCGCTCTGGGATTGAAGCCCTGGTCGGGAGACTTCGCCAGCTTGAGGAAGGTCACCGGTCCAAGGATGACCGGGCGTGTATGGATGCCGAGCTCTTTTGCCTCCAGAAAGTGATCGACTGGTTTCGTCGACGAGAGGGCGAAGGTCTGATCGTCGCCAAGCTCCGGCACGAGGTAGTGGTAGTTGGTGTCGAACCATTTGGTCATTTCCATCGCGGTCACGCGCTGCCCCTGAACTGCATGCCCGTGACTGGCGTGTTCGCACCCCGCGCTATCGCCCTGCGTCCCGCGCGCCATCGCGAAGTAGATGTCAAGCGGGACCTCGCCGCCCGTCCAGCCGTAACGAGCTGGGACGGCGCCGACCATTGCTGCGGTGTCGAGCACATGGTCATACAGTGAGAAATCGTTCGACGGGATTTTCGACACGCCGCGGGCGTGCTGCTCGCTCCAGCTGGCGGCACGCAGTGCCTTCGCCGTCGCCAGAAGGTTGGCAGCAGACGATTTTCCGGACCAGTAGCTTTCGAGCGCGAATTTCAGTTCTCGCCGGCGACCGATACGCGGCACGCCAAGCGTTGCTGTGGGAACTTGCTGGGAGACATTCATTCCATACCCCGATGGTTGGGGCCGGGACAAGGAAGGCGCTGGCAGGCCGGCATCAACGCCGAGCTGCCGCGACCACCAGACACCCCGCCCGCGGACGTTGTTCGTCGTGGCAGGTCTCCTGACTCGCGGGTCACAGCCTCTGCCACGTCTTCCGGGGGAGTTCGCCCCAGTGACATTGATGGGTTTGGCTCGCCGCTTACAGTTGGGGGGCAGCGTAGGCATTGCACCGGCTTCCCTCTTAGCTCCGCTACGGCAACGCCTTGCGGAGAACCATGACATGCGGACAATCGCAGTAGCCCACTTTCTTGTCAATCTCGTATAAACAAATGTATATGTGTTTATGTGAATTGTTAGCCTGCGGCGTGTTTCCAAGTCCCCTGCCGCCGTCGAGCTGACCTTCTGCGCGACTCACCGGTGTGTGCAGACTGTGGCTCGGCCCTCGGGCAATCTGCCTTTTGTACGATCCGGTCTCAAACGACTTCGTCAAAATGGCGCGTGTTGGCCATTCGTGATCGGACGGCAGTGCTGGTCGAAGTGCGACAACGTTCCTGAGCCTCAACAATCAGTAATTTTGGAAAAAAACCGGCATCCTTCTCGGGCTGGTACGTTCGATTTACACGCGCTTGTCTGGACAGCCTGCACAACGGAAGGTGGGCAATACGTGGCCGAAAAGCCGCCTTACAGCAACCCAGTCTGCTCAGCCTCGCGGCGCAGATTCTGCCGTGGCCTGGGGCCGATCTGCTGGATCACCAAGCCGGCCGCCAGTGAGCCAAGATCGCCGCAAGTCTGCAGGTCGCGGCCTTGCGTGTAGCCATGCAGGAAGCCGGCGGCATAGAGATCGCCGGCGCCCGT
>NZ_JBVVQM010000052.1:0-3126 GCF_055811155.1 Mesorhizobium sp. WSM4822 | reverse complement strand
ATACATTTACGCAACTGGAATCGTCATCGGCGATGTCGCGAACCCTTGCAGGGACGGGGCGGACCATACATTTTTTGCAGCGACATCCTTCAGGATGGCATTGTCCAGCATCTGCTCGGCCAGCAGCTTCTTCAGCTTGGCGTTCTCCTCCTCCAAAGCCTTCAGCTTGCGGGCGTCGGAAACGTCCATGCCACCGAACTTGGCCTTGTATTTGTAGAAAGTCGCTTCCGAGATCCCGTGTTTGCGGCAGACATCGGCGGTCTTCATTCCCGCCTCCTGCTCCTTCAAAATCGCGATGACTTGTTCTTCCGTGAACCGTGAACGCTTCATTCGTCCGTCTCCTTGAGCGGGGCGGACTCTACCAAAAACTGGAGGAGCTTCAGGGTCTCAGGTCAGGCTTTTTGTGAGGTCCGTGGGCCAAGGCTGGCGATCGCTCAGGCTGGTGTCCTGAGTGTTCTGCGATTCGCTGATAGAGTTTCCCTGCGCTGATAGTCTATATATGTCCCGCAGGCTTTTGTTTCTCTTCGGAAAGGGGCCACGGGTCCTTCCAACGAATGGAACGGAACTATCTGAGTGCCTATTCCGGATCGTCGAGCTGTGTCCCGAGTTAAATGAGCCGCCCAAGCCTGCCGATTCACAACTTTTCTGCGCCGGTTGTCGCTGCTCCGCTACCTCATGCGGGACGCTCGAAAAGCATGAGGGGAAGTTTGTTTATCAATTCAGCTCCGTTTTCGGTGACATGGACAATGTTGCTCATCATGTAACCTTCGCCGCGCTCGTAAAACCCAACGTGGATAAGGAAGGTCATATTTGCGACGATTTCGGTGTCATTATTGGTCCCGAGGCTCGGACCGTCCACCCAGTCGAGCCCAACAGAGTAGCCCAGGCGCGAGTCCTTCGTAAGTCCGTACGGCCGGATCGCCGCTTGGAATGATCGCGCGACATCCGCACACGTCGCGCCGGGGCGCAACGCTTCGACGGCGGCGTCGAAACCCGCCAGCGCACCCTCATGTTGGTTCTTCCGGCGTGGGGTCACCGGCCCGAGATGAGCGGTTCTCGTCATTGGAGCGACGTACCGGTGCCTGCTGGCACCCATTACGAGGAAATACTGTTCGCCGGCGGCAAACGTGTCTTCACTCCATGACTGGTGCGGCGCGTTTGCGAATTTGCCACCGCGGATCATCGGCGGACCAGGCGGGGGCCCGCCGGGAATGGTTTCGGTCCCGGCGCAAAGCGCCGACATAATGGCCGCGGCTGCATCACAATGCCGGGTACCGACAGAGATCTTGTCGATACCAACGAGCATGGCCCTTTCAGTTATCAGGCTAGCCTCTTTCATATACAAGAGTTCGCGCTTGGACTTCACCAATTTGCACGTCGATACCAGGTCACTACCGTCAAGCGGCTCCTGGAGTCCCAATGCACTGACAAGCTTGCGGTAGCTGAACACCCCTAGCTCAGACACCTCGACTCCGATTCGTGCCGGCGCCTTTACCTTGTCCTTCATGAACTGGCCGATCACTTCCCACGCACTGTCCTCGCCAGAGCCTGCGACATAGCTTTCGGCATACGCGACAACCCTATCCCGCGGGAGCCAGCATCCGGCATCGGCCGCCGCGTCGGCGTCCATCTTGCGCAGGATGAAATACGGGTGGTCATCCAACGTCACAAGCACCGCCTGGGGCTCGTCACCGGAGAAGGACTCGTAGCCGAGCAGATAGCACTGATTAGCTTGTGAGATGACCACCAGCGCGTCCATCCCAGCATTGGACATCAAAGCACGCACTTTATCGAGCCGAGCGCGATACTCCGATACCTCGAACGCCGGCACAATGTTCCTGTGGTTCATATAGCCTCCTCTCGAAATTCGTTCTCATGGGCTTTGTCGAAGGTAGATCCTGGGAGAATCGCGGAAATCCCTCTCCCATTACAATGAGGCTGAGTCGCGCCGACTCTGATGGCGTCCCGACACGCAGCCTCCTAATGGCCTGGTCTCCACCCCGCTCGGAGACAGGAATGCGACGCGTTGCTTAGGTCGAGCCGGCCGTTTTCTATCCTGGATCCCGCACTATTGAATGGCTCCGCAGACACAATCCGGCGTATCCGCCGCGACCATGTCAGCGATAAGATGGCCGCTCCGGTCCCATCCCAGTCCGTAGCCAGTGAGCCGCTTGCGGCCCCGACAGGCTCATCCTTACGGAATTTGCAAGTCCGCGAAAGAATTGCAACGTGGATCAGGGCTACCGGACGAAACGGGGAGCGCACGTCAGAGCGCCACGGCATCTCAGGCGCGCGATCGATCAGGCTGGCGAGCCCGACGTCGACGCCTCGGCGGCCGATCTTCTAAGCTCGCGCCCAATGCACTGCCGCGGCCACGCCGGATTGATCTTAATATCTCTTTATGACCCCAATTATAGTTACCAGTCATTCAAGTTCGCCTCTCATGGCGTGATGGACCACCCGATCAAGTCGACGGCGCGCTGAAGTATCGCCTCGGTACGAGGAAGACTGGATGAAGCGGCGATGACATGTCCCAAACAGTCTCGATAGTCGCCTTTTCTCACAATTGGCGTCTTGGGTTGAACGTAAAATTTGACCTCGGCGACACCTGATACAGCAGCCGCCTTGCTGTCCCCACGGATCCAATCGAGCGTTCCATCGCGGTCAGCAACCAGGTATCGAGCGGCGGCGGTCCGCGAATGCCTTTTGCGCAAATCCCATTCTTCGCCGATGGCAAGCTTGATATGCCCGGTGATAAGATCAACACCGTGAGCCAGATGAACCAGTTGGGGGTTTGGCGCGCCATGAAGGCGCGGATTGACCTCGATGACGACCGGGCCGCGCTTGGTCCATCGGACTTCCATGCCCGCTGGCCCCCAGCCAAGACCGAGCGCGCGCAAACAGCTCAGCGAAATATCGGCGATACGCTCCTGCTCGTCGTCACTCAGCAGTGCCGGGTAAGTCCCCTGCCGATACACGAAATGGGGTGGAGGGCCGAATTCGTAGGCGCCAATCCCAATGACCTCATTCCCCATCGTCTCGATCACATAACAGGGGCCTTGTGCAAATTCTTCGACCAAGATCCTCGGTGCAGACCGCCACATGTGCTGCCCGCCCAACAGATAG
>NZ_JBVVQM010000051.1:0-4149 GCF_055811155.1 Mesorhizobium sp. WSM4822 | reverse complement strand
CCAGATATTTCCGGGCATTTCAACCGTTTACGACGGCATGCCCTTTCTCGACAGGATGAAAGCGATAGCGTTGCCCTGCACCGCGCTGACCCTGGGCATCGTTGCGCATATGATGCGCATGACGCGGGCGGCGATCCTCAATGTTATGCAGTCGGCTTATATTGAGACTGCTGAACTGAAAGGGCTCACCGCCTTCGAGGTCATCCGTAAGCATGCTCTACCCAATGCCCTTGCCCCAATCATAAATGTGGTGATCCTCAACCTCGCCTATCTCGTGGTCGGCGTCGTAGTCGTCGAGGTGATCTTCGTCTATCCGGGCATGGGGCAGTATCTGGTCGACCATGTCGGCAAGCGCGACGTTCCCGTCGTCCAGGCCGTCGGTCTGATCTTCGCCGCCGTCTATATTTTCCTCAACGTCGTGGCCGACGTGGCGTCCATTCTCGCCAATCCGCGCCTCAGGCATCCGAGGTAAGGAGCGCCATGTTGAGACGTATTCCTATCGGCGCCCTGATCGGCCTTGTTATCACCACCCTCTTCCTCCTCGTTGCGATCTTTGCACAGTGGATCGCCCCCTACGGCTTAGGCGATATTGTCGGCGGCATCTGGGAGCCAATGTCGGTGAAATTTCTGTTCGGCACGGACAATCTTGGCCGTGACCTGCTCTCGCGCATGATCTATGGCGCGCAGACGACCATCTTCATCGCTATCCTTGCAACCGCGCTATCGTTTTCAATGGGCGCAATCCTCGGGTTCACCGCCGCGATTGTCGGCGGCTGGCTCGACGTGTTGATGTCCCGTTTCGTCGATCTCCTCATGGCGATTCCCTCCCTGATCTTCGCCTTGGTCGTGCTCTCCGTGCTGCCTTCGAATCTGGTGACGCTGATCCTGGTCATGGGTATCCTCGACGGTACGCGTGTTTACCGTTTGTCACGCGCCGTCGCCGCCGATCTCAATGTCATGGATTTCGTCGAGGCCGCCAAGCTGCGCGGGGAAGGCAAGTGCTGGGTGATCTTCGCCGAGATTCTGCCCAATGCGCTGTCGCCGTTGATCTCGGAACTCGGGCTGCGCTTTATCTATGCGGTGCTAGTTCTCTCCACTCTCTCCTTCCTCGGCCTAGGCGTGCAGCCGCCGGCAGCAGACTGGGGCGGCATGGTCCAGGAGAACAAAGATGGCATTGTCTTCGGCGTCCCGGCGGCGCTGATCCCGGCTGCGGCGATTGCCGCGCTTGCCATCTCGGTCAACCTGGTCGCCGACTGGATCCTGAACCGAACCACCGATCTCAAGGGAGGGCGCTGCAATGGCTGAGGTTCTGCTCGACATCCGCAATCTCCGCATTGAGGCGACCAGCTATCCGCGAGGCGAAAAGCCTAGGACGATCACCATCGTCGATGACGTATCGCTGACGCTCGAGAAGGGAAAGGTGCTGGGCCTGATCGGCGAATCAGGCGCCGGCAAATCCACCATCGGGCTCTCGCCGATGAGCTATGGCCGCGGCGGTGTCCGCATCACCTGCGGCGAAATCATCCTTAACGGCCGCGACATCCTCAAGCAGGGTAAGAACGGTATCCGCAGGCTGCGCGGTCATGAGGTCAGCTACGTCGCGCAATCGGCCGCCGCGGCCTTGAATCCGGCGCAGCGGCTAATGGACCAAGTCGTCGAGACTTGCCTCAAGCATCGCTTAGCCACCCACGCAGAGGCCGAACGCCGGGCGGTCGCGCTGTTCCGCAAGCTCAGCCTTCCCGACCCGGAAAATATCGGCCAACGCTATCCGCACCAGGTTTCGGGCGGACAACTGCAACGCGTCATGACGGCCATGGCGCTCTGCCCCGAGCCGGATCTGATTATCTTCGACGAGCCGACCACAGCGCTCGACGTGACCACGCAGATTGACGTGCTCGCAGCGATCAAGCAAGCAATCCACGCCACCGGTGTTGCCGCGCTCTATATCACCCACGACCTTGCCGTTGTCGCGCAGATGGCCGACGACATTATGGTGTTGCGCCATGGCAAGATGGTCGAGACGGGTACCGCCCATCAGATCATCAAGGAGCCAAAGCAGGCCTATACCCAGGCGTTGGTCTCCGTGCACCATATCGAGCATGAAGAGAAGCATCCGACGCCGAAACCGATCCTATCGGTGAAGAACGTCACGGCCGCATACGGCAACGGCATTTTAAAGGTGTTGAAGAACGTCTCGGTCGATATCCATCCCGGCCAGACGCTTGCCGTGGTCGGCGAATCCGGTTCCGGCAAGTCGACTCTGGCGCGCGCCATCACCGGCCTGCTGCCGCCGCAGCAGGGCGAAATCACCTTCGACGGACGCAAGCTTTCGAACCTGCTGGCCGACCGGTCGAAGGAAGACCTGTGCCAACTCCAGATGATCTACCAGATGGCCGATGTGGCGATGAACCCGCGCCACACCGTCGGCACCATCATCGGCCGACCGCTGACCTTCTATTTTGGCCTGAGGGGTGCCGAGCGCGACCGGCGCGTGCAAGATCTGCTCGAAGAAATCGAGATGGGCACCGGCTTCCTCGACCGTTATCCAGCCGAGCTTTCGGGTGGGCAAAAGCAGCGCGTCTGCATCGCCCGCGCGCTTGCCGCCAAGCCCAAGCTGATTATCTGCGATGAGGTAACTTCCGCCCTCGACCCGCTGGTGGCCAACGGCATCCTGAAGCTGTTGCTCAATCTCCAGCAGATCGAGCAGGTGGCTTACCTCTTCATCAGCCACGATCTCGCGACGGTGAAGTCGATCGCCGATTCCATCGCCGTCATGTATCGCGGCGAGGTCGTGCGCTATGGGGCGAAGAGCCAGGTGCTGACGCCGCCGTTCGACGACTATACCGATCTACTACTGTCGTCCGTGCCGAGGATGGAACTCGGCTGGCTGGAGAAGGCGACCGCCGGGCGGAAGATGGCGAGTGCGGGGAATTAGCGATGTGAGTCCTCGCGATACCACCAGTTCAATGAGGTTCCCCTAAAGGGGAACAAATATGAAGGGGAACCCAATGTGATTGACGAAATGCGTTTTCTCAGCGAGCGTGTCGCCAAAGGCAAGCTGTCTCGACGCGCGTTTCTTGGTCGAGCCACGGCGCTTGGTGCAGGTGCGGCGTTTGCCAACAACCTGCTTGCCACTGCCGCAATGGCAGAGGGGCCGGTGAGGGGCGGCTTGCTCAAGCTAGGCATGCAGGGTGGTGCTGCCACGGACAGTCTCGATCCGGCGTTGTTTAGAACTGTATCGATGAATTTTGGCCGCCAATGGGCAGAGCAGCTGGTGCAAATTGATCCAAAGGGCAAGCTCCAGCCGGCGCTGGCCGAAGAATGGGGCGCTTCAAAGGACGCCAAGGTCTGGACCTTCAAGATCCGCAAGGGTGTGCAATTCCATAACGGCAAGGAGATGACCCCGGCCGATGTGCTCGCCACGATGGAACGCCATTCCGATGCCAATTCGAAGTCCGCCGCGTTCGGCCTCATGCAAGGCATTGAGAAGATGGCCGTCGACGGGGAGAACGTGGTCTTCACGCTCAAGGAAGCCAATGCCGACCTGCCCTTCCTGATGGACGACTACCATCTGACGATCCAGCCGAATGGTGGGAAGGACAACCCAAGCGAAGGCATTGGGACCGGGCCTTACAAGGTCACCGTCAATGAACCTGGCGTCCGGCTTGGTGGCCAAAAGTTTGCGGGTTACTGGCGCGACGACCGTGGCTTTGCCGACCAAGTTGAAATCCTTGTCATCAACGATGATACCGCCCGCATTACGGCACTGCAGACCGGCCAAGTGCACATCGTTAATCGGGTCCAGCCCAAGCTTGTTGACCTCATCAAGCGGCTGCCGGGTATCACCATCCGCAACGTCTCCGGGAAGAGCCATTATATATTTGTCCTCCAATGCGACACGGCCCCGTTCGACAACAACGACCTGCGGCTCGCGCTGAAATATGCAATCGACCGGGAGGAGATGGTCCAGAAGACCCTAGGAGGCTACGGCTCCGTCGGTAACGACACGCCGATAAACAACACCTATCCCCTCTTCACCGACATGGAACAGCGCACGTTCGATCCGGACAAGGCCGCCTTCCACTACAAGAAGTCCGGTCATTCTGGTTCGATCCGGCTTCATTCTTCCGAAGTAGCCTTTCCCGGCGC
>NZ_JBVVQM010000050.1:0-4932 GCF_055811155.1 Mesorhizobium sp. WSM4822 | reverse complement strand
GCTCGATTGCAAGGCTCGGGAATAGTGATGACGAAACAGTGGATCAGCATGCCGTAAGCCCTGTGCAAAAAAAGCGGCCTTTCGTGCCCGAACCATTCCTGGTCCTCTCGATGGGCCAGAACGAACTCAAACCGGATTAGATCAGAGGGGCAAGGTCAAGTTGTCTTGCAACAACCATAGCTAGGGGCCAGGGCCTATAGACACGCCTCGCCGGGCACTTGCGCATTGCCCGTCCACGGCTGGGGCGGCGTACGTTTTCATTTTGCCCATTACCGGGTCGATTGCCCGACCTCAACCTTGTGAGTTGTGAAGCTGACCACTGGCTCCTGTGTTGCGAGTTGATCATCGCTGAGCCAGCAAAGGCTGCGGTGATTGTTTCCAAGGTCTCTTAGAGGCGGCAACTCTCTTTCACAACGGTTCTCGGGAACGAGCTTCTTCCAGCGACAGCGCGTCTGGAACGGACAGCCGGACGGCGGATTCATCGCCGAAGGGATGTCGCCTTCTAGCACGATGCGCTTTTTGATTGCGCTGGTGTCGGCAATCGGGATCGCTGACAAGAGCGCTTCTGTGTAGGGATGGTAAGGAGGCGAAAAAATCTGGTCCGTCGTGCCCTGTTCAACAATGTGGCCAAGATACATGACCACCACGCGGTCAGCGATGTAGCGTACCACGGACAGGTCGTGGCTGATGAACAGCATGGTCGTCTTGTTCTTGCGCTGGATGTCCATCAACAGTTCAGTCACCGCCGCCTGCACTGAGACATCGAGAGCGGAAACCGGCTCGTCGGCCACGACCAGTCTGGCGCCGCCAGCGAAGGCTCGAGCTATGCCAATGCGCTGTTTCTGTCCGCCAGAGAGCTGGTGAGGCTTGCGTTTCTCGAAAGCTCGCGGGAGCTTGACCAGATCTAGCAACTCCAGCATTTTCTGCCGCCGCTCAGCGCGGGTGTTCCCAACCTTGAACTTCTCCAGCGTGCGGATGATCTGCGAGCCAACCGCGTGGCTTGGGTTGAGGGTGTCAAACGGGTTCTGAAACACCATTTGGATGGAGGCAACCGTTTGCACGTCACGTGCCTCAATGCCAGTCGACTGGATTTGCTTTCCGCAAAACTTCACGGTGCCGGAGCTTGCAGTTTCGAGACCGAGCAGCACTTTTGCCAGCGTGGACTTGCCGCAGCCCGACTCGCCGACGACAGCCACAGTCTCGGATTGGCTTGCCTCGAACGTGACGTTCTCAATGGCCTTGACGGCGCGCTTTTGCCCGCTGCCGAAGATCGAGTGCGCCGCGACGTGATAGTATTTCTTCAGGCTACTAACATTGAGCACTGGCGCGCCTGGCCTCACCGGCTCGCGGCTCCTTTCAGAGCCCTCGGGAAGCGCAGCCCAATCAATTTCATTGAATCTTACACAGCGGCTGTAGTGGCCTTCATGCCCCGGAATCGGAATCATAGGGATTTCGCCGGCATCGCAACGGCCTGGCACGAAATGATGGCAGCGTGGACCAAAATTGCAGCCGCGCGGCCGCTCATGCGGGAGAGGAAGCTGGCCCGGAATGGCGATTATCGGCCTGGAATTCTTGTCTGCGCCTGGCAAAGGTATCGATCGAAAGAGGCCTTGCGTGTAGGGGTGGCGCATCCGGTCGAACACATCGGAAACCGTACCTGTCTCAACAGCCTCCCCGGAATACATCACCGTGATGCGGTCGCAGGTCTCCAGGATCAGGCCCAGATTGTGTGACACGAAGATCATCGAGGTGCCGAAGCGCTTCCCGAGGTCTTTCACCAGGTCAATAATGCCTGCCTCTACTGTAACATCGAGGGCTGTTGTGGGCTCGTCCAGGAGGAGGAGCGCCGGTTTGGAGAGCAACGCCATGGCTATTACTATGCGCTGCTGCTGACCGCCGGAAAGCTGGTGAGGGTAGGAGCGCATAATGCGCTCCGGATCGGGGAGGCGGACCGCCTTCAGCATTTCAAGCGAGCGGTGATACGCCTCCTTCATCGACACCTTGTCGTGAAGCAGGGGCACTTCCGTAAGTTGCTCGCCGACCCTCATGGCTGGGTTCAGGCTTGCCATAGGCTCCTGATAGACCATGGCTATCTTGTTGCCGCGGATCGCACGGAGCTCCTCCTCGGACATCTCCCCCATGTCTCTGCCTTGGAATTTGATGCGGCCCCCGACGATCTGCCCAAGGCCGGGCAGGTCTCGCATGATGCCGAGCGAAACAGTGGACTTGCCGCAGCCCGATTCCCCGACGATTCCCATCGACTCGCCAGGCATTACGCTGCAAGAAAAATCCATCACGGCGGGGATCTCGCCGCTCTTGGTCAAGAAAGAAATCGACAAGTTTTCGATCTCGATGATCGGCTCGGCGCTTGCGACCCTCGTAAATTTGACAGCTTCGTTCATAAGTGGGCTCTCAATCTTTAAGCGATTCTTCGCGAAGTGCGTCGGCTAGGAGGTTCAGCCCGAGCACAAAGGACATGAGCGCAATAGCCGGCGGCAATGCCGGATGGATAGAAGCGCGTAGGAGCCGGCTTGCATCCTTGATGGCGGTTCCCCAATCAGGGCTATCGGGTGGTACCCCTAATCCAAAATAGCCCAGTGTTCCGAGCAGGATCGTGGTGTAGCCAACGCGCAAGCAGGCGTCGACGATCAGCGGTCCTCGAGCATTTGGCAGGATTTCCCAGATCATGATGTACCAGGCGCTCTCGCCGCGGGTCTGGGCGGCCGCGATGTAATCGCGGGTTTTGATGTCCATGACCAGGCCGCGTACGATGCGAAATACGCTAGGGGAAGAGCCGAGCACCACGCCGATAAAAATGTTGAGGTAGTCCGCCCTCACATGCACAATGCCTAGGGGGTCGGCGTCAAATATCACGCCTACATAGATCCAGGCGCCGATCACAATGGTAACCCCGATAAACAGGTAGTACCGATCTGGGCGGCCCCTGAAGCGGGTATGGAACAGTGTCAAAAAGAATAGGATCGGAATCAAGAAGATCACCGCCGCGAACGATCTCGCAATCGACACTCCAATGCCTGTCGCCTCGCTGAACCAGTTGTCGAACGACAACTCACGAACATCCGGCGTGACCAGAAGGTAAAATAGTAATATCACCGGGAATGCCAGCAGGAGATTGACTAGGAAGGAAAGAACTGAATCGACGCGACCGCCATAGTACCCCGCGGGCAAGCCGAGGCCGATTCCAGCAATTAGCGCAAAAGCTGTGGCTGGGGGCGCGATCGACATCACAATTCGGCTGCCGTAAATCATGCGACTGAACACATCCCGCGCAAGCGTGTCGCCGCCAAAATAGTAGACTCCGCTGCCGTCAGGGACGATGGTTCCCGGTAGTGCTCCCTTCATGACCGCGATCTGGCTGATGGGATCAAAGGGCGCGATCATGGGAGCGAAGAGGGCGGTAAATAGCCAGAATAGGCAGATGACAACGCCAGCCAGGCCAACACCTGTCCTGAAAAGGTCGCCATAGAGCCCAAGCTGTTTACGAAAGCCGATGCTGAAGGCGAGGCAGACAGTCATGGCTATCCAGACGGACCAGAACCGTCCCAGAACTGCCAGGGCTACATTGAACCATCCCATGATCTCAAGCTGCACAGACGCCTCCTACTGCACTCGAATGCGCGGGTTGAGATAAACGTAGCCGATATCCGAGATCAGCTGGGTCAGCAGCACTACGACTACCGATACAAGCGAGCAGCCGAGTAGGAGGTCGATGTCATTGTTGGCGGCCGCGTCGTTCAATATAAAGCCGAAGCCCTGGTAACGAAACATCGTCTCCACCACCACCACGCCGGTGAGCAGCCACGGGAACTGAAGCATGATTATGGTAAAAGGAGTGATCAGTGCATTGCGCAGTGCGTGTTTGACCACCACCCTGCAAAAAGAGAGGCCCTTCAGTCGTGCAGTGCGGATGTACTGCTGCGTCATCACTTCGACCATCGACGCTCGCGTCATGCGGGCTATGTAGCCTATATCGGCTATGGCCATCGTCATCACCGGCAAGGCGAAATTGTAGAAGGTAAGGCCTTGTCCGGTCGCCGAAGCCGCCGAGCCGTTCAGCCACCCGAGCCAGGAAGCGAAGATCACTGTGAAGATGACGCCTGAGACGTATTCAGGCGTGGCTGTCGTTATAATCGAGAGGACGGAAAGTGTCCTGTCTGTCGGAGTTCCCTCGCGCATGCCCGCAAGGATACCCATAAGCAATGAAATTGGCACGATCGCCGCCAGCGCCCAGAACATCAGCTTACTTGTGGCAATTAGCGCCGGCACAATTTTTGCGGAAACGGAGGTCCTGAACTTGGTCGAACAGCCCAAGTTGCCTTGGAGGACGCCGGAAAACTGGCGCGTCTCGGGTTCACTGCAAAATCCGAATTTGAGCGTCGGCTTGCCGGTGTTCGGATCGAGGCTAGGGTCTTTGGGCCAGACGCCGACCCATTCGGCGTAGCGCTTGAAGAAGGGCTCGCGATAGCCATTTGCCTGAAGCCAGTTTTCGACGTCCACGGCGCTGGCGCGATTGTTGGTCTGATTCAGGGCGAGCTTCTTAAGATTCGGTTCTAAATTGACCATATAAAAGACTATCAGCGTCAAACTGAGCATAGTCAGCGCCATCATACCGAGGCGCCGCAAGATAAAACTATGCATCCTGTCCTCATCACCTGACGTTTGGACTCGGCCCGGCGACCTCAACCGTCACCTCAAGGCTGATTGACGGCAGGTCTAAATGGGTTCCCAGCCATGTTGGGCGCGACGACGCACCAGCCTCACCTTTCAATAGGCGATGCAGCAGCAACAGCGTAGACGGAAAACATCTCGTTTGATATAGACCTGCTTCATGTCTAAGCTTCGCGGTCTCGTGCCTTCCACCCATTCGCTGTTTGTTTTTGAAGCGGCTGCCCGCACCTTGAGTTTCAAGAG
>NZ_JBVVQM010000049.1:0-5967 GCF_055811155.1 Mesorhizobium sp. WSM4822 | reverse complement strand
GATACATTTACGCAACTGGAATCGTCATCGGCGATGTCGCGAACCCTTGCAGGGACGGGGCGGACCATACATTTTTTCTCACAAGATCCTTCAACGCGGCATAGTCGAGCATGGCGTCGGCCAGAAGCCGCTTCAGCCGCGTGTTCTCGTCCTCCAGAGCCTTCAGTCGCCGAGCCTCGGAGACATCCATCCCGCCGAAGCGGGCCTTCCAGTTGTAGATCGAGGCGTCGCTGACCCCGTGCTTGCGCCAACAGATCGGCAACCGACACCCCGCCTCATGTTCCTTCAAAATTCCGATGATCTGCTCTTCAGAGAAGCGGCTACGTTTCATGTCCTGTCCTCTCGATGGGCCAGAACGAACTCAAACCGGATTAGATCAGAGGGGCAAGGTCATTTGGTCGCCGTCGGACTCCCCTTCGTTCAAAATTATGCGACCCGCCAGTTCGATCGCGGGACGAGCATGGACCGGCGTCCCTCGGCGGATTTCTCCTCAAATCGCCACCGCGTCTTCTTTCTTCTGCCTCTCAGTCGAGCCAAAGGCTCCTCCAGCACCGCTGTGTGACATCTCGTGTCGGGTTTGTCGGGTCCGCTAAACACGTCTGTTTAGCCATTCTCTCGTTCGCCTCAGCAAGATGGCCGAAGGCATAACAAAATTTCTTCTCCGGCCCGACCCACCAAATTGGCACGAACCTTGAGGGTTCCTGGTGTGGGGCAGCGGGGGCTGCCAACGGGCATTCATTTCGGGAAAAGCCGAAGGAAGGAACACTACAGGCCAACCTGGGTATTGCCCCGTTGTGACAAGTAGTCCCCGGCGATCCACAGCTCGGCGCTTCACCACTGTTGGGAGAGTTAGCCAATGACGCTTAGCAATACCGAGTTACCTCTCAGGACACTTAATATTCTTACCGGAATGAACCTGAATGGAAGGACATAGGTCATGTCGAACACAAACATAAGCAAGAGCTTGTCTATTTTGACGGATGACGTCGCCTGCGCACAGCAGCTCAATGCCCGAAACGTAAGAATCGTCAGCACGGGTAGCGACAGAGGGCGCGGGGTATTCGCCGCTCGCGACTTCTTGCCGGGGGAAATTGTTATCATAGGGCTAATCGAGCGGATGGAGACGACACGCACGACGAATTCTTTTCAACTAGACTGGAATGTCCACGCTCTTTTTCAGGAGCCGGCTGTCATTGTGAATCATTCATGTGATCCAAATTTGGCGATTGTGCCCAATCGTTTCGGCGCCTACGACTTTGTTGCCATTCAGCAGATCTCTTATGACGCCGAAGTGACATGGAACTACGCCACGTCGGAGTTCGAGTGCGTCGGGGTGTCGGTGTGTCTTTGCTCATCGAAGAATTGCCAAGGTTCAGCCGGAGGCTTCTCCACGCTGCGTCCTGATCATCCGATGCTCATGTCCGGATTCTACGCACCATACCTCAAGGAGCCCGGGATATCTTCGAAGAGAGATAGGATTCCTTCCCAAGCTCGTCGTTCATAGCTGGAAAGTGTCCAACAGCCGAGTAAACCATTCCATCGCTTGCTGAGACGACGACTCTACACGACCAGACTGCCAGCGGCTGACAAATGTCCGGTTCAAAACAAACACCGGCAAAATGTCGGCTTCACTACATTCGGCGCTCTTGCGCTACAAGGTTGTCATTCGGTCCTGTTAAGCAATTACTGGCGTTCGGCACGCTGGCACGGCCCTACTCGAATGCAGCAAAACTGATTGACGGCTGACCGCATCCTAAACCGCATGACCATCGAAACACTCCTTTCAGTCGGCCCGGTGCAGCGTCTGGAAAGGCCTTGGCTGGAGGCCAGTTTTTTTTGGCGCAGGTCCGACCTCGTTTGTGATCGACCTAGATCGCCGTACAGCCTTTGTCAGTCACCGGACAGAACTCGATGACGTCTTGCCGAGAATGCTCAGCGGCAGCTGGTGCCGCGCAAGCTGCCAATGCGAACGGGGTCGCGGACGGAGAACTCACAGCGAGCGAAAAGCGTTGAACAAGTCAATCAATAAGAGATTTTGGGCGGCAGTGAGAAACCAGGACTGGAATAAGGCGCTCTCGGCAGTCCAGGAGGGCACCGCCTTGGTGCCCGGCGACATCAATTTCCGCCTGGCTCATGCGCATTTATTGCTTCACAGGATGAAGGATATGCGGACGGGGTTGTCCTCCCCTGGTCCCGCCTCGGCCCAATCAAAGGATACCTGATAGGCGCGCCCTTCGATCTGGAAATGCTCGTGCGCTTACGGGCTGGCGATCAGCGATGGCCATCTCGAGAGCTTCGATGGCAAGGCTTGCTCTAAGATGCGTATCCAGCGCCCATCCGACAACCTTGCGGCTGAACGCGACAAGGACAACGGCAAGGAAGGCAAACTCCTCAGCCAGATGCAGGAAGGTGATATCGGCAACCCATAGCTGGTTTACGCCATTGAGGATCATTCCCCTCGCGCGGTTCGGCACGACTTGCCAACCATGCCTGGAGTTGGTCGTCACAGGAACAAAGGGGCTAGCGCGCAGGCATAACAGATTGTCTTCACGCATGATCCGCAGAACGCATTTGTGATTGACTTGCCACCCCTCGCGCCGAAGCAGGGCTCCAATCCGGCGGTAGCCGTAGTGTGTGTTGCCGAGAGCCAGCTTCTGAATGAGATCGCGCAAACCCGTCTCGGCCCGACGAGGGGCCGAATCCAGCCAGTGACGGTAATAGCTCGCGCGACTGACCCAGCGAGCCAGCACATTCTGTCGATGTTGAATTCGCCTTGACCAACCGCCGCCGCCCCGTTGGTCTCTTTGCCGAGACTTTCGGTCTGCTTGCCGGCCAACTTGACCGGCAGACGCGCCGTGAGGGCACCGCCATGCTGCGGCTGATCGATTCCACGCCCATTCCGCTCGGCAAGGCCTGCGCCTGGGCCAAGTCGAACGGCCGCATCCGCGGCATGAAGATGCATGTCGTCTACAATCCCGACAGCGATTGCCCGCGGGTCCTCGACATCACCGATGCCAATGTCAACGATGCCCAGATCGGCCGTACAATCAACATCGAGCAAGGCGCCACCTACGTGTTCGACAAGGGCTATTGCCATTACGGCTGGTGGACGGCGATCGCCACCGCTAAGGCCTTCTTCGTCACCCGGCCCAAATCCAATATGGGCCTCAAGGTCGAGTGCCAGCGTCGCATCGCCCAAACTCAGGGTGATGGCTTCACCATCCTGGAGGATGCCAACGTAAGTCTTGCCAGCAAAACCAACAGCAAACTGGCAATCCCGTTGCGCCGGCTCACCCTCAAGCGAAACGACGACGACACCATCACGCTCTTGACCAACGACCTCAAGCGAACCGCCGTCGAGATCGCACAGCTCTACAAAGGCCGATGGCAGATCGAACTCTTGTTCCGCTGGATCAAGCAGCACCTCAAAATCCGCAAGTTCCTCGGCAACAACGACAATGCCATCCGCCTGCAACTCTTCGCCGCCATGATCGCCTATGCGCTGCTGCGCATCGCCGCTCGCGCCTACCGTATCGCCATGCCAATCCTCAGGTTCACCGATCTGGTCACCAGATGCCTCTTCGAGCGAAGAAACATTGCCGCCATCGACAAACCGCCGCCTGTAAACCCAACTCAACGAAAACCCAGGTCCTCGCCAAACCAGATATGCTTCACCTATGCATGACTTTCCCCGGACAGCCCTGCGCAAGGAGAGGAAACTGGGGCATGGCCGGACGGCAAAGAGTTATTGATGATGACCAAAAGCTGGAGCTTCTCCGGCGCATGGAGGCGGGCGAAACCGTCAGTAAGTTGGCAGATGAGGTTGGTATCAGTCGCCAACGACTTTACGAGTGGCGTGATCATCTCAGGCTTCATGGAATCTGAAGTTCCGTCGGCGCGGCCGGCCGGCCAGGACAGCAGGAGTTGACGGGGCCGCACAGCTGCAGAGTGCAGTCGATGTGCCGTCACCTCAGGAAAAGGCATTGATCGAAAAGATGATGACCGGCCTGTCAATTTGCCCCGTCGCTCGCGAAGCCTCTTCGTTGGCTCGCCGATTGCAAGGCATGGTGGAGGACCCGTTACGAAGATTGCGATCTGGCGAGCCGTACCGGTCGGCGCGCAGGGGGCAAGAGATGTCTAAGCAAACAAAGTCAGAACGAATGAACGTGACAAACTACAAAGGAGTAGCTCATGCGAGTAGCTATCGTGACGAACAGTGATTTTAATGGAGTAATTAACCGGTTCGGCGAACCTTGTCCGATGCCACCGGAGTGCAGCATCCCAAAACAGGTAGTGGCAGCACTTCAACAGGGCGGCCATGAGACGCTACTGTGTGAGGGCGATAAACGACTGCTCGCCACGCTAGAGGGGTTCATGCCACCTGGTCCGCAAGCCAGCCCCTCGGGAATGGTTTTCAACCTGGCCGAGGGAATTCAGGGCGAAAAACGCGAAACCCACGTTGCTGCCATGCTTGAGATGGCCGGTGTTCCATACACTGGATCTAGCCCGCTCGGGATTGGGCTGACGTGCGACAAGGTCGTTGCTAAAATGCTTATGCGCAGTAACGGCGTGCCGACGCCAAACTTTCGTGTCATGCGTTGCGGCACCGAGAGTATCGCCGACCTGCAGTTCCCGGTAGTGGTCAAGCCGCGCCACGAATTCGGCAGCCTCGGATTGCAACTCGTACATGAACGTTCTAAGTTGAAGCAGGCTGTGGAAGCGATCGCCACCGATTATGCGCAGGATGCGCTCGTGGAAGAATACATTGACGGGCGGGAAATCTGGGTTTCGCTTCTCGGAAACGAGGAACTCGAAGTTCTGCCTCTGGTGGAGTACGAGTTCGGCGACCGCGAAACGCGTCTTATGGATTGGGACGCAAAATTTGTTGCGGCGGCGGCGGTGCCGAAAATTTGCCCGGCGCAAATCGAGAGCGGGCTTGAGACGATATTGCGGGAGATTTCGGTTGCGACCTTTCGAGCCTGCCAATGCCGGGACTATGCCCGCGTTGATTTCCGGATCGATCGCTCCGGTCAGCCGTTTGTCCTGGAGATGAATTCGCCGGCGGGGCTCAATATGCACGATTCCAGCTATGTCATGGCTGCAGCGACCGCCGGATACAGCTATTCAAGCTTGATCAATCGTATCCTCAACGTCGCCCACACCCGGTGTTTCGGATTCGGCATCCCCTGAAACCATTGTGCCATTTTTTCGTGGCAGCCGCTGCGCCGAGGGGTGGGTGAGTCCAATCCTGAGGGACTGAATTGCTGACGTGGCGTTCGGGACGGAGCGGCGACGCAGCTGTATTGAGGCGCGGCTGAGCTTGGCTGAGGGGAATTCAGTCTCTGTTCGAAGACCGGGAAGCTGTAAGCGGCGATCGTGAGTGTGGCGCACGAATGGAAGCCGCCACTCTCCGCCTTGACAGGGCCGGCGGACTCCCGGCGGTTTACCGACACGCGCCCTTCACCGCTTTGGGAGTGAGGCTGCCGTTGTGCCCTATGACACCTGCTGGGCCGTGTACTGATGCATTTTCCCTGGCCTGAATCTGCTCATGCGTCGGAACTTGGTCCTAATTTGCTTGAATGAGAGAGCCGGATATCGAGAACCCGGGCCTGGGAAATCAGACAGACCGGATATTATTGGTGTTGCAGGTGGTCCCGCCGGTCGCCCTGCCGCACCAAACCCAGCAAACTTGCGCACAGAAACCGTGGCCAACTCCTCGCCCACTCAGTAGGTCGCCAAGCATTCTATCCCCAAATGGGACCACTGCAATGAAATCGAATTTGAACAGCATCGGCAAGTATGCACAGAAATTGTTAGTGTGGAGAAACAGTGCGTCTTGCTGCAGGAACGTGAGCCGCGATCTCAGAGAATCAACAACTATGAAACATGAAACGCGCGGCAAAAAGGGGAACTAAGATGATTGACGAAATGGGTTTTCTCTGTGAGCACGTCGCGAAGGGTAAGCTG
>NZ_JBVVQM010000048.1:0-2500 GCF_055811155.1 Mesorhizobium sp. WSM4822 | reverse complement strand
TAGGGGTGAAAGGCCAATCAAACTCGGAAATAGCTGGTTCTCCGCGAAATCTATTTAGGTAGAGCGTCGACCGAATACCCCAGGGGGTAGAGCACTGGATGGGCTAGGGGTCCTCACCGGATTACCAAACCTAACCAAACTCCGAATACCTGGGAGTACTAGTCGGCAGACACACGGCGGGTGCTAACGTCCGTCGTGAAAAGGGAAACAACCCTGACCTACAGCTAAGGTCCCCAAGTTATGGCTAAGTGGGAAAGGATGTGAGGATCCCAAAACAACCAGGATGTTGGCTTAGAAGCAGCCATCATTTAAAGAAAGCGTAACAGCTCACTGGTCTAAATAAGGGTCTTTGCGCCGAAAATGTAACGGGGCTAAAGCCATACACCGAAGCTTAGGGTTTGGTCCGCAAGGGCCAAGCGGTAGCGGAGCGTTCTGTAAGCTGATGAAGCCATACCCGTGAGGGGTGGTGGAGGTATCAGAAGTGCGAATGCTGACATGAGTAACGTAAGGGGAGTGAGAGACTCCCCCGCCGAAAGACCAAGGGTTCCTGCTTAAAGCTAATCTGAGCAGGGTTAGCCGGCCCCTAAGACGAGGCGGAAACGCGTAGTCGATGGGAACCACGTTAATATTCGTGGGCTTGGAGGTAGTGACGGATCATTGAGGTAGTCCAATCTTATCGGATTGAACGGGCTGCTGCGTGGTTCCAGGAAATAGCTCCTCCTTATAAACCGTACCCGAAACCGACACTGGTGGTCTGGTAGAGTATACCAAGGCGCTTGAGAGAACTATGCTGAAGGAACTCGGCAAATTGCACGCGTAACTTCGGAAGAAGCGTGACCCTTTTCTACGCAAGTAGAGGAGGGTGGCACAGACCAGGGGGTAGCGACTGTTTATCAAAAACACAGGGCTCTGCGAAGTCGCAAGACGACGTATAGGGTCTGACGCCTGCCCGGTGCTGGAAGGTTAAGAGGAGGGGTGCAAGCTCTGAATCGAAGCCCCAGTAAACGGCGGCCGTAACTATAACGGTCCTAAGGTAGCGAAATTCCTTGTCGGGTAAGTTCCGACCTGCACGAATGGCGTAACGACTTCCCCGCTGTCTCCAGCATAGACTCAGTGAAATTGAATTCCCCGTGAAGATGCGGGGTTCCTGCGGTTAGACGGAAAGACCCCGTGCACCTTTACTATAGCTTTACATTGGCATTCGTAGTGGCATGTGTAGGATAGGTGGTAGGCTTTGAAACCTGGGCGCCAGCTCAGGTGGAGCCACCCTTGAAATACCACCCTTATTACTATGGATGTCTAACCGCGGCCCGTTATCCGGGTCCGGGACAATGTATGGTGGGTAGTTTGACTGGGGCGGTCGCCTCCTAAAGAGTAACGGAGGCGCGCGATGGTGGGCTCAGAACGGTCGGAAATCGTTCGCTGAGTGCAATGGCATAAGCCTGCCTGACTGCGAGACTGACAAGTCGAGCAGAGACGAAAGTCGGTCATAGTGATCCGGTGGTCCCGCGTGGAAGGGCCATCGCTCAACGGATAAAAGGTACGCCGGGGATAACAGGCTGATGACCCCCAAGAGTCCATATCGACGGGGTTGTTTGGCACCTCGATGTCGACTCATCGCATCCTGGGGCTGGAGCAGGTCCCAAGGGTATGGCTGTTCGCCATTTAAAGCGGTACGTGAGTTGGGTTCAGAACGTCGTGAGACAGTTCGGTCCCTATCTGCCGTGGGTGTAGGAATATTGAAAGGATCTGTCCCTAGTACGAGAGGACCGGGATGGACGGATCTCTGGTGGACCTGTTGTGGCGCCAGCCGCATAGCAGGGTAGCTATATCCGGACGGGATAACCGCTGAAGGCATCTAAGCGGGAAACCCACCTTAAAACGAGTATTCCCTGAGAACCGTGGAAGACGACCACGTTGATAGGCCGGGTGTGGAAGAGCGGCAACGCTTGAAGCTTACCGGTACTAATAGTTCGATCGGCTTGATCGTTCTCATTCCTTATGCTCATCGCTCCAAATCGGAGGATGACAGGCACAAAAAAGACCAGCGAATAGCCCCGAGAGGCACCCGACAGCTCCGCTGCCGATGCCTCTTTGTGCTCCTTCGCTCAAAAGCTTCTCGAACAACGTGCGTTTTGCCGACCTGGTGGTTATGGCGGAGCGGCTGCACCCGATCCCATTCCGAACTCGGCCGTGAAACGCTCCAGCGCTGATGGTACTTCGTCTCAAGACGCGGGAGAGTAGGTCGCTGCCAGGTCTGCTAAACGCACGTTGAACTCACATCCAATCGGATGGAGTGATATCTTCTCTTTATGAAATGGCCCGCCAAGGGATCACGGGCCGCGTAAGCGGCCCTTTCATTTGGTCAGCCATATACCTATCTGTAGGCCTCGGCTTACACAAAAAAGCAAGCAAACGCTTGCTTAGGAACGCAAGCAAGCGCTTGCTTAGATTAGCAAGCAAACGCTTGCTAAGATTAGCAAGCAAACGCTTGCTAAGA
>NZ_JBVVQM010000047.1:0-6588 GCF_055811155.1 Mesorhizobium sp. WSM4822 | reverse complement strand
TCGGCGAGCGCCTTACGGCTGGCCTGCAGCGGATTCAAAAGAAGCGAAACCGCACGGTGATTGGCGACATCCGTGGGTTGGGCTCGATGATCGGCGCCGAGCTGGTTGAAGATGGAGAAGCCCGCAAGCCGGCGCGCGCGCTCACCGCCAAGGTCATCAAGGAGGCAGCCAACCGCGGCTTGTTGCTGGCATCGGCCGGCCGACACTTCAACGTCATCCGCTTCCTTGTCCCGCTGGTCCTGACGGATGCACTGGTCGACGAAGCCCTGGCCATCATCGACGAATCCATCGACGCCGCGCTCGAGAGCGAGCTTGCGCCCGCAAAGGCAGTTGCTTAAGCAGGGTAAACCTCATGAATTTTGCAGATCCTTCAGAGACTTGCACTGCAAGTGAATTCCGAGGTTCACGCAAACCACCGCGCTCAGCGACTCTGAGTCGGGCTGAGCCAGCCCTGCCGCCATCTTGAGGTTTTCAGGACGTTTAGGTTCGAACGTTGACGGCTAAATGTAATGGGTCGATAACACCTCGGCGCTCGCCTCGGATGTTATCGGCCCATTTCAGTTTCGCTGCTGTTTGACTTGACTTGACTGTCGCGGTGGAACGACTGATTACGCCACACCCTTCGAAAAGGAAGGTAATAAAGCGGACTCACAGAGATCGGAGGGTGTCGGAAGTTGAGACAAGTGCTTCACAGACGGGCCCCTGCGACACGCCGTCAATAAAGACCTCAGCAAGCACCGCCCTGCGTGTCGAATCTGTGCGAGAAGGTGCGGTCGCCCGTAGGAATATGTCGCCTTGCTCTGCCGGTGCAAGCGTGATGCTTTGCACTTCGGCGTGCGGCCGCCAACCAAAGCCGGGTATTAGACGAGCTGCGAAGACGGCGGAGCGGTTCAGGTTATTACGGATCCTGACGGTGTATGTGACTTCGCTGTCCGGGCTTGTTTCTAAAATGTATGGCAGCATTCGCGCCCAAAAAAGGTCGATGAAATGGTCTGCGGGCTCGCTTACGACGCCGCGGAAAGCTGCCTCCTTCCGCTCTATATAATCCGTGTATTCCGCAATTCGGGACGGATCCATCTCAATCAGCGGCCCGTGACCAGGACATAGAAAATCTGGCTTCGTCGCCTGAAAGACGGTTGCGCAACGACGATGCGTTTCCAATTGGAAGCTGTTGCGCATTACCGTTAGCTGGACCGGAATCTCGCGATCGATCCCTCCAGCGCCCGGATTACAGAGAGCCACATTGTCACCGCTAAAGAGCACCCGCCTTCCGTCAATCTGACCCGAAATCATCGAGTGGAATTCGGTCTGACCAGGTGCGTAGTGAATCTGGAAGTCAAACCCTCTCCAGTGGAACGCCTCGCCGTCGCGTAGTACTTTCTTCACTTCTATGGGCTTTTGAAAGCAACATGGCGTGCCCGCCCATGCAGATGGGTTCGCTATAACTTCGGCGACGCAGTCGAGAGCCCAGCATTCCGTGCCGAATTTTCGCTGAAGAAACGGGATCCCGCAGATATGGTCGTCATGAATGTGGGTGGGAATCGCGAGCTCGATCTGCTGCACTCCAAAATCATCTCGCAGTTGGTCGATATGATGTTCGACGAAGCGCAGAGTTTTCATGCCGCTGTGATCGTTGCCGAAATGCAGGTGTCCTTGAGAGGACAATCCGTAGTCGATCAACATGGCGTGCCCGCTTCCGCTAAGCACGATGTAAAAGTTCGAGCAGGTGTATGGGCCTGCCCAAAGAAGGTGATCCGAAATCTTCTCCAGCTTGCTTTCGCGTAAGGTCTTCCAATCCATGAAACCTGTATTCCATCCGGAAGTGAAAAGCCGGCCTATATTCGCCAGCTTTTCCAGCTTCGGTTCGAGTCTTTCGATATCTGCGCCGACCTCGCTGATTGCCTCTCCATGAGAAGGGTAGGCGATCGAGACGTTCTCCTTCTTTAAAGCCAAAATTGACTGCATTGTGAACTCGACGCCGGCGAGATCGCCGTAGGCATATTCCATTGCATGCAGCTGATACAGGTTTCCCTCGGTGGTCATCAGATCTCCGGTAAAGGCGACCTTCTGACCATCCACGCGCGTGATCAGGCTGACCATACCATAAGTGTGGCCTTTGGCTGGGATGATGCGTATCTCGTAGTCTCTCCAGACAAAAGTACTATAATCTTCTAAGATGGCATCTATCGAAATGTTTTCCGCCAACGAGAAGAACGTGTTCATGTTGTTGTAGTTGTCGTAGATCACCTTGGTCTGCCAGTGAGCTTCAACATTATCGAACAGGTGCCGCTCGAATTCCGGAACGGCAACCTTCGCGCCTGCGTTCTGAACGCTTTTCGTTCCCCAGCATGGGTCTCTATGGTGGTGTGTGTGCAACACCCAGTCGACTGGGTCGACCCCTATGTCGGCTAGGTTCCGCATAACGGCACCTGAGCCCGTGTCGATTAGCAGGGCATCCCTGCCGCTTTTCAGGATGAACACGTTGCATGTGTCGCGAAATTCCCAGAGGTTTCTGGAGTGTTGGATCAAAGTCATGCGATTTCGCACCCGTCAGCAACCCGGTATCCGAGAAGATGTGGATCTACAATGAAACAAGTCATCGACCTGACTTTCCAAGTGAACAAGTCGGTCGCCATAATCGGGCCGGCGATGGCCTGGCTGGAACGAGAAGATCTCGACTGAATCGGCCTATCAGCCGCAAACGTTGCAAGGTTCAGGCGCTGGGCTTGCCCGATTGGTTTTTCAGGTTCAGCAAGTCGGGTGGCAGATGTTCGGAACCCGAGCGGCACTGCCATCTTGTCAAGCCGCCCGGTTCTGTGAGGTAGCGAATACTCAGCCGGTTTGATCGAGCCAAACCTTAGCCAGGTCGACATCGAACGTTGGGTGCATCTCGTAGCCTTTTACTTGCTTGGTCGAATGATGAAACACAGAAAGCCAATAGGGCTGAATAAGGACGCCGGAATCCTGCAGAAGCGTTTCGATATCCTTCATGAGCGCCTTTCGCTTCTCTGGGTCCGGCACCGTCAATGCCTGATCCAGTAGCTTGTCAAATTCCGGGTTAGACCATGACGATTCATTCCATTCAGCACCACTTCGATAGGCGAGCGCCAAGACCTGAACGCCAAGCGGCCGCATATTCCAGTTCGTGGCAGAAAGGGGGTATTTCATCCAGTCATTATAAAAGGTGCTGCTGGGCAGAACCGTCCGCTTCACCTTGAAGCCAGCCTCGCGGAGTTGCTGCGCTATCGCATCGGTCGAATCCTTCAGCCAATCGACGTCGGGACCGAAAATTTCGTGCTCGAAGTCCATCTGCCCGGCTTCGGTCATCAGTTGCTTTGCCGCCTGGACATCTCGCTTCTTTTCCGGAAGCGGATAATACTCCGGGTGTATCGGCGCCACATGGTAGTTCCCGGCAACGGTGCCGCGGCCATTGTAGCCAATTTGCAGGATAGTCCCGTTATCGACGGCAAGTTGCAGGG
Source organism: Mesorhizobium sp. WSM4822 (assembly GCF_055811155.1). NCBI lineage: Bacteria > Pseudomonadati > Pseudomonadota > Alphaproteobacteria > Hyphomicrobiales > Phyllobacteriaceae > Mesorhizobium > Mesorhizobium sp. WSM4822. The sequence goes on along the minus strand of NZ_JBVVQM010000047.1, from coordinate 3,109 downwards.
CATTGCGAACTCGCTGATCATCATACGGCTTGGCGGTAACCTTGGTCCGGCATACGATGGTTGTCGCCGTCTTTGCCTCAGATTTAACGAGGCCGAGTGCGTCGCATGCGTCGATATTGTTCGCGAAGGTCTGGTAGTTGGCGTCGATCTCATTGGATTCGAAAGCGCTCTGAAGAAGAGAGGTATCAGTTCCGTAGTCAATGAATTGAACTTCGTCCAAGTACGGCTCACCACCCCACCACGTTCCGTTTGTCCGGCGCTTCAGGACGGCCTTTTGCCCCACGTCCCATGACACCAGTTCAAACGGGCCGGTACCAACCGGATGCGTAACTAAATTCGAACCGTTCTTTTCGAAATCACGATGGACGACCAAGGCAGGGTAATCGGCAAAGCCAGCGATGATTGTGATGTCAGGCTTCGACAGCGTTAGTTTGATCGTATGCTGGTCGACCTTTGTGATGGCGCCGTCTTTCGCCTTGCCTATCTTTTCATCGATCAGCGTGGCCAGGCGCGCGGCCATGGAGTTTCCGGGCACGTCCTTTTCGCACCACCGCCGCAGATTGAATAGCACGTCATCTGCCGTAAAATCGTCGCCGTTGTTCCACTTGACGCCCTTGCGGACGTTTAGCACATAGCCTGTCGCATCGTCCTTGGCTTCCCAGCTCTCCAACAACCAAGGTTCGAACGTATTTTGGCTGGTATATTTGACCAGTGGATCTAGGAATTGACGAGAAATGTTGCCGATTTCCGGGTAGTCACTTATTCGAGGATCTTTGTCGCCGTCGACGCGCATGGCAATTCGCAATGTTCCACCTTTTTTTCCCGTCTCTTCGGCATGCGCCGCCGGAAAGGCTCCAAGCATAGAATACGCCACAGCCGTCGAGGCACCAAAGATGGAGGCGAGCGCCAGGAATTCGCGCCGATCCATTCCGCCCGTCTTTGTCTCTTCGGCGAGCCTGTCGAAAATTTTGGGCATAGGTTTGCCCATCCTGTTGAAAAAGCCCATTTTCACCTCCAGAGGGTTATGGTTGATGTCGACGGAGCGAGCCTACCGAGTTGAATTCAGGTCTCCTTTGAGGGTCTCTGCAATTTCTGGACCTCGTTTGGGAACTTGGGTCAGCCGTTTTCTGCTCAAGCAATATTGTGAACGAGGAACACGAGGGCATGCTGAGAATCCATATCCGCTGCCGCCGACACGATGTCCCCTCCTAGGACTGCCGGAAAAGGCCAATAGAAACTTAGGTGATGATTAGTGATCGCTGAACTATGAAAAGAAGCACGGCGATATAAATCTATCTTATGCTCACGTTTATGGTTGAAACGGTGAAGCGCAGAACCAGCAATGCCGGTACTGTATGTGTAGACTCATCTACAATGCCGCGGATAATCCGACTATGTCAGACGCACTGCGACCATTCCGTCTCGTCGCCGGTTGCTACCAGCTGCGTGCAAATTGGCGAGACTTTACGTTAGCGGCTCCAACCATGCAGTTAGCTCGAACTGTGAGCGCCTACGTTTGCCTGGTCCTTAAGGCCCACGGTTTCTGGTGCTAAACTTCGGCACCGGCCTGTCTGAAACGGAGCGCTGTTATGACCCGCACACCCAACGCGGTGACTGCCTTGGGATAGGGTTTGCTTGGCTTTGCCCTTGTTTTCAGGATATCGATCACGGGCGACGATCGACCCGCCGCCAACTCGGCGACGGCCTTGCCGAAAGCAGCTCCCCGGGCGACACCCGTGCCGTTGCAGAATGCCGCGCCGTAGACATTGCGGTCCAACTCGCCGAAGACCATTCCGCCGTTTTGCGCAAGCGTAAGAAGTCCGCCCCAGCTGCTTTCGAAGCCTATCGACGAAAGCCCGGGCCAGCGTCGGTCAAACGCAATCTGCTGCTGCACCCTGGCCCTTGTCACGTCCCGCTGCGTCGTCTTGAAATCAGTGGCATAGGAGTAGACGTTGCGAAGGATAAGGCGGTTGTCGGCCGTCCGTCGAACGGTCGTGCCGAAGCTGTTTGCTGGGATCAGGCCGTAGGCTGCCTTGTTGCCCACCAGGGAGAGCTCGTTCTCGGTGAGCTGCCTCGTCATGCTGGCAAATGTGTAAAGCGGTATCGCCCGGTCCGTGAAGAAACCGAACCTCGTAAGATAGCCCGACGCGCAAATAATCACGTTCAAGGCCCTGATTGCTCCCGCGGGTGTCTCGCATACATGCCTGGGCATGCCGAACTGCGCACCCACAATGGGCGTGTTCTCGTGAACAGTGACGTTGGCCGGCAGGCCCATGGTCGCATTTTTAAGATATTTCGCCGGTTGGAGGAGAATGGTCCCGGGATGGTGTAAGGCCTTGATGTAATGCTTGCTGCCCGTGATCGCCTGGATTTCTGCGGTGTCGACCCAGCTATAGCGCTGCCCAAGTGCGTCAAGCGCCTCAGAGAACCGCCTCAGATCGTCGACGCCGTGCGCAGTCGCAGCGCTGTGATACTTTCCCTGAGGATCCCAGTCGCAATCCATGCCGTGTTCCTCGACAGCACTTCGGATATAGGCGATCCCTTCAAGGTTGACGAAAAGCTCCTCATTGTTCCCCTTGATGTCCTCCACGAAATCCTGCTTGCGTGGATTGTGGGCAAGGTCGATGACGAAGCCCATGCAGCGCCCGGACGCATTGTTTCCAATGCGGTCGGCGTCCACAAGGATAACGGACGAATCAGGACGGAGTTCTGCGTATCGGCGGGCCGCATGCAATCCCATCCAGCCTCCACCGATCACGAGGCAGTCGCAGTTGACGTCGCCTGTTTGCTGTAACAGCGGCAGCTCTGGCCCAGACGTGGTGTACCAGCCAGACATGGTTGGTTCGGGATGAGGGGGTTCAACGACGATCCGCTTTCCGGTGACGGCTCTGTTGAATGAATTCACTTAAGGCTCGCTGAATGTGTGAGTAACAGGTGGTTGGCTTGGGCGGTGGCACCATATCCAATAGACCACCCCTCCTAGGGCGCGTAGACGGAAAAGATCGCGCTTGATATAGACCTGCTTCATGTCCAAGCTTCGCGGTCTCGTGCCTTCCACCCATTCGCTGTTTGTTTTTGAAGCGGCTGCCCGCACCTTGAGTTTCAAGAG
>NZ_JBVVQM010000046.1:0-7755 GCF_055811155.1 Mesorhizobium sp. WSM4822 | reverse complement strand
TATAATGGGGTGTGTTATTGCCCGAGAAGCGCTCGGAAAGCCAATTGCTTGGCTTTCCGAGCGATGAACGGTGAAAGCCCGGTCCGCCTTCGGGCGGATTGAAAGGTCCAGTGGACCTTTCAAAGGGTTTGAACGCCCGAAGGGCAGGGAGCGATAGCGAAGGGCAGGCCGCTGCGCTTTTCTGTGCTCCCGAAGCCGAGATCAGACGGCTACACAGCAACGCGTTGCTTGCTATACTCGCGTGTCGGCGCCGCGCTGAGGTCGGGCCGTATGGAGACACCATGACCATGACAGACGATCGTCAGGAACGCATTCGCAACCGTGCGCACCAGCTCTGGCTGCAAGAGGGCCAGCCGGCTGGCCATCATGAGCGCCATTGGCATCAGGCGGCCGCCGATGTCGACCAGGAGGACGCCGCGGGCAAGTCGGCGGCCAAAAAGCCAACCAGGAAGGCAACTGGCGCCGCCAAGGCAAAGGCCGCCCCCAAGGAGGCAAAGGCTGCCACGAAGGCCGGCAAGCCAAAGAAGGCGGCGGCCAAGTAAGCTTTACGGCGTCAAGCCGCGGCGGCGATCTTTCGTCCCAGCCCGCCATGCAGGTCGAGGCAGCGGGCGAACCACTGCGCCACCACGTCGCCGTCGTCGAGCAGTTGGTAGGGCGAGGCTATGCGCGCCCATTGCAGGGCGCCGAAGACGATATAGTCGCTGAACAGCGGCACCGCGCCGCCGATGAATGGCTGATAGAAGAGCGTCGAGCGCAATGGCTCCAGCGAGGCTCTGAAATTGCCGAGCCCGGCCTCCCTGGCGGCCATCACCTCCTCCAGCCGTTTGCCAAGACGCTGCTCCCGGCTCTGGCGGAAGTAGACGGCGTTTTCCGCGTCCTGCATGGCATGGAGGTCCATGATGGCCGCGGTGGTCACGTAGGGATGAATGGTCACTTGCGACCAGCGTTCGATGAAGCGCGCCATCGCCTTGCCGCCTTCACCGCCAAACAGCGTCGGCCGGTCCGGATAGGCCTCATCGAGATAGAGCGCGATGGCGAAGGAATCCGCGACGACCGTCTCGCCGTCCCGGATCACCGGAACGGTTTTCGAAACGCCGCCCTCGACAGCGGGCACCTCGAGAAAGCGCGTCGGTACGGTCGATATGTCGAGCCCCTTGTGGGCAAGCGCCATCACCACCTTCCAGCAATGCGGGCTGAACGGACGTGTGGTGTCGCGTCCGACGAGATCATAGAGCAGAATGGTCATTGGCGGCGGCGTTCCTGCGGGTTAGGTAGGCCCCGCATCGACGTGAGCCGAGGGAAGCCATGAGACAGCATTTCATGATGTTTGCGGCCTATAATCAATGGGCCAACGGTCGCATCTATGATGCCGCCGCCGAACTCGATGATGAGGAATTCAACCGCGATGTCGGCGCCTTCTTCGGCTCGATGATGGGCACGCTCAACCACCTTTTGACGGCCGACCGGATCTGGATGAAGCGCTTCACCGGCGAGGGCGACGCGCCGACGACACTGGATGCCATCCTGCATCGGGGGCTGACCGGCCTGCGGGCGGCGCGTGAAGCCGAGGACAGGAGGATCATCGATTGGGTCGGCGGCCTCAATGACAAGGCGTTGACGGGCCGCTTCACCTACATGACCGTTTCGGACATGCGCACCGTCTCGCAAAGGCTGGCGCCGGCGCTGGATCATGTCTTCAACCACCAGACCCACCATCGCGGCCAGGCGCATACGATCCTGACCATCCTGGGACGGCCAAGCCTGGGGTTGGACCTGATGCTTTTTCAGCGGACCGAGGAGGGCAGAGCTTTCGCCTGATTCGGTGCCGTCCGAAGGTCGAAGAGCTTGCGCCTACTATCGCTGCATTTTGTGCTGCAGCATTGTCTTTGCATCTGAAATTAGCCGGCACACCGGATACTTGCCCGAGATTCAGGCGGCCGTCGAAGCCTCGCCCCTGATTTCGCTGTCCAGTTGGCACTGCGTCAGAGCCGCTTCCGCCATCACCCACTGCTTGAACAACTGGACCTTGCGTGCGGCAAGGCCTCTCAGCGGGGAAACAAAATACCAACCAGCCGTGTTCGGGTGGTGGACGGCGAAGGGAGCCACCAGCCTTTCGGCGCGGATGTCGCTGGCCATATAGGCACGGTTGGCCACCGCAAAGCCCATCCCGGAATTGGCTGCCTCGTAGGACATCATGCACGAGTCGAAATAGATGCTCTTGGTCTCGCTGAGCACGAAGCTGGCGCCGGCGAAACCAAGCCAGGATTGCCAATTCTGGGTGCAGGTGTCGGAATGCAGCAGGGTGAAGTGCTTGAGGTCGTCCGGTGTCACTTTCGACAGCCGCTTATCGCCGAGAACTTCGTGGAACAGCTTGCGGCTGCACACCGGTGTCAGGTCTTCGCGAAACAGCAGATCGGATTGCAGCCCGTGAAAGTGACCGTCGCCATAACGGATTTCGAGATCGAATTCCGAGGCCGTGAACTCATGCGTCGCGTAGGAGGTCGAGACCCGCATCACGATATCGGGATATTGCTGCTGGAACAGCGGCAGGCGCGGAAACAGCCAGCGTGCCGCAAAGGTCGGAAGCACCGATATTTTTAGCACATGCTCCTGCGATTGCCCGGTCGCTTCCATGCTGGCGGCGACGATTCGCTCCAGCGCCTCGCGAACGCGCGAGACATAGGTCTCGCCCTCCGGCGTCAACGACACCGCATTGCCGCCGCGCTGGAAAATCTTGAAACGAAGCTGATCCTCAAGGCTTTTCACACGCTGGCTGACCGCTGAAGCGGTAATAAACTGTTCTTCGCCGGCACGCGTGAAATTACCGTGCCTCGCAGCACTCTCCACGATTTTAAGCGAATTGAGGTTGACCTGACTGAGCAGACGCACGGTTTCGACCTTAAGCTTGGCTTACACTAGCACCAGCATTCCTAATTTTACAGGGGTGGGTGAATTAATCGACTGTTTACCAAGTGTTGCCCCCATCCTGGAGAAGTACAATGAACGCCCATACCATTCCCGAACTGCGTTATGCGATGAGCCGCGAAGCCATTATCGGCCATGAAACCGCCTGGAAAGTGTCGAGTTTCGGTGTCGCGCAATATTTGCACGGCTATGACCCGGCACTGCTTGCCGCGATCGAGGAGGCTGCCCTGAAGCTCAAGGCCAGCCATGCCGTGCACAAGCACCTCGATCTGACCTTCATCACCGGGGCCGACCGTTTCATCCCCGAAATCAAGGAATTGCTGCATGACAAGCTGCGCCTGGAGCGGCTGTCCGACATGACGGGCACCAAGCTGGAGCCCTATCCGCTGTCGATCGTCGGCTCGACGGTCACCTTCATGAATCCCAACGACGGCGCCGTGGAGTGGCATTGCGATGGCGTTCCGGTGACCGAGCTCATCCCGCTGTCGATCAGCAATCCGCTGGTCGGCGGCCACCTCGAAATCTACTGCGACGACTCCGAAACCGGCCGCGCCATTCTCGAAGCCGGGCGCGAGATCCCGCGCAACAGTGTCATGCGCATCGATCACAAGATGAACTACGCGACGCTCGGCCAATTCCTGGGCGTCCTGCATCGCACCGCTCCGATCCGGTTCGGCGAGCGCGTCACGCTGGTGCTCAACCAGCGCTCGGTGGCCAAACCCTATGTCGACGATAACAGAATGTTCTATCTCGCCGCCGACAACGACCACGACCGTGAGTGGGTCAGCGAACTGGCCGAAGATGTCTGGACCAATCAGCTGCCGGCCTATCGTCGGTTCGAGGCGGAGCATCCCGTGCCCACCGCCGTCGAGGCACCGGTTCCGGGCGGAGCCAGGGAATCATGGTAACGAGGCATGACCCCGAAAAGTCGGAACCGGTTTTCGGACAGGATCATGGTCGAACAGCAAAATAGAGTCCCATGCCGATTGTTTCGGCAGGGATCCGGCTCGATATCCGCGTTGATCTTCGCTGCCGGTGCGGTGGCGTTGTGGTCCACCAATGCCCTGGTCGGCAAATCCCTGCTGGCCAGCCACCCGGTGTCGCAGGTCCAGTTCCTGCAATTTGCAGGCGCAGCACTCGTCTTCGCCGCTATCAGATTGATGAGCCGCGAAAGAGTAGCACCGGTCACCGCCGGGGCGGCGCTCATCTCTCTCGCGATCGGCTTCATCGGCCTGGTCGGCACCATGGTGCTGCAATACATCGCCTTCGCTTCGATGCCGGTGATCGAGGCCAATCTGACGGCCTACACCTGGCCGTTGATGGTCGCGGCGGCAGTCATCGCGTTGGAAAATCCAAGGCGTCCGGCACTGTTGGGTCTCGCCGCGGTGGTGGGCTTCATCGGCGTTGCACTGGTGATTTCGGGAGGGCGCAACCAATCCTGGTTCGAGGGCGATCTGGTCGGCTATCTCGCCGCATTCGGGTCAGCGCTGTGCATGGCCTTCTATTCGATCATGGTGGGACGGGTGGCCACTCCAGCGGATCGCCTGTTGCTGCCATCGTCTTTGGTTGGCGTCGCTTTGATGTTTCTGTGGTGCGCTCGCGACGGTTTCACCTGGCCCGTCGGCCCGGACCTGGCCCTCGGCCTTTATCTCGGCGCCGGTCCGATGGGCCTGGGCTACTATTTCTGGTCGCGCGCCTTGAAGCTTGAAGGCAGCGGCAGGGTCGCGGTGGTCGCCTATCTCACGCCGATCGCCTCGACCCTGCTTTTGACCTTGTCCGGCGAACGGCTGACGGTGACAGCCATTGTCGGAGCCATCCTCGTCATCGGCAGTTGTGTCGCGGTCGGTGTGGAACGTTCGGAGGCCGAAAACCATGTTTGACGAGAATGAGCGTCTGGCCATTCAGGAAGCGCATTGGCTGATCGACGAATTCGGCGCCGAGGCACCGCTCTACGCCGCGATGAGGGCCGAAAAGGCGATAGAACAAAAGGATTTCGCGCGTTGCGCCCGCTGGAAGCGTATTCTGGAGATATTGGACGAAAGTCCTGCCGCTAAGTCTGCTGGTTCCAAGTATTAGATTTTCTAATTTGCACGGCGTCGATTTCGCATGAATGCTATTTTTGCCGATTCTTCATTCTTTTATGAGACTTGGCGGTCCGTTGGGGGACGCGGTTAAAGAGATACATCGACACAAGTCTTCGCTGGGGTGGAGGATTTTGTCGCAAATAAGGTGAAAGAATTGTCAAATATCGATGATAAGACCGTTATCGAGCTGACGGCCGATATTGTCTCGGCCTATGTAGGCAACAACCCTCTTCCGGCTGCCGGCCTGCCTGAGTTGATTGCCAGCGTCAGTGCTTCGGTTCGCAAGCTCGCTGGTGCAGTTGTCGCGGAAACTCCAAACCTGGTTCCGGCAGTCAATCCGAAGAAGTCGGTGTTTCCCGACTACATCATTTGCCTTGAGGACGGAAAGAAGTTCAAGTCGCTCAAGCGGCATCTGCGGACCGACTACGGCCTGAGCCCGGACGATTATCGGGCCAAATGGGGCTTGCCGCCGGACTATCCGATGGTTGCGCCAAACTACTCGGCGACGCGATCGGCGCTGGCAAAGTCGACGGGACTTGGCCGCAAGCCGGCAGCAGCGCCGGCCGCTGTCGCCAAGGCAACGAAGCGCAAGGCGACTGCCTGAGAGCAGGCAAGCCACTGTTCGGCTGCTTTGACGACGCCCTCGCGGGCGTCGTTTCGAAGCCTTGTGCGGCCAACTGGCCGGCAAGGCCTTGCGAAGCGTTGATGTCCGGTGCAAAAGCGCGGCCATGCTGATCATCAACGACTTATCGCTCCGCATGGCCGGACGCCTGCTTCTCGACCATGCCTCGCTGACCTTGCCGGCCGGCACCAAGGCCGGCCTTGTCGGCCGCAACGGTACCGGCAAGACGACGCTGTTCAAGGCCATCACCGGCGATTTCCCGTCCGAGACAGGCTCGATCAGCCTGCCGAAGAGCACCCGCATCGGCCAGGTGGCGCAGGAAGCGCCGGGCACCGAGGATGCGCTGATCGAGATCGTGCTCAAGGCCGATCTCGAACGCACGGCGCTGCTCGAAGAAGAAAAGACGGCGACCGATCCGCACCGCATCGCCGACATCCATATGCGGCTGGCTGATATCGACGCGCACTCAGCCGAATCCCGCGCCGCCACCATTCTCGCCGGCCTCGGCTTCGACGACGCTGCGCAACGGCGTCCGGCCTCGTCCTTCTCCGGCGGCTGGCGCATGCGCGTGGCGCTTGCCGCGGTGCTGTTTGCCGAGCCCGACCTGCTGCTGCTCGACGAGCCGACCAACTATCTCGATCTCGAAGGCACGCTGTGGCTGGAAAACTACGTGTCGAAATATCCGCACACCGTGCTTTTGATCTCGCACGACCGCGACCTGCTCAACCGCGCCGTCAATTCGATCGTCCACCTCGACCAGAAGAAGCTGACCTTCTGGCGCGGCGGCTACGACCAGTTCGAACGTCAATATACAGAGCAGAAGGAATTGCAGGAGAAGGGCCGGGTCAAGCAGGAGGCCGCGCGCAAGCATATGGAATCCTTCGTCGAGCGGTTCCGCGCCAAGGCCTCCAAGGCCAGACAGGCACAGTCGCGTATCAAGGCGCTGGAGAAGATGAAACCGATCGCGGCCCTCGTGAACGATTCGGTGCGGCCGTTCTCCTTCCCCGAGCCGGTGAAGACGGTGGCCTCGCCGATCGTGGCGCTGAACAACGTCAATGTCGGCTACACCGAGGGTCAGCCGATCCTCAAGAAGATGACGCTGCGCATCGACGCCGACGACCGCATCGCGCTGCTCGGCGCCAACGGCAACGGCAAGTCGACCTTCGCCAAATTGCTGTCCGGCCGGCTCAAGCAGGAGAGTGGCACCATGACGGTGGCGCCCGGGTTGAAGGTGGCGATCTTCGCCCAGCACCAGCTCGACGACCTCCGGCCGGACGAAAACGCCTACGAGCATGTCCGCCGGCTGATGCCGGAGGCCCCGGAATCGAAGGTGCGCGGCCGCGTCGCCCAGTTCGGCCTCACGACCGAGAAGATGAACACCGCCGCCAAGGATCTGTCGGGCGGCGAGAAGGCGCGGCTGCTGATGGGGCTGTCGGCCTTCGAGGGGCCAAACCTGTTCATCCTCGACGAACCGACAAACCATCTCGACATCGATAGCCGCGAATCGCTGATCCATGCGCTGAACGAATTTCCCGGCGCCGTGATCCTGATCTCGCATGATCGCCATCTGCTGGAGGCAACCGCCGACCGCCTGTGGCTGGTCAAGGACGGCGCGGTCAACCCCTATGACGGCGATCTCGAGGACTACAAGACGCTGGTCACCGGCGTCTCCGGCGACCGCCGCGGCAAGCGCGAGGCCGACAAGGCGTCAAAAGCCGACCGCCGCCGCGATGCGGCGGCTCGCCGCGCCGCCTTCGAGCCGCTGGCCAAGGAGATCCGCGCCACCGAAGCGCTGATGGACCGCATTCGCAAGCGCATCGACGGCATTGAGGACGAACTGGCCAATCCGGCGGTCTACGAGAAGGATCCCTCGACGGCGACACGGCTGGCCAAGGAGCGCTCGCAACTGGCCCAGACGCTGGCCGGCCACGAGGAAAAGTGGCTGACCATGTCGGCAGAGTATGAGGAAGGCACGGCGGAGTGATTACCCTCCCCCTTGTGGGGAGGGTCGATCCGCGAAGCGGAGCGGGGTGGGGGTCTGCGCCACCCCCCCCCCCCCCCCGGGGGCGCCCCCCCCCCCCCCCCCGGGGGGGGGGTGGTGTGGGGGGGCGCCCCCCGCCCGGG
>NZ_JBVVQM010000045.1:0-7784 GCF_055811155.1 Mesorhizobium sp. WSM4822 | reverse complement strand
ACAACCGCAGCAACGAGGTAGGTAGGCCGCACGAAGGGGATTTCGATGGGCTAACCCTCGGGCTGATCGGGGCGCCAACGGCAATCTTCGTGGGTGCGCTCGACCATAATGGCACTCCCGCGAACAAGACGCGGCTGGCCCGATACTCGAATTATCCCGGCTCAAACCCCGAGGTGCGGAACCACTTCCTGACCGTGGGTGTCGAGGGTGACAAGACTGGCCTATACGGCACGTCTCATGCGGCACCTGTGGTTGCAGGCTATGCCGCCATCCTTGGTAGCAAGTTCACGTCCGCAACTCCGAAACAGATTACTAATCAGCTGCTGGATACAGCCAGGACCGATACGCTCGTCAACTACAATCCGGCGACTTACGGCCGCGGCGAAGCCAGCCTTTCGAGGGCGCTGGCACCCGTTTCGATCAGGTAGACGAGCACTTCGATCGAGCAACTGATTCTGTGAGGCGTTGAGAGCCACACAAATCGCCTCCCAGAATTCAGCAGCTGTGCCGTTGACCGATCCAATCATAAACAAGAGCCACTGCGTTTTTATCGAAGTCCGTTGCCGGTAAACAAGGCCGAATAGCGCTTTCCCATCTCATGTATGAAGGCAGAGCAATGTCCTTCCGCTCAATCACAGCCGCATCACCTTCTTCTCCTGCAGGGCCAGTTCTGACCAAGGAAGAGCGGAGCGCCGGCGTCACCTCTGCGTCATGGTCTTCCCAGCCTGGTGCTCGAACGGCGAGAGCGCCCGAACTCGAATGTGACATCCCTGGAAAGAGGCATCAAGCCGCAGCAGCTGGTGTCAGTCGAATATTCCAAGATTCTATCGGCGCCTGTCGCGAGGTTTTCCGGGCGTGAATTTTCGATTGGGCGATGCGTTCGCGCTGAGTGGGGTCTTGGCGGAGCAGGGCGGAGCAGTTCGACTGTGTCATAGGCAATACTGAGCTTTCAGACGGAGCAGCGCAGAGCCTTGCTCGAGGATTTGCTGGCCCGCATCCTTGCTGGAAGACCCGTGATGCAAATCACCTAACGGTCCGTTGTCACCAGTGATCAAAACGCCGGACCGATAAAGTGTCTCACCATGATTTCGTCGTTCGCAACGTTCCGCCTGCACAGCTGTGGACCTACAGACCAGCACTCTTACGACGCCGGGAATAGGGGAGCTTTTCGCAAGTCACCGCTCGGATAGGGCGTCATGTCTGGGACTAGACCAGGATCGCCTCCCAGACTTGATCGGAGCGTTGGATTCGGCACGATCAGCTTTTCGGCCCGAAGTCCTTCGATCCGGCAAGCGCATCGAAAACATGTTGCTTGGCTTGGCGCACGCTCGCTTCCAGCGACGCTCCAAGAGCAAGTGAGGCCGCGACTGCGCTGGCGAGATCAACCTGGCCGCTGGCCTCGAAGACAGCCTGATCCGGGAATTCGACCCGCCATGGAATGGCCGCGAGAAAGGGCCAACCCATTTCGGAAGAAGCGGAGTGCGAGGAGGCCGAGGAAACCGAGACCGACAAAGCCGTCGCCCCTCCCGCCGTCGATATCCGGACGGAGCCGAAGGCATCGTCCCTGCCCCGGTGCCTTTTACCATCCAGCTAAGGCCGACTTACTACCGGAAGGGCTTCCTCAACCCCGGCGTGGAAGCCAGCCGACACCTGGGCAAAGAAGGCGATCCCGTCCGTATCCGTTTCAGCAACGGTGCCGAGCCCGTGATCTCCAAGATCAACAGGTCGGCAAACCGGACCGGTGCCGTCAGGGTAGTCGGCGGTAATCCCCACGTCGCCCGGTGGTTTCACGAGAACTTCCGGGAGGGAGACACCGTAGAGGGGCGGGTTCTCGATTGCATACGATCATGTTGCTGGCTCGGTGACGACATGACTTATACGATCTTCCAGATGCGGGAGGAGTTTCGGCAATCACGGATCAGAGCACTCATTTTATGTGGAGCAGGCGCGACGCAGACTTCCCGCGGGCGGCCATGACCTGTTGCGGACTGAGCGACGTCTTCTTAACGTGGCATATGCTTTATCACGAGGACTTCGTCACTTTCACTCTGCTAGACCGGGAGGTGACCCTATCAGGGCGGGCGGCTACTATCCTTCCAGACGAACTCCTCCGGACCGACGGCCCCGGCCTAAGTGGGCAAGATCTCGGGCGGCTCGTCCGGTCGCTGCAGATCGCCTCGGTCGCTGGGCTGGCGACCCACGAGACTGCATCAGTCGCTACTGCACTGACAAAGCAGTTTGCCTCCGATAGGTACGTGGATTTTGCCCGAAGAACCGGTGGCTCGATGCCATCGCATGGGTCCGTCTCATGCACGGCAAAGTCGAGCTCGGGGTTTTGATGAAGATGCCTCCGCCAGGCGGTGACCTCCTAGGCCAAGGCATGAAACGTCGCGACAGAATGCATGCTGACTCCGTTCATAGACGTCTGGCGGGCCGTCGGAGGGCCATGTGCTTCGCCATCAGTGCAGAATTTATTGTAAACGTTTGGAATAGTTCGGGCAAAACTCGCGCTTAGGTGAAAAGAAACGGTCGCCTAATCCTCGACGATTGCAATAATGGCACCTTTTATATCGGCTAGCGTTTCATTCAGCGTCCGATCTTGCAACGAGCGTTTCGGATCGCTAATGCCACATTGTGGTTTCGTATCTAGGGTGTAGGTATGATGGATGATCTTGACCGGCGGATACTCGGCGCCCTTCAAAAGAACAACAGGCTATCGTTCTCCGAGCTTGCGGACCTCGTGGGTTCGTCTGCTGCCTCATGCATGCGCCGTGTCAATAAGTTACGCGGCGACGGGGTTATCACCGCAGACATCTCCCTAGTCGACCCCAAGGCGGTCGGTAAGTCGCTGACCGTGGTCGTCACAGTGGAGCTCGATCGCGAGCGTTTAGACCTTGTCGACGACTTCAAGCGAGCAATGAGGGCGGCGAAAGAAGTCACTCAATGCTATATGGTGACAGGTGATGCTGACTTCGTTCTTATTGTAGCAGTAGAGGACGTTGAGGCCTTTGACGTTTTTGTAAAGACCAAACTCTACACAAATCCTAATATCCGCAAGTTCAAGAGCATGATTGCGCTGGACCGCGTGAAGTTTGAGCCCCGGTCGCTAGTGTAGGCCCTTTTAAGGCTGAACGTTTCCGCCACTTCCATCCCGTTTTTGAAGCGTGCATTGCGGCCGGGGCGCCACTTTGATCGCAATCATGGCATCGAAGTCTGCGATTTAATTGGAACACCGGGCGACCGGCGGCCGGCCACAAAAGGGGTTATGGCCCCGCTCAAGCGGTAATCGATCGCGCTGACGACGTCTGGCACGCGCAGCGTGCTGGCGATCCGAGGTGCGCCAACATTTGGATTGCTGAGCTGTGGAGCCGCTGGGCGGTTCCGCAGCGGCAAATCGTAGCCGGGCGTGCGGAGCGCCTGGTTGCAAGATTTGGAGGACTCAGGAATGACACTTGCTGCAGCCGAACCTGCAACAGCTCTCCCAGCCATAGAGCAACGCCACCGGGATCAACGGCAGTATCCCCATGGCGTAGCCTTCATGGATGGTCAGTACCTGCCGATGTCCGAAGCCAAGGTCTCCGTTCTGGACTGGGGCTTTCTGCATTCCGATGCCACCTACGATACCGTCCATGTGTGGGATGGGAGGTTCTTCAGGCTGGACCTGCACCTGGACCGGTTCTTCCGCGGGATGGAAAAGCTCCGTATGAAGCTTCCCTACAACCGCAGTGAGATCGAAAAGATCCTGTCGACCTGTGTGGCGCTATCCGAGCACAAGTCGGCGTATGTGGAAATGATCTGCACGCGAGGCGGCTCGCCCACCTTTAGCCGTGACCCGCGCCAGTCGGAGAACAGGTTCATCGCATTCGCGGTGCCTTTCGGGTCGGTTGCCAACGAGGAGCAGCTGCAGCGCGGCCTGCATGTCGCCATCAGCAACACCGTCCGGATCCCGCCCAAGTCGATCGATCCGACCATCAAGAACTATCACTGGCTCGATTTGGTGAACGGCCTGTTCGATGCGTACGACTTCGGTGCCGAAACCGCATTGCTCGTCGACATCAACGACAACATTGCCGAGGGGCCAGGCTTCAACGTTTTCACCGTGAAGGACGGCCGCTTGAAGACACCGGCTTATGGCGTCCTTGCCGGCATTACCCGCCAGACCGTATTTGATCTATGCGACGAACTGAGCCTATCCGTCAGCGCCGGCGACATTGATCGCGACGAGCTGAAGGGCTCCGATGAGGTTTTCATCACGTCTACAGCGGGCGGGATCATGCCCGTGTCCAAGATTGACGAAACCGTTGTAGGCGACGGCAAGGTTGGCGCTCTAACACGCCAGCTGGCAGACCTGTATTGGGAGAAGCATGCTGATCCCGCATGGTCGACCGCGGTAAATTACGCATAGTACCGCAATATATTGCCGATAGGTCCTCCCCGGTGCGGGGAGGGCTGCGCTGCCGTGAGTCTGCCGATGACCGACGCTTTCATTTCTCATCTCTCGATCGAACTCGCCGGGCTGAAAGCGGCCGGCCTCTACAAATCCGAACGGGTGATCACTTCGACCCAGTCGTCCGAGATCGAGGTCGGCGGGCAGAAGGTGCTTAATTTCTGCGCCAACAACTATCTCGGCCTTGCCGATAGCGCCGACCTGCGCACGGCGGCCAGCCAGGCACTCGACCGCTACGGCTACGGCATGGCGTCGGTGCGCTTCATCTGCGGCACGCAGGAGGAGCACAAGCAGCTCGAGGCGACGATTTCATCCTTCCTCGGCCTGGAGGACACCATCCTCTATGGCTCCTGCTTTGACGCCAATGGCGGCTTGTTCGAGACGTTGCTGGGGGAGGACGATGCGATCATTTCCGATGCGCTGAACCACGCCTCGATCATCGACGGTGTGCGGCTGTCGCTTGGCAGTTAACTGGGTTCTTCCTCAATTTGTGTGGCGCGGTGGCAGCATTCGTGCTCTCAGCAGTTCGGGGCCTGCCCTGCCGTACATTGCGCGCTTGAGGGTCTTGAGGCGGTTGATCTGACCTTCGGCCTGTCCGTTGCTCCAGGACAGCTCGATGGCGTTGTTGACGGCATCGATGTCTCTGCGCAAAACACGGGCGAATCGCATGATCGGAATGATGTCGGAGTCGATTGCATCGTCGATCCAGGGGGCCAGTGTTTCCGACCTCTTGCTTGCCATTAAGGCGCCAGATCAATTGAACGCCCATACCAGTGAGCCGTCCCGTCGCTTAGTCCAACACGTTTTTAGCTTAGCGTCGCGGTCCACCTCACCGCGCTGACGCCATTCACCTTCTGCGCGACCCCAAGCTAAACACGCTGTGCGATGATTAGGATACCGAATACACCTAGTCCCGGCCGCTCTTGCTGCCCACTTGAGGCGTTCGTCGATCGGATAGAGGCTTCGATTCAGGAGACCTGCGGCAGCTATTCCGGAATGGCCGCCGCCCTGCAGTTCCGCCGCGCCCGCGCCAGGTTCTAGTGATCGACGCCGGGCTGCGGCGGACGCTTTTTGCCAGTCATTTGCCTGCTTTCCTGCCCCAGGACGACGTCGATCCGGCCAAAATCGCCAAGGGTCGCCTGAGCAGCTTTCGCGCTGCGAGACGCTCGCCTGGTACGACGGAACGGCCGAACGGGTGAGGGGAGCCGCGACTCTTTCGGCTTCCGACTCGCCGACGTGCCCTCGGCGGAGGGCCGTTGTAATGGACGCCCATGTTTGCCCGCTGCAAAGGCTGCCGAGAACTCTGCCCTGGAGCAGGCGGATCCTTCGCGGACTGTCCCGGCGCGGCGCTGCATCCCATAAGCTTGTTCGTTGGTGGCGACACGCTCCTGGTTGGCCTTGAAGTGCTCCCAGTCGATATAACCCGGATGCAGGTCGGCAGGACTAACCGCCACTCGGCCATATTATTCACCTTGATCTGCGAGACGCCGCCGCCCGGCCGGGGCCGACCAAGCGTTCGACCGTAGAAAAAGGCGCCGGCATATCTCGGTTATGCAGGACCTGGAGGATGCGGCCGTGCTGTGGCGGCGCCCAGATGCGTTCGCTGCGGTTCCTGCGCAGTCGTCGCGGGAACAGGAGGCCGTTGTCAAGGGTCACCTGCCGCTGAAAATGACAGGCCAGGATGAAGAGGCGCAGGTTCGCGCCCCAGGCCGCCAACAACCCCCGCCTGCAGCGGCGCCACGAGCCTCTCGCCGCTTGGTGTCACCCAGCACTCCCAGCGATAGCGCATCACCCCGGCCGACAGAACCAGATCGCGCACCAGGATCGTCTTGTACCCCTTGAAGCGTGAGCCCGCAGGAGCGCTCTCCGCAACCGTCACCTCGTGGCTCACGCGACCGCCGTCGCGCTTTGCGCCGCGACGGGGTCGCTTCCCCTTGCCAGATGCCGGCTGCGTTGCCCATTCCGACGGCTTGGTCGGCTTGTCCGGAGGGCGATCTTGGGGTCTGGATCTCGGCGCGCAGCACCTGGTTCTCGATCTCAAGGCTCTCGACCCGGCCTCGAAAACCGCGCACTAAGCCGATCAGCGCAGCAAACGGCCCGCGGAGCTGAGCAAGCGACAGGCCTTCAAGCGAATCAGTCGGTGGTAGCGTCCGCAAATAGTGAATCACGAACGCGCTCGCCGCAAACCCCCTCCGCCCGGAAAATCTGATCCGGTTATGGCTCTCGACGTGACCCAGAGAGCTGGGAGAAGCCTCTGCGAGACTACAAGTGTAACACCATATTGGTGTAGCAAATCAATCTTCGGTGGTAACCTCTGGGGTAGAGAAACGACTCTGGAAGCCGAGCAATGGATCGCGATAGCAAACTGACACGTGCAGCCGCGACGGGAGGAGGGCCGAGGAACGCCGTAACCACCTTGACCTTCCAGACGGGCCACTGAACCAATGTTGCAGAACGGTTGGTAATCGCTAACCCGCGCGATACAGCACGTGATCTTGGGAGCTTCAAATCCGCCGAAAGGCAAACGCGACGTGCAGTTCAGGACGTTGCACTTCTTTGTGCTCGATGAATTCAAGCACTTGGGTAAGCTGGAGGCGATCGAGACCGCAATTACGACCATCGCGGACTACAAGGGTCGCTTCATGCTCCATCATCCAAAGCCTTTCGGCTCTGACGGGGGGGGCATGGCGAGGCTGGCAAGCAGAATTTTCTCAGCAATACTGGCCTGCAAGTGTTCGTGGCCACTGCCGATGACGAGACTCCAAACTACATTTCCAAAGCTATCGGTGAATACAACGTGTCAAGCCTAATCGATTTCTACAGCCAGGCGCGAACGTTCGATTGGAACATCCAGAATTCGATCAAGGTGCACCGCTGTTGCGTCCAGAACAGGTGCGGCTACTCAATGACGAGTACGAGATTGTTCTCATCAAAGGTCTGCCACCACTGCAATTGAGGAAGGTGCGATATTTTTCGGATCGCATTCTGAAACGCATCTTTGAAAACCAGACAGGCGCCCTCCCGGAGCCGGCGCCCTTGATGAAAGCAGACGAGGGGCTTTCGGCAGAACCTCAACTCAATGAGCCGCTGCGTGGATTAGCGCAGGACTTTGACGATGCAGTTTGATGTGAGGCTAGTGTGGACCCGCGAAATAGTAATCCATCCCGAGTAACAGCTTCGTCGCAGGTGCAGGACGCCGACTTGGAAGAGGGGCAAGCGGGCCAGGCCCGGCAAGTGGGCGATGAGCAGCACCTTGCCGAGGCCCGGAGGCTGTTCGATCAAGCTGATGAGTCGCCAACCAGTCCAGAGGAGGTTCTGCGACTGGAACAGGGGTTGA
>NZ_JBVVQM010000044.1:0-7971 GCF_055811155.1 Mesorhizobium sp. WSM4822 | reverse complement strand
ATGATCCCGCCAGCGGTCTTGGATTCGGATTCGACCCGGCGAACGACCACGCGGTCATGAAGCGGGCGGAACTTCGATTTTGCCATTTTTTCTTCCTCGATGAGAGTGGTGAAAACACCATCCGGCGGCGCCGGACACGTACAAAGCCCGGCTGTGCGGACCTGCAGTTAGCACTCAGCAAAGGCGAGTGCTAACGTGGCGGTGAGATAAACCGTGGCGCGGCGCTAGTCAAGACAACAGGGTGGGCGATCGCGATATTCCGGGCGATGCAACCCTGAAAGAGTTCAGCGAATCGACGGTGTTCGGAGCTCGACCCACAGGATGAATCCACCCTGCGGATGGTTAACTTTTGTGCCTTCCGCGACCGCCGGCGCGGTTCGTCGCGCCGTAGAGAGCAAGTCGGGCGCTGAGCATCTACTCGCCCCGAGACGTGCCGAGCTTTTGCGTGGGAGGGGGCATGCGGGATTTATGACGAGGGCTTGCCGGTTCATTGGAATGTATTTCTATCCACAAGGTGGATGCGTCTTATCGAAACAAACGATTTTATCAATCTTTCGGAATCTCGCATTGGAAGCACCTCACACGCCCCGATCGCCCGAACCCTTGTCGTGTGACGTCGCGACGTGACCGGCAAAGGCCTGGCGCCGCGCCCACGTCAAAAGGCATCATTATGGAAAAAAACAGAATGGCTGATCAACTCGCAACGGAAATCATTGCCACGATCAAGAACCGCCTCGAATCGGAAAGCGGCGAGAGCGTGTCCAATATCGGCGAAATAACGACTGCCACCGAACTAGCCTCGCTCGGAGTCGATTCCCTGGGTTTGGCGGATCTCCTCTGGGATGTGGAGCAGGCCTATGACATCAAGATCGACATGAACTCGGCCGACGCCTGGTCGAATCTCAACAATGTCGGCGACATGGTGGAAGCCGTTCGCGGTTTGCTCGCGAAGGAGGTCTGATTGGATAGGCGAGTCGTCATTACTGGGATGGGCGGGCTTTGCGGCCTGGGCAACAACGCTGCCTCTATCTGGAAAGAGATGCGCGAAGGCCGCTCCGCCATCCGCCCGATGGTAACTTCCGAGCTTCATGAGATGAAGGGCACTGTCGGTACCGAGATAAAGGAGCTGCCGAAGCACGACATCGGCCGCACCCAGCTCGTCTCCATGGACCGCCTCAGCCTGCTCGCTGTGCTTGCAGCGCGCGAAGCGATGCAACACGCCGGACTTTCCTGCGACGAGGGAAATCCGTATCGCTTCGGCGCGACAGTAGGCGTCTGCGGTTGGGGCTGGGGAACGGTCGAAGAAACCTACCGCGCCCTCTATTTGGACGGCGCGAAGCGTACTGGCCTCTACGCTGCACCAAAGGGATTGCCGAGCGCCGCTGCCAGCCAGGTCAGCATGAGCCTCGGCCTGCGCGGCCCGGTCTTTGCCATCGCGTCTGCATGCGCATCAGCCAACCATGCGATCGCTTCGGCGGCGGATCAGATCAGGCTCGGCCGAGCCGACGTGATGCTTGCTGGAGGCGCCGAAGCGCCACTCGTATGCGTTCAGCTGAAGGCATGGGAGGCAATGCGCGCCCTCGCTCCGGATACTTGCCGGCCCTTCTCCGCCGACAGGAAGGGAGTGGTGATAGGTGAGGGTGCGGGCATGGCCGTGCTGGAAAGCTATGAGCATGCAGCGGCGCGCGGTGCCACAATGCTTGCCGAGATTGCAGGCATCGGCCTTTCCGGCGATGCCTTCCACATCGTCGCGCCGTCCATCGAGGGGCCGGAGGCCGCGATGCGCGCTTGCCTTGCCGACGCCGGGCTGAATGCCGAGGACGTCGATTACCTCAACGCCCACGGCACGGGCACCAAGGCCAACGACCGAACCGAGACGGCGGCGATCAAGCGCGTCTTTGGAGACTATGCCCATTCGATGTCTGTCTCGTCCACCAAGTCCATGCACGCGCATTGCCTCGGCGCAGCGAGCGCACTTGAAATGATCGCCTGCGTGATGGCGATCCAGGAGGGCATCGTGCCGCCGACCGCCAATTATCGCGAGCCAGACCCCGATTGCGATCTCGACGTCACGCCCAATATGGCGCGCGAACGCAAGGTGCGCGTGGCACTGAGCAACGCCTTCGCCATGGGCGGCATGAACGCAGTTCTGGCGTTCAAGCAGGTGTAAAAGCCATGCGAGATGCAAGTAACTCTATCTCTCACATCCAATCCTTGCCGGATCACGGTTGTGAAGGACGTCCCTTGGACCGCCTCGTGAATGCGCCAAGTGGCGGCGGAAGGTCGACGAACCGGACCTCGTTTTTGCAAAATTCTCAACTGTTGAAGCGGCGGACCTACCGCTACCCGGAAGGTTAAGCGAGGTCCTTCAGTTCGGCTCGAGGTTTGTCCAAAGCTTTTACCCGACACTGTCTGGAGGCACGCAGGGCCGCCAATGGCCGCTTCCATGCGAAGCCAGTCCTTAGAAAGGGAAATCGATAACAATGTTCGATCTGACCGGCCGCAAGGCGCTCGTCACCGGAGCAAGCGGTGGAATCGGCGAGGCCGTAGCACGGGCGCTGCACGCGCACGGCGCGACGGTCGGCCTGCACGGCACGCGTGTCGAAAAGCTCGATGCGTTGGCTGCCGAGCTTGGCGGGCGCACAAAACTGTTTCCGGCGAACCTCTCGAACCGCGACGAGGTCAAGGCGCTGGGCGCAAAGGCGGAAGCCGATCTCCAAGGCGTCGACATACTGGTCAACAATGCCGGCATCACCAAGGACGGGCTTTTTATCCGCATGTCGGACGACGACTGGGACGCGGTCCTCGAGGTCAACCTGACCGCCATGTTCCGGCTCACACGCGAACTGACCCATTCGATGATGCGCCGCCGCAACGGCCGCATCATCAACATCACCTCCGTGTCCGGCGTGACCGGCAATCCCGGCCAGGCGAACTATTGCGCCTCAAAGGCTGGCATGATCGGCGTGTCCAAATCGCTGGCGCACGAGATCGCAACACGCGGCGTGACAGTGAACTGCGTGGCGCCGGGCTTTATCGAATCCGCCATGACCGACAAGCTGAACGACAAGCAGAAAGAAGCGATCATGGCCACCATTCCGACCAGGCGCATGGGCACCGGCGTGGAAGTCGCCTCGGCTGTGGTCTACCTGGCTTCGAACGAGGCCGCCTACATTACCGGCCAGACCGTTCATGTGAACGGTGGTATGGCAATGATTTAGCGTGAAAAGTTCAGTAGGCCCCGAAGATTCCCACCCAGATAGTGGTCTGGGCCGAGCGGGTCGGTTAACTGGCCGGGTCGAAGCCTCGTGATCAAGGCCGCCTTGGGCGGAGATTTAGGACAAACTCTTTGAAACGCATGTCCTTTCTCATCCATCGCGTGGAATGCATTCATCGAAACAAACGATTTTGCCAATCCCGCAGAATGTTGCATAGCAAGACTTCAAATATGTAAGCCAAAGGTAACTGTCGATGTTTGTATTGGTTCCGAGCAGTATTTTTCCGGTGTACGCCTTCCGGTGTACTCGGAACGCAGCGGAGACGCGTGTTCGTTGTGGCTAGTTCTTCGGTGACCTGCGCAAGCTACATCGAGCCGGCTCGATGCGACAAGCGTCCCTCTGCTAGGCGCTTCCCAACAAAACAGCAACAAAGATGAGGTCTTTCCATGTGCTCTGACGTGCGGTGGAGGTTGTGCTGGGAAAGTGACTTGCAACAGGCCGACCATGTCGAACTCTCCGAGTTTTTCCGAAAGACCTACGGACCGACTGGGGCCTTCAACTCAGAGCCATTCGAAGGCGGCCGTAGCTGGGCCGGTGCGAGGCCGGAACTCCGCGCAATCAGCTACGACGCGCACGGCGTAGCGGCTCATATCGGCATACTACGCCGGTTCATCAAGGTTGACGAGGTCGAGCTCCTGGTGGCTGACCTGGGGTTGTACGGGGTGCGTGCGGATCTTGAGGGACAAGGGATCGGTCATTCAATGCGCGTTTTATATCCAATATTGCGGCAGCTTGGAGTTCCATTCGCTTTCGGCACCGTTCGGCACGCGATGCGGAACCATATGGAGAGGTTCTGCAGAGACGGCCTGGCGGCGATTGTCTCGGGCGTTCGCGTGCGGTCCACTCTCGCAGATGTTTATCTCGACCTGCCGCCCACGCGAGACGAGGACGTGCTGGTCGTAGTTGTGCCGATTGGACACTCGATGAGCGAGTGGCCAACCGGCACCCTGATCGTTAGGAACGGTCCGGAGCTATAAAACATCTCGGAGTGCCGCGTGATGGCGCTGAGGCACCTGAGCAGCGGGCTTTTGCAGAGCTACTCGGACTGAATACGCGTTCCTATGCGCGTTTGCTGTGGATGATTAAGCCGAATTAAAATACAGAAATCTGCGCCTCTAAATCGATCCGAGCGCGAGTTCCGCGCACGGACGTTCCGGACATGAATCGCTGAAATCGACCAAGCACCGGCTTCGCAAAATCCGTGCCTGACGTGACGTAAGATCCCGTGTTTTTCCGACACACGGGAACGACTTCCAGTCTCACGTTGTGCAACGAAATGAGGGGGCAGCAATGGTGGCTGGCGAACCTAATGACGTGCGCGTCAAGCGTTGCGGTGAGGGATGGTTCGTTCATATTATCGAGGACGGCAAACTGACAGCTCTCCGGTTCAAGACACAGTCTCCCGCCGAGAATTTCGCCGATGGCCAACGAGCTAGGCTCGGCCTTGCTGCCAAGCCACCGATCGACGAACGCTGATATGTGACCGGATCGAGCGTTCGAGCGCTGGTGAGCGCTGGCGCTGGCGGGAAACACTTTGCCGAAGGCCAATTCAATGCTGCTTGGGCGGCCGTCTGTGTCAAGATCGACGGAGTAACTCAGGCGGTCGCGTAGGTGATTATCCCGATCGAAGGCGACGATCCGCGGCTTCCTTGCAGATAATAATCGGGCCGTCGGGCTGACAGGTGCGAGCCGCAGCTTCGGCTATGGATGCAGCATCGTGAACCGCCATCGCCGAGGGTGACATAGGGGAAATCCGGGCGCCGGAATTCTTGTTCCATATCTCCACGAATTCGTTCGGCAGGATTCCGGCTGCGGTCATGGCAACGAAGAGTGCGATCAGGTCCGCGTTGACATAATTGGACTTGCCTAGGGCTCTGCCGTTCCTTGGCCCTTTGCAGGGCAGGGCGAGGATGCCGAGCGCATTTGGCGCAATGCTCTTGCGGTCAGCGAGGCTGGCGCCTTCGAGCAGCTGAGCTGCCGCGCGCAGGACTGCCAGCCTGTAGCCGATGCGGTGACCAGACCAACTGGCCAGCACGGCTCTCTACAAACGCGGCTTATTGGCTGCTCGTCTTAGCAAGAAAATGGTCGGGCCTCAGAGTGGGGCATGAACGTCGCCAAACCGCGAGGCATGGCTCCAGCCCGAGTTGCTGTTGCCCGCGAGCTCGCCGTCATTCAGCGTCGCATGAGAGGCCGTCTCGTCGATGCACACGAGCTTCGCTGGACCCGCGAAGCGAGACGCTCAAGGCGCTGCGGCTGATCCGCACCGACTGCTTCCATTGAGGGAGGTTGAATTAGCGCAAAAGCAGCCCTCATCGAGAGCACGTGAAAACATCCATCCCCTAAATATATTCACAACGGCAAACGATTACCGCCATGATTTGACGAGCGGTATACAAGGCGCTTCGTCGTGAGGGGCATCGGGAGATTGCGATGAGAAAATTTATCCTGCAGCTGAAACAGCTTCTTAGGGGTAAACCAGCTCCCGAAGCAATCGACGACGAGCGGCACGATGTGAGCTTGGGTCGTGATGGCAGCGACAGAATCGACGCTTGTCGGGGCGACTATCAATCTTTGGCCCGCGAGGGCGACCACCAATCCTATGGCGCTAAGGCATGGGACGAACTCTCCGGTGACGGAAACCGTCACAAACCGCATGTTTTTGGGGAGGACAATGACAAGCTCTGCGGATTCGGCGAACACGTCCTCGATGGAGGCAGCAAGGATTATCTGAGCGCGGGCGTTGACTCACGTTTCCAGCATCCGACGAGCGGCTTCGATCCGAGGTTAGGGTGGAAGCCGCACATTATCGCTCTCGTCGATATCGAACGTGATGCCTTCATCTTTCATACGGTGGGATACTACAGGGAGGATTTTGGCACGAACTCCTTCGACAACGCCAGCGCACTGTCCGGCTACCCGGCGAAGTGGTTTTACACAGGCAAGTCCTCATTAAACGAGTTCGTCGCTATGTCGCGCCCCGACCTTATCGAAAGTCCGACAGCCCGGTTCAGACACACTTGATCTCGACACCCTATTTCCTCAGCGCGTAGCCAATCTGGCGCGGCGTCAGTCTCAGCAGGCGCGCTGCCTTTGCCTTTACCCAGCCGGATCTTTCCATCGCCGCGATGAGACGCTCGCGATCGGTCATGTCCCTGTCGCTTACGAGGCCTATCCGAGCAGGCGCTGGCAGTGCCTGCTCGCCGTCAACAGGCGGGGCCGCACGGCGGCCGAAGCAAAAGCACCAGACGATTGCATGGGTTCAGTGGCGATCGTGCGATCGGCTCGGATTTCGGCGCAGTCTCCTTCGATGCGTGCTTCCATAGCATGGCGGAAAGGCATCGGCCGTGTGAGCAATCATGGTCGCTTCTGACGATTGACGCTCCCGCTGCCAGGGTCCCCGTCCGATGCACGCAATTTTCAAACTCGGGGATGTTTCCGGGAAAAGCACAGTTAATCAGCACTTCAGTCGCACTCCGATCGAACACCATCGTAGGGCCGTGTTTCGCTGTTGAAATTCTTGAAATCGAAGCGGCAAGGAGCGGAATATCACTGCGCCGTTCACGCAATGGCGGCACCAGCAAGGGAACAACGCTGATGCAATAATAAAAGTCGGCGCGTAGCTCGTTCCTTGCAACAGCGTCTTCCAGGTTCCTGTTCGTGGCGGCAATCACGCGGACGTCGACCTTAATCGTCTTGGGAGATTGGCGATCTCATCGCTTGAAGCGCGATCGGCGCCGGATTTGCTATCGAATTCGGCGCCGCACTCGACCCGCCAATCTCGTTGCGTCCTTGTTTGCAACAGATCCTTCAAAGAAATTCATGGAACCTTCGCGACCGCAAATCGCTGTCAATGGTACGCTCACCGCGACTTTCACGTTCAGTGGGCGGCATATCCGTCGCCGAACAGCATTTGCGAAGAGCGCCAAATGGCAAGCCAGCAGGACGAGGTTACCACTCATGCGCAGATTGATTACAGCCAAGTCGCCCGCGATACGATACTCGACATTGGCCCGGTCGAAGTTGCGCCGTAGTCTGGCTCTCACCGAGCCGTCGCCGGACATAAGCTAGGGCGTCAATGAAGGACGAGGGCAGGATCTCGAGCAGCGCGCGGGGCATCAGTGCCTCATATTTTCGATCTCCGACTGAAGGGCATCATCAAGATGGTTGATCCCTACCGCAAGACGGCGACAGGATACTTCGGCGTAATGAGCCTAAGTTCACCTAGGAGAAGACGGACAGAGCTGACGACTTGCTCCGTGAAGCAGGACCGGCAGCTGCATTAGGGCTCGCTGACAGGGCATCCCATAACAGGTTTCAACTGGCTAAAGCCGCGCCCGGCCGCGGCACGCGCTTCGACATCATGCTGACGGCTGTGTGATCGACACGGACGGTTACCGGAAAGGCGACAAAACGTGCGTTACGACATCCTTATTATCGGAGGAGCCATCGTCGGCTCTGCGATCGCCTACTATCTGCGTGAGCAAGGGTTTTCTGGCACGATCGCGCTTGTCGAGCGCGACCCGCAATTCGCGCATGCGGCAACGACGCTGTCGATGGCCTCGATCCGCCAGCAATTCTCGATCCCGGAAAACATCCGCCTGTCGCAGTTCACGCTGAAGCTGTTCCGGCGGCTGAAGGAAGAGTTCGGCGCCGACGCCGATATCGGCTTTCGCGAAGGCGGCTACCTCATCCT
>NZ_JBVVQM010000043.1:0-8575 GCF_055811155.1 Mesorhizobium sp. WSM4822 | reverse complement strand
GCTTCGATCCGACCTTGGGATCACCAAGCCATGCTGTCGTGATAGCGACTTCCACCGATCATACCGACAACATGGTGTTGGCCAACGAAGAGTTCGGCGCAATGCATTGGATGATTGGTGGAACCGAGAACAAAAACGTTCGCTCAGACATAGTCTTTTTCGAAACCGCGGGCGGCGGAGCAGTTTTCTCCGTTGGGTCCATTTCCTGGTGCATGAGCCTGCCCATCGACAATTATGAAAACGATGTTTCCCGGGTAACGCGGAACGTTCTTGAGCGCTTCGGTGATCCCAAACCGTTTCCGCTACCCTGACGGGCGCGGTTGAGGGCTTCGACGCATGACATTTTAGAGCTTACGGATAGATTGAAGGACCTGGAGACCACGCGCCTGTGCGAGGTGTCGGGCTATTGCCCCGGCGCGAAGCGCTTCTTCAGGAGGTTCTGAAACGTCACGGTCGACCTGACCGCGTCGTCATCGACGGCAGTCAGACCACCTGCAGGCGAACAATCGATCGAGCAGGATGCTCGGCGGGTCAATCACCCTATTGGTCGGCTTCAAATCACCAGCATAAGCCGCGGTCATCGCCGCCAGCATCCAGCATCGAAATGGTCCCAAGCGACAGGCAAGGTCCGCCGTCAATCGGAACATCCATGGTCGTTCTGCATCCCCACTCCGCCGTTGCAAGCCTGCTTACGCTACACGCGGCGATACGCGATTCGATCCTGATTTGCGCGCGCCACCCCGGGGCTCGGACGCAAGGGCAGGGCGTGGTGTACGATCGAGCACAGGGTCGATCGCCGCTGCATTAGGGCAATCGCTCGAAGATAACGTTGAAGTCAGTCATTGCAGCAAGTCGGTATGATCTGCATTCCATCAGATTTATAATCTGAGCCGTGATGCCCTTTAGATAATGCTCACTTGCTTCGCATTGGAGTACAGCAGGTCTGATGCGCTCGCACTCAATCGCCTTAACGAGATCGTAATCCAGTCCTTCGCAATCGATCGATAAGAAATCGATCTTATTGGCATAAGGGGTCAATAGTTCATTGATACCAATCGCGCCCACCTCAATTTGTTCTCGGATACCTCCTATACCGCCGAAGTCACCGAAACTTTCAACATGTGCTTTATCCACCGAGGAAAGCTCATGGGCGTTTCCGATGAAGAGCGTGGCAGACGCTTGCGGAGCGGGCAAGACAACGGATCGCACGAGAACGTCTTCCGGGCGCGCGGTGCGGATCAGCGCTTCTAATTCAGGATTGGGCTCAACTAGAACACCTCGCGCGCCTCTTTGGTATATGAGATAGGTGCTAGAGGTGGAAATGGGGTGATTGGCGCCGATTTCGACATAGAACACACTGGCCCAAGATCTGTGGCTCTTGCAGAGTCTTGCAGCCAGGATTCCTTCGACAATGACGTCTTCCCCGGCTAGTGCGTAACTAGCCGGGGCAAAGTGCTTAATCCGAGAGTTCGGCAGATTGAGCCTAGCGACTTCCTGGTTTATGGACTGGTTCTCAAACTGGGACAACATTGCTCGCACTCCAAGGGGTTGCCTGCGATTTTGGTAGGAGGCCGTTCCGGTTTGTCACGGCGGCCCTTGCTCATCATCCCAGCAATCGGCGTGCCAGATGCGGAATGCGGTGGTCCTTACTAGCGAGTGTGAAACACGCGCGCCCGCCGGAACGGTGCTACACTTTTGTCGGGTTCGCGACATCGGCCCCACCAAAAACGTCGGCTACCCGAGCAGTTGTGGGGTTCGTCGTGTCCGCCAGCGCCGGTGTGGTGCGCCTTGGCGTCCTGCCGCACTCTTCAGGCAAGAGTAACTCTTCGGCGCGATCCGCCAAAATTGGCACGAGGTTCGCGTGCTTCATTGGCAAGAGGCAGCTGCAGACCGGATCGTCATGGTCGTGGCCGCGCGATCGGTCGACAAGAAGGTACAACACATGGCTCTCGAAGGCGCGGATGCGGTCTGCAACTCGCGGCGACGGGCCCGCTGCAAGACCTTGTGCTAAAGCAGGTGCTGCCCTCAAAGGCAGTTTGACCTGTCAAACAACTTCAGGACGGAACGGTGAGCGAGTTTCTTGGCAAGTATGTTGATCACCAGATGACCTCCCCTTTGGCAATGGCGCGACGATCGGCTAAGATCAAGCCAATTTCGAACGGCCTTGCGCTAAGCCAAGTTCTATTGGCGCATGGCCTGGACGAATTTAAGGTGCAGTCAATTATCGTTTCGCGCCTCGCCGAGTTGCATCCGGCGCTCGTTCCCAGGTCCTTGGCGATAACTATGTCAGCGATCAGCTGATGAACGCTATCAAACCTCTTGACAAATAGCTTCTCATTTTCCAAATGGTACGGCTAGCAAATGATGGAGGTCGTGCATCGCGCGAGCGACAGCGGCGTCGTTCAGCACTCGATTGACTGGAGAACTACCCGACCGCGTTTATGTGATCGGGGAGGTTACGCTGGCTCGCGAGCTGATCAGAAGTGGTGTGGGAGAGCGTTTCGTGCCCCTGCGATCGTAACGCGGAACCCCAAGAACAGTTGCTGAAAGGCTTCCGCGGGGAGTTCGTTCAATGCGACGGCTACGATGGCTCTGAGCGGCTGACCGAGATCCAGCGCGCCGAAGGGCCGCGACGCTCGTCCACTACTGGAGCCATTATCCAGGGCGAAGTTTTATCTCTAGTACTGCCGCTGAGAAGCTGGATTCTGGCGGAAAAGTCGGCGGCGTTTGTCGACAAAAAATCAGAGCGACTGGAGGAAAGAAAGCAAGTCTGGCTTCGGCTTTCACGGCTTGGTCTGGGCGGCATGTTTCCAGAATCTCTGCAGCGCATCGCGCTTCATCTTCAGGTTAGTGGCGGTGTAGCGGCTCGTGGTCGCAATGCTGGCGTGGCCGAGATAGTCGCGGATTACGGTCACGTCGGTGCCCGACTGCAGCAGCGCCGCGGCGCAGCTGTGACGAAAAACGTGATGCGATCGCGCGCAAGGGTCGGCCAATCCTGGGCTGCTGCTGAGGCATGCTTGGCCAGGATGTGGGCTACGCCGTCGCGGGTTAGGGGCTGACCGTGACGGTTGACGAAAACATGCCGCTGATCCTCGGCCGTCATGCGTGTAGGCGGCGCAGTGCATCGGCCGTTTGGGACCATATCGGCACGAGCCGTTCCTTGCGGCCCTTGCCCGCAGACGGACCTGCCGTGGCGGCATCAGCTGCAGATCATCACCTCGCTGACCCGCGCGCCGCAATTGTAGAGAAAAAGCAGCAGCGTATGATCGCGCCAGCCTTGACGGGTCCGTCGATCGGGGGCCTCAATGATGGCCCGAATATCGTGAGCTTCAAGGTAGTGGCCAGGTCGAAGTCGCGTCCGTTTCGATGGCAGCGCCAGCACCTGTGTGTAACGGAGCGCGTGGTCAAGGTCGTTGCGCAGCAGGCGCTTGAAGAAGCTGCGCAGCGCGGCACGGCGGCAGTTGCGCGTGGCGGCGGACTTGGACCTTGTGGTCTCGAGATGATCCGGAAACGCAGCGATCATATTGGCGTCGAGATCGTCCAGCCTAAGCGCGGCGACCTCGCGGTTCTGACTCTCGGCCACGAACACAGCAGCAGCTTGAGCGTATCGCGATAGGCGCGGCTCGTGTGCGGGCTCGCGCTGCGCTGCGGGGCAGATAGTTGGTGAAAAAGGACTCGACGAGAGCGAAAAGCGCCTGTGATGCGACCTGGCTCATTGGGGGCGCCGTGCGCGGTGCACATGCTGTTCAAACCGGTTGCTGGCCAGCTCCAGCAGTTGCGGCGTCGCCTTGAGGTAGACCTCGGTGCCGAGGATGTTCTGATGGCCGAGATAGGCTGATAGCCAGGGGAGCTTTGCGTGAATATCGATGCCTTCCTCGGCCCAGCTCGTGAGGCGGTGGACCGCGAAGGCATGACGGAACTCGTAGGGACGAGCTCCAACGTGTCCATGGGCGGGCTTGATGCCCAAGCGACGGAGACCGGCGGATGGCATCGGCTGCGGCGGCGGTTGTCAGCGGCATACCGTTACGGCCAACGAACAGGGCTTGCGGATCCACGCAACGCTGATCGACGAGGAGCTGGCGCTGATCGTCAATGTAGCGACGCAACTCTTCCACCAGGTCGTCGCGCATGGGCACGATGCGCGTGCGCCGCTTGCTGTCGCGGCGTCAACGTGCCGCGTTCGAGATCGACATCGGCCATCTTGAGGCGCACGGCCTCGCCGAGCCGCAGACCGGTGCAATAGAGCACAAGCACGAGTCGGCGCAGCATCGACGCCCACACGGCGGGTCCTTCATACACCGAAGCGACGGTGAGAATCCGGCGAACCTCGTCCTGACTGAAAATGTAGGGAAAGAAGGTCGATTCCTTCACCGGCGCCCAGCTGTGCTCGGGCACATAGCTGGTGGGATCGTGACGACGGGGTAAAGACAAAGCTGGCGAATGACACCGAACTCGTTGGCGAGCGTGACAGCCTTGCGGCCGGGAAGCCGCCCACACCAGCGCCGGATGGCCTCCGCCATGGGGATCGGCTCTGCCTCGCCCCAGTGCTGCCCGACAAAGCCGAGGAAACAATCGATCTCGATCGCTCCGCGCTTGTAGGGATGGCCCATGGCGCGCTTGAACTCGAGAAAGCTGTCGGCGTCGCGCTTCAGTTCGGACAGGGTGACGATTGTGGTCATGACGGCGCCGGCAATGCGACGTCACGCAACGTCTCCGTTGCGATCCGCACGTAGGCGGAAAGGGACTCCGGATCCCGATGCCCAAGAAGCTCTGGGACCACGCGCGGCGGGGTGCCGAGATCGATCTGGCGTGCGGCGTGCGCATGCCGCAACACGTGACTGCCGAGAAACGGTGCCGATATCCCGGCAACTCTCGCTGCTTTGCGACGATATGGCGGACCGCGCTTGAAGCTGCCAAGGGACCGAACGGCACATGCATCTGCACGAACAGATGCCGGGTGGGTGTCCATGGGGCGCCCGCCGTGGAGATAGTCTGCCAACGCCTTAGCGACCGCCGGCAGAAGCGGCAATGGGAAGGCCGTCCCCGTCTTCGGCCGAACGACCGACAGGGGTGCCGGGCCAATGATGGCGCCATCATCCTGACAGCCATGATCGGCCCACGCACTGCAATGACCCGCCGCCGAAGCCAGCGCACCGCTCCCGCGAGGCCAATCTCCGGTCCGCGCAGCGCATCCGCCG
The DNA here is from genome assembly GCF_055811155.1 of Mesorhizobium sp. WSM4822. Lineage (NCBI taxonomy): Bacteria > Pseudomonadati > Pseudomonadota > Alphaproteobacteria > Hyphomicrobiales > Phyllobacteriaceae > Mesorhizobium > Mesorhizobium sp. WSM4822. The sequence goes on along the minus strand of NZ_JBVVQM010000043.1, from coordinate 3,377 downwards.
CCACTTCCATGCTTCTTGCCGATGCCGCCACCGCGACTGTGCATTCGATCGTTGCAAGCAGCCCGGGCAAACGGGCTGCCAGGAAAGCCGGCAGCAAGCTGAATGTCATCCGCCCTTCCGGGCAATACCAGCGGGCGATGCGCACGCCGGGACTGGTCAGCCGTGCATAGCTGCCATGGCGTCGAAAGGCACAGCCACGTGCGGATGAAGCGGGCAGCCCGATAGATACGCCCGCTGCCACTCCTGCGTGGCGACATAGTCCTCGATCGTCGACGATGTGCGCAGCGGTATCTGCAAGTCCGTCGCCTCGCTCGCAAGCATCCTACGATCCTGCCGCAGCTTTATCCGGACACCAGAACGCCTCAACCTCTCGTAAACGCACCGTGCGCCGCCAAATACCCGAGATAAAACTTCGCCCTGGATAATACGCCTTGGACTAACCCGCTCCGCGACCGCGGACCGGCAAGGAGGCTATGCACCGACGGTGCGGTCCTGATGGCGTCGTTCGTGGCGCCGGACATACATGCAAAAGAAGCTCCAACTGCGCGAGCATGGGATGGCTGCTTGCAGCCCATTCCATCGGACAAAGGAGCTTGTCATGACCCAACTTCGCCAGCGCATGAGCGAGGAGATGCAGGTGCGCAACCTCGCGCTCAACACCCAGCGCTCGTATCACCAACAGGTGTCGCTGTTCGCCCGCTATTTCGGCAAGTCGCCGGACCTGCTCGGGCGCGGGGACATTCGGACTTATCAGGTTTATCTGACCAACCAGAAGAAGTTGGCGCCCGGTTCGATCCATACCGCCATCGCGGCGCTGCGCTTTCTCTACAGTGTGACGCTCGAATGGGTCTGGGCGCCTGAAGAGGTTCTCCCGCTTCCGAAGAAGCCGCAAAAGCTGCCGATCGTCCTCGGTCCCGAGGAAGTTCAGCAATTCCTCGGCTGCGTGCTCGACGTCAAACATCACGCCATCCTGACCACCTGCTATGCCGCCGGCTTGCGCATCTCGGAGGCGGTGCAGCTGAAGCCTACGGACATCGACAGCCAGAAAATGGTCGTCCGCGTCGAGCAGGGCAAAGGCCAGAAGGACCGCTACGTGATGCTGTCGCCCAAGCTCCTGGAGATCCTGCGCACCTACTGGAAGGTGCGCCGGCCGGAGACGTGGCTCTTCCCCGGCGATCGTGCCGGCGAGCCGATCACCAGGGATGCGGTGGGACATGCCTGCGCGAAAGCGCGCGACCGCTCCGGTTTGTCCAAGCCGGTCACGCCCCATAGCCTACGACACGCCTTTGCCGTCCATTTGTTGGAGGCCGGCGCCGACGTGCGCACCATTCAACTGCTGCTCAACAGGAGCCTCGCGACCACCGCCCATTACCTGCGGATTGCCACCAACAAGGTCTGCGCCACGTCGAGCCTCTTCGAGCTCTTGCCGCGTCCGGCGGCCACCTTGCCGCCGCCCGCCAAGCCGCAATACTTCTGAGCGCGCGCCGATGGCCCGCTCGGGGCCGGAAGTGGCGGATATCTTCCGCCGCTACGGTGAAGCCTATCGCACTCAGCATGACGCGTCGCTGTCGACCGCCCAGCGCCGCGTCATGACGGCGATCGAATTGTGCCGGACCGCCGCGCTCGGCGGGCACGTTGAAGCATGCGATCAATGCGGCCACCGGCGCATCGCCTTCAACAGCTGCCGCGACAGGCATTGTCCACGCTGCCAATCGCTGGCCCGCGCGCAATGGCTGGAGGATCGTCGCGCCGAGCTTCTCGACACGCAGTACTTCCACGTCGTCTTCACGCTGCCGGGCGACATTGCCGCCATCGCTTATCAGAACAAGGCGCTCGTCTACGGCCTGCTCTTCCGCGCCACCGCCGAGACGCTGCGCACCATCGCCGCCGATCCCAAGCATCTCGGCGCCGAGATCGGCTTCTTCGCGGTGCTGTACACCTGGGGCCAGAACCTGCTGCACCACCCCACCTGCACTGCGTCGTCCGGGTGGCGGGTTCTCGCCGGACGGCGCGCGATGGATTGCCTGCAAGCCCGGCTTCTTCCTGCCGGTCCGCGTGCTCTCACGCCTGTTCCGACGGCTGTTTCTGGATCACCTGGAGAAAGCCTTCGCGGGCGGCGAACTGCAGTTCTTCTCTGACTTGCAGGCCCTGAGCGAGCGTAACGCCTTCCGGCGCTACCTGGCGCCCCTTCGAAAGGCCGAATGGGTGACCTACGCCAAGCCGCCCTTCGCCGGGCCCGAACAGGTCCTCGACTACGTCGGCCGCTACACGCACCGCGTCGCCATCTCCAACAACCGCCTCGTTGACATCGAGGATGGCGCCGTTCGTTTCCGCTGGAAAGACTGCCGGCATGGTAATCGGCAAAAGGTCATGACCGTCTCGGCCGACGAGTTCATGCGTCGCTTCCTGCTTCACGTCCTGCCGGAGGGCTTCCATCGCATCCGCTACTACGGCTTCCTCGGCAATCGCCACCGCGCGCAAAAGCTTGTCCACTGCCGCGACCTGCTCGGCATGCCGGCTCCCGAGCCGTCGGTCGAGCCGATCGAAAAGGAACTATCGCGACCGCTACGAGGACCTTACCGGGCACTCCCTCCGGCAATGCCCGGCCTGTCACCAAGGGCAGATGATTGTCATCGAAGTCTTCGACGGCGTCACCGGACCGCCGCCATACTGGGATACATCATGAAAGTAGGGCTCAGCTTCCATCGTTACCGTATTGCACGGGCCGTTCGGCTGGAAAACCGAGCCGGTCCCGCGGAGATGCGCGCCGCCGGCCCCGGGGCAGCCTCTCCTCGCAAGGCGCGGCGCCGGTCCTCACTTTGCCGCAACCGATATGCGTGCCGCTTTCGGCGCATGCGACCCCTGCAATCGCCGCGTCCGCGTTGCGTCTGAGGCCCACGCGATACCTGTTCGCCGGTGCGGCTCAATTGAACGCCCATAGCGGCCACCCGTGCCGGCGGCTTAGTCCAACACGTTTTTAGCTCACCGTCGCGATCCACCGCAGCGCGCTCTCGCCACCTGTCTTTCTGCGCGACGCCAAGCTAAAAACGCTCTGCATTATCTCGACCACCAGATAAGGCGCATCTGCGCCGGCGCTTCGTCAAGCAGCTCAGAAACACGAAATCCCCGACCGGCCATCCGGCAGATCGCCGCGCTCTATGCAATCGAGGCGACGGTGCGCGGCGCTTCAGCTGAGGTTCGGCTCGACGCGGCCCAATATAGGAGCAGGTGTCCATAGGTGAAAATTCAGGCACCGCTGTTGCACAAAACTCAAAATAGATTCGCAGATTCTTAACACCGAAGAATCGTTGACGATGCTAGCCTTGGGCAAGGTCTGATGTCAAGCACAGCTACAACAATTCCAACGATCCTCCGGA
>NZ_JBVVQM010000042.1:0-9029 GCF_055811155.1 Mesorhizobium sp. WSM4822 | reverse complement strand
ACAAGCGGTGCAAGATATTGGTCGACTGGTTTCTCGCCCAGTCCGAAGAGCTGCGCCTGTGATTTCTGAGCCGGCTGGTGCCGGGAGCTCACGTCCCAGCTCGCATCGGGGCGGTCGGACATAAACTGGGTTTAGACCCAGCGAAAACTTTTAGGTATTCTCATCGCGTCCGTTGCTGCCTACCATCAATTTTATGGTGAGTAGCCGCCCATTCCAGGCGGAACATCTCGATTTCGCATAGTGGGTCCGCTGATTACTCCAGCACCGCAGGTGAGGCTAATATGGACGCTGACACACCCACAATTCGACGCCGCGGCGGCCGATCTTCTGTCGTAGCGGCGCGGGAAGCCGAGAAAAGGCCACGCGTTTCCACCATAAAGTATGGCATTCGACCAGTAGAGGTCGTCTTTGCAGAACAGTTGGAGCGCATTCACCAAGCGTCCCTGGCAATTCTGCGCGAGGTCGGCATCGAATTCAGGGATGAAACGGCGATAAGGCAGTGGAAGGAGGCCGGCGCCGATGTCAAGGAGCATCGCGTCCGCCTCGAAGGCGAGATGGTCATGGACCTCATCGCCAAGGCGCCATCCCGCTTTGAGATGACATCCCGCGACCCATCGCAGCGCTTCGAGATCGCGCTTGATACGATGACATTCGGAGCCATGCAGGGCGCTCCCAATGTCCGCGACCTGCAAGGCGTCCGTCGGTCATCGACGATCGCGGATCTTCGCGACATGAACCGGCTTACGCAGATGCTGCCGGGCTTCCACATCGCCGGAGGGTTTACCTGCGAGCCAACCGACATTGCAGTGCCATGGCGCCACCTTCACATCAATCATTCAAGTCTGGTCGAGACGAACATGCCTTTCTTCGGTCTTACGACGGGGAGGGAGCGAGCCGAGGATTCTATCGCGATGAGCCGAATAGTCCATGGCAAGGAATTCATGGACCAGAATGCTGTGATGATGGGGCATGTGTCGGGAAATTCGCCCTTGGTCTGGGATTCAACGATGCTTGAAGGGCTTCGCGCTTTCGTCGAAGCCAACCAGGTCGTCTTGCTGTCACCCTTCGTCCTCGGCGCAGCTAACACTCCCGCAGACGTCCCCGCCACGATTGCGCAGTTGAACGCAGAAGCGCTCGCCGCGCTCGCCTATACTCAACTGGTCGTGCCCGGCGCGAAAATGATTTATGGCCAATACTCGGTTTCGGTGTCGATGCGCAGCGGCGCCCCGATGTCCGGGATGCCTGAGGTCACCTTGCTCAACGCCGTCATCGGCCAGCTCGCCAGGCGGTATGGTGTGCCGTGGCGAACCACTGCCTCTCAGTCGTCCGCCAAGACTTTCGATGCGCAGTCCGGATACGAGTCGGCGATAGCTTATATGTCGGGCGCCAGCGCCGGCGCGAACCTAATGATGCATGCCGGCGGCTGGGATGAGGCCGGCCTGGTGTGCTGCATGGCCAAGTTCGTGGCGGACGCGGAGCAGAATTTGCTGATCGAGAAATATGCGAAAGGGGTATCCTTCGACAATTTCGACGAGGCGCTTGAGGCTGTCCGACGGATCGGCCCCGGCGGGCACTATCTCGGCGACTCCTTTACCCTCAAACACTTCAAGGACGCTTTCTTCGCCCCAGAGATACTCGACTACCTCAGCTACGAGCAGTGGAAGGTCAAGGGCTCGAAAGATATGGCGCAACGGTGCCGGGAGAAGGCCAAATCGATCATCGACAGTTACGAGCAGCCGCCTTTGGATTTGGCCCTGCGAGAAGAACTCGATGCATACGTTGCCAAGCGGCAGGAGCAAATCTCGCCGAGCATTGCCTAGGCTGCGATGCCCTCTCCATCGCAAAGTATGGGGCGTCTTAGGCGGCATTATTGAGAACGGTCGAGCCACGCCTTCCAAGCGCTTCGTGCAAAAGGTTTGGGTGGCAGCCGGAGTAACTCCCAAGGCTTCACCGGAAGCCGGGTCGGCACCCCATCGAGCATGGGGTGCCGACCTCCTTGAAATCAAGCATTGAGATCCGACATGGCTGATGAAGAGATCATCCTTTCCGAGCTTTCCGACGAGGAACTCGTGCAGCAGATGCACGACGACCTCTATGACGGGCTGAAGGAAGAAATCGAACAGGGGACGCATATTCTCCTCGATCGCGGATGGCAGCCTTACAAGGTGCTGACCGAAGCTCTGGTCGAAGGCATGCGCATCGTCGGCGAGGATTTCCGCGACGGTATCCTGTTCGTTCCCGAGGTGCTGCTGTCGGCCAACGCCATGAAAGCCGGTATGTTCATCTTGCGACCGCTGCTTATCGCCACCGGCGCGCCCAAGCAGGGCAAGATGGTAATCGGCACCGTTAAGGGCGACATCCACGACATCGGCAAGAATCTCGTCGGCATGATGATGGAAGGCGCCGGCTTCGAGGTCATCGATCTTGGCATCAATAACCCGGTCGAAAAGTACATGGCAGCCTTGGAGGAGCATCAGCCAGACATCATCGGCATGTCGGCGCTGCTTACCACCACCATGCCCTACATGAAGGTCGTCATCGACACGATGAAGGAAAAAGGTATCCGCGACGACTATGTCGTGCTGGTCGGCGGCGCACCGCTCAACGAGGAATTCGGCAAGGCCGTCGGCGCCGATGCCTATTGCCGGGATGCGGCCGTGGCGGTCGAGACCGCCAAGGGTTTCATGAAGCGCAAGCACAACGTTCGCGCTTGACCTTTGAGAGCTCCGATCTCGCGACGGCAGGTTGATACCTTGCACCGACCGGCGCAGCATTTTGGTACCTCGAAGAACGGATTAGAAACATGAATGCGCCATTTGCAGCGCCCAGCCGTTCAGGCCCAGTGCTTTGGGACGCCGCCAAGAACGTGATGGATGTAAAAGCCGATGAGTGCCGACTGGTGATCTTGGCGCTTCCGGGTTTCTCTCTACTCAGTCTCTCATCGTTCGTGGACCCGCTTCGCCTTGCGAATTCGATTTTGGGACGTTCATTTTTCGAATGGTCTCTGCTGAGCCAAGACGGTCAGCCGGTACGATGCGCCAGCGGCTTTGGCCTGTCGGTTGACAACGACTTCAAATACGCAAATCAATTGATTATGTCCGGCAATCGGCCAACCATGGTAGTGGTGCTAGCTGGGGAAATGGTCGAAAAGCAGGTTTCGGCCTCTGTTATCAATGTTCTTCGTCTTTACAGACGTCACGGCGTTCCCATAGCCGCCTTGGGTACAGCAACCTGGCTGCTGGCCGAGATTGGAATGCTCGATGGCGTCCCGTGTACAATTCATTGGGACAAGCGTGCCGCGTTCGCTGAAACATTCGGGCGCCCGCAAGTAACGGACCGCCTCTTCGTTCGAGATAGCCAGCTCGTCACGTGTGCAGGTGAGTTCGCGTCGTTCGACTTGGTGATGGAGTTTATCAGCGAACATCTTGGCAAGGACATTGCAGTGGCTGTGTGTCGGCACACCACCGCAGGGCATTGGCGTTCGAGCTCCGAAAGGCAGTCGGCGGTCGGCTCTAATGAAGGCATCTGCAAGCCGGTCGCTGAGATAATTCGCATCATGGAAGAACATGTCGAAGACCCGATGCCACTGCGTGACATTGCCAGGTGCGTCGGTCGCTCGCAGCGTCAGATCGAAAGGCTGTTCGCGCGATCATTGTCCATCTCCCCGATGCGCTACTACCTCCATGTGAGACTTTCCCGAGCCAAGCGTCTTGTCGAACAGACCGAGTTGCCAATTGTTGAGATCGCTGTCGCTTGTGGGTTCGCATCGGCCTCGCATTTTTCCAAGTGCTTCCGCCTTGCCTTCGGCGCCAATCCCAATGCCTACCGAGCCTAGACTTGCTCTAGCGCGCTGAGCCCAGAAAGCACCCGGCCAGATAAATCCTCTTAATACCGCGCGGTATTTTTTCCGCATATGAAAGTCAGTGAATCTCGGCCTTTATCATTCAAAACTCATCCAAGCACTAACCTAGGGAACGCCTCTCCATGTCATCTTTCTCGGTCACGACGCACAAAATCGATCCCAGCCGGCGTCCTGCGGGGTTGAAACCTGATGGGAGCATCGATGACAATGATCGCGTGGAAATCGGGCCGACCGATGTCGCCTTTGCCGAGTGGTCGGCGCTGGGGTTGACGCCGCCGAATCTGGTGAGAATGCGCGAGACGCGGCTTGCCCGCATCGTTCAGCAGCTGCGCCAGCGCGACTACGCGGGCGTGCTGTGCTTTGATCCGCTGAACATCAGATACGCGACCGACTCCTCGAATATGCAACTCTGGATTACGCACAACGCCAATCGGGCCGCGTTCATATCTGCGGATGGATATGTTGTTATCTGGGATTTGCACAATTGCGAGCACCTCTCGGCACACCTCCCACTTGTTAACGAAGTCCGGGACGGGGGCGCGGCCTTCTACTATTTCGCCGCTGGTGATGCGGAAGATGTGATCGCCAAGCAATTTGCCGGGCAGGTCGACGAGCTTCTGCGCCGAAGCGGCGGCAAGAACCGCCGTCTGGCTGTCGACAAAATCGAAATCCCTGGTCTTCGCGCGTTGGATGAAATCGGGATTGAAGTCTGCAACGGCATGCAACTCATGGAGCATGCAAGGTCCATCAAGGGGATTGACGAGATCAACGCCATGCGCTGCTCGATCGCGACTTGCGAGATTGCCGTCGCCAAGATGCGCGAGCGCTTGCAGCCGGGTATAGCCGAAACGGAACTGTGGTCGGTGCTTCATGCCGAAAACATCGCCCGGGGGGGTGAGTGGATTGAAACGCGTATCCTCACTTCCGGGCCGCGCACCAATCCATGGTTGGCAGAGGCAGGGCCGCGCCGTATCGAATCGGGCGACTTGGTCGCGTTCGATACCGATATGGTGGGTCCTTACGGCATGTGCGCCGATTTTTCGCGAACCTGGTACTGCGGCGATGGGAAGCCAACCGACGAGCAGCGCCGGTTGCATGCTCTCGCATATGAGCATGTGCAGACCAACATGGCTCTGTTGAAGCCCGGCGTGTCGTTCACGGAGATTACAGAGCGCGGCCACAAGCTGCCGCAGGAATTCGTCCACCAGCGCTACGGCTGCATGATGCATGGCATTGGCCTATGCGATGAATATCCTGCCATCCTTTATCCCGAAGATTTCATTCCAGGAGCGTTCGACTACACCTTGGAACCTGGCATGACGCTTTGCGTCGAGGCTTACATTGGAGCGGTTGGCGGGCGCGAAGGGGTAAAACTGGAGGAGCAGGTTCTGATAACCGAGAACGGCGTCGAAAATCTTACAAAATGTCCCTTCGACCCTGCTTTGATGGGCTAGATTTTCGACATCGGCGGCAGCCGACCAATAGCTTCGGCCGGACTGAGCAGATGTGAATGCATCAATGTCTGCTCAAGCTCTTCGTGGGGGGCCAGCAAGGCTGCGGAAGCCCAAACCGCCCGCCACTGCCAGGCACGCTCCCCCCGGAGGGAACTGCTATTAACGGACTATTGGGAGCGCCCGGTTCCTGGAGTGAGGCCCACTAATCTACGTCTGAGGCTAGCTATGATAACAGACGGTGCGAGCGCTGAATTCAAAGAACCTCAGACGGGGCGAACCGTAGAGAATGCCGGCACGGCCGCCGCCCGAGCGACCTTGGCGGCTTTTGCTCATCGGCTCGACTTGGTTCGCGAGTTCGTGGAGGCACCATTCGGCCGCCACAGCGCCGATCTGCGCTTTGTGCTCGATGTCATGCGTTCCCAACCGACGGCTGGCAAATGGTTCACGATAATGACCAAGCCCTACAGCGAGTGGCGGGCAGCACGCTGGTCGCCTGACGGCCAGGACATCGCCGAAATGGCGCCAGTCTGCTTTCAAACGCGTGAGGATGTCGAGCGCTGGGTTTTCAAACAGCGCTGGCGGCATCTGATCGGGGCACTCCCGCTGCAGGAAGATGATGATGAAGCCTGATCGCCCAGTGATCCTTGCTTATGCAGATCGCGACAGCGTCAAGCCAGGCGAAAGCATCGGCTTTGCTGTGAGCTGCGTGAGCCTCGACAACTTCGAGTGCGATTTCGTTCGCTTGCTTGGCTGTGATGCCGGACCGGAAATGCCGCCTTTTGACCCCACCGTGATGATGAAGGGCAAGCGTTATCCGGGTCGCGAGCAGCCCATCCGCCCCGGTTCCTACATTGAAGTGGAGGACTCGCAGCGTCTGGCGGACCTTGGGCCAACAACGCTTTGCGCCAACATTTTTCCGACCCGTATTAACGGCCAACCTCGTTCTCTGTTGAGCACCCTGACCGCAGACGGGCGCGGTGGGGTGGCCTTGCGGCTCGATGCGGAGGGCTGCTTGACCGCAATTCTTGCGGACGCCGATGGCGCCCGAGTCTATCGCGTAGATCAGCCCTTGTCTCTGCGTCGCTGGAGCTTCGTCGCGCTAAGCTATGATCCCAAGCGCCGTCATTTGCTTTTTGCGGTGCATCGCCTCGCTTCGGGAACGCATGACCACGCCGGCGCGAGTTGGCTGGCCGTGGATGATGTGAAGCCGCCGGCAAGCGGTGACGGTCACCTTCTATTGGCAGCCGAGCGGGGCGGAGACGGTTTTCCCTGCCACCACTTCAACGGCAAAATAGAACGTCCCCGCATCGTGGCTGCGGCGCTGTCCCTCGAGCAAATCAAGGAGTTGGCTGCGCGCAAGCCAAACGAACCGGTGGACTGGCCCTGCTTGGCCGATTGGGATCTGCTGAATGAACCCGCATCAGACGTGGTCCGAGATCGCTCAGGACTGGTTCATGACGGCTTATGCGTCAATCAGCCAGCCCGTGCTGTCCAGGGTTCGAACTGGGATAGCTCCACATTAGATTGGCGCCAGGCGCCTGAACAATATGGTGCTATCCACTTCCACCACGATGATATCGAGAGTCCCGGCTGGCAAGAAGACCTGCGGCTCATTGTGCCGGTCGACTGGCCGAGCGGTTGTTATGCCGCCCGTCTGCGGGGCGAGAGTGCTGAATTCTATGTGCCATTCTACGTCCGGCAGCCAGCAGGAGCCGCCCGTGACGTTGCCTTCTTGGCGCCGATCGCGACATACGCGGCCTACGTCAACATGCTGTCCCAACATCAAAGAATAGAGTACGGTCTCGGCTGTCTTGGCGTCACGTTCACCCCACTCGACCTTCTAGCTGTTGGGCTGCCAGGTCCCGGCAGATCGCTCTACGATCCGCACGAAGACGGCAGCGGGCGCTGGATCGGATCGCTTCGGCGGCCGGTGCTGAACCGCCAGCCTGGTGGGTGGCTCTGGAATTTTCAAATCGATCTTTGCCTTCTCGGCTGGCTTGCCCGGGCAGCTCCCGATCACAATGTCTTGACGGATGAGGAGCTTGACCGAGAGGGCGTTGCCGCCTTGGCGGGTTGTCGCGTGCTGGTCACTGGCAGTCACCCGGAGTATTGGTCTCAACCGATGCTGCAGGCCCTCGACCGTTTCCTCGCCCAGGGCGGTCGGCTCATGTATCTCGGGGGCAATGGGTTTTACCACACTATCGATTTTCATCCCCAAAGGCTCGGCTTGGTTGAGCTCAGGCGCCGCAGTTCAAAGATGGGCCGTGTCGACGCGGGCGACGCCTACAGCAGCTTTACTGGGCGGCTCTGCGGGCCATGGCGGGATCTGGGCAGACCCGAACAGTCACTCGTTGGAGTGGGGTATCGGACCGAGGCTTTTGACCGCTGCAGTTATTATCGCCGGCTCCCGGCCGGCGACGATCCGCGGGCGCGCTTCATTTTCGAAGGGGTCACCGAAAGCATCATCGGGGACTTCGGTGTATTGGGCGGAGCGGCGGGTCTCGAGGTCGACGTGGTGGACCAAGCGGTTGGAACCCCGCGTCATGCGCTCGTGGTTGCCGCTTCAGAGGGCCATACTAGCTCATACATACGCGGCATGAGCGGAAGCGAATACTTCACTGCGCTGTGGAACGACGCCCCAAGAGAGCCCATCCGTGCTGATATGACGTTCTTCGAGACACCCGCCGGCGGCGCAGTCTTTTCTGTCGGCTCGATAGCGTGGGGCAGCTGTCTCCCGCACGAGGGCTACGCCAATAATGTCGCCCGTCTCTCCGACAACGTGCTACGCCGCTTCCGAGATCCGAGCCCGTTTCAAATGCCGGACTGACAGGTTTGCGCGAATTATATCCTATGGGCGGCCCTGTTCGAAGGAGCATGAGAACGCCCTAGGCACAGCCCTTTGTCGCTTGCAGGAGAGAAGTTGCTTCGCGGGTTGTTGCACATCAGGGACTGTTGACCTGCCGCAGTCGAACGCTTCAGCGAAACTGAAAGCGATTCCACGGCAGACCGAGTTGGTTTCACATACCAAGATCAAACATCGGATACGCCTCAGGCAGCGAACTGGACCAACGGGGCATATTTGGCAGATTCCGACAGCGGCCTTCATGGTGGCGAGGTGACCGAACATAGGTCCGAGCGCTGCAAGGGAGCGCTAAGATTAGTCACCCGGTGATTTTGGCCTTTGCTCGAGCGCGCCGATGCTTAGTATCAAATCGCCCTCCCTCTGAATTCTCTTTCACCAACCTGGCTAAGGCCTGGTTTGCCGATCATCCATCGCAGCACTGCCGCTCACTCTCTACGCGCGCGCAAAGCCGCTGGAATATCTCTCTGTTGGTCGCGCGCCCCTTCTTCAAACGGGTACTCAGATGATGCCGACATCCGTAGGGCCGCTCTCACCTCCTAACGAGGTAGCGGAAACGGCTTGGGATGCCGGAAGCGCTCAAGCACGTTCCGCGTGACTCGCGAGACGTCGTTTTCATAATTGTCGATGGGCAGGCTCATGGGCCAGGAAATGGAGCCAACGGAAAAAACCGCTCCGCCGCCCGCGGTTTCGAAAAAGACGATGTCCGAGCGAACGTTTTTGTTCTCAGTCCCACCAATCATCCAATGCATCGCGCCAAACTCTTCCTTAGCCAGCACCATGTTGTCGGTATGATCGGTGGAAGTCGCTATCACGACAGCATGGCTTGGTGATCCCAAGGTCGGATCGAAGC
>NZ_JBVVQM010000041.1:0-9682 GCF_055811155.1 Mesorhizobium sp. WSM4822 | reverse complement strand
GAAGAACTTGGCCCATAGTGCATCCCTCGATTCGGAGGATAAGGATGCCCCATCAAAGCCTGGGATCAAACATCTAGCTGACAGAGGTTCTTCCACCTGGCACCCGCCCTTCAACGAAGGGCCGGTAGTCGGAACCACCTTTGACGACAGCGTGCACGACACGCGCCATCTTGGCGGTAATAGCGTTCATTGCCTTGCGGCGTAGATCGGGATTGTCGCGATCCCTCGCGATGTAGCGTTCGAACTTATGACGGAAGCCGTTCTCCCGCTGGCGGATGGCGACTTGTCCGGCGATCCACAGGGTGCGGCGCAGCCGAGCATTGCCAAATTTGGAAAGGCGGGTTTGGCCGCGATATTGGCCTGATTGCTGTGTCGAGAGGTCCAGTCCGCAGAACTTTAGGAATTGGCGATGATGACCGAAACGGCGAAGATCGCCGGCTTCGGCAATGATCGTCAGCGCATTGATCGGACCGATGCCGGGGATCTGGCGTACGAGCTGATAGTCCTGGCTGTGCCGCAACAGCTCGTCGGCTTGCGCTTCGATCTCATTGCGCTGCCGGATCAGGCCGCGTGCTTCGTCAATGACCATCCGGAACATGCGAATGGCAGGGGCATCGAGCGGCAGGGGCAGTCCGATCGATGAGCGCGCCGTCTCGTAAATATCCATCAGAATCTGTGTCTTGCTGACCTTGCGACCGACGACATCCCACGCTGCCGTCACAAACTCCTCCTTCGTCAGCGCCGTGATGCTTGCTGGGGTCGGAAAGGCATGGAGGAAGGCGAAGAACCAGTCGCTGCGGCTGTTCCCCCGGAAGCGATCGATCTCGGGAAAATACAGCGGCAGGTAGTGCGTCAGGATACGGTGCTGGATCTCGGTCTTGGCCCTGGCGATCGCTTCATGGGTCTTCGACAGCTCCTGCACGTCGTTGATGCCGGCGCGCAGCGGATCATGGTAGACTTGTGTTGCCTGGATCCTGAGCATGTGCAGCATCACCTGTGCATCCTTTGGATCGTTCTTGTCCCAGCTGTTGTGCAACGCTTCTCGTGTTCGGGCCAGCGCTAGCGACGACACCAGCCGCACCTCAAAACTCGCTTCAGCCAGGCGCCATGCTATCGGCCGGTGATAGTTCCCGGTCGCCTCAAAGGCGCAGACCACAGGGCGGCCGTACGCCTGCAGCACTTCGATCAGATGGTCGTGCTCAGCACGGGTGTTGAGGACCAAAAGGCGACGCCGGCGCTTGTGGCCTGGTGCTTCGATCAGAACTTCATTGCGCACCTTGGCAATGTCGATCGCTACCAGCACCGCGGCGGCGGGTGTAGAATCTGAAGTGGTCATGGTCGGTCTCTCCGGAATGGGTTGTGAACATTCACATTCTAGAGAAACTTTGACTGGCCATGGCCGCCTCGACAGCGGTGCGCGCCTGCAGCGAAAAGCTGCGCGCACCGCTCTCTAGGTCGCCGTCGCTCCTTCATTCCGTAGGTGCTACGGCACCGAGCTGACGTCGATGGCGGTCCTCAAATGGTGCCAGGAGAGCGGCGTCGAATGGCCTTACATCGCGCCCGGCAAGCCGATGCAGAACGGATTCGTGGAGAGTTTCAACGGCCGATTTCGCGATGAATGTTTGAACGAAACGCTGTTCTCCACTCACGCAAGCGCGGGCAGCAATCGAACTATAGAAGGAGGACTACAACCGCAACAGACCACACTCAGCCTTGGGTAACATCACGCCCATCGAATTCGCCATGAAAATGGCGCTGGAAAAACAGGCCGCATGAGGCCAGAAATGAAGCGCCGGACTCTCCATTGGAACAAGGGTCTCAGGTCAAGCCTCCTGTTCTAGTGCACGCTACTATCCGCCGGCGAGCGGACCATCCAGTTCGGCGCTCAGGCAAGCTTCATGTTGCAATTGTCCGGCTTGTTGACGATCCACTTTCAGATGATCATTCGTCTTCTTCAAAGGGTCGCTTCAATTCCCGTGCGAAGCAAGCCACTTTACAGAGGGCTCGTCAGCTCAGAGATACTAGAGACCTACCATGCGAACTCGCTTCATTCGTCCTCGGGGCAACCACCGCTTGATGCTTGATGTTGGGCTGGATAATCTCCTTTGAGGCGTGGCCCTCAAGGATCGGCGATGGGCGAGATCTTGGAGCCAGGAGCAGATTGGCCGACGCTTGCCGATCGAAGTCCCGGATTGAAAGACGATACCCATCAAGTCACGAAGCCCCTCTCAAGCCCTATTCGGTCAGCGTCGGGGAGCGCGTTGGTACTCTCCGAAAGGCATCGACCTGAGTGTCCACTCCACCGACGCCATCTCCGCCGCGGCCCTCAATGCCCGACCGAGAAAAACCATGGTCTGCAAACACGCCGGCGGTCGCTTGACGAGTTGCTGTCTTAAGCAAACAATCGGTGTTGCGTCTGCCGCTTGAATCCGCCGCTGTTGACGCCAACTGCGATGATAACGGCGACCGACACGTTGCGCCCGCCGCGGCGCACCTTAAGCTAGGTGTCGTCAATCCACAGGTATGGCAGTCGCCCTCGATGGGCCGCTCGGCGGAGACGCGCTCATCCCATCGCCTTGACTAGATCGAGACCAAACGGTTCGCGATGCCTTGACTATAGGACCTCCTGAAATGTCGGCGCGTCAGCGCCTCCTTAGCCATACGGCGCGGCTCAGGATGGTCCTGACCTTGGTGATTGCGCAGTTCGACCGGGCGTCTCCCAATCGCGATCGCCATGGCCGTTGTGCTGAGCCGTCCGCAACGGGTTCTTCTCGCTAGGCGGCGCCGGTGGCGGCTCCCATCCCCAGCTTCAGCCTCTCGGCGGGAAAGCCGATCATCTCGCGCAAGATATCGGCGTCGGGGATCTTCTCCACGATGCGCGCAGGTTTATGACGTGGTCGGTCGTCGGTGGTTCCTTCGAGCCACGTCCATGTCACAGCGTCCCGACCTTGCTGGGTAAAATCGATACCGCCACTACGGCACTCGCTCGCTTCAGCGCTGTTGAGGGGCGCTCGCGAGCGGCTCGTGACGGCGAGCTACACCACCGAGAGGACACGACCGCAAATCGGTGTGCTTTTATGAGGACACACATGTAGGGAAGTCGACATTAGGTCTAAACCAAAAGGCTTTATCAACCGGATATCTATATTGATTTAAAAGGATCTTTTCGCTTGGCATGGCTAATGCTTGTTGTCTGCAGAGGTGCCAAGAAGCATAGCGATGTCGAGTGGGGATAAGAATGGATTTAGGGCTTGAAGGCAAGGTGGCAATGGTCGCGGCCGCGTCACGCGGTTTAGGCTTAGCCACAGCTGAGGAATTGGTCAAGGAGGGCTGCCGTCTCTCCATCTGTGGTCGGGATTCGAAGCGACTAGAAGGAGCGGTCGATCTGTTGAGCAGCAGAGGCGTCGAAGTGCTGGCGCGCCCGACCGATGTAACCGACTGCGCGGATGCAGCAGCTTGGGTTCATGAAACAGCGGAGCATTTTGGATGTATCGACATCATGGTGACGAATTGCGGCGGCGTTTCTGCCGGGCCACCCTCGGTCATGACGCCCAAAGATTTTGCTGATGCGTTCAACCGAGTACTTTTACCTTCGATAAATTTGGTTACGGCTGCCTTGCCGTATCTGCGGCTTTCGCGAGCGGGTCGAATATTGATGCTCGCCTCCGAGGCGATCGTAAGGACTCCAGCACATTTCGCACTGTCGGGTGTCGCACGAGCCGGGCTCGTGCCCTATTGCCACGCGCTCGTTCAAGAATTGTCGGGCGAGAGCATAACCGCAAACGTGCTCGCTCCTGGAGCACACAGCACCGCGATTCACGAAGCCAATCGCCTCGGCGACCATGCCGATGCCATCCGTGCCCTGGAGGATAGGACCCCAGCCCAACGCCTCGGCGATCCCTCGGAATTCGCAGCAGTTGCTGCATTCTTGGCTAGTGCTCGCGCGGCCTATGTCAGCGGTCAATTGATCGTCATTGATGGTGGCTTGAGTGCAACTGTCTAAATCATTGGCCGCGAGGAGCCGTCCATGACCAAAGCAAATGCGAACAGTGTCCCTATAAATCTTGGCCTTTCAATCATACATGCGGCGCTTATTCGCGATTATCCTGACCAGGAAGCGACTTTCGGCTTTGGTCTCATCCGTAGTCTTGCCGATGTCTCGCCTGACTGTGCACGATCAATTCATAGGCAGTCGACCTCTCAGGGGTTGATCCGAGTTATTGGCACGAAGTAAATTCGGAGGAGTTACTTTGAAGCAGATGAGGGAGGCGGCCTGAGTTTCGACGGGCCATTGATCATGCCGGAACAGTTGACACCGGTTCCGCAAGCGCTGTGACTGCATGCAGCGTACAAGGCTATGTTCAGCAATACAAGGCCAACGCTTTTCTTGCGACTAGCATCACGGTGTTCTCGGTATAAGCGATTGGGGATATACTTACCGAAAATTAAAATCATAGCTAAGAATAGGTAATATATTATGCATAATACAACTATAAATCCAGCCGTTGTTACAGACGGGTACCGGCATATCTTCGGAATTGATGGCAAGGTAGTCTGCATTTCGGGATCGAGCCGTGGTTTGGGGAAGTCACTCGCCACCTGCTTTGGACGGTTGGGGGCGAAGGTTGTCCTTTCCTCGCACAATATTGAAGAGCTGACCGAAGCAGAGGCCGAACTTGCCGGCCAAGGAATTGAGGTGACGGCTATCCGCGCTGATGTGCGTGCGCACGACGATTGCAAGGCACTGATCAATGGCACGGTCGAGCGATTTGGGCGCATAGATGTGATGGTATGCAACGCTGGTACAGATATCATTAAGCCAGCACATTCATATGAAGAGCCGGAATGGGACGAAATTGTCGATGTCAATCTGCGCGGTTACTATTACTGTGCCAAATTTTCTGCCCAAGCAATGCTCCTTCAAGGCGGCGGCAGCATCATTATGACATCCTCGGTCGCCGGCTCGCTCGGCATACCGGGCCTGACTGTATATGCTGCGACAAAAGGAGGCGTTAATCAACTGACACGCACTATGGCGGTAGAATGGGCGGACAAGGGTATTCGTGTAAACGCTGTCGCACCTGGATTCATCAACAACTTCATGGATGGGGTGCATCTTAACCTAGATACCCCTTACCAGCGCCGGGCAATGGAACTCACCCCAATGCGACGCCGGGGCAACCTGTCCGAGTATTTCGGGCCTTACATTTTCCTCGCAAGCCCAGCTGCATCGTTCGTGACCGGCGAAATTCTTTATGTCGACGGGGGTTACGCCGCAAGCTGATCCGAGGACGATTCGATGTAGCACCGGTGTTAGAAGGAAGTGGAACTATGTTAAGAACGGTACCAGATGGCGTTAACTTCCTAGACTGCACCCTGCGTGACGGTGGCTACTACACAGGTTGGGATTTTGCATCAGGACTGGTGTCGGACTATGTCGCGACCATCAACCTTCTCCCCGTGCGTATGGTCGAGCTGGGGCTCGCCGGAAAGCCTGAGAACCGCGGATATTTCGCCAGTATGACGAGCTCTAAGGCCGAAGAGGTGGCTGCGGATCTTCTTGCCGAAGTGTGCCTGATGATTGATGCCAAGGATGTGCTTGCGAGCGAACGGCCTATATCTCTTGCTATGGTCGACTTGACAGAAGGACTGTCTCCGGGGCGGATTACAACCATACGCGTAGCCGCGCATTATAGCCAACTGGCCTGCTGCCGGACCATTTGCGCTGAGTTGTCTCAAAGGGGCTTCCGTGTGTTTTTGAACCTCATGCAGATAGATGCAGCAAATGCTGCAGAAGTTGAGATGTGCCTGAAGGAGTTAGAGCAGATCGAGCGGCTCGACGTGCTTTACATCGCCGATTCGTTCGGCTCTATGAAGCCGACCCGCGTTCAGGAAATTATAGATCGGTTTGCGAGTCGGCTTGAGAGTGAGATTGGATTTCACGGCCATGACAACCGAGGATACGCACTGATCAATTCAGTGGCGGCCGCGGTGGCGGGAGCGACTTGGATAGACTGCACGATGGGTGGCATGGGCCGCGGGGCAGGAAACACAGCTAGTGAGCAGCTCCTACCAATTCTCGGTCACCTCGACAAATCCGGGGAACACGCGCTTCTAGAGCACGTCTTGCGTCATTTCGATCCGCTTCGCAAATGGTATGGATGGAGCAGCAGCGCAGCATATCAGTTCGCGGGCTCTAACTTAATCCATCCTTCCTATGTTCAAAAGTTGCGCGAAGACGGGACCTTGTCTGATGCCGCGATTATCGACCGCCTTTCGAACCTCCACGCCGACGAACGGATGAGTTTTGCCGACGAAAAACTGTCGGCGCTGATGGCGCGGAAGATCGCCTGATGCAGGTATCTCACTTGAGGCACTCCTTGTTTCCAATTTGGAGGGAGCCATGACTCTACGAAATGCTGTTGTGAAACCATCGACCCTCCCGTCTGATCCGCGGTTTTCATCAGGCCCTTGCCGTAAACATCCTGGTTGGAGTGTCCACCCAACTATGCTGCGCTATGTTGGACGAAGTCACCGGAGTTCCAAGGGAGCAGAAAGGCTGAAAGAGGTCATTAGGCGCATGTCTTCTTTGCTAGAACTGCCTGATAGCTGGTCGTCCGGGATCGTGCCCGGTTCAGGCACCGGGGCCTGCAGCATGGCCTTACAGAATCTACTCGGCCCTTTTCCAGTCGAGACATTCTTGTCAGACAGCTTTTCGCGGTATTGGGCAAATGAGATCGACGGGTTGGCGCTAGCGCCCCAACGCCGGCACGCTTGTGCCTACGGCAGTTTTCCCAGCCCTAGCAGAGTCGACCCAAACCATGACGTCGTTCTAGTGCTAAACGGCACCAGCAGCGGCGTTTGTCCGCCGGACCTTGACTGGATACTTCCCGATCGGGCTGGGCTTGTGATCGCGGATGCCGTTTCGGCAGCTTTTACCAGGCACATCGACTTCGACCGGACCGATGCTCTGTGCTGGTCATGGCAGAAGGCGCTTGGCGGCGAAGGCGGCCACGGCATGATTGCGCTATCGCCCCGAGCCCAGGCACGGCTGAAAGCCGGCGGACGTAAGCCTGTACCCAGACTGATGACGCTGCACAACCCAGATGGATCTGTAAACGACGCCTTCTTTAGCGGCCGGACGATCTCGACCCCCAGCATGTTCGCTGTCGAGGATATCCATTCTGCGCTCGCCTGGGCCGAAGCGTGCGGCGGACTACCTGCGCTTCTGAACAGGGTTGCCAACAACTATGCTGTGTTGGCCGACTGGGTGAATTCTACTCCTTGGATTGATTGGACTTGCACCAATTCGGCAGCGCGCTCCACCTGTTCAATTACTCTTCGGCTTGTACGAGAGGAGCTCGCTGCCGGTGAGAAAGCGGATGTCGCTGAAATCGCTGCGAAGATGATCCGTCTACTTGAAGCCGAAGGAGCGGCTTTTGACATCTGGAGCTACGGCGACGCGCCGCCAGGATTCCGGATATGGGCGGGGCCTACCGTCGAGGCAGATGACTTGGCGCTGTTGTGCGAATGGCTTGCTTGGGCTCATAGGGAGACGTGTGAGGCCAGCATTTCACCCGAAGCGACGGTCGACCGTCACGGCTACTTTCCGCCCTATATGGCAAGCGCGGTTCAGCCAAGGACGGAGTCGGCCTGTCCTCAAGCCGCCGAACTCGAAAACCCACCTCCTAAAACCGTGGCAGATTGCTATGCCGGGATTCTCTTCGACGCGATTGGGGTCCTGATCAGCGAAAATGAAGCGCTGCCTGGCGCTGTTGATACCTTGGCGCGACTTAATGTGTCCGGTCAGCCATACTACATCGTGACGAATATCAGCAGTGGATCGGAGATGGCAATATTTGCACGTCTCCGCCGCGCGGGTCTTCCGATTCCGGGGGTCGACCATATTGTGTCCGCGGGAGGTGTTGCGCGACATCGCGTACTCGAAGAGCTGGCGGCCGGGCGGCGAGTTTCGTATCTGGGTAGTGCACACGCTGCGCATGAGATCTTCGGCGAGCACCCAAACTTTCATGGCGCCCATACTGAGCTGACCTTCGACACACTCGTAGTGCTCGATGACGAAGGCTTTGATTTCAAACGGGCCGCCGATAACATCCTTTCGACCTTTCATCGTGGGATAATCCACGCCCGCGAGATGCCCCGTTTGATAGCGGTGAACGCGGACATCATCTATCCTGGAAAGAACGGTTCACATGTCTTTGGACCGGGAATAATAGGGCCAATGCTTGAGGCAGGGCTATCATCGTTCGGAGTTCCTCCGATATCAGTAGAGGTTATTGGCAAGCCAGGAAGAGCGATTTTCGAAGAATGCATCGCTCGGGCCGGTACCAACCGTCTTTTGATGGTCGGCGATCAGGTTGATACTGACATCAAGGGCGCAAAGGCTGCAGGGCTCGACGCCCTTCTCCTAACCCCGTATCTCAACAGCTGCGGCGAGTTGCGGCAAGACCCTAACGGCGCTGCCGACTACGTTGCAAAAAACCTACAGCAG
The DNA here is from genome assembly GCF_055811155.1 of Mesorhizobium sp. WSM4822. NCBI lineage: Bacteria > Pseudomonadati > Pseudomonadota > Alphaproteobacteria > Hyphomicrobiales > Phyllobacteriaceae > Mesorhizobium > Mesorhizobium sp. WSM4822. The sequence continues at coordinate 1,170 of NZ_JBVVQM010000041.1, read as the reverse complement.
ATGTTCGACGGCAGTTTGTTTCCAATCCATCGGTCAGCAACCTGTACGAATAAACCAGACTAGATGTTTGATCCTGGATTTTGATGAGGCCTTGTCCTCAGAATCAGGGGATACGCTATAGGCTAGGTTCCTCATGGAGCGTAAGCGTCACGAGAACCGGCTGCCCTTGGTTGACAGAGGCAGGATTCAGATGCGGGCCGCCTTGCTCGCTTGGGCATGAAGTACGAGCGGATGGCGACCACCGCTTTTGCAACGGCGGCGACGTCCGCGTCGTCGAGAGGGAGTTCAGCCCGTTGTATCCCGGATCGGGGCGTCGCTCGGCAAGGCCATCGCCTACACGCTGGCGCATTGGCAAGGGCTGACAGCCTTCCTCGCGGACGGACGGATCGAGTCGACAGCAACGTTATCGAGCCTTCGCTCAAGCCGGTCTGCCAGACGAGGAAGAATAGCCTTTTTGCCGGATCCGCCCGCGGTGGCGAGACTTGGGCGGTTCTGGCATCACTGGTCAACTCGGCAGGGCTCAATGGTCTCATCCCGAAACCTGGCTCGCCGACTTGCTCGAGCAGATCGTCTCGGGTGCCATTCCGGTCAGTCGGGTCGACGCGCTCTTGCCGTGGAATTACGGGGCCAACTGGAGCGTGTGGCGGCATGGATCGCTCGTCGGTCAAGAGGGCCCGTCGCCGCTCCGCCCGCCGCGGCGTCCTCGGTTGCGCCTGCCGGGCCTGCGAGGCCCATGTCGTCCAGGCGCCGGCGCGAGCGCGAGTAATGGACGAGGCATGGCAACGACGGGCGCTGGTGGCGCATGTGGTCGTCTCTAAATTCGCACGGCATCTTCCTCTCTATCGCCAGTCGCAGATCTTCTCGGGTTACGGCATCCATCTCGACCGCGACCAGATGCTGGAAGCCTCGGCATTGCGCGAGCTTCTGTCAAAAAATGTATGGTCCGCCCCGTCCCTGCAAGGGTTCGCGACATCGCCGATGACGATTCCAGTTGCGTAAATGTATCCGGCCTCTCGCGAGTGAGCTGCTGTTGCAGCCAGGCCATGATGAGATCCGCGCACGCCGTTCCCAATAAATGGTTCGGGCACGAAGCCCGCTTTTTTTGCACAGGGCTTACGGCATGCTGATCCACTGTTTCGTCATCACTATTCCCGAGCCTTGCAATCGAGC
>NZ_JBVVQM010000040.1:0-10220 GCF_055811155.1 Mesorhizobium sp. WSM4822 | reverse complement strand
ACCCTTGTGTTTTTTGTGGTTGTTTAATGTTTTGTGGGCGGGGGGTTGGGGGGGGTTTTTTCCCTTATGTCCCCTTTATCCCGGGGGTCTATAAAATTGGCCGGGGCGGGGTTCCGGGGGCCCGCCTCGTCGAGCAGATCAAAGCGCAATCGTGAGCAAAAACGGATCCCACTCCTGCCGATCGCGCTTCAAATTGCCGTTACTCGGCAGCTGCCTTTTCCTGCGGCAGCTTGACCGAACCGCCGGCCTTTTCGATCTTCTCGATCGCGGCCTTGGAGGCGCCGGCGACGTCAAAGGCGAGCTTCGCCTTGATCTCGCCGTCCGAGAGGATGCGCACGCCGTCCTTGACGCGGCGGATGACGCCGGCGGCAACCAGCGATTCAGCCGTCACGGTCGCCTTGGCGTCGAGCTTCTTGGCATCGATGGCCACCTGGATGCGGGCCAGCGACACGACGGTGAAGCTCTTGGCGAAGATGTTGTTGAAGCCACGCTTCGGCAGGCGCCGGTAGAGCGGCATCTGGCCACCCTCGAAGCCGTTGATGGCGACGCCGGAGCGCGCCTTCTGGCCCTTGACGCCGCGACCGCCGGTCTTGCCGGAGCCGGAGCCGATACCACGGCCGAGACGCTTCTTGGAGTGCGTCGCGCCGTCCTTGTCACGCAGATCGTTGAGTTTCATCTGAGTTCTCCTGCGCTCTGGCTCAGCCCTCGTCCACGACGCGGACGAGATGCTGGACGGCAGCGATCATGCCGCGCACGGAGGGCGTATCTTCCAGCGTGCGCTGCTTGTGCATCTTGTTGAGGCCGAGGCCGACCAGCGTCGCGCGCTGCTCCTTCGGACGGCGGATCGGCGAACCGATCTGCTCAACGGTGATGGTCTTGGTTGCTTTCTTGGCCATGGTCAAAATCCCTGGTCAGATCGACTATTCTTCAGCCGCAACGGCGGTGCCGCGGCGGGCCTGAAGGGTCGAATACTTGATGCCGCGAGCAGCAGCCACATCCTTGGGATGCATCTGGCTCTTCAGCGCGTCGAAGGTGGCGCGAACCATGTTGTAGGGGTTCGACGAACCCATCGACTTGGCGACCACGTCATGCATGCCGAGCGTCTCGAAGACAGCGCGCATCGGGCCACCGGCGATGATGCCGGTACCTTGCTTGGCGGCGCGCAGCAGCACGCGTCCAGCACCCCAGCGTCCTTCGACGTCGTGATGCAGCGTACGGCCCGAGCGCAGCGGCACGAAGATCATGTCGCGCTTGGCCGATTCAGTTGCCTTGCGGATGGCTTCCGGCACTTCGCGCGCCTTGCCGTGACCAAAGCCGACGCGGCCCTTCTGGTCGCCGACGACGACGAGTGCTGCAAAACCGAAGCGACGGCCGCCCTTGACGACCTTGGCGACGCGGTTGATGTGGACGAGCTTGTCCACCATGCCGTCATCGCGTTCTTCACGATCGCGGCCGCGGCCGCCATCCCTACGTTCCTGTGCCATATCCTGTTCCTTGTTTTTTTCCGGAAGCACGGTTGCTGATAAGATCCGGTGCCTCGCCCCGAATAAATCGGGAAACGGTCACCGGGGGCGAAATCAATTCCTTCGCATAATCCCTATCCGAAAAGTCTGCAACTTTTCGGGACTATGCTTAGAAGCTCAAGCCGCCTTCGCGGGCAGCCTCGGCGAGCGCCTTGACGCGGCCGTGATAGATGTAGGCACCGCGGTCGAAAACGACTTCCTTGACGCCGGCCTTGGTGGCGCGCTCGGCGATCAGCTTGCCGATCGCAGCGGCGGCGGCGGTGTCGGCGCCGGTCTTGAGCGAACCCTTGAGGTCCTTCTCGAGTGTCGAAGCGGCAGCGATGGTGTGGCCCTTGGCGTCGTCGATGACCTGCACGTAGATGTTCTTCGACGTGCGGTGGACCGACAGGCGCGGACGCTCGCCGGCGACCTTCTTGATCTGACGACGGACGCGCTGCGCGCGGCGCTGCGTGGATTCCTTGGTACCCATGATGGTCTTCCTTGCCTTCAAAAAACGGGGGCCGCCATATGCGGTAGGCGAAAGCGCCTCCCGCGACCGCTCCCCGCGGCGTTACACTTCTTGGCTTGGCCTCAACTTCCCGAGGCCAGGCCCGCTACTTCTTCTTGCCTTCCTTGCGGACGATCTTCTCGCCGGCATAGCGGACGCCCTTGCCCTTGTAGGGCTCGGGACCGCGATACTCGCGGATCTCGGCCGCAACCTGGCCGACTTGCTGCTTGTCGATGCCGGCCACGGTGATTTCGGTCGGCTTCGGCACGGTAATGGTGATGCCGGCCGGCGTCTCATAGACGACGTCATGGCTGAAGCCAAGCGCCAGCTGCAGGTTCTTGCCCTGAAGTGCCGCGCGATAGCCGACGCCGGTGATCTCGAGCTTCTTCTCGAAACCGTCCTTGACGCCCTGCAGGATGTTGACGATCTGCGTGCGCGACATGCCCCACTTGGAGCGGGCGGTCTTGGTCTGGTCGCGCGGCTGGACAGCGATCTCGCTGCCTTCCATCTTGACCAGCACTTCGTCGTTCACCACGAACTTCAGCTCACCCTTGGGGCCCTTCGCCGTCACGGTCTGGCCGTTGACGGTCGCGGTCACGCCCTGCGGCAGCGAAACGGGTTTCTTTCCAATACGAGACATTTTGTTGTCCTCGTCACTTCTCTTGTTTCAGGTCTCTGTCTTCGGGAACGATCCGAAGACCGGATTCCACTTTGCGGTCAACTGCCAGATCAGAAGATCTGGCAGAGGATCTCACCGCCGACGTTCTGTTCACGTGCTTCATGGTCGGCCATCACGCCCTTCGGTGTCGAAAGGATGGCGATGCCGAGGCCGTTGGCGACCTGCGGAATCGACTTGGCCGACACATAGACGCGGCGGCCTGGCTTCGAGACGCGGGCGATTTCGCGCACGACCGGCGCGCCGTCGAAATACTTCAGCTCGATCTCGATTTCGGACTTGCCGTTGTCGAAGTCGGTCTGGCTGTAATCGCGGATATAGCCTTCAGCCTTCAGCACGTCGAGGACGCGGGTGCGCAGACGCGAAGCCGGCGTCGAAACGCTCGACTTCTTGCGGCCGTACGCGTTGCGGATGCGGGTCAGCATATCGCCGAGAGGATCGCTCAATGACATGTTATGTCCTCCTTACCAGCTCGACTTGACCAGGCCCGGGATCTGGCCGTTATTGCCGAGATCACGAAGCGCGATGCGCGATACTTTGAGCTTGCGATAGTAGGCGCGCGGACGGCCGGTGACTTCGCAGCGGTTGCGGATGCGGATCTTGGCCGAGTTGCGCGGCATGGCGGCAAGCTTGAGCTGAGCGCGGAAACGCTCTTCCATCGGCTTGGACTGATCCATGATTATCGCCTTCAGGGCAGCGCGCTTGGGACCGTACTGGTCGGCAAGCTTGCGGCGCCTGTTGTTCTTCTCGACTGAGCTGGTCTTTGCCATTTCAGATTTTTCCTTTTCTCGCTGCCGTTACTGGCGGAAGGGGAAGTTGAAAGCCTTGAGCAATGCCCTGGCTTCGTCATCCGTCTTCGCAGTCGTACAAACGATGACGTCCATGCCCCAGATCTGATCAACCTTGTCGTAGTTGATCTCCGGGAACACGATGTGTTCCTTGATGCCCATGGCGTAGTTGCCACGGCCATCGAAGCTCTTCGGATTGAGCCCGCGGAAGTCGCGGACGCGTGGCAGTGCGATGTTCACGAGACGGTCGAGGAACTCGTACATACGTTCCTTGCGCAGCGTGACCTTAGCGCCGATCGGCATCTTCTCGCGGACCTTGAAGCCGGCGATCGAGTTGCGGGCGCGGGTGACGACGGCCTTCTGGCCGGCGATCATCGCCAGGTCTTCGGCCGCGATCGAAGGCTTCTTCGAATCGGCGGTCGCTTCGCCAACGCCCATGTTCAGCACGATCTTGTCGATGCGCGGAACCTGCATCTCGTTGTCGTAGCCGAACTGTTCCTGCAACGCCTTGCGGATGGTCTCGTTGTAGACCTGCTTGAGGCGCGGCGTGTTGTTCGCGGTCGCCTGCTTGGATTGAGCCTTAGCCATTGATGACTTCTCCCGAGCGCTTGGCGACGCGCACCTTCTTGCCGTCCTTCTGGAAGATGAAACCGACGCGGGTCGGCTTGCCATCCTTGGGGTCGGCCAGCGCGATGTTCGACAGCTGGATCGGCGCTTCCTTGGTGATGATCCCGCCCTCTTGGGACTGGGACTGCTTCTGGTGACGACGGATCATGTTGACGCCGCGCACCAGCGCGGTGTCTTCCTTCGGCTGCACCGAGAGGACTTCGCCCGAACGGCCCTTGTCCTTGCCGGCCAGCACGACGACCTTGTCGCCTTTTCTAATCTTTTGCATTGGTCCGGCTCCTTACAGCACTTCAGGCGCGAGCGAGATGATCTTCATGTGGTTCTTGGCGCGGAGTTCGCGCGGAACCGGTCCGAAGATACGCGTGCCGATCGGCTCTTTCTTGTTGTCGACGAGAACGGCCGCGTTCTTGTCGAAACGGATCACGCTGCCGTCCGGGCGGCGGATGTCCTTGGCCGTGCGAACCACGACCGCCTTCATCACATCGCCCTTCTTTACGCGGCCGCGCGGAATGGCTTCCTTGATCGACACCACGATGATGTCGCCCACGGAAGCGTATTTCCGCTTCGAGCCGCCCAGCACCTTGATGCACATGACACGACGGGCGCCGGAATTATCCGCGACGTCGAGGTTTGTTTGCATCTGAATCATGACTGGCCGCCTTCTTCTCTTCTAACGGGATGGGCTCAAAGCCCCTCCCCGGTCTGTCCAAAATTCGTTGTTTACGCCCGAGGTCAGGCTTGGTCCGAAGACACGACGATCCAGCGCTTGTCCTTGGAAATCGGCTTCGATTCCTGGATGAACACCTGATCGCCAACCTTGTGGGCGTTGTTTTCGTCGTGCGCCTTGTACTTCTTGGTCATGCGCACGGTCTTCTTCATCACGGGATGCGTGAAGCGCCGTTCGACCTTGACGACAACCGTCTTCTCGTTCTTGTCGCTGACGACGGTGCCCTGCAGAATGCGCTTTGGCATGGTTTTCGTCCTTAAGCCTTCTTAGCCGCGGACTTTTCCGCAGCGATGGTCTTGATACGCGCAATATCCTTACGGACCTGTCTCACGCGCGCGGTCTTCTCGAGCTGGCCGGTGGCCTTCTGGAAGCGCAGGTTGAACTGCTCCTTCTTCAGGCTGGCCAGGTCGTCGGTCAGCTGGTCCTGGGTCTTGGTCCGGATGTCTTCGGCTTTCATGATCAGCCCGTCCTTATTCTGCGATGCGCTGCACGAAGCGCGTCTTGACCGAGAGCTTGGCCGCGCCGAGACGCAGTGCCTCACGGGCGGTTTCTTCATTGACGCCGTCGATCTCGAACATGATACGGCCCGGCTTGACGCGCGCCGCCCAGTAGTCGACCGCACCCTTGCCCTTACCCATGCGGACTTCGGTCGGCTTCGAAGTGACCGGCACGTCCGGGAAAATACGGATCCAGACGCGACCAGCGCGCTTCATTTCACGCGTGATCGCGCGGCGGGCCGCCTCGATCTCACGTGCGGTGACGCGGTTCGGCTCAAGCGCCTTCAGCCCGAAACCACCGAAATCCAGGTTGGTGCCGCCCTTTGCGGTACCATGGATACGGCCCTTGAACTGCTTGCGGAACTTTGTGCGCTTTGGCTGCAGCATCGTTCTAACTCCAAATTCCTAAATGTCTCAGGCGTTTTCGCGACGACGACCGCGTTCGCGATCACCACCACCGCCATGCGCTGCGTCGCTTTCGCTGGCCCGACGCTCCGAAGCCATCGGGTCATGCTCAAGGATTTCGCCCTTGAACACCCAGACCTTGACGCCGCAGATGCCATAAGCCGTGTGCGCTTCGGCCGTACCGTAGTCGACGTCCGCACGCAGCGTATGCAGCGGCACGCGGCCTTCGCGATACCATTCCATGCGCGCGATCTCGGCGCCGCCGAGGCGGCCGGCGCAGTTGATGCGGATGCCTTCGGCCCCGAGGCGCATCGCCGACTGAACGGCACGCTTCATGGCGCGGCGGAACGCGATACGACGCTCGAGCTGCTGGGCGATCGACTGGGCGACCAGGGTCGCGTCGATTTCCGGCTTGCGCACTTCAACGATGTTGAGGTGCGTCTCGGACTTCGTCATCTCCATCAGCTTCTTGCGAAGCTTCTCGATGTCGGCGCCCTTCTTGCCGATGATCAGACCCGGGCGCGCGGCGTGGATGGTGACGCGGCACTTCTTGTGCGGACGCTCGATCACGACCTTCGAGATGGCAGCCTGCTTGAGCTCCTTCTCGAGATACTTGCGGATCTTGATGTCTTCATGCAGCAGCTTGCCGTACTCGCCGGTGTTCGCGAACCAGCGCGAATCCCAGGTGCGGTTGATGCCGAGGCGAAGACCGATCGGATTGACTTTCTGGCCCATTATGCGGCCTCCCCTTTTTCTTCGACTTCACGAACGACGATCGTGAGGTGCGAGAACGGCTTCTCGATACGGCTGGCGCGACCGCGGCCACGGGCATGGAACCGCTTCATGACGATCGACTTGCCGACATAGGCTTCCGCCACGATCAGTGCATCGACATCCAGGTCGTGGTTGTTTTCCGCGTTGGCGATTGCCGATTCCAGCGTCTTCTTGACCGTGCCGGAAATCCGCTTGGCCGAGAATTCGAGATCGGAAAGCGCTGTCGCGACCTTCTTGCCGCGGATCAGCGCGGCAACGAGGTTCAGCTTCTGCGGGCTGATACGGATCGTGCGCAATACGGCGCGCGCTTCGTTATCAGCAAGCCTGCGCGGAGCTTTGGCCTTGCCCATGATTATTTCCTCTTCGCCTTCTTATCCGCGCCGTGACCGTAATAGGTCCGGGTCGGAGCGAATTCACCGAACTTGTGACCGACCATGTCCTCGTTCACCGAGACGGGAACATGCTTCTGGCCGTTGTAGACACCGAAGGTGAAGCCGACGAACTGCGGCAGGATGGTGGAGCGACGGCTCCACATCTTGATCACCTCATTGCGACCACCTTCACGAACCTTGTCCACCTTCTTGAGAAGGTAGCCGTCAATGAAGGGGCCTTTCCAAATCGAACGAGTCACTTGGCGTTACCTCTTCTTAGCTCTTGCGCTGATGGCGCGAGCGCAGGATGAACTTGTCGGTCGCCTTGTTGGACCGCGTCTTCTTGCCCTTGGTCGGCTTGCCCCAGGGCGAAACCGGATGGCGGCCACCCGATGTGCGGCCTTCGCCGCCGCCGTGCGGATGGTCGACCGGGTTCATGGTCACGCCGCGATTGTGCGGGCGCTTGCCACGCCAAACCGTGCGACCGGCCTTGCCGTCATTGATGTTGCCGTGGTCCGGATTGGACACGGCGCCGACAGTGGCCATGCAGGAGCCGTGAACGACACGCTGCTCGCCCGAATTGAGGCGCAGGATCGCCATGCCCTGGTCACGACCGACCAGCTGACCGTAACCACCTGCCGAACGAGCGACCTGAGCGCCCTTGCCCGGCTTCAGCTCGATGTTGTGGACGATGGTGCCGACCGGCATCGAAGCCAGCGGCATCGCATTGCCCGGCTTCACATCGACCGATTCACCGGAGACGATCTTGTCGCCGGGAGCCAGACGCTGCGGAGCGATGATGTAGGACAGCTCGCCATCGTCATACTTGATCAGCGCGATGAAGGCGGTGCGGTTCGGATCGTATTCAATGCGCTCGACCGTGCCGACGACGTCGAACTTGCGGCGCTTGAAGTCGATGATGCGGTACGAACGCTTGTGACCACCGCCGATGAAGCGGGCGGTGATGCGACCGTGATTGTTGCGGCCGCCCGACTTGGTCAGGCCTTCGGTCAGACCCTTGACGGGCTTGCCCTTGTAGAGGCCCGAGCGGTCGACGATGACCAGCTGACGGGTGCTGGGCGTTACCGGGTTGAATTTTTTCAGTGCCATTGTTCTGTCCTCGCGGCCTTGCTCAGAGACCCGTCGCGACGTCGATCGACTGGCCATCGGCCAGCGTCACAACCGCCTTCTTGACGTCGCTCTGGCGGCCAACCGTGCCACGGAAGCGCTTGATCTTGCCCTTGCGGACAAGCGTGTTCACGGCCATCACCTTGACGCCGAACAGCGCTTCGACGGCGGCCTTGATTTCCGGCTTCGACGCCTTCTTGGCGACGTTGAAGACGACCTTGTTCTGCTCGGAGGCCATGGTCGACTTTTCGGTGATCGCCGGCGAGACGATCACGTCGTAATGACGAAGGTCGGTCATTTAAAACGCTCCTCGAGAGCCTCGACGGCGGCCTTCGAAAGGACCAGCGTGCCGCGGCGCAGAATGTCGTAGACGTTGATGCCCTGGATGGGCAGCACGTCGATGTTGGGGATGTTCGTCGCCGCCAGCTTGAAGTTCTTGTCAAGCTCGGCGCCGCCGATCAGCAAAGCGTTGGTCAGGCCCAGCGTCGCGAAATTCGCGATCAGCGCCTTCGTCTTGGCCTCGGTCAGCTTCAGCTCGTCGATGATGATGATCGACGCGCTCTTGGCCTTGGCCGAGAGAGCATGCTTGAGGCCGAGAGCACGAACCTTCTTCGGCAGTTCGTGCTCGTGGCTGCGAACGACCGGGCCGTGGGCCTTGCCGCCGCCGCGGAACTGCGGAGCGCGTGCCGAATGGTGACGGGCGCGGCCCGTACCCTTCTGCTTGTACATCTTGGCGCCGGTGCGCGCGATCTCGGCGCGACCCTTGGTCTTGTGCGTGCCCTGCTGCTTCTTGGCAAGCTGCCAGCGCACGACGCGCTGCAGGATGTCTTCGCGCGGATCAAGGCCGAAAATCTCGTCGGAGAGTTCCACCTTGCCGGCGTCCTTGCCGCCCAGCGTTGTGATCTTGAGATCCATTATTCCGCTCCCTCTGTGGCCGGAGCCTCGTTCTTGGCGCCACTTTCGGCAGCAACGGCGCGGATCGCGGCAGGCTTCGGCGCATTGGCCGGCAGTGCCACCTTGGCCGCATCGCGGACCAGGATCCAGGCGCCCTTCGATCCGGGAACCGCACCGCGGATCAGGATCAGGCCGCGGTCGGCGTCGGTCGATACGATCTCGACATTCTGCGTGGTGACGCGGGTGTCGCCCATGTGGCCAGCCATATGCTTGCCCTTGAACACCTTGCCCGGGTCCTGACGCTGGCCGGTCGAACCGTGCGTACGGTGCGAAACCGAGTTACCGTGCGTTGCACGGCCACCGCCCATGTGGTGGCGCTTGATGACGCCCTGAAAGCCCTTGCCGATCGTCGTGCCCGTCACATCGACCTTCTGGCCGGCGACGAAGTGCTCGACAGTGATCTCGGCGCCGACATCGATCATGTTGTCGGCGGAGACGCGGAACTCGGCGACCTTCGCCTTCGGCTCGACGGAAGCGGTCGCGAAATGGCCGCGCATCGCCTTCGACGTGTTCTTCACCTTGGCAAGGCCAACGCCGAGCTGAACGGCGGTGTAGCCATTCTTCTCTTGCGTGCGCTGGGCCACGACCTGGCAGTTCTCCATCAGGAGAACGGTGACGGGAACATGTTCCCCGGCATCGTTGTAGATGCGGGTCATTCCCACCTTCTTTGCAATCACACCTGAACGCATCGGTTCAATTCCTTTAGAGTTCCGGGCCAGGGGCACCGCCCCTTACCGCGCTCTCATTCCCTTAGAGCTTGATCTCGACGTCGACGCCGGCGGCCAGATCGAGCTTCATCAAAGCATCGACCGTCTGCGGGGTCGGATCGACGATGTCGAGCAGACGCTTGTGCGTGCGCATCTCGAACTGCTCGCGGCTCTTCTTGTCGACATGAGGCGACCGGTTGACCGTGAACTTTTCGATCCGCGTCGGCAGCGGAATGGGGCCGCGGACGTTTGCGCCGGTACGCTTGGCCGTCGACACGATTTCCTTCGTCGAGGCGTCGAGCACGCGGTGGTCAAACGCCTTAAGGCGGATGCGGATATTCTGTCCGTTCATGCGTCACTTCCTTGTTCTGGCGCGGCGCGGGCAACTCCCGCGCCCGCGACAGATCGGTTTAAGTCCAAATTACTCTTTGATGGTGACGACGATGCCGGCACCGACGGTGCGGCCGCCTTCACGGATGGCGAAGCGCAGCTTCTCTTCCATGGCGATCGGCACGATCAGCTCGACATCGACCGTGATGTTGTCGCCCGGCATCAC
>NZ_JBVVQM010000039.1:0-10371 GCF_055811155.1 Mesorhizobium sp. WSM4822 | reverse complement strand
ACCGTAGACGTCGCAGATGTGGACATGTTCGGTCCGGTCCGACGCGGAGATTTCGTCCGCCGCGCGAGCCACCGAAACGGAGATCAGGGCCGCAACCGAGCCGAGAAGAAGGCTGCTCACGTTCATTCTGGATTCTCCATTCAAAGGGGATCGCGTTCTTCATTGCGATCTGAGGAATGCGGAATACCCGCTGAATAGGTGAGTTGCCGTCTGATATTGGCATAAGGAAATCGACGTCTTGTCTGGCGCGAGGACGTACTGCTTCGACAATGGTGCGACACACGGAAGAAACGCTGTGCTGGGTTGCCTTCTGCCGACGAAGGTGAGGATCGACCTGCGTCCGGCTTAAAAATAGACGTCACAACGCCTACCGCCCCGCTTCCACACGGCTGTTCGGCCAAACTCTTCGGGCACACGGGAGGGGCAGCCCTTGTGAATCAATCGCCATAATCATCTCCGCTGTTAGTGGGCTAGCAGGGTGCGTTCCATGCGGAGCAGCAAGCGACGTGCCATTCCGACGAGCCGGCTTCGCGATAATTTAAATTGGCCGCTGCTGCTCGTGGCGCTCTCTTGTCGGCGCAGGCTGAGCACGAGAATCAGAGCTTGGGACAACTTCGTATGTTTGGAATCTGACACTTTCGCCCGATGCCGACAGCCTTTGCCAATACCGACACATTCCGGCTTCGGGCTTATGTAAACGACCTAAAATGAGTTAAGGCCGTTTTTATGAGACAAAGATGCGCTCGACAGTGACCGACACATTGCCTCCCAGAGTCTGGGCCGACATTGCGCTCGCCCGCAAAAATGCAGCCTGACTGTGATGATGATGGCGGAACGACTGGGCATCGCAAAGAGCACCTATTTGAAGATCGAAAAAGGAGACCCCACGGTGGCTATGGGTGCTTACGCCATGACCTTTTTTGTTCTGGGCTTTGAAGAGGCTCTGACTAAGATCGTCGACGCCCAGCGGAACGAACAAGGCCTGCTCCTCGACGCCGAACGTTTGCCCAAAAGCTCGCAGACGTCGAGAGGGTGGTCGCCACATGGCGAGAGGAGGGGCGGGCGCTTGGGATGACCCACCAAGAACTCGATAGCTCACCGACGCGTTCTAACATCGCGAAAGGCAAGCCGCCCAAATTGCGCAGCAATGACACTGAACGCGTTCTCGTCCCGGGCCGCCCTTCACCCGCCGTCTCCGGCGCCGAAAGCTCGAGGGCCATGCGTGCGCTTCGCCAGGTGCAATTCGAAACGGTCTCGACAGCCCCGTTTCTGGCTGCCCTGCAGCGAGCGGGACCCTCTTGCCTGCCATCCGGGCTGCACAACTGGCTGAACCGCCCGCCGAAGGGCGAAAGCCGGCGACCCCAGCCCTCAAGACCAATGCGCTTCTGCCGCCTTGCGGATCGCCCAGAGAGCGCAGTTCCCCGGCCTCTGTCTCACGCCTAAGACGACGTCGGGAACATGGCTGTCGAGAGAACCGACCTCACTCGCCCCTTGTTCAAGTGAAACCACAGCCGAAAACCCATTGACGGTATCCATGTAGTACTGATCGAATTTCGCCATACGGAACAAGTGCGTTATTGAGGATGTTCCCGGTGTATCCGATAAATGTGTGGAAGGCGATTCGTCCTTCCCGACTCGGGGACCACCAAGCTGGGTCCAGGCGGAAGCCAACTTGGCGCCACTGTTGAAGGCTTGGTTCTGAGCACTGTCCGGACCCGGATAAGGGTTGCGGTTGCCGAAGTTCAGGCGGCTTTCAGTATAGGTCTTCAGTGGTCCATTTCGGTTTCCTGGCTCGTCCAAATCTTGAACGTGAAAGGCGTGTTGTTTCGCCAACTGCCCTGAGCCTCCCCGGTTCTCGCACTGGATGTTCTTGCCCCCTCATGCGAAGGGACACCACCGATGCCGACGTCATATTGGACGTAGCCGCCGATGCGCAGGCAGGTGTCGGTGTTGGGGACATGCAAGTAGCCTGCACCGTAGACGTCGCAGATGTGGACATGTTCGGTCCGGTCCGACGCGGAGATTTCGTCCGCCGCGCGAGCCACCGAAACGGAGGTCAGGGCCGCAACCGAGCCGAGAAGAAGGCTGCTCACGTTCATTCTGGATTCTCCATTCAAAAGGGGATCGCGTTCTTCTTTGCAATCTGAGGAATGCGGAATACCCGCTGAATAGGTGAGTTGCCGTCTGATATTGGCATAAGGAATCGACGTCTTGTCTGGCGCGAGGACGTACTGCTTCGACAATGGTGCTACACACGGAAGAAACGCTGTGCTGGGTTGCCTTCTGCCGACAAAAGTGAGGATCGACCTGCGTCCGGCTTAAAAATAGACGTCACAACGCGTACCGCCCCGCTTCCACACGGCTGTTCGGCCAAACTCTTCGGGCACACGGGAGGGGCAGCCCTTGTGAATCAATCGCCATAATCATCTCCGCTGTTAGTGGGCTAGCAGGGTGCGTTCCATGCGGAGCAGCAAGCGACGTGCCATTCCGACGAGCCGGCTTCGCGATAATTTAAATTGGCCGCTGCTGCTCGTGGCGCTCTCTTGTCGGCGCAGGCTGAGCATCGCTCTTGGAGCACGTCACCTGGGGGGGCGAGAAAAGAGTGTCGGGGAACGGGTACGAGCTGCCTCAGTCGTGCGTTCGATGGAAAGCACTGTGTGAGGCGGACGCTCCCCATCATGCAGTGACAGGAGATGATCACCGATTTCCTTATCCGCTGCCGTGAGCCGATGATTCAGGCGAAGAAAATCCATCCAGGTTGGCGTGCGGAATGTCTCTGTCCAGATCGAAGGCGTTTGAAGATTTCGCTGCAGTGTCCAGTTACGCGCACCAGCACGGCTCTGAACATGCCGCCTTGCGCGCATGTAGCCCAGAAAGGTCTCGATATTCTCTTCAGATATACGATACTCCACTTTCACCACTATGGGGCCACTTCTGGGCTTTAAGTCGAGTGCCAGCTCAGGCGGCCGAAAATCCGAACTTTCCTGATCCGTTTCCTCCCATGGACCGACCGGAAACAGTATTCCCGCAGCTGCAACCAGCAACAGAGCGCCTGCGGCGCCCTCCAAGGCCCAGCCTAAGGAGTAGTTTTGTGCGACAGTACCCCAGATCCAGCTGCCAGCCGCCATCCCACCTGCGCTCAACGCGTAGTAGATCGACAATGTGCGGCCGACCACCCATCTGGGGCTTGCCAGCTGCACCGACACGTCGATGCCAGTCCAGGTGATGAGCCAACCCGCGCCGCCAAGTGCCAGCGAAATGGCGGCCACGGGAACCGACGATGTGAGTGCAAGAGAAAGGCAACATACTGCACAAGCGACGGAGGCGAAGGACACCAGCCTGTTTTGAGACGTGATCCGCCCCAGATAGCTATTGCTCATGCCCGCGATGAAAGCACCCATGCCGAAGCCGGCCAGCAAGATGCCGTAGATGATGGGTCCGCTTTTCAGCTGGTCCCGGACAAGCAGAGGCAGCAATGCAAGGATGGAGATGCTTGCCAGGCCGAAAAGGGTCGCACGAGCAATTGCTGCCCTGATCTCCAGGGACATCACCGTGAAGCGCACTCCGTCATGAATTGCCATCGTCATTCGTTCACGAGGGAGAGGGGAAGTGCGAACATCCCATCGAGTACGCCATATTGCGGTTAGCGGCGCCAGATCACTTAAGGCTGCCAAGGCGAAAGCGGCCAGCGGTCCAAAGAACGCCAAGACCACGCCCCCCAAAGCCGGACCGAGGCTACGCACAATATTGTATCCGACGGACATGAGGGTGACCGCGGCCGGGATATCCCTTTTGTGAAGGATATCGCCAACAGAAGCGTGCCAGGCCGGATCATTCAAGGCAAAGCCGCAGCCGGCCAGGAATCCCAGGCCGAGAATTAGCCAGGGACCGGCAAATCCGAGGCCCACAGAAATCATCAGCGTCGTTGACGCCAAGGCTATCAGGCAGTGTCCCGCAAACATCACCCATCGGCGGCTGAAGTTGTCGGCAATGGCTCCTGCCAGGATCGAAAGGAGGAATACCGGCAAGGTGGATGCAGCCTGCACGAGTGCAACCATCAGATCCGAAGCGGAAATCGTGGCCATCAGCCAACTGATCGCCACCGTTTGCACGAGCCAGCCGAGGCTGGATATTTGTGTGGCCGTCCAGATCGAGCGAAACACCGGATTTCGAAAGGGAGCGAGCGTTGTTGAGGAAGGCAGATGGGTATTGTTTTCGGACTGCATGATGATGCCTTAGAGGGCCGCTTATTCAAATTCTCGGCTGCACTGCTGCCGCTACAATGTTGATCTATGCACCGGAAAGGCCGACCTATCGACCAGGATGACCCGTCGAGGCTGTGCATGAGCTCTGTCGGCTCCACTCTCCCAGGCTGGCGCCGACAACCCTTGCGGCAAGATAACATTGCCGATTGTGCTGATCGACAGAATCGCCTGCAACTTTGATCGCTCTCGCGTCACCGCGCCAGCGCCCGTGAAGCTTGCCGGCGACCGTTTTTTGGCAGACCCGTTTGCTCGTGTCATCCCTGACCACTCCCTGTGCATGACCGCCGTGCGGCTAAATTCCTATGATGAGGGCGCCTCCGCTGAGACCGGCACCGGCTGCCGCAAGAAGAATCTTTTCACCGGGCCGAAACGGCTGTGCCCGATGCGAAAGCGAGAGCGAGAGCGGGATGGTCGCGGCGGAAGAGTTGCCGTAGTCGGCGATCGTCTTGACGATCGCTTCATCATCTATTCCGAGAACCCTGCCGACCGCATCGAAAATCCGCGCATTGGCCTGGTGTGGCACGAACCGGTCGATGTCTTGCGATCCCATACGGGCAGCAGAGAGGGCGTCCTGCGAGCAGCGTGACATCATCTCCACGGCCTTGGCGAACACTTCGCGGCCGTCGGCGATCGTCATCCAGGTCTGCTCGAGCTCCAGCCCGTCGTGGAACGGTGTGTTGCTTCCGCCGGCGGGAATCTTTATCAGTCCGTGGCGCGAGCCGTCCGAGGCCAGCGCGGCGCCGAGGATGCCTCGATCCGGCTCTTCGCACGGGACAACCACCACGGCGCCGGCGGCATCGGCAAACAGCACCGCGCTTGCGCGCTCGGCTGGATTGATGCGGCGGCTGAGGATGTTGGCGGCAATGACCAGGCTCGCTTTGCCATGCAGGCGGGTGTATCCGTCCGCGAACATCAGGGCATAGATGAAGCCGGCGCAGGCGCCTGTCAGGTCAACAGCACCGGCGTGACCCAGTCCGAGCCGATGTGCGACCAGCGGTGCACTGGGCGGCAGAAGGTGGTCGGGCGTAGACGTCGCGAGCAACAGCAGGCCGATATCGTCACGGTCGACCCCGGCATTTGCCAGCGCCATGTCGCCGGCCCGCGCGGCAAGGCCCGATAATGTATCTTCGCCCGTTGCCCAGAAGCGCGAGCGGATTCCGGTGCGCCGCTCGATCCAGCCGGGTTCGAGCCCGAGACCATCTTCGATTTCCGCATTCTCGACCTTGCGCGCCGGCGCATGATGACCGAAGCCCAGTATGCGCGACGACCGGCTCATGACCGCGAGCCGAAGCGTTCGCCGGCCTCCTCGATGGCGTCATGGAGCCCGTCCAGCTCGTCTCCGGTGATGCAATAGGGCGGCAGAAGATAAAGGACATTGCCGAGCGGGCGCACGAGCAGGCCGCGCTCGAGGAAAAAAGCGCGCAGCTTCGGCCCGATCTCGGCAAGATAACCGGCTGAGCCGGTGCGCAGATCGAGGGCCGCGATCGTGCCGGTCGCCCGGCTGTCGGCGAAATATGGATTGTCCCGGAAGCGGTGAAGCCCGGCCGCCTGCTTCGTGCTCAAGGCGGCGATCCGCTCGGCCACCGGCTCGTCACGCCAGATCTCGACATTGGCAAGTGCCGCCGCACAGGCAATCGGATTGGCGGTGTAGGAGCTCGAGTGGAAAAAGGTCTTCCTGCGGTCTTCGGAATAGTGAGCCTGGAAGATGGCATCGCTGGCGAGCGTGGCTGCCAGCGGGACGGAGCCGCCGGTCAAGCCCTTCGAGGTGCACAGCATATCCGGAGAGATCGACGCCTGCTCGCAGGCGAACATGGTTCCAGTGCGTCCCCAGCCGGTCATCACCTCGTCGGCGATCAAGAGCGTGCCGGAAGCCTCAGCGATCCTCTTCAATTCGGTCAGAACCCAGGCCGGATACATCAGCATGCCGCCGGCGCCAAGCACGAGCGGTTCGATGATCAGCGCGGCGGCGCCGCGGTCACGAGACAGGACCTCGAAACGATCAAGCGTTTCCTGCTCGCGCCCCGCGGTCGGAAAAGGAATGATGTCGACCTCGAACAAAAGCGGTTCGTAGCAGGCATTGAACACGCCCCGGGCGCCGACGCTCATCGTGCCAATCGTGTCGCCATGATAGCCGTGTTCCATCGCGACGATGCGCGAGCGCGGCGCGCCGATGTTGCGGAAATAGCCGAGCGCCATCTTCAGCGCGACTTCAACGCAGGTAGAGCCGCTGTCGGAGTAAAAGACCCAGTCGAGGCCCGGCGGTACCATTTCGATCAGCGCGGAGGCCAATTGCTCTGCCGGCTGATGGGTGAGGCCGGCGAAGATCACCTGGTCAAGCATCTCGGTCGCAATCCGGATCGCTTCCATGATCCGTGGATGGCGGTGGCCGTGAGTGACCACCCACCAGGAGGAGGTTGCATCGAGGATACGCCTTCCGTCATTCGTCTGTAGCCAAGCGCCTTCGGTGCGGATAACGGCCGGCATGGGCGGCTCGATCGCATGCTGGGTGAATGGATGCCACACGCGCGACCCCGACATCACTCGCCTTCGGCAATCTGAGCGAGGTCGAAGCCGGCAATCATCGCCTTTCGCAGAGTTTCGCGCGTGAGCGGAGCCAGGAGTGGCAATCTGCCGAGCTGACGCACCGCGCCCAATTCGGTGATTGTCCTTTGCGTATCGGCCGCCTCTTCACCGACAAAGGCAACGCCGATCAGCGGGATGGAGCGAACCCGCAGGGCTTCGATGGACAGCAGAGTGTGGTTGATCGTGCCGAGCTCGGTGCGGGCGCACAGGATCACCGGCAGCCGCCATTCAGCGAAGATGTCAATGAATCTTGTCTGTCGGTTGATCGGCACCATCAGTCCGCCAGCACCTTCGATGACGAGCGGTGTGGGCAAGACTGGAAAAGCAAGATCGGCAGCCTCGATCGAGACACCGTCGATTTCGGCAGAACGGTGCGGCGACAGCGGGCTCCTCAAGCGGTGGGCCTCCGGCAGCACGCGCCCTGATGGCAGGCCAGCGAGCCGTTCGACCACCTCACTGTCGGTCTCCTCATCGAGACCCGATTGCACCGGCTTCCAGTAGAAGCCGTCAAGCAGGCCTGCGAGCCCCGCGGCAAAAATCGTTTTGCCAATTCCCGTATCTGTTCCGGTGACCACGATGCGCTTGCTCATGCCGTGGCCAACACTTCGGCAAGCGTCTCGACCATGGCCGAAATGTCAGCTTTGCCGACATTGAGCGTCAGCGAAATGCGCAGCCGCGAGGTACCCTCCGGCACGGTCGGCGGACGAATGCCGCGTATGTCGAAGCCGCGGGCCTGCAGAGCCGCCGCGATCGCCATTGTGCGCGTCACCTCCCCAATGAAAAATGGCTGAATTTGCGAACCGCTGGGCTTGGCTCCGCAACGCTCGGCCAGTTGCCGGCCTGCAAAGGCAACGTGCTCGTGCAACCGAATACGGCGCATCGGCTCGTCGACCAGCATTGCGAGCGCTTCGCGCGCCGCCGCTGCCATGAGCGGCGATGGCGCGGTGGCGTAGATAAACGGCCGGCAGCGATTGACGATATAGTCGCACAGTACTCCCGGCCCGGTGACGAGCGCGCCGGATGCACCCAGCGCCTTGCCGCATGTATGAAGGGCCATGATGTTGTCGCGGCCCTCGAACGCCTGGGCCAGCCCGCGGCCCGCCGATCCCCAGACCCCGGTGGCATGTGCCTCGTCGACCAGTATGAATGCCTCGTGCCGATCGGCAAGCTCGACCAGGCTCTCGATCGGCGCCCGGTCGCCATCCATGCTGTAAAGGCTCTCGACCCCGATCCAGATGCGCCCGATGCCGCCTTCGGCGCGCCAGCACCGGATCGCGTCCTCAAAAGCATCAATGTCATTGTGCGTCACCAGCCTGAACGCGGCGCGTCCAGCCCGCGCCCCTTCATGCATGCTGGCGTGCGCCAGTTCATCCAGGATCAGCAGGTCGCCTTTTTTCACAAGGGTGCTCAGCAGGGCGAAGTTGGCGACATAGCCGCTGCCGAAGAACAGCGCCCGTTCGGCCCCGAAGAACGCCGCCGCATCTGCCTCCAATGCCTCATGCTCCGGCGCGTTGCCGCGCAGAAGCCGCGATCCGGTAGCGCCGACCAGGGTGCCCCGCTCGATTGCGGCCGCGACTGCATCGCCAAGTCTCTTCGAGGCGGCAAACCCGAGATAGTCGTTGGAGGAGAAGTCCAACCCGGCCCGCGGCGCCAATGTGCGCAGCCGGTCCTTGCGGGCCAGCCCCAGCAAGGTGGCTTCATAGCGGGCGAGCGGTGGCTCGTTCATTTCGCCTCGCATTGCATCGGTTCGATGCCGAGACGTCTAAATAAACGAGTATCCTTGTCCTCCCCGGGATTGTCCGCCGTCAGAAGCGTGTCGCCAACAAACACGGAATTCGCCCCGGCAAAGAAGCACAGCGCCTGGGTCTCGTCGCTCATCGCCGTCCTGCCGGCGGAGAGCCTGACATACGACTTCGGCATCATGATGCGGGCGAGCGCAATGGTGCGGATGAAATCGATCGGCTCGATGGGTTCGGCATCGGCAAGCGGCGTCCCCTTGATGGGGATCAGCATGTTGATCGGCACGCTTTCCGGCGGCTCGGGCAGGTTCGCCAGCGTTACCAGCATATCGATGCGATCGGCCTTTTCCTCTCCCATCCCGAAAATGCCGCCGCAGCAGACCTTGATCCCAGCCTCGCGCACGCGCCCAAGCGTTTCCAGCCGGTCGGCGAAGGTCCTGGTTGAAACGACCGTGCCGTAATAGCGCTCGGACGTGTCGATGTTGTGGTTGTAGTAGTCGAGACCGGCCGCCTTCAGGCGCTGCGCCTGGCTGAGTTCGAGCATGCCGAGCGTCATGCAGGTCTCCATGCCAAGCGCCTTCACGCCTTCGATCATGGCGAGCACTGCGTCCATGTCGCGGTCCTTCGGACTGCGCCAGGCAGCGCCCATGCAATAGCGGGTCGCGCCAGCATCTCGTGCCTTGGTCGCCTCCTCGATGACATGTTTGACCTCCATCAGCTTCGATGCCTTCAGGCCGGTTTCGTGATGCGCAGACTGGCTGCAATAGCCGCAATCCTCCGGGCATCCGCCGGTCTTGATGCTGAGCAGCCGCGCCAGCTGCACCCGGTTGCGATCGAAGTTCTGGCGATGGATGGTCTGGGCCAGGAAGAGCAGATCGTTGAACGGCATGCCGTATATAGCCTCGGCCTCTTTGCGGTCCCATCGGGGCAGTGCTGCCTCCATCGACTGCGTGGCACAGTTCGAGTCGCACTCCTCGTTCATTCCCATCCTCATCGTCAAAAACCTCTATTGCTGATCAGCGAGCGCACTCACGAGTCCGTCCAGTGGCGAGCCCCTTTCGATGGGCTCGTCGGTGAGCGCAATACTGGAATACCGCAAGTATTGAAGGGTAAGCGGCATGAAGCGTGTTCTTTCGAGCCCCTTCCCTGTGCGCAGCCAGAGCGCGTTGCTCTTCATTGTGTTTCCGTTAGTTCATCCCCATTGTGCTTCCCGCTAGTTCAAATGAGTGCTGATATTCCCGCGACACGGCATGTCCAGGCCAATGTCGAGAATGGGCGCGCTGTGTGTCAGCCATCCGACCGAGATGAGGTCAACTCCTGTCGCGGCAATCGCCGGAGCCATTTTCGGTGTCACCCGGCCGGAAGCCTCGGTGATGGCGCGGCCACCGACGATTGCCACGGCGCGGGTAAGATCCTCAACCGACATATTGTCGAGCAGCACTGCGTCGACGCCCAGCGTGAGCGCTGTATCGAGCTGCTCAAGCGTCTCGACCTCGACCTCGATCTTCACCATGTGCCCTGCGGCGGCGCGCGCCCGCTCTATTGCCGTGCGAATGTCGCCGGCGATCGCGATGTGGTTGTCCTTGATCAGCACGGCGTCGTCGAGCCCGAACCGGTGATTGGCGCCGCCGCCGACGCGTACCGCATATTTCTCCAAAGCTCGCAGGCCGGGCGTCGTCTTTCGCGTGCACACGATCCTCGCCTTGTGGCCACGCACGGCTTCGACCATTGCCGCCGTGGCCGTGGCAATGCCGCTCAGACGGCATAGAAAATTGAGCGCCGTG
>NZ_JBVVQM010000038.1:0-12277 GCF_055811155.1 Mesorhizobium sp. WSM4822 | reverse complement strand
CCCTCCGGCATCTATGTCCGTCCGGAAGGCTCGGTCTACCTCACCGGCGGCGCCGAACCGGAGGAAGGCGACCGCGCCCCCGATCCCGGCGACTTCGAGGTAAACTGGCCGCTGTTCGAAGAGGTGATCTGGCCGGTGTTGGCGACCCGCATTCCCGCCTTCGAGGCGATCAAGCCGACCCGCGCCTGGGCCGGCCACTACGACTACAACACGCTCGACCAGAACGCGGTGATCGGTCCGCATCCGCAGGTCGGGAATTTCATCTTCGCCAACGGATTCTCCGGCCACGGCCTGCAGCAGGCGCCGGCGGTCGGCAAGGCGCTGGCCGAACTGATCGTTCATGGCGGCTATCGCACGGTGGATTGTTCGGCGTTTGGCTATGGTCGAGTCGCGGAAGGGCGGGCGTTCCGGGAATTGAACGTGATTTGAGCGTTGGCAGGGCAGAGAGGGGTGTGCGCCTCCAACGTCAAAGGCCTGCGCCGACCTCAGCCCTTGCGGTCGAACCAGAAGGCGTCGGCCATGCGCTTCATGCCGATACGTTCGTAGAAGCCGACGGCGTCGGGCATGGAGATCAGGCTGATGGCGACCGACGGTCCAAGCTGCCGGCGCGCCTCGTCCATCAGGCCCTTGCCGATGCCGAGCCCCTGTGCCGATCGGGAAACGGCGAGTTCGGAGATGTAGCAGACCCAGGAGAAGTCGGTGATGCCTCTGATCACGCCGACCAGCGGCTTGCCTTCGACGTCGAGACGCGCGGTCAGCACCAGATTGGCGCTCGACAGCATCGCCCGCAGCCGTGCTTCATCATCGACCGGCCGTGTCTCGCCGAGGCCGGATTCGACCAGCACACGCCGGAATTCGGCGATGTCGAGCGCGGGTTCGCTGTTATAGAGGACGTGTGCGTTTTCTGCCATGGCCGCCAGACTGCACCATCGGGCTGGCTTGTGCCACCGTGCACGAACAGTTGCCTTTTATTTGCTGCCGGCTTTGTGTAAACCGTGCCTCAGCAATCCCCCCGCAACGAAAACACGGGCAAAAGCCATGGAAAAGTTCACCAAGCTCACCGGCGTCGCCGCTCCGATGCCGATCGTCAATGTCGACACCGACATGATCATCCCGAAGGATTACCTCAAGACGATCAAGCGCACCGGGCTCGGCACCGGCCTGTTCGCCGAAATGCGCTACAAGGATGACGGCTCGGAAAATCCGGATTTCGTGCTCAACAAGCCGGCCTACCGCAAGGCGCAGATCCTGGTTGCCGGCGACAATTTCGGCTGCGGTTCCAGCCGCGAGCACGCACCATGGGCGCTGCTCGACTTCGGCATTCGCTGCGTCATCTCGACCTCGTTCGCCGACATTTTCTACAACAACTGCTTCAAGAACGGCATTTTGCCGATCACCGTCAGCCCCGAGGATCTCGAGAAGCTGATGGATGACGCCTCGCGCGGTTCCAATGCCACAGTGTCGGTCGACCTCGAAGCCAAGGAAATCCGCGGTCCCGACGGCGGTGTCGTCACCTTCGACCTCGACGACTTCAAGCGGCACTGCCTGCTCAACGGTCTCGACGACATCGGCCTGACCATGGAGAAGGCCGGCGCCATCGCGTCGTTCGAGAAGCGGAACGCCGAACAGCGCCCCTGGGCCTGAGTCGCAGGATCTGACCCGGCCGCCACAGGCCGGGTTCGTGGCGGCGAACGGAGGGACAGTCATGACACGTTTGCTTCTTGCCGGCGTTTGCGGGCTGGCCTTGTTGCTAGGGCAAACCGTGAGCGCGTTCGCGCAGACACAGGCACCCGCCACCCAGCCGGCCCCGGCGACGGACCAGCCGTCCGCCGATCAGGGGACGAACGCCGCCGACGCTGCCGATGACGACAAGCAGGCGCCCGTCCCTTTCGAAGGCGGCACGCTGACCATCACCCAGAAGGAACAGTATGGTGAGAAGGTGCTTGCCTATGACGGCAAGCAGCTGGCCACCAACTATGACGTCTTCTTCGACAAAATAGTCGAGGTCGGCGGCGTCAAGGTGGCGCTGTTCGATGTGGGCGACGGCGGCAATCAATGCGGGCCGGCGACGGTGATCGTCTGGAAACCGGAAGGCGGCACCATCCAGAGCACGACAGTCGAGCAGGACCAGTGCGGCGCACCGCCCTCGGCGGTGTCCGACAACGCCATCTATTTCGTGCCCTATCTGCTGCCGGGGGATGAGAAGCCGGCTTTGCAATGGTCGCCGACCGATGGGCTGACGATTTCGGGTAATCTGACCTACATGCCGGAACCCGGCACGGACTGGAAAGACATCGATCCGGAAAAGTACCAGAACATCATCGACGCCTTCCACAACGAGGCCGTCTACAAGGAAGCGGAAAAGCTGCTCGGCAAAGACATGCCCGACATGGCGACCAGCCTGCTGGTCGGCGGCGGCACGGAAAAGACCGCTTCGGGCGCCTTCTACGCCAGCGGCTGCGTGCCGCATGATTGCGGCGGCAATGACGGCTTCATGGCGGTCGACCCGGCCCAGCACAGGCTCTATTTTGCGCGCCGCGGCGACAATGGCAAGCCGAACGCCTGGCCTGATGTGGCGACATGGCCGGCGGATGTGAAGGCGGCGTTGGACAAGGCGCTGGGGAACTAGACGCGGCAGCGACCACCACGCCTTCGTCATCCTCGGGCTTGACCCGAGGATCCATGCCGTGACGGTTGTCGGAGGGCGCGGCGGAGCAGAATTCTGAACCGCTGCAACGCTTTGAAGTCGCGGCATGGATCCCTTGGGCTGCGGAGCAGCTCCAGGGGTCTGCGCCGCGTCGCTTCGCTCCTTGCTTCGCCATAGGATGACGAAGACGCCAGGGTTCGGCTAATCTTCACCGTCCTAGCTCCGGCTCGTGGCAACAATTGGTGGCCTCTGGCCCATGACCCGCCCTACCCTTTTCCGGCAAAATGGCCACCAAATCCTGCGAGGCCCCATGCGCAAACTCATCTCCACCGGTTCGCCCTTCGAAAAGACCGCCGGCTATTCGCGTGCGGTGGTGCAGGGCGACTGGTGTTTCGTGTCGGGGACGACCGGCTACGACTACGCGACGATGACGATGCCGGAGACGGTGGAGGCGCAGACGCGCAATTGCCTGGCGACGATCGGCAAGGCGCTGAAGGACGGCGGCTTCGAGATGGCCGACGTGGTGCGAGCGCATTACTACATCACCGACCAGGCTTTCGTGGACGTGGTCTTCCCGATCCTCGGCGAGACGTTCGGCGACATCAGGCCGGCGGCGACGATGATCGTCTGCCAGCTCAACAGATCGGAAATGAAGATCGAGATCGAGGTGACGGCGTTGCGGCGCACGGCATGAAAGGCGACCGACGATGAAAGTCCGGCGCATCGTTGCCAATATCGAGACATCGGATGCCACTGCGGCCAAGCGTTTCTATCAGGATGTCCTCGGCCTCGATGTGTTGATGGATCTTGGCTGGATCGCCACCTACGGCTCGCAGGCAAAGATGAATGTCCAGATCAGCTTCATGGCGCAGGGCGGCTCGGGCACGCCGGTGCCGGATCTCTCGATCGAAGTCGACGATGTCGATGCGGCGCTCGACGCTATGAAGGCGGCCGGCTTCGCCATCGAATACGGACCGGCCGACGAGCCCTGGGGCGTGCGCCGCTTCTATGTCCGCGATCCGTTCGGCCGGCTGGTCAACATTCTCTCGCATCGGTGAAGGCAAGGCGCTGCAATTTGCGGGAGGCTGGCGGGGCAGAGGGGAGCGCGAAGGATCGCAAACGAACGAGGTTGTTCTTGATCGCTGCGTTACTCCTTGCGCACAACCGGCTTGGCGTTTAGCAAGGCCGCGGTTCAAATTCTTTCCAGGACGGTTCCTCCATGGCAACGAAGCATCTTTTCCTGCTCCCCGGTGACGGCATCGGTCCCGAGGCCATGGCCGAGGTCAAGAAACTGATCGCGGTCATGAACGACAAGCTCGGCAGCGGTTTTGCCACCGATGAGGGGCTGGTCGGCGGCTGCGCCTATGACGCGCATGGCGCGGCGATCTCCGATGCCGACATGGAAAAGGCGATGGCGGCCGACGCGGTGCTGTTCGGCGCCGTCGGCGGTCCCAAATGGGATGCGGTGCCCTACGAGGTGCGCCCTGAGGCCGGCCTGCTGCGCCTGCGCAAGGACATGGAGCTGTTTGCCAACCTTCGCCCGGCCATCTGCTACCCGGCGCTGGCGGCGTCCTCCTCGCTCAAGCAGGAGGTGGTCGAAGGCCTCGACATCCTCATCGTGCGCGAGCTGACCGGCGGCGTCTATTTCGGCGAGCCCAAGCAGATCATCGATCTCGGCAACGGCCAGAAGCGCGGCATCGACACGCAGGTCTACGACACGTTCGAGATCGAGCGCATTTCCGGCGTCGCCTTCGAGCTGGCGCGCACCCGCAAGAACCACGTCACTTCGATGGAAAAGCGCAATGTGATGAAGTCGGGCGTGCTGTGGAACGAGGTCGTCACCCAGACCCACAAGGCGCGCTATTCCGACGTCAAGCTCGACCACATGCTGGCCGATGCCGGCGGCATGCAGCTGGTGCGCTGGCCAAAACAGTTCGACGTCATCGTCACCGACAATCTGTTCGGCGACATGCTGTCCGACATCGCCGCCATGCTGACCGGCTCGATCGGCATGCTGCCGTCGGCCTCGCTCGGTGCGCCTGACGTGAAGACCAAGAAGCGCAAGGCGCTGTACGAGCCGGTGCACGGCTCGGCCCCCGACATTGCCGGCAAGGGCATCGCCAACCCGATCGCCATGATCGCTTCCTTCGCCATGTGCCTGCGCTATTCCTTCGGCATGGTCGATGAAGCCGACCGTGTCGAAAGCGCGATCGCCGCCGTGCTCGACGAAGGCCTGCGGACGAAAGACATCATGTCCGATGGCATGACCGAGGTCGGTACGGTTCAGATGGGCGACGCGATCATCGCCAAATTCCTGGGCTGATTCCGTGACGGTCGACGTCCGCTGGGCGACGATCGAGGACGCGACGGCACTCGCGGCCATATTGTGCGAGATGGCGGAGCATTACCGGCAGCCGCCTCTCGATGCTGACCGGGCCCTGTCTGCTGCACGCAAATGGCTTGGCGAGGAAAGCCCGGCCTATCCGCATTTCGCGCTCGCCTTCGTCGACGGCGAGGTCAGCGGCCTGGCGTCGGTGGCGATCGCGCATCCTGGTATCGATCTCGAGCGGCTGCTGTTCCTCAAGGATCTGTTCGTGTGCGAGAAGGTTCGCAACGCCGGCGTCGGCCGGGCGCTGATCGGCTTTCTCGCCGATCATTGCCTGCGCGAAGGCATCGGCCGCATCGACCTGACCAGCGAGGACTGGAACGAGGGCGCACTGCGCTTCTACGACCGGCTTGGCGCCGAACGCCACGGCCAGAAGGTCTTTCTCAGGCTTTCGGGCGAGGCGCTGAAAAGCGGCTAGATCCTGACGCCTGCCGGCACTGGTCCCCAAGGGTTTTCGCCCACCTGGGACGGCAGAAGTCCGAAGACCAGCAAGGCAATGCTGCCAATGGGAGTGATGAAGCCCAGCAGTGCAAACCAGCCGCTCCCGCGTCATGCACACGCCGCACGACGAGGGCAATCGACGGCAGGATCAATCCCGAAAAGAAGACCAGGAAGGGTATGAGCCCTATGGCCCTCATCGGCGTCCTGTCCGCATTGGTTTTGAAGCCATTGAACGCCAGGTCAACGAGTATTCCGAAGCCTAGAAGCGCCAATATCCCGAGGGTGTAGAATGGCCAGAAGGCCCAGAATTCCTTGCGGCGGGCGCGACCTTTGAAATTGCTATAGTCCGCAATTATCGCGCGCCAGAAGTAAGCCCACAGACCCGTGGAATAGGCGGGCCTGCTCTCGGCCGAACGGCGTGGCTGGCCCGTGCTTGGCGATGGCGCTGTCGGGGTGACGGCGACTATATCGTGCGCCGTACCGTCATCCGGTTGAAACTCGACAAGGGTGCCCCTGGCGAGGGTCACCCCCTGATTCAGATCGTTATGGGTGAAGATATAGCGCTTGCCGTCGATACCGTTGATGTATCCGTAATCCTGATCCTGGTCGTAGTGAAGCACCGCACCGCGCATACCCAGCCCCCCATTCACGCTAGCTACGGCGAATGCTACCCAGGGTTGGGTGCGATTGCAATATGCACGCAAACTATATTCTGACGCCCGCAGGCACCGGCCCCCACTGGTTTTCCCTGGCTTGTGTCGGGATCAGCGCGAAGACCAGGATGATCAGGCTGCCGATGGTCGGGATCAGGATCAGCAGGCAGAGCCAGCCCGACAGGCCGATGTCGTGCAGCCGGCGCACGATCATGCCGAGGCTGGGAAGAATTGTCGCCAGCAGGAACGTGCCGCACAACCCGACCGTTATCGCGCCCGAGATATCACTGTCGAAACCGCCCATATCCATATCGGTGTACAGGCCGATGCCGCCGATGATCAGCAGGCAAACCGTCCAAAACAGGCAGTAGCCCCAATATTCCTTGCGGCGGGCGCGTCCGGCGAAATTGAAATAGTTCTGCGTCACGCCGCGCCAGAAATAGCCCCAGAGATCACTGGGCTCCGCTATCTCGGAAGATCGACCGAAATGCTGCGCAGGAGACGGGGCCGCTGCAGGCGGAACGCTGGCCTGAGCCGGTGCGGCCTTGATGCTGGGGTCTGCGGCCGCCGGAGGGGCGGTCGCAGCAGCGATCGAAAAGACGTCGCGCGCTTGGCCGCCGCCCGGCTGGAACTCGACGGCCGTGCCGTTGGGCATGGCGGTCTGCCGGCGCAGGTTCTCGCGGGTGAAGGTGTAACGGTTGCCGTCGGCTCCGGATATGAAGCCGAAGCCCTGGTCCTCGTCATAGTGAAGCACTTCGCCGCGCATTTGCCACCCCCGCTCGCCACGTCCCGGCCGAAGGTGGCACAGGGCCGAGCCGATGGGCAAGCCGGCATGGCTACCGTCTTCGCGGCAAATGAAGCATAAGGCATCGAGTGCAACCGCCTTCGACAGAAGCAGAACATGACAGTCGAGAGTCCTGACAGTAAAACCGTGATTGAAGATGGAGGGGAAAGAAGGCCTCCCTGGCTGGCCATCGACGCCACCGGCCTGACGTTCTGGCCGTCCGGCCAGGGACTTGTCGGCATCCCGCGGGTGGAAAGCTTTCTCGTCAGCGCAGCCCTGGCCGATCCCGACCCTTGCGTAGAGGTGGTGGCGTTCCGACCGTGGGAAGGCCGGTTTCGCCCCCTCGCTCCTTTCGAGCAGGACCATGTCGCGACGGGCGAGATTTCACCCTGGCGCCTCAAACGATGGCCTGGGAGACGCACGGCGATGTCGCAGGCCCTCGAAGCGGTGAGGCAGCAGCCATGGGGCAAGCGCGACGCCGACCGCCATCTCGCCAAGACGGTGACCCATGGCCGCAAAGGGATTGCCTATCAGGCGACGAGGCTGCTGATCCGGGCCTATCGTCTGTACCAGCGGGCGCGGATCCGGTCGGCCCCGCGTCAGGTTCCAAGCCAACCGAACGAGACCGAACGCGGCTTTGTCCTGATCAGCCATCACATTCTGACCGGGGATGACCGAACCGCCGTCTCCGGGCGCGCCGGCGGCCTCGCGTTTCTTTGCCACGACCTCATCCCGACACTGCGCCCCGACATGGTTGGTATGAGCCCTGGCGAGGCTCGCTACGGGTCATATCTCGAGCACCTCGTGCGTTCCGGCGCGCCGGCATTTTGTGCATCCGACGAAGTTGGTGCGACGCTGACCGATCATATGCAACAGGCAGGCGTCACGCAGCCGGTGGTATACCGGTTTCCGATGCCGTCCATCCTGTACGAGACGGCTTCGCGCATCGGCCAGATTTCGCGCATCGAGGCCGACGAGCCGTTCGTGCTCTATTGCTCGACCATCGAAGTGCGCAAGAACCACATCCTGCTGGCGCGGGTCTGGCAGCAGGCGCTCGACGAGGGCGTCAAGCTACCGCGGCTCGTCTGCGCCGGGCGCTGGGGCTGGATGATCGATCCGCTGCGCGCCTATCTCAAGGCCCATCCCAGATTGCTTGAGCGGGTTACGTTCACCGGAGCGATCAGCGATGAGGAGCTCATCCGATACTACCGCAGCGCTTCCTTCGGCGTCTTTCCCTCGCATATCGAGGGCTGGGGCTACGGCGCCTCGGAATGTCTCGATTTCGGCGTTCCGGTCATCGTCTCGACCGCGCCGTCGCTGATCGAGGCGAGCGGCGGGCTGATGCCGGCGATCGATTCCAATGACCAGGCCGGCTGGTACGCTGCGATCCGCAGGATGGCGGAAGACGCGGACTGGCGCTCATCGCTGACGGAACGCATCGCAAAGCAGCATCGCCCGACGCCGGCATCGGCCAGCTGGGCTGCCATCAAGGCTGGCCTGCAGGAAAGCGCGTCCCTCCGGCCAAAGTCCTAGAGCAATTCTAGGAAAAGTGTGAAGCGGTTTTCCCGGGAAAACGCATAGCGTTTTCCCTTGGGAATTGCGTCAAAACAAAGAGTTAGAGCAGATCGCCGTTTCCGTGAAACGGTGAAATGCTCTAGACGGGCCGTTTCTTCGCCTTCTTGTGCTTGGGCGCGCCGGTGGTGTCGAATTTCGGCTTGCCCGGCTTCTTCGCCCATGGCTTTGCATCATGCGGGGCGGCCGGGCGCTGATCGACTGCTGCCGGTGCACGTTTTTCGAATTTGCGCTTCGGCGCGTTGGGGTCGAACGGCGCCTTGCCGCGATGCGGCTTCTTGTCGGGGCTTGGCGGCTGATAGCCGGCGCGTGAAAGATCGGGCGTACCATCGAGCCGCTTCACCAGGATGTTGCCTTGCAGCTTGCGGTCGGGACCGATCGCGGCCAGGAAGCGGTCGGCCCAGTCGGCTGATATCTGCACGTAGGTCTCTTCCGGCTGCATCTTGATGGCGCCGATCTCGCGTTTCGAGATGCTGCCGGTGCGGCACAGCATCGGGATCAGCCAGCGCGGCTCGGCATTCTGCCGGCGCCCGATCGACAGCGAGAACCAGACGCTGTCACCGAAATCGTCGCGGCGGCTGGGCGCCTCGTCGCGGCGCGCGAAACCTTCGCCCGCCGGTCTTTCACGCGACGGCGTGAAGGGCGCGATCTCCATGAGGTCCTCGGGCGCCGAGCGGCTGGCGCGGCACTGGCGCACGAAGGCAGCGGCCACCTGTTCGGCGCCATGTCTGGCGAGCAGCGCGTCGATGAAACCGCGTTCGTCGTCCTTCACCGGCTCGTCGAAAACCGGGTCGGCCAGGATGCGCTCGTCGTCGCGCCGCATCACGTCGTCGGCCGAGGGTGGGCTCGCCCATGTTGCCTTGAGGCCGGCGTTCTGCAGCAGCCGCTCGGTGCGCTTGCGGGCGCTGTTGGGCACGATCAGCGCGCTGACGCCCTTGCGCCCGGCGCGACCGGTGCGGCCGCTGCGGTGTAGCAGCGTTTCCGGATTGGTCGGCAAATCGGCGTGGATGACCAGCTCGAGATTGGGCAGATCGATGCCGCGCGCCGCGACATCGGTGGCGATGCAGACTTTTGCGCGGCCGTCGCGCATTGCCTGCAAGGCATGGCTGCGCTCGTTCTGGCTGAGCTCGCCCGAAAGCGCCACGACGGAGAAGTTGCGGTTGTTGAAGCGCGCGGTCAGATGATTGACGGCGGCACGCGTGTTGCAGAACACCAGCGCGTTCTTGGCTTCGTAATAGCGCAGCACGTTGATGATGGCGTTCTCGCGGTCGGGCTGGGCGACGCTCAGCGCCCGGTATTCGATGTCGAGATGCTGCTTCTCCTCGCCGGCGGCCGAAATGCGCACCGCATCGCGCTGGTAGCCCTGGGCGAGCGTGGCGATCGAGCGCGGCACGGTGGCCGAGAACATCAGCGTGCGGCGTTCGGCCGGAGCGGCGTCGAGGATGAATTCGAGGTCCTCGCGAAAGCCGAGATCGAGCATTTCGTCGGCCTCGTCGAGCACCACCGCCTTCAGCGCCGACATGTCGAGCGAGCGCCGGGTGATGTGGTCGCGCAGCCGGCCGGGCGTGCCGACGACGATATGGGCGCCGCGCTCCAGCACACGCCGCTCCGAGCGCATGTCCATGCCGCCGACGCAGGACGCCACGGTGGCGCCGGTCAGTTCGTAGAGCCATTCCAGTTCGCGCGTCACCTGCAAGGCGAGTTCGCGCGTCGGCGCCACCGCCAGCGCCAGCGGTGCGGCGGCGTGGCCAAAGCGCTCCGCGCCCTCAAGCAGGGTCGGCGCCAGAGCGAGGCCGAAGGCCACCGTCTTGCCGGAGCCTGTCTGCGCCGAAACCAGCGCATCGGCCTCGCCGAGTTCCGGCGCCACAACCGCCTTCTGGACGGGCGTCAGCTCGGAATAGCCGCGTTTTTCCAGCGCCCTTGCCAGCGCGGGAACGAGTGCATCGAAGTTGGACATCTTACTCTTTCGGAATTCGGATTCTTATATGCCCAGCAATGGGCCTGTCTTCGGCGGGCGTCGGGACGCTCCATGAGCCGGATGGTCATGCCGTTCGTACTTCGTGCCGCCGCCATTGTACAGGGCAACAGGACGCTCATCGCAATTGACTCTTGACGCAAACCGCGTAAAAGCCCGCTTTGAACGGGATCGTTTTTCGATGCGCGGCCTTTTGATGGCTCTTCTTGCATTCGATGCCCCCAGCCTCAATGCACATCATTGGGCCGGGCGCGTCGGCGCGTCCCCTCGTTCCAGCAAAACTATGGCCAAAACCACCATCAAAACGGTGTGATTCCCTTGGCCTAACCACCCTCTCCCGGGTTCGGCCCGGGGGACGGAACCCGCATCGGGCAGCGGGTTTCTCCAAAAACCAAGCGGAGAGGGACAGGAGATTTTTCGATGAGTTTCAAGGTAGCGATCGTCGGAGCCACGGGCAATGTGGGCCGGGAAATGCTCAACATACTGGAAGAGCGCGGCTTTCCGGTAAGCGAAGTCGTGGCCCTGGCGTCGCGGCGCAGCCAGGGCACGGAAGTGTCGTTCGGCGACCGCACGCTGAAGGTGAAGACGCTCGACCAGTATGATTTTTCCGACACCGACATCTGCATCATGTCGGCCGGCGGCAACGTCTCCAAGGAATGGTCGCCGAAGATCGGCAAGCAGGGCTGCGTCGTCATCGATAATTCGTCGGCCTTCCGCTACGACCAGGACGTGCCGCTGATCGTGCCGGAAGTGAACCCGGACGCGATCTCGCTGTTCACGCGCAAGAACATCATCGCCAATCCGAATTGCTCGACGGCGCAGCTGGTGGTGGCATTGAAGCCACTGCATGACTTCGCCACCATCAAGCGTGTCGTCGTCGCCACCTACCAGTCGGTGTCGGGCGCCGGCAAGGAAGGTATGGACGAACTCTTTACCCAGACCCGCGCGGTCTTCGTCGCCGATGGCGTCGAGGTCAAGAAGTTCACCAAGCGCATCGCCTTCAACGTCATCCCGCACATCGACGTGTTCCTCGACGACGGCTCCACCAAGGAAGAGTGGAAGATGGTCGCCGAGACCAAGAAGATGCTCGACCCCAAGATCAAGCTGACGGCGACCTGCGTTCGCGTGCCGGTGTTCATCGGCCATTCGGAAGCGGTCAACATCGAGTTCGAAAAGCCGATCACCGCCGACGAGGCGCGGGATATCCTGCGTGAAGCCCCAGGCTGCCAGGTCTTGGACAAGCGCGAGGACGGCGGCTACATCACGCCGCTGGAATCGGCCGGCGAGGACGCCACCTTCATCTCGCGTATTCGCGAGGATTCGACCATCGACAACGGCCTGTCGATGTGGATCGTCTCCGACAATCTGCGCAAGGGCGCTGCACTCAACGCGGTGCAGATCGCCGAACTGCTGGTCGAGCGCGGCCTGATCCGGCCGAAGAAGAAGGCGGCTTAGTTTTCGCTCACGGGCCGTATCGCCGCTGCCGCGGCGGGCCCTCCGCGGGGGCGCCGAACGATCGGCGGCCCGCGGTCGCGGGCTCGGCCTTTGGCCGTTAGCTCCCTTCTCCCCGTTTACGGCAGGGCTATCGCATATGGATTCTTGCGAAGAGGACCCCCACCCTAGCCCTCCCCACAAGGGGGAGGGAACGCTGCCGCGTGCCTCTAATTCTTCTTTGGCGCCGAAAAGACAGGCGATTCGCCTAGGTCAGCACCAACGGAAGTCCTCCCTCCCTCTTGTGGGGAGGGGTTAGGGGTGGGGGTCCGTGCCGGGCAGACATCTCAGGAATTCCATATGCGATAGCCCTGCCGTTCACGGGGAG
>NZ_JBVVQM010000037.1:0-12983 GCF_055811155.1 Mesorhizobium sp. WSM4822 | reverse complement strand
AAGACATCGTCTTCTCCGAACACCAGAAGGCTGCCCATGCTCATCTCGTCGAGCGGGTCGCGTGCAATGAGCGACTGATTGGCATACGCCATGTAGGTCGCCGTCGAGGCCAGATAGACCACATCAGAAGTGGCCTGGCCCTTGGGCAGCCGTACGAAGAAGATCACATACGCTGGGCTTGCATCCTGAGCGTCAAGGCGCGCGGCATAAACGCCGCTTTCAAGCCCGCTCGGGATCGTAAAGGCAAAGTCGGTCGCCCATCCTGCGTCATAGAGGTCGTCGTCGTGAAAATGGATCGCGCCATATTCATTTGGCGCGGCTCGCCAGTCATGGAATTGCCCGGTCCAGTTGTAACCCTTCATGGCCCGCGTAGGCATGTTGACCAGGCGGCCGTCCAGTCCATTGCCCGAGACATCTTTGAAGACATCCGATCCCTGATCGATGCTGAAATCCCAATCGGCCGAAACACACTCGTTCAGCCGGTCGACTGCGGCGCCGCTGCCAAGCGAGGCCATCTCCTCAACTGAAAGGGCGCAGGCGTGAAGTTGGGGAGAATCGATCTTCCCATTGTAATGTCCCCCTGCCAACAACAGTCCGTCGCTACCGGACGCTTTATGGGCAGCGATGAAGAAATGTCTTTGCGCAGCGTTCCCATGACAGGCAGCAATGTCAGACTTGCGGGTCTCCGCGGAGCCGAGATCACCGATGTCACAGCGAGGGTTCTGGTGCAGCACGACCGTGCGATCCTTTGCACTGTAGCTGGCAGCAACGAAGACCCACTGCCGCTCAAGCAAGGGCGTGGGCAAATTGGCGCTGGACACGCTCCCTTCACCATCACCCATCAGGAACGTTAATCGACCCATCTCGTCGATCTCGATGGCAAAACCCAAGCTGCGGCTCTCGTCCCAAGTACCGGCGATTGTTTGACGCTTGGTCCCAAGCAGGGTTGGCCACAGCCAGGTCTGGAACGTGAAATCCTCCACTCCGGAAAACGCGGTCGCATGCTCGACATAGCCGTAAGACCCAGTGTGGATTGGCTGCCGTCGAGCGCGATATTCCCCCTTGAACGCGGCATCGACTTCACGTTCGATCAAACCGGCGGTGCGCGGATGCTCCTCGGTAGTGATGAGCCGCACCAGACGAGCCGAGAAGGTCGACGCGGGGCCGTGCGAACTGACCTTGAATTCGACGGTGTCGCCCGGCTTGGCGCTTATAACGTTTGAGTAACCAGCCAGCGTCCTCATGCTACAGCTCCGTCCGGAAGCTCAGTCCCGAAATGTTGACGCCAGCGTTGCCGGAATACGTACCATTCCGCCTCCGCCAGGTCCTCAAAGATGATGTCCTCATGTCTTGT
The DNA here is from genome assembly GCF_055811155.1 of Mesorhizobium sp. WSM4822. NCBI lineage: Bacteria > Pseudomonadati > Pseudomonadota > Alphaproteobacteria > Hyphomicrobiales > Phyllobacteriaceae > Mesorhizobium > Mesorhizobium sp. WSM4822. The sequence goes on along the minus strand of NZ_JBVVQM010000037.1, from coordinate 11,629 downwards.
CATGGGACGGCCGCGGATCCCTGTCAGGGTGATGAGCATCCAGCTGCGATTGGGCCGGATTGTCAGCAAGGCGTGCTTTCCGGCGATTGGAAGGCTGCGGAACATCCGTAGAAGCTTCTGCAGGTTCGGACTGTGGTGCCCGAACGGTGCACGACGGAATTCACTTGCCAGTGCAAGTGCCTCAGAGGGGTCTGCGAAGTCCATGAGTTCTCAACCTGCCTGATCTGCTGCCTTTGCCGGAGCAAGCTCGCTTTCGAGCGCAGCGTCGATCGATTCGTCGATGATGCCCAGGGCTTCGTCGACCTGCGCATCCGTCAGGACCAGCGGGACAAGGAAACGGATGACGTTGAAGTGTCGGCCGGCCGATGCGAGCAGCAGGCCGCGGCTGGCTGCTTCCTTGATGACCTTGGCGGTGAGCGCGCGCGCCGGCTTGCGGGTTTCCCCATCTTCGACCAGCTCGGCGCCGATCATCGAGCCCAGCCCACGGATGTCGCCAATCACCGTGCGGTTTCGCTTCTTTTGAATCCGCTGCAGGCCAGCCGTAAGGCGCTCGCCGATCTCAGAGGCGCGGCCAAGCAGGTTTTCCTCCTCCAGCACATCCAGGACGGCCAAGGCAGCCGCACAGGCCAGCGGATTGCCCGCGTAGGTTCCGCCCAGTCCGCCGGCCGCAACGGAATCCATGATCTCGGCTTTGCCGACGATCGCCGCAACTGGAATGCCAGCCGCCATGCTCTTGCCCATCGTGATCAAGTCAGGCTCGATGCCCGTGTGCTCGATCGCAAACAGGCGGCCGGTTCTGCCGAAGCCAGACTGCACCTCGTCGGCGACGAGGACGATGCCATGCTGATCGCAAAGGCGCCGGATACCTGCCATGAACTCGACGGGCGCGGGAATGAAGCCGCCTTCGCCTAGAAGCGGCTCGACGAATATCGCCGCGACCGCACTCGCCTCGATTTCGGTTTCAAAGAGCGTGTCCAAGGCCGAAAGGCAGTGCTCGACGCTGACGCCCCGATACAGATCCGGATAGGGCGCGCGATAGATGTTGCCGGGGAACGGGCCGAAGGACTGCTTGTATGGATTTACCTTTCCCGTCATTGCCATCGTCAACAGCGTGCGGCCGTGAAATGCACCGCCGAAGACAATGATGCCGCGCCGCTTGGTGTGGGCGCGGGCAATCTTGACAGCATTCTCGACCGCCTCCGCACCGGTCGTGACCAGCAATGTCTTGGCCCGTCCGCCCACCTTGCAAAGCTGGTTCAACCGCTCGGCTACGGCGAGGTAACTCTCGTAAGGAGCGGTGCCAAAAAAGGTGTGGCTGAACTTGGTAAGCTGGGCCTGGATGGCAGCGACGACCTTCGGATGCGAGTGGCCGACCGCGAGAGCACCCATTCCACTCAGGAAGTCGATATATCGCCGCCCCTCAACATCCCAGATCTCGGCACCTTGAGCCCGCTCGACATATATCGGAAAGGACCACGAGCCCCCTGCCGAAACAGCCGCATTCCGACGCTCGTCCAAAGCAACATTCGACACCATTTAATTACCTCCAGTTGGATTGCCTCGAGACGCGCCAGAAAAACCGCGCCTATTCGCCGAAGCTTCGCGGAACGAGACTGTCCATGGATTTCGTGGGCCCGTCCCAAAACTCAACTTTTCGTTAAATTTGCATCGTCCATTGCGTTTGCCGACAACCTGTTTGACAGAAGCGCAATGACTCCGTTCGGGAGCGCAAACCTGCCCTTGGCAGGCATAAGCTCGCGACCGAGCCTCCATCGGTGCGGCCTACTGCATGAATTACCTCCGCCCCCTTTGGCGGAACCCTGTGGATCGGCAGGTTTCTCATGACATCCACATTCTTATATCGGCTTTGATCCACCCCGGCGATGCAACTCCGTGCAACGGACGCCTTGCTATTGTCGATCGCCACGGCGCGGGTGAGATTATGGATACGCCGGCTTTGGAGGTCCAGTAGGCCGTGAGTTTCGTATTGGAGCCCGCCCTTCGATTGAGCCGACTTTGACGATGGTGCCCCTCGCCGACCGCAGGTGTAGACGGACCTAAATGCCGCACGGCAGCGTTCTCTTAAGTTCCGTCCGGCTTCCGCGATTGATTGCGCAGTCATGTCGCAATGCTCCTAGTGGATATACGCGTTGCCTTGCGTCAGCCCGCCAGCAAATTGTGGAGTCTTCAAATCTCTGGTGATCTGCCCTTTTCCGGTATCCGGAAAACCCAGTAATGAGCGTCCTCCTCCGCGACGTATTTGCCGTCGTACAGACATTGTGTAAGCACGAGTACACCCGCATCCTCCAGACGCTTCACCTCGTCTGCGAAGCAAGTGGCATCCGCATAGCTCCTGCGGGTGTTTGCGATGACAAACCCCTTCGGACGCGTAACGCGGGCTAACTCACGCAGCCGATCCGGTTGGACATGCCCGAGCGTTAGGACGCCGCAGCACACCGTGATATCATAGCTCGCAGAATATCCGGAGAGCGGCACGCTAAGATCAACGTCGCCTCTGACGTCGCGGTATACGCGAGTTTCCCGAGCCTTTTCGGCCATCTCCTTGGAGAGATCGAAACCGTCGATTAGCCGGAATCCGAGGCGTTCCAGTTCCACTCCGACGAGGCCCGTTCCACAGCCGGCATCCAAAATCGCGGTGGCTGCTCGTTCCTTGTCCAAATATGCCATTTGTACAACAGCCGCGAGTTCGGCCACGATGGTCGGCGCGCAGTATCGGTAGTGAACTACGTCCAGATCGTAGGTGCTGGCCCATTGGCGATAGAACTGGGCTAAGCGATCGGCGTCGCCATCAAGGCCAAGGACCTCCTTGATGCGCTTGTGCGCGGTGTGCTCAAGGGCGGTTTCCTCATCGACAGTATTCATCGCAGCTCCTTGGCACGTAAGCAGATGTTACTAGGCGCCCCTGGTGGTCACCCGCTACCTCGGGTTCAAAACTCGTGCCAATTCGAAGCTCTTCCGTCGGACCAAATCCGTCGATGACAGCCTCTTCCGCTTGCAAACCATCGAAGCGCTCGAACTTTGAATTGACGCCAGGCGGGGTAAGAATGTTTTTGCGCGATATGTGGTCAGTAAGAACGAGAAATTGCCTAGAACAGCAACGGTCGCGAACCGTACAAACTGAGACAAAGCCGACAACATAAGCTGGGGTGCGTGTCTCCCAAGCAAGCCGGATAGAGGCTGAACTGATGATGTGGAGCATCTTCACGACGGCCAGCAAGGCAGCATAGCGGTTCGGCGCAGCCTGCACCGCTCGGTCCTAATCTCTTTGGCAAATGGTCGTCTTGCCTCGTCGGCAATGGAGTTGCCCCTATTTGACCGGACAGTCGGCTATTGAGTTTGTGCTCGGATGAACTCCCTTGGGGAGCGCATTCTGAGCCCTGAATGAGGATGGTTCTCGTTGTAATCCTCGAACCATCCGGCGATTTTGCCGAGTGCGGTGACCGCATCTGGCAAAGGATTGACGCGAGCATAGTCGCGTTTGAAGGTTTTGACGAAGCTCTCGGATATGCCGTTCGACTCCGGGCTCTGGACTGGCGTGAAGCAGGCAATGAGATTGAGCGCGGTGGCGAAGTCGCGCGTCTCCTTGGCGGTGTAGGCACTGCCATTGTCGTCAGCCATTCGAGCGGCGCCGGCGACTGGAGGGCGCCGAACCTGCTCTCGACAGCTTCCAGCATCATGTCCCGGATCATGCTGCCGCTGATGCCCATCCCACGACGGCATGCCATGCGATGATCTCGCGGTCATGGGCATCGATGATGAAGGCGACCCTGATGATATCTCCGTTCCAGCATCCGACCTCGAAGCCATCGGAACACCAGCACAGGTTCGAGCGCATAACGATGACCTTGCCGTCATGGACGCGGCCGGTCCTGCGGCCCGTGTGCCTGCCAAGCAGCATGCTGTTCTGGCGCATGATACGGAAGACGCGCTTGTGATTGACGGCCGGCTCGCCCGTCTTGGCGCGTTCCCTGTTCGTCAGGGCTGTGATGCGGCGATAGCCATAGGTCGGGCGTTCGTCGATCAGGCGGCGAACCAGCTCCAAGAGCCCATCGTCGTCGGGTTTGCGACAAGGCCCGCGCGGCTTCACCAGGCGATGCACCTTGTCGTGGAGATGGGAACGCGCCACCCCGAGGGTCTCGGCAACGGCCTTCATCGGGAACCATCCCTCGGCTGCGACAAGAGCCGCAAGTTCGGTTTTTTTGACTCCGACCTGGCCAGCGCGTCTTTGAGGATCTCCACTTCCATGGTCTTGCGGCCGAGAAGCCGCTAGAGGTCGCGAACGCGCTCTTCGAGCCGCCGCACTTCCGAACTCCCGACCACAGATTCGTCCGATCCCACCGCAGCCGCTCCGCTTTCCTTCAATAAACGACGCCAACGATACAAAAGATTTGGAGCCACGCCTCGCCGTCGGGCGACAGAGGACACGGTCTCGCCCGGAAGGAAACTCTCCTCGATAATCTGCAGCTTCTGTTCGGTCGTCCAGTGTCGGCGCCGTACCTCACCGGTGATCAGTTCAATCCGTCGATAGTCGTCAGCCATAAGCCTGTGCTTGAGGATATCCCCAAGCCTCCCGCGTTAGGCGGACTGTCCGGTCGAAATGGGGGCCAGTTCAGCATAGGAGCTGCGCAACGGCGGCAGCTTGGGTTGCAATGTTGCAGTCACATAAATCCTCTTTTCGGTGCAGATGTTGAGCCATTGGCGCTAATGAAACGTCCGTGCAGATTGGCTCCTATTCGCTCCAGGGTGGCTCTATGTCCCTCCATCGGTTGGGCTTCCAACAGGCTCTGACCAGTTCTCATCAAATGCATACGCCTATTAAAGTGGTGACCTGGCGCAGCCACTCGAAATAGAGCTCTCAGATCCTTCTGCCGTCGGTGCTCTGGCGACGAACCAACTGGTTTTTGAGCAAACCTGAGCCCGAACGCAACAGATCGGTGATAGGCGCGGGTGCCCTTCCGACGCCTCGGCGTCACATCATCGCGAGCCCCTTTTCAACAGCTTACTTAGATTAAAGAATTTATTATTTTGCGTTACCGAGTCTTCACATCGGTGAAACGATGTTTATCTTTACCTCTTGAAAGGCACGCCTTAGTTTGAGCCAAGCTTGCACACCTCTTGACGTTGCGACAAGGGGTGTGCCGCTTCCGACGCGCGGTGCCGGGCTCGCGACCTCTCGACCAACAGTTCTGGTCCTGAAGGCCGAGGCCCAACCCTGGAAGAGCTGAAGATGAACGACCTTGTCCTGGTATTTCGGAATCCGACGCCGTCTTGGTCCAGGCCTCCCGGCGGCTACAAGCTACGCCTTTTTTCAACGGCTCGCGGATACGATCTGGCTCCATGCTGCCGAACGGCAGCCAGTATCTTCGAGAGTACCTACCTCCAACGTCGCATACCCTCGCGGCTAAACGTGCACCACAAAGAACTGGGGTGAACTCAATGACGAAATCAGATTTGGTCCAGCTCGACGACAGGCTTCATGCCCAGCGTCAGACATTCGAGAGACTCCCAATTGTTGACGTGGGCCCGTTGCTGGACGGAAGCGATGCACGAAGCGTAGCCAAGGAATTTCGGTGGGCACTAGCCAACGTCGGTTTCATGTATATCAAGAACCACGGTATATCAGGGAAGTTACTGGATGAGACCTTTGCACAGGCGAAGGCTTTCTTCGATTTGCCGCTCGACGAGAAAATGAAATTCCACATTAGTAATTCTGGGGTCGCGCTGCGCGGTTATATCGAGATCTTCGGCGAAAACACGGACCCATCAAAAACCAAGGACTTAAAAGAGTGCTTTGACATCGGCCCCGAGCGGCCGCACGTCGAGAGCCCGTTCTTTGGTCCCAACCAGTGGCCGGCCGCCCTGCCCGGTTTCAGGGAGACCGTTTTCGCCTATCACGAGGCGATGAAGGAGCTGTCAATAACGATTGTGAAGGGCATAGCACTCAGCCTTGACCTTCCATCAGATTTCTTCGAGTCGAGAATGAAGGATCCCATTACGTCTCAACGCTTGCAACGCTATCCGCCACAGACCGGTGTCGTGGACCAGAGGATCATCGGTATCGGCGCGCATACCGACTTTGGTACCCTAGGCATTATCGCCCAGGATAGCGTTGGAGGGCTTCAGGTGATGAACCGAGATGGAATCTGGGTGGAAGGCACACCGATCCCCGGTACCTTCGTCGTCAACATCGGTGATTTGCTGCAGAAGATGACCAACGACCTCTATCTCGCCAACCTGCATAGAGTGGTGAACACCTCCGGACGGGAACGCTACTCGATACCGTTCTTCATCGACGCCGACCATAATGCCCTTGTCGCGCCTTTGGAAAGTTGCATTTCCGAGGCCAATCCGGCGCAATACCAGCCGACCACCTGCGGGGCATACAAGTTCGGCAAGTATATCTATCATTTTCCGCATTTGAGAGGTCGAAATGGATATGGCGCCGCTCCTCTTCCAATGACTCAAAGTGGTCTGAAATAGATCAAGCCACTTAGAGTTCGATGACGGACATAGAAATCTTCGTTGACGGCACGATGATACCGGCCGGCAGGAGCGTTCTGCATTCAGACCATGCCTGCCTCGTAACGCAACTGACTTGTGCAATGGAGTCCAAACATGACGTCGTTTTCTATTGCGAACCGCAAAATTGACCCGACACGAGGGGGACGTGCTCTGAAGCCGGACGGGAGCATCGACGACAATGATCGAGTGGAGATTGGGCCGACGGATCTAGCGTTTGCCGAGTGGTCCGCGCAGGGTCTTACACCGCCGAATTTGGACCGCATGCGTACGGCCCGGCTAGACCGTGTCGTCCAGCAACTCCGTCAGCGGGATTATGCTGGAGTGCTGTGCTTCGATCCGCTGAACATCCGATATGCTACTGATTCTACAAACATGCAAATCTGGATCATGCACAATACTTCCCGAGCCATTTTCGTATCGGCGGACGGGCATGTCGTTCTTTGGGACCTTCGCGGCTGTAGTCAGCTGTCTACGCACCTCCCGCTCATCAACGAGATCCGAGAAGGTGGGGCAGGCTTTTACTACTTTGTCGCCGGGGACGAAGGAGAGGCCATCGCGAAGGATTTTGCCGGGCAAGTCGATGAACTGCTGCGCCGCTTTGGTGGCGAAAACAGACGTCTGGCTGTTGACAAAATTGAGATCCTGGGTCTGCGCGCTCTAGATGCCTTCGGCATTGAGGTGTGCAACGGCATGCAGCTTATGGAGCATGCCCGGGCAGTGAAGGGGATCGACGAAATCAACGCGATGCGCTGTTCAATCGCAACTTGTGAGATTGCCGTCGCCAAGATGCACGACCGTTTGCGACCAGGTATCGCCGAAACGGAATTGTGGTCCGTCCTTCATGCTGAGAACATCGCCCGCGGTGGCGAATGGATCGAAACGCGCCTTCTCTCGTCCGGGCCTCGTACAAATCCGTGGCTGCAGGAAGCGGGGCCACGTCGGATTAATACAGGCGAGCTTGTCGCATTCGACACCGATGTTGTTGGGCCTTACGGCATGTGTGCGGATTTCTCCCGAACGTGGTACTGCGGCGACGGCCGACCGAGTGACGAGCAGCGAAGGCTGCACGAGATCGCTTATGAGCACATGATGGCAAATATGGCCATGCTAAAACCAGGCATATCGTTCACGGAGCTCACGGAACGCAGTCACAGACTCCCTGCGGAATTCGTCGAGCAGCGCTACGGCGTTATGATGCATGGGATAGGCCTTTGCGACGAATATCCTGCCATTCTTTACCCGGAAGATTTCATCCCAGGAGCATTCGACTATGTGCTCGAACCGGGCATGACGCTATGCGTGGAGTCATACATCGGCACCGTTGGCGGGCACGAAGGCGTGAAGCTGGAAGAGCAGGTGCTGATCAAAGAAAATGGCGTGGAAAATCTCACAAACTGTCCTTTTGATCCAGCTTTGATGGGCACAACTTGAGCCACTTCTTGCTGAACCACGTCCGCGGCGTCGACGGATCGATTGTGGCGTGATGCCAGAGGTTGCTTCATTCAACGTCTATTTCGGAGGTCAACAATGCCCTGGGAGGTTTTGGGGCCATGGGCTACGTCTCTGAACTGGATAAGCAGGAGAGCATTGCAAGCGGCAGGAGACCTGAAGGAAGCATCGTCCCTGCGGTTGAATAATAAATCTGCCGACCGGCACAGCCGCCGGTCACAACCAAGCATGGAGAAACATCAATCGCAGGTGTTTCCCGCTCTTTTCATCGAGGACGGCCATGGCACTTGAGATCAGGAATGCGCGGCCGGAGGACGAAACTGCCTGGCGCAAACTTTGGGACTGCCACGTGCACTTCTTCAGGACGACACTCGATCCCGAGGTTACTGCGGCCGCCTGGAGGCGCATTGTCGATCCGGGCTCGCCGGTGAACATGCGGGTAGCCGAGCAGGACGGCACGCCCGTAGGCTTCGCTATTCATATCCCCCACCCTTCGTCGTGGGTCAAGAGCAATGACTGTTACCTCGAGGATCTGTATGTCGACGAGCATTTCCGCGGTTCCGGCATTGGCCGGGCGCTCGTCGACGATCTCGTCGCGGTTTGCAAAAGGAACGGCTGGGAGCGGCTTTACTGGCACGCCGATAAGGACAACGCCCGCGCGCGTAAGCTTTACGATTCCTACGTCGAGCAGGATGGCCATGTGCGCTATCGGATGCGTATCTTAAAGTGAAAGGTACTGGCCGCCATCTTGACGGTGGAGGTGCGGTCCGGCAATAGCAACGGGCAATCAGCAAGGTCTAGTTCCGTCCTGTTCGATGGCCCCTTCGTCGGAAGAGACCAGACCAGCCGGCGAACAGTATGCCTGACCATCATCTCGCCACGTCCGCCCCTTCTCCGCTCAGCCTTGCTAATCTTGATTGGCCATGCTCGAGGGGAGAGATGCGGGCCCTTCAGATGGCCGACCGCGAGCGCTCGCCTGGAGGAACTACCTGGCGGCTCTGAAGGGCGGCGGGGTGAATGTCTTGAGCCCGTCGTGTCCGAGGATCATGCCCGCTAGGTCGCGCATCGGCGAGGTCGTCCTCCGGCCTGACCGCGCTGTAACCAGCACTTACTCGGGAAAGCCCCTAGAGTACCGGCCTAGAAAGCACGCGACGATTGCGAGGGGCTGAGTTGTCTCTACGACAGACGTGAGCTTGCGCGGGCCAGCGCGGACCTGCTCGCTCCGTCCGTCGAGGGATAGCGCGGCGACCATTCGGACAAGCGTTCCGGGACGTGAGCAATCTTTCCAAAGCGCCCTTGCGGGTCCGAAGCAACCGGTTTCGACCGGAGGAGCACTCTGGCCTTCTGGCGGCAAGGCTCGTGGATTGCGTCGAAACTGCTTGCTTCGGAACCGCGAGGGCAATGACCCCCGGCTTGTCCTTGGGACCGAAAATACAGCAGAGCGCGGCATCTCGCCCCAGTTCTCCGGATGACCTGCGCGGGGCCGTGCTCCGCGGGGACTGCGAGGGCATTCCCGCAGCCCCTGAGTCAGCCTACAGCAGTTTCAGGTCCTACAATGTCCGTTCTGTCGTCAACCATACACGCGTAGTTAGAACCGACCCTATCATCATCCCCGGTCCAAGACTCGGAAAGCACTCATAAGTTTGTTCTTGGACGGTCCTTTCACCAATTGGCACGAGCTTTGATACTCCATTTGGCAGTTGGGAGCAGGTGCTGGCAGCGCGCTGCTCATGACGGCCCCTACACTAGGAAAATAAGTTTCAGAGCGACACGAAGGCTAGAGCCGGTTGTTCTAGGTACCCAGGACCGTGTCGCGTTTTGACGTTTCTTCACGTTTCGGCGCTTCAACACTCAGCGTAAATACCCCATTTCCAATAGGTGTACTATGTCCAAGGATCTCATAGTCAGGCTCGACGACAAGTTGAAAGCAAAACGCGAGCGATTTGATAAAATACCGTTGATTGATATTGGCCCACTTCTCGATGGGACAAACAAACAAGGGGTTTCTCGTGAGATAAGATGGGCGCTGTCGAACGCCGGCTTCATGTATGTGAAAAACCACGGCATTCCGCAGGACTTAATCGAGTCGGTTTTCTCGGCAAGCCGCAGGTTCTTTGATCTGCCATTATCGCAGAAGACATTACTGCATATTAGCAATTCAGATGTGGCCTTTCGCGGCTACATTGAGCCGTTTGGAGAGAACACCGATCCTGGCAAGACCAAAGACCTCAAGGAGTGCTTCGACTTCGGACCTGAACGTCCGGTGTTGGAAGGTCCGTTTTTCGGTCCCAACCAGTGGCCTTCAAGTTGGCCCGAGTTTCGGGAGCTGACATACGGATACCATCAAAGGATGGCGGCCCTCGCAAAAAAACTTCTGCAGGGAATCGCGCTCAGTCTGGACCTGTCGGAAAGCTATTTCGAAAAGCTCATGCGCAACCCGATCAGCATTCAGCGTCTTCTCCACTACCCGCCGCAGAGCGGCCAGATTAGCGAGGACATGATAGGAATTGGCGCCCACACAGATTACGGCAATTTGACCATACTGGCACAGGATGACGTGGGCGGTCTTCAGGTCCTGAACCGAGATGGCGATTGGGTAGAAGGCACGCCGATTCACGGTACTTTCATAATCAACATCGGCGACCTAATCCAGCGGCTCACCAACGGTGTCTACCTGGCCAACATCCATCGCGTAGTGAATAGTTCAGGGCGCGAGCGATACTCAGTCCCCTTTTTTATCGACGCCGATTTCGATGCGATCATCGAGCCATTAAGATCGTGTGTCTCGCACAGCAACCCACAGCACTACCAGCCGGTAACTTGCGGCGCACACAAACTCCGACGTTTCGCCGCAAGTTACGCTCATTTGGCCAAAGCGTGAGCAAGGCCGCAGGCATCCATCCCAGGCGGTGAAGATCGGTGCACATCTTATCCTAGAGCTGCCCGCCAGAAAACGCAAAACGGCGATGCTATGTGACGTTGCCCCCTGATTTTATCCAGTTTTGAGTTCGTTTCCGGCGTGGGTTGTGCCCTGCTGGGCGGGTGAAGCGACGGTCGCTGGCGCGGAGCCTTTGGCATAGCGCAGCGCGAGCGACCGCCGCGGATTGAAGGTGCTGGCGAACTCGGCCGGTGTCTGCCAGGCGATTTGGGAGTGCGGCCGCGCGGTGTTGTAGTCGGCGTGCCACAGGGCGATTGCTACGCGCGCCTGAGCCAGCGAGGTAAACAGTGTCTCGTTGAGCAGTTCATCGCGCAGTCGGCCGTTGAAGCTCTCGATGAAGCCATTCTGCATCGGCTTGCCTGGCGCAATATAATGCCATTCGACGCGGTTCTGATCCGCCCAAGAGAGGATGGCGTTCGAGGTGAACTCGCTGCCATAGCTGACGATCATCCTCGGCCGGCCGCGCTCGGTGATGAGCCGGTCCAATTCGCGGGCGACCCGCATGCCCGAGAGAGACGTGTCAACGATCAGTGCCAGGCACTCTCTCGTGCAATCGTCGACGACGGCCAGGATGCGCAAGCGTCGCCCGTCGGTGAGCTGGTCCGATACGAAGTCGAGCGATCAGCGCTCGTCGGGCCTCAGCGGCACCAGCATCGGCGCCCTGGTCCCGATCGCCCGCTTGCAGACGCCACGGCGGCG
>NZ_JBVVQM010000036.1:0-14299 GCF_055811155.1 Mesorhizobium sp. WSM4822 | reverse complement strand
GCAACATCTATCGCGCGCCCTATCCGGATCTGTATCGGGGCGTCAGCGTCGAGCACTGCCTTTCGGCCTTGGACACGTGCAGTCCGGCCTCGAAACATCTGATCGAGTGCGAGACACTCGGCTGCGTCACATTCAGATGCGGCCATGCTTTTGAAACTCAAGCTTTGGGCCGCGGCTTCGAAGATGAGGAGCGAGTGGGTGTCCCACGTCGCGTAACTTAGACATGAAGCAGGTCTATAGCAGATGCAATTTTTTCCGTCTACGAGGCTGCCCTCATGTCTTCTATTTATTAAAAAAACGAGGCCAGAGCGAGCCATGAAACTGAACCCGTCGCGGGGCCAGTCCGAAGCATCCTCCCAGTTTGACGCGAAACAGGTGCGTTTGAGGGTAGGGTATCGTCGTAAATAACAACTATGGGAGGTCGTGATGGGGTATTTGACCAAGTATGGCAAGCCTATGCCGGAGGTATTCGACAGGCTCGCCGAAGAGGCAAAAAGGGGTGGCATGGACCGGCGTGAGTTCTTGGCGCTCGCCTCGATCTTTGGTGCCTCGACAGCTATGGCGTATTCGATGGTAGGTGCAACGCTGCCGGCATATGCTGAAGAGACACCGAGGAAAGGCGGAACATTGCGAATTGCCGCGACGGTCCATGGCGCTAACGATCCTCGCGTAAATGACGATGGGGGCATAGCTACCATTTACCGCCAGTTCTTGGACCCTTTGGTCAAATACACTAATGATTATACTTTCGAGCCCCGGCTTCTTGAGAGTTGGGAGGTCAGTGATGATGCGACGGCATATGTCCTGCATGTCCGAAAGGGTGTCACGTGGAACAACGGCGACGATTTCACTGCAGATGACGTGATGTTTAACCTGCTGCGCTGGTGCGAGAGGGATGTGCCGGGAAATTCGATGGCCGTGCGCCTGGCCGTGCTCATCGATGAGAAGACAGGAAAAGCGATAGAAGGCGCCATCAAAAAGGTCGACGAGCACACGGTTACACTTACGTTGCCCAAACCCGATATCACCCTCATCGCTGGCTTTGCCGATTACCCCGCCTTCGTAGTGCATCACGACTTCGAAAAGAACGGCTCGAACCTGGTCACGCATCCCGTTGGCACGGGTCCCTTCGAACTGGTGTCGTGGGACGTAAGCCAGAGCGCCGTCTTTAAGCGTCGGACAGGCGGGAAATGGTGGGGCGGCCAACCGTACTTGGACGAAGTACAGTTCATTGATTATGGCACCGATATTTCCGCCGAACAGAGCGCCTTCGAGTCAGGGGAAGTAGACGCGAACACCCAGACCTCTGCAAATGATATCGCAATATATGACGGACTGGGTCTGGTGAAGTCTGAGGCGAAGACAGCGGCGACGGTCCTGTGCGCTGCAAACGTCACAAACAAACCCTACGAAGATCAGCGGGTGCGCAATGCGTTGCAGTTGGCGGTCGACAATAGCGCTGTACTGCAAATTGCTTACAGTGGGCATGGGACGCTCGCTGCGAACTATCACGTAGCACCAATTCACCCGGAGTTTTACCCCGTTCCGGAAAAGAAACGGGATGTTGAAGCTGCTAGGCGCCTAATGGCTGAAGCCGGTCAGATGGACTTCGAGCACGAAATTATCGGTCCCGACGTGGGCTGGGTCAAGGACTCGGCCGATGCGATTGCTAGCCAGCTCCGCGAGGCGGGCTTTAGGGTTAAGCGAACAGTTCTGCCCGAGAGCACGTTTTACAACAACTGGATGAAATACCCGCTTTCGGTCACGAACTGGAACATGCGGCCGCTCGGCGTCCAAGTGCTGGCGCTAGCCTATCGAAGTGGCGCTGCTTGGAATCAAACGGCGTGGTCAAACCCAGAATTCGATAAGAAATTGGACGCGGCGTTGGCTGTGCCCGTCCCGGAGAAGCGCAAGGCGCTTATGAAAGATATTGAAACGCTTCTTCAGGATTCGGGCGTTATCATACAGCCTTACTGGCTCTCCGTATTTTGCCATTTCACCAAGCAGGTCCGAGGCTACCAGATGCACCCCACATACGATGTAGACCTCGGTAGGGTTTGGCTCGATCGAACTGGCTGAGATTCATGGTTTCATTAAACGATCAAGAGGCTTCGCCGACACGGCGAAACCGATTGCATCCCTGATTTGCCGCAGCGGCTCAGTTATGCGAAGCGTGAAGAGGTCGCCATCGAACATCTTGTCAATGACCACGGAATTGGGACCCTGTTTTTTCGCGCAAAAGGGACCCCGGTTTTCGGTGTTGAGAGGCACGCCGGTAAGCGCCCGATCAGGCGAAGCTGGTCGGGGTTGCACAGCCTGATCGGGCGCGACTGATTGGCTTTTGGACCTCAGCTTTGAGAGCGGCTCTTGAAGCGCCATGATTCGTTGCCAGTCTCGGCGATCTCGCAGTGATGGGTGAGGCGGTCGAGCAGCGCGGTTGTCATCTTGGCGTCGCCGAAGACGCTCGGCCATTCCCCGAAGGCGAGATTGGTGGTGATGATGACGCTGGTGCGTTCGTAAAGCTTCGAGACCAGATGGAAGAGCAACTGCCCGCCGGCCTGGGCGAAGGGAAGATAGCCGAGTTCATCGAAGACGACGAAGTCGAGCCGGGTAAGATGATCGGCAATGCGGCCCTGCCGGCCGGCACGGGTCTCGGTCTCGAGCCTGTTGACGAGGTCGACAACGTTGAAGAAGCGCCCGCGTGCGCCGTTGCGGATGAGAGAACGGGCAATGGCGATTGCCAGATGCGACTTGCCGGTGCCTGTCCCGCCGACCAGGACGACATTGCGCTGATCGGCGACGAAGGCGCCGGCGGAGAGGTCGCGGATCAGGCTCTCGTTAACCGGCGTGCCGGCAAAATCGAAGTCCTCGATATCCTTGGCCAGCGGAAGCTTGGCGACGGTGAGCTGGTACTTGATGGAACGGGCCTGCTTCTCCGATATCTCGGCCTGCAACAGATCGCCGACGATCTTCGGCGGTTCGTGCTGCCGCTTAATCGCGACGCCCATGATCTCGTCATAGGCCGCGCGCATCCCGAAGAGTTTCAGCGTCCCCATCAGTTCCAGTACTTCGGTGCGTTCCATGGCTGTTCGTCCTCCTGAGGCTGTCATAGCGGGCGCAGTCGGCGACCGGCTCGTGAGCGAGCTTCAGCGCCTGGGGAATGGAAAGGATCGTGCCCGGCGCCGGATCGCGGCTGCGGGCCAGGATGTTGAGGATCACCGCGGCCGACGAGACGCCGTGCTCGATGGCTTCCTGGCAGGCGGCCTCGACCGCGCTCAATCCGTCGGTCAGCACGCAGGTGAGGATCGACACCATCTGCCGGTCGCCGTCATCAACCGCCTTGAGCTTGCGGCGCACCTTCTCCATTGCCGACGGCAGGACCCAGCCAAGGAACGGCGCGCCGTTGCGCAATCCGCCCGGCTTGCGGGCCAGCACCGGCACGTAGTGCCAGGGATCGTAGATGACCTCGTTGCGGCCGAAGCAGCGGGCATGCTCGCCCACGACCACGCCGTCCTGGCGGATAATGATCCGGTCGGCATAAGCATGGATCTCGACGGGCCGGCCGACGGCACTCGACAGCACCGAGTATTTGTTGTTGTCGAAGCGCACCGTGCAGGTCTTCGACACCGACGCGGGAATGCAATGGAAGCCGTCAAAGCGCCCGGCATAGGGAATGAAGCTGGCGCGCTCTTCTTCGAATACGTCCCAGATCGTGCGCTCGCCCTGTTCGGGATGCCGATGCGTCTTGGCATAGGCAACGCATTTGTCGGCCAGCCAGCCGTTGAGATCCTCCAACGTCTTGAAGCGCAGCCTCGGTGTGAAGAAGCGCTCGCGCACCAGCCCGACCTGGTTCTCGACTTGCCCCTTCTCCCAGCCGGCCGCCGGCGTGCAGGCCTCCGGCTCGACAAGGTAATGCCCGCACATCTGCGCAAAGCGGCGGTTGTAGCGGCGATCCCTGCCGATGAAGATCGCGTCCACCGCCGTCTTCATGTTGTCGTAGATGCCGCGCGTGCAGGCGCCGCGGAAGAAGCTGAACGCCCGGTCATGGGCGTCGAACACCATCTCCTGCGTTTCGCGCGGATAGGCCCGCACGAAGAACATACGGCTGTGGCAAAGCCGCATGTGCGCCACCTTCACCGTTACCGTCACGCCGTCGAGCAGAACGATCTCGTGGCTCCAGTCGAACTGGTAGGCCTCGCCCGGCGCAAAGCTCAACGGAATGTAGGCTTCGGCCGCGGCGCTGCCGCGATCCGCCGCCCAGCTCTGAGCATGCCGCCACACCGAACTGTAGCTGCCGTCATAGCCGAGGCCGCGAAGCTCCTCAAAGATGCGGATCAGTGTCAGCCGCTCCCGCTGAGACTTGGCCGCATTCGCCGATAGCAGCCGATCCAGCTCGTCACGCTAGGCCCATCCGGGGATAAGGCTGATGCTTGCGCTCGTAGCGGAACTCTGTCTCCTCGGAACGCAAAACCTTGCGCACCACCTTCCGGGAGATCTTCAGCTCCCGGCGGATCGCCTTGATCGACTTCCCCTGCACCAGCGACAGCCGCGTATCTTCGCAATCGTCTCCACAACCAACATCCAAAACACAAATGCCTCCGATCAAACCGGAGGCATCTTGATGACCCCATCGTTAAGGGGTCCCGTTTGGACGAAAATCACCCCTCAAACAGGGTCCTCATTCCATGAAAAATCACACCAATGGCGACGTCGCCATGCACGCGGTTGCGTTGTGATCGGGCGTTACGCTGACGACTTCGTCACGGGTTTTGAGAAGAAGGCCGATGCAGAGGAGATGCTGTTAGCCCTCAAGGCACGGCTGGACGGCTTTGGCCTGACGCTCCACGAGGACAAGACGCGGTTGATCAAGTTTGGGCGGTTCGCGGCCCTCTCACGACAGCGGCGTGGCGAGCGGCGACCCGAGACCTTCGCCTCTCTCGGCTTCACCCACTACTGCGGGCGGACCCGGGATGGCCAGTTCATCGTGAAGCACAAGGCGGAAGGCAAACGCCTGACGCGCAAGCTGACGGCGCTGCGCCAGGATGCCTGCGGCTCATGCACGCGCCAATGGCTGCGCAGCACAGGTGGTTCGCCGCCGTTCTGCGTGGACACTACGGCTACTACGGCAGGCCGCACAACACCCAGCGCTCAACGGATTCCATCGGCAAGTGCGTCGGATATGGCTACGGTGTCTGAGACGGCGCAGCCACAAAAGCCGGCGCATGGCTGGTCGGAGTTCGAGACCCTGACGGCGCGCTTCCCCGTGCCAACTCCGCGCATCACTCGAACTTGGGCGCAAGCTCGGATATGACGCGGGTTACCCCTCGGGAAGAGGCGGGTGCGGGAAATCCGCCCGCCCGGATCTGTGAGGGTGAAAGCCGAATGGCTGAGCTACTCGACCACGCCGGCGTTTTTAACTCAAGCTTCGGGCAGCGACTTCGAAGACGTGGGGCGAGTGGGTCGAGAGTACAGGTCGCGCGCAGCTTAGACATGAAGCAGGTCTATGGCAGATTTGATCTTTTTCATCTACGAGACTGCCGGCATATCGTCTAGTCTAAAAGAAAAAACGAAGCCAGAGCGTGCCATGCACGGTCGGAATCTGAACCCATCGCGGGGTCAATTTTACAATTATGGCTGAGCCATAGAATCAATACGCCTTGCCCTGGAGATTACCTATGATGAGCAATGCTCCCAACACCGAGCTCGTGAAGTCTCAACAGGAGTATTGGTCTGAGAACGGCGGCACGGCGGCCGCCCGCGCTGCCTTGGCAGGCTTTGCCGGTCGTTCTGACCTCGTACGCGAGTTCCTGGACGACCCTTTCGGCCGCCACAGTGCCGATCTCCGGTTCATTCTGGATGTCATGCGTTCCCAGCCAACGGGTGGCAAATGGTTCACCATCATGACCAAACCCTATACCGAGTGGCGCGCTGCGCGCTGGTCGCGAGACGGGTTGGACATTGCCGAAACGGCGCCAGAATATTTTCAAACGCGGGAGGATGTTGAGCGTTGGGTTTTCAAACAACGCTGGCGACATCTGATCGGTGCACTCTCGCTGCAGGAAGATGATGATGAAGCCTGATCGCCCAATTATTCTCGCCTATGCCGACCGCGACAGCGTAAAACCCGGCGAGACCATCGCCTTCGCTGTGAGCTGTCTGAAGCTCGACAGCTTCGAATGCGATTTCGTCCGGCTGCTCGGCTGCGATGCCGGACCGGAAATGCCACCCTTCCAGCCGTCCGTCATAGCGGCGCCGGAGGCCAAGCGTTATCCCGGACGCGAGCAACCTATCCGCACTGGTTCCTACATTGAGGTCGAAGGATCGCAGCGCTTAGCAGATCTTGGGCCGATAACGCTTTGTGCGAACATTTTGCCGACCCTTATTGGCGGGCAACCGCGCTGCCTGCTCAGTACGCTGACCGAGGGAGGGCGTGGGGGAGTAGCCTTGCGGCTCGAGGCAGACGGCTGCCTGGCGGCGGTCCTCGGCGATCCTGTTGAGCCGCGGATCTACCGCCTGGAGCCACCCTTGTCTCTCTGGCGCTGGAGCTTCGTTGCGCTGAGCTACGATCCCGAAAGCCGAAACTTGATGGTTGCGGTGTATCGCCTCGCTTCCGGGACGCACGACCATGCTGGCGCGAGCAGTCTGGCTGTGGACGATGCGGCGCCGCCTGCGCTTGGCGACGGCCACCTCCTGATAGCTGCCGAGCGGGATGAGGACGGATTTCCTTGCCACCACTTCAACGGCAAAATCGAGCGTCCTCGCATTCTGGCTGCGGCGCTGTCGCTCGAACAACTCAGCGATTTGGCTGCACGTAGGCCAACAGAATCTGCGGATTGGCCTTGCCTGGCCGATTGGGATTTGGTGGGCGAGCCTGCGTCAGACGTTGTCCGAGACCAATCAGGCTTTGGCCACAACGGCGTCTGCATCAATCAGCCCACCCGCGCCGTCCAGGGATCGAATTGGGACTGTTCCACCACGGATTGGCGCCGCACCCCTGACCAGTACGGCGCTATTCACTTCCACCACGACGATATTGAAAGCCCCGGCTGGCAGGAGGACCTGCGGCTCACAGTTCCGGCCGACTGGCCGAGCGGTTGCTACGCGGCCCGTCTGCGTGGCGCGGATGCGGAGTTCTATGTTCCGTTCTACGTGCGGCAGGCTGCCAAAGCTTCCAGTGCTGTTGTCTTCCTGGCGCCGACGGCGACCTATGCAGCATACGTCAACTGTATATTCCAGCGGCAGAGTGTAGAGTATGGAATGGGTTGTCTTGCCTGCTTCCACACGCCGCTCGACCTTTTGGCTGTTGAACTCCCAGCTCTCGGTAAATCGCTCTACGATCAGCATGACGACGGCAGCGGACGGTGGATTGGGTCGCTCCGGCGGCCGGTACTGAACCGGCAGCCCGGAGGCTTGCTCTGGAATTTTCAGATCGATCTTTGTCTTCTCGGCTGGCTTGCCCGCGCAGCTCCCGATCACAACGTGTTGACGGACGAAGAGCTGGACCGCGAGGGCCTAGCGGCCTTAGAAGGCTGTGGCGTGCTGGTGACCGGAAGTCATCCGGAGTACTGGTCTCAACCGATGTTGCAGGCTCTTGACGGCTTTCTCGCTAAGGGTGGGCGGCTCATGTATTTAGGTGGCAACGGATTCCACCACACCATTGATTTCCATCCGCAAAGGCATGGCTTGGTTGAGCTCAGGCGGCGCCAATCAGAACATGGCCGAATCGGACCGGGGGATGCCCACAGCAGCTTCACTGGCCGGCTCTGTGGGCTATGGAAGGATCTGGGCAGATCCGAGCAGTCGCTCGTTGGCGTCGGATTTCGGACACAGGTTTTTGACCGCGGCAGTTACTATCGTCGCCTGCCGGCCGGCGACGATCCGCGGGCGCGCTTCATTTTTGAAGGCGTTGCAGAAAACATCATCGGCGAGTTCGGTGTTCTTGGCGGAGCGGCGGGTCTTGAGGTTGACACGGTAGACCAAGCACTCGGCACACCGCATCATGCGCTCGTGGTCGCGGCATCAGAAGGCCATGTGCGCTCCATGGAGGGGGTTGAATTCTTCACCGCACTCTGGAACGACGCGCCAAGAGAGCCTATTCGTGCTGATATGACGTTCTTCGAGACACCCGCAGGGGGCGCCGTCTTTTCTGTTGGTTCGATAGCTTGGGGCAGCTGCCTCCCGTACGATGGCTACTCGAACAATGTCGCCCTCATTTCTGAGAACGTGCTCCGCCGTTTTCGCGATCCGACGCCCTTCCAAATGCCAGACTAAATGCGGCTGCCGCATAAGGTGGGAATCGCAGATCCTGCAGTCTGCGACCCTCAGGCTATCTCTCTGAACCACATGCGGCTGCGGACCGCCGGAAGGTGGAGTTTTCCGGCTGTTTCACGATGGCGGGCTGACGGCGCCATCGGGGTTGATCAACGAGATCGGAACCTTGTGCCCGATTGCGCCGTGTGGGTGGACCGACCCGTATGAGCATTGAGGGCCCTGTAATGGGGTCGGAGCAAAGGGGTCGGATCAGGTGGTCGTATTGTTTGGAACCACTGGAAACAGGATGAATTCGATAGGTACGACAGAGAAGCCGTTTCGGTTCAGCCGTTCGGCCCTGTCCACTCTGGCTGATACGTCAACCGGAAGCTCAGGGCGTGGATCATGCGCAAGTTCAAGCGCTTTCAGTCCCATAAGACGCGTGCCAGCCTCATCTTGAGAAAGCTGGCGCGGGAAAATCCCGGACTGTTCGTGCATTGGAAGGTGTTCGGAACGAATACGTTCGCCTGATGGGAGCGGTGTGAATCGAGAGGTTCACGCACCGTTCTGCGAGAGGCCGGCAGGTGAAATTCCTCCGGCCTACTCACCCCGGCCTCTCCACAAAAATGGCCCGCCTGCGGGGAAGAGCGCCGCGCGGCGAGCGCTGCCGGGCCGGCGTACCGCATGGCCACTGGAAGACCACGACCTTCACCGGCGCGCTGCGGCTGACAGGTATGACCGCGCCTTTCGTCTACGACGGCGCCATGAACGGCAATGTGTTCCTTGCCTATGTCGAGCAGGTGCTGGTTCCAACCCTGTCGCGGCCGTAATAGGCTATCCATCCCCGAAGGAGCGGATTGAGCTGTTGGGCGATTTCAGCCAGCGTCCCCGGCGTCTGCCGCGGTATGTTCAAGCTTTTAATCGTCGTTCGCATCTATTTCAGTGCCGTGGGGCTGGCCGCAGGCGTGTAGCCACAGAAGAACTCGTCTCGCTGTGTCTTCGCCACCCGTCGCGGCCGGAATTGATACCCGAGGAAGTCGAACACGACATTCAGGTATTTGCCCCTGCGCCTTTGGTCCTTGCAATAGACGATCTTGGTCTTTGTCGGATGCATTTGAAGCCCGCATGCCGCCAGTCGAGCACCAAGCTCCGCCTTGAGGGCTTTGGCTTGCTGTTCACTCCGGCAGTGCACAAGGCCATCGTCAGCATGGAGGGCGAAGTCGTCATCATGGACAACCTGCCCGCCCACAAGGCCGCCGGTGTGCGCGACGCGATCGAGGCGGCAGGCGCGAGCCTGCTCTACCTGCCGCCCTACAGTCCGGACTTCAACCTTATCGAAAACGCCTTCTCAAAACTCAAGGCTCTCATGCGCGCCAAAGCCGAGAGAACCATCAAGGCTCTGTGGGACACGGTCGGCGCGGTCGTCGACCTCTTCACCCCAGCCGAATGCGCCAACTACTTCAAAGCCGCAGGATATGAACCGGATTAAACAGGACGTGCTCTAAATTCTGGCGTGGCTTCGAAAGTCGACGGCATGGCCTCTGATAGCCATGCCGCCACACTGCTTGGTTCATTCACTGGGTTCAGTGTCTTAGCTTCTGACGATCACCTTTTTGGCTCAGGCTGCTTGATCGAGCCAAACCTTGCCGAGGTCGATCTCGAACATCGGGTGCATCGCATACCCTTTCACTCGTTTCGTAGAGTGATTGAACAAAGTAAGCCAATAAGGCTGAGTGATAATGCCGGAATCCTGTAGAAGCGATTCAAGATCATGCATCAGCTCCTTGCGCTTCTGTGGATCCGGCACTGTCAAGGCCTTGTCAAGTTTCTCATCGAATTCCGGATTCGACCAGCCGGTCTCATTCCATACGGCACCCGTGCGGTAGGCAAGTGCCAGTACCTGGACGCCAAGCGGCCGCGCGTTCCAGTCAGTTGCCGATAGCGGATATTTCATCCAGTTCTCCCAAAACGTGCTATCGGGAACGATCGTGCGTTTGACCTTGAAGCCGGCGTCGTGCAGTTGTGCAGCCATGGCGTCTGCACTGGCTTTGAGCCAATCTGCGTCGCTGCTGAATAGCTCATGTTCAAAGTCCATCTGACCGGCTTCGGCCATAAGGCGTTGGGCAACTTCAACATCTCGCTTCTTTTCGGGTAGCGGATAGTATTCAGGGTGCAGCGGTCCGACGTGGCAATCCACGGCAATAGTGCCGAAACCATTCTGAGCGGTTTGTAGAACAGTGTTGTTGTCGATGGCCAACTGCAACGCCTTCCGCACCCGCTGGTCATCGTATGGCTTGTTGGTTACCTGAGTGCGACAAATGATCGTTTCCGTTGTTTTTGCCTCAGATCTCACTAAGCCGATTTTGTCAAAGATGGCGACGTAATTCGCGAACGTCTGCTCGTTCGCATCAATTTCGCCTGATTCGAAGGCATTCTGAACGGTCGAAGGGTCGCTGCCATAGTCGATGAATTGCACCTCATCGAGATGAGCTTCGCCACCCCACCAGCTTCCATTTGTTCTGCGCCTTAGTACAGCCTTTTGGCCGACATCCCACGAGACCAGTTCAAACGGCCCCGTTCCTATCGGGTATTTTAGAATGTCCGATCCATGTTTGTCGAAGTCACGATGCACAATCAACGCGGGGTAGTCAGAAAACCCGGGAATGAGCGTGATGTCCGACTTTGATAGCTTGAGCTTAACCGTATGCTCGTCGACTTTCGTGATGGCGCCTTCGATGACTTTTCCTGTCTTGTCATCGAGGAGTGCGGCCATACGCGCGGACATCGAATTTCCAGGCGCATCTTTTTCGCACCAGCGGAGAAGGTTAAATATCACGTCGTCGGCATTGAATTCGTCGCCGTTGTTCCATTTTACGCCTTTGCGGACGTGCAGAGTGTATTCGCTGGCATCCTCATTGACATCCCAACTCTCGAGAAGTCGCGGTTCGAACGTGTATTCTCTCGTGTACTTGACCAGCCCCTCCAGGAACTGCCTGCAAATGTTCGAGATTTCTGAATAGTCGCTTGTTCGGGGATCCTTTGGGCCATAAATTGGCATCGCGATTCGAAGAATTCCGCCTTTCTGAGGCACCTCGTCAGCATGCGCCGGGAGCGGTGCGCCCAGCATTGAATATGCCATAGCCGTAGAAGCACCAAATATGGAAGCGAGCGCCAGAAACTCGCGCCTGTCCATCCTACCTTTTCTGGCCTCTTGGGCGAGTTCGTCGAGAACCTTTGGCATCGGGCCGCCATGCTTTGTTGGACGCTCCACTTCAACCTCCCTTGTTCGTCTACGAGAAATTCACGCTATCTGACGCAACCGAGGATCTGGTCAGCGGTGTCGCTGCCACACAGTGAGCATCCAGTCACGACCTTGTTATTTTATGAATAGATCATGTGCCCGGCGCGGCTCGTAGACGAAAAAGATGTCGCTTGGTATAAACACCCCTCATGTCAAAACGAGCAGCTTTTACCCGGGGCGTTTTCGGCAGAGCTCCGAGGCGAGCCGTTGCCAGCTTCTTCCTCCGGTCGAAGGATCCGTCGTTGTTGTCGCGGCCGTCATACGGAGATGACTTCAAGGCGTCGCCAATGGTGACGTCCCGAGACGTGGTGTAGCTGGTAGCGCGGTGGTCATCGGCGCTTTCCGGTAAGGTCTGGTTGCGAGACCAACGCCTTTCCGGAAGGAACACCGATGACCGACGACATGATGAACCTGCGCACGCTCGTGGAGAAGACGCCTGATGCCGATTTTCTGCGCGAGATGATCGGCTTCGCCGCCGAGCGGCTGATGGAGATTGAGGTGGGTGCCGCGACCGGCGCCGCCTGGGGCGAGAAGTCGCCGCTACGGACAGCCCAGCGCAATGGCTACCGCGACAGGGACTGGGAGACGCGCGCGGGCACTGTCGAGCTGCGCATCCCGAAGCTGAGGAAAGGCTCCTACTTCCCAGGCTTCCTGGAGCCGCGCCGGATGGCCGAGAAGGCGCTGACGGCGGTCATCCAGGAGGCCTATGTGCAGGGCATCTCGACGCGCTCGGTCGACGATCTCGTCAAGGCGATGGGGATGAGCGGCATCTCCAAGAGCCAGGTGTCGCGGCTGTGCGAAGAGATCGACGGCAAGGTGAAAGCCTTCCTCGAGCGACCGATCGAGGGTGATTGGCCGTATCTCTGGATCGACGCCACCTACCTGAAGGCCCGTCGCGGTGGTCGCATCGTCTCCGTCGCCGTCAACATCGCGGTCGGCGTCAACACCGACGGCCGCCGCGAGGTGCTTGGCATGGAGATCGGCACTTCGGAGACCGAGCCGATCTGGACGGAGTTCCTGCGCAAGCTGACGCGCCGCGGCCTGCGCGGCGTGAAGCTTGTCGTCTCCGATGCCCATGAGGGCCTGAAGGCGGCCGTCACCAAGGTGCTCAGCGCAACCTGGCAGCGCTGCCGCGTTCACTTCATGAGGAACGTTCTCGCCCACGCCGGCAAGAGCGGCCGGCGCGTCGTCTCGGCCTTCATAGCCACCGCCTTCGCCCAGGAGACGCCCGAGGCCGCCAGCACCCAGTGGCGTGCCGTCGCCGACCAGATCCGATCCAAGGTGCCGAAACTCGCCGCTATCCTCGACGACGCCGAACCCGACGTGCTCGCCTACATGACCTTCCCGAAGGAGCACCGGGCCAAGCTGCACTCGACGAATCCGATCGAGCGCCTCAATGGCGAGATCAAGCGCCGCACCGACGTCGTCGGCATCTTCCCCAACGACGACGCCATCGTCCGACTCGTCGGCGCGCTGCTGCTCGAACAGAACGACGAATGGGCCGTCCAGCGCGCCCGTTACATGACGCTGGAAAGCGTCGGCCAATTGAGCGATGATCCCCTCATTAGCCTGCCCGCAGTGGCGCGCTGATCAGCCCGGCCATGCCGGACAGCACGGCGACCAATGCCGCCAGCTACACCACGCGGTGGGACACTATCTCGCCAGGTTGTGGCGCCTGTTTAACCAGTTTGACCTTGCCCCCAGTTTCTATCCAGTTTTGAGTTCGTTTCCGGCGTGGGTTGTGCCCTGCTGGGCAGGTGAAGCGACGGGCGCTGGCGCGGAGCCTTTGGCATAGCGGAGCGCGAGCGACCGTCGCGGATTGAAGGTGGTGGCGAACTCGGCCGGTGTCTGCCAGGCTATTTGGGAGTGCGGCCGCGCGGTGTTGTAGTCGGCGCGCCACAGGGCGATGGCGACGCGCGCCTGAGCCAGCGAGGTAAACAGCGTCTCGTTGAGCAGTTCATCGCGCAGTCGGCCGTTGAAGCTCTCGATGAAGCCATTCTGCATCGGCTTGCCAGGCGCAATGTAATGCCATTCGACGCGGTTCTAATCCGCCCAGGAGAGGTGAACTCGCTGCGATTGTCGCTGACGATCATCCTCGGCCGGCCGCGCTCGGTGATGAGCCGGTCCAATTCGCGGGCAACCCGCATGCCCGAGAGAGACGTATCAACGATGAGTGCCAGGCACTCTCTCGTGCAGTCGTCGACGACGGCCAGGATGCGGAAGCGGCGCCCGTCGGTGAGCTGGTCCGATACGAAGTCGAGCGACCAGCGCTCGTCGGGCCTCAGCGGCACCAGCATCGGCGCCCTGGTCCCGATCGCCCGCTTGCAGACGCCACGGCGGCGAACGGCGAGCTTCTCCTCCCGATAGAGCCGGAACAGCTTCTTGTGGTTCACGACCAGGCCCTCCCGCCTCAGCATCACGAGAAGATGCCGGTAGCCGAACCGGCGACGCTCCTGCGCGATCGCCTTCATCCGCTCGCGAACCTCGCGGTCATCCGGCCTGCTGGTCTCGTAGCGAACCGTCATGCGGCAACAGCCGATGGCTTTACACGCCCGCCGTTCGCTCATCCCGAAGGCTTCCTTCAGGCGAGCGACAGCTTTCCGCTTGGCCGCGGGCGTCACCATTAATGGGATGGTCCGCCCCGTCCTCCCGCAGCATCATCTGGGCAGTCACAACAAAGGAGGTTGCAATGTCCCCACGCAATGCGCCGCGCCCTGCGGCCGTCTATGGTGTCGATATCGGCAAGAA
>NZ_JBVVQM010000035.1:0-14609 GCF_055811155.1 Mesorhizobium sp. WSM4822 | reverse complement strand
GCGACCTTCGGCTACAACGCCCAGACCGGCGAATATGGCGACATGATCGCCATGGGTATCGTCGATCCGGTCAAGGTCGTTCGCACCGCTCTCCAGGACGCGGCCTCGGTCGCCGGCCTGCTCGTCACCACCGAAGCCATGATCGCGGAGGCTCCGAAGAAGGAGTCAGCTGGCGGCGGCGGCATGCCTGGCGGCATGGGCGGCGGCGGCATGGGCGGCATGGGCGGTATGGATTTCTAATCCAGCCTCTATCAGCCTCCAGATACGGAAAGGGCGGCAGCGATGCCGCCCTTTTTTGACCAACTTCTCGGAACCACATCGTCGTAATGGCGCTTGATAACGCACCTCATGTCCGCTCCAGCACCCATCTCGTCCTTTGGCGCTCTCCTTGATGCAGTCAGCAATAGCTGGTACCGGTCACAAGTCTTTCGCGTGCTCTTTTACTGCAAATTCAAGCGCTTGGGTCAGAGTTACCGCCTTGGAGAATAGGAAGCCCTGAGCGGTTCTGCAGCCAAGCTTGTGCAGAATTTGTCGGTCTGCCTCTGTCTCCACGCCCTCGGCCATGACCTCGATCCCAAGCGTCCTACCAAGATCGATCACCGTTTTGACAAGCAGCCGGTCGTCTCGGGACCTTGCCAGACCGCGAACGAAGCCCTGGTCAATTTTCACCTTGCGTATCCGGCTGTCCTTGAGCGATGCCAATGTGGAAAAGCCGGTGCCGAAGTCATCGAGCGCGATGGAGATGCCGGCATGTGAAAGCCGTCCGAGCTTCTCATCCACCCTGTCCGGGTCCACAGGGGATTCTTCGGTGATCTCAATTTCGAACATCGTTGGTGGCAGGTCTTTTGCGGCCAAACCATTCAGAATCATATCGTCGATATCGCCGGCCTCCAGTTCGCGCGGTGAAACATTCATTGCCACACGTACATCACGGCGGTCAGCTTTCAACAAGCCGTCGATAAGAGCACAACAGTCCGCGAATACCGTATGGGTCAGCAGCTGAAGCATTCCGGTTTCGCGCGCGGCTGTGATGATTTCGGGCGGAGAGATGGCGCTATGAATCGGGTGGGTCCACCTCAGCAAGGATTCGAAACCAACCAGGGCCTCGGTATCGAGTCTTACGATGGGCTGGAACCAAGAACTGAGGCTTCTCGTATTTATCGCCGAATGAAGGTCGCGTTCAATGGACTGGCGGCGATGCAGCTCCCTGTCGAGTTCGGCATCGAACAGGCAAAATTCGTTCCTGCCACGACGCTTAGCTGTGTAAAGGGCGATATCCGCCCGCAACAACATTTCTGTCAGCACCGGGCTTTCGGCCAAGTATATTCCTAAAGATGCTCCGATCCGGACGGACGCGACCCCAGGATAGGGGCGAGCAAGTTTGGCTATGATGTTGGATGCCAGAATATTAGGAGAAGGAGAATTTCTGAGCGAGGGGAAAAAAAGCACAAATTCATCGCCGCCGATACGGGCGAGCGTTGAGCCTGCGGGCGCTTCTTGCTCTATCCGGCGGGAGATCATGACGAGCATTTCATCACCCGTCCTGTGACCGTAGGTATCGTTGACAGACTTGAAACCGTCTAAGTCAATCAGCATTGCCACGAAGGGGCCGTCTGTGTTCTCGTACTGACCAATTGCGTGTTCGAGGCCCCGTCTGTTGAGCAGGCCCGTCAAGTGGTCCTCCCTGGAATTGCGCTCCATTTCGGCCGCAAGCCGCTCGGCCTCATGTCTCAGGCGGCTCGCCTCGCGGAAGCGCGCTTGCCCTACAAACGAGCTTCGAACCAAGCCGCCCTCGAAGAGCAGAACCGCAAAAGCCAGAATGTAGTCTTCCAAGTTGGCTTTCGTCAGCAGCCATCCTGCAGTGATAAGGAGTGGCGGTGTGATGAAGTTGATCGCTGCCGCGGAATACGAACTGCCGTATGTTACCGCACCTGCTGAAATCCCCGCCAGAATGATCAGATGCAGCGCCGCTTGGGGTGTTGTGTATCCGGCCGTGAGGACGGCAGGAAAGGACCAGGCAAATCCTGCCACAAGAGCAAGAATGGCAAACCAGCGAAGCCGCTGCGAAATCCATATCAAATCGTCCTGATGACCCGTCTCATTTAGCTGGTAATGGGCTAGTGCAAGGCGCGCGACATTTATCGCATTGACAATCAAGAACCAGACTGCGGCGGCAAAGCCGGCGCCAGAAAGGGCCTGCACCATCAAAATCAGGCCTGATAGGATAGTGCTTATCGGCATCGACACGAAGAGACCGGCCCTCAAATCAGCGAGCTGATCCTGAAGAATTCTGGCATCCAGCGCGTCTTCTTTGTTCAGGGCCATGGATCAGTCAGCTTGCTTTCTGGCCTTCTTCCGGAGCGCAGATTTATGCACCTCCCCCTGAAGGACGGGTTAACGATTCAGCGGGGCATCAGCCTTTTGCGTCGCTCAGCCAATGAGATGTCTGCGGAGAACTACAGCGGTCAAAGGAACGCGGCGTCGTGGTGTCCCATTGGATTCGCCACTAAACTGGGATCTAGGAAGGAGCGGCACGGAAGCTGCGCTGGGCGTGCCGCCGAAGGCACGGCCCCTGCGGCGGGTAATCTTCAGAGGGCGAGGTCAAGCAGCGTTTTGGATGGATGAGATTTCATCGAAGATACTTTCAGCCAAGCCAAGTGCCCGAGCGATCCGATCGCGATAGCCCTTGTCGAAGGGATGGCCAGACTCAATCAGCCTGACCTCCTCTACCGTCAGTCCGCTCGTCACGGCGATCTCCTCGGTCGAATAGCCAAGATGTTCTCGATATGCCTGAATTGCGGGTTTTCCGGTTGAGATTGCAGTAATTACTGTCTCGGGCAGCGCGAAAGGCGATGCAGTCATTTTGCCTCCAAATGCAGAGACCGCCCGTTCGAAGATGCGAAACAAGCGGCGGCCGATGTTGAGATAGGATGCCGAAAAAGCCCGAGCCGGCGGCATCCAAAACGCGACCACTCTCGGCGTGGGAGGCGCTCCGCTAATGCGCGGCCGCCACCGTCTAGATCAAGACCTCATCTTCGAGGATTCCTATATAGCTACAAGAAGACGTTCGCGAGTGCGCCAACTTGATTGCGACCTGTAGAAGTGGACTGTCAGGTCCGACCGTATACGTCATCAAGCCGCACGATGTCATCTTCGCCGAGATACTCGCCGCTTTGGACCTCGATCATCACCAGGTCGATATTGCCGGGGTTCTCGAGCCGGTGTTTGTGACCGCACGGGATATAGGTGGATTGATTGGTGGTCAGGAGCAGCTCCTGGTCGCCGTTGACTATTTTCGCAGTGCCGCTGACCACGACCCAGTGCTCGGAGCGGTGATGGTGCATCTGCAGGCTCAAGCGCCCGCCAGGGTTCACCTCGATGCGCTTGATCTTGAAGCGCTCGCTTTCCTCCAGAATCGTGTAGGTGCCCCAGGGCCGGTGCACTGTACTGTGAAGTAAGTGTGCTTCATGTCCCGCAGCCTTGAGTCCCTCGAAGAGTTTCTTTACGTCCTGGACGCTATCGCGGGATGCGACAAGCAGGGCATCGGGGGAATCCACGATCACCAGGTCGCTGATACCGACGGTGCCGATGACTCTCTTGTCCGAGCTTATGTAACTGCGCACGGTGTCGATCATGTGAACATCGCCGCGAATCCTGTTTCCGTTCACGTCGGCGGCGACCAGTTCAGCCATTGCGTTCCACGATCCAATGTCATTCCACCCCATTTCGCAGGGAACGACGGAGAGATTGTGGGTTTTTTCCATCACCGCTCGGTCGAGTGAAATACGCGGAGCCATGGCGAAGTGCTCAGATGAGAGTTCGATGCTGGCAACATGGTCGCCGTGGCTGACGCGAGCATTCTCGTAGCTAGCGAGAACGGCATCGATCACCTCCGGGCAATGCGCAGCCATTTCGTCGAGCATGACCTGCGCCTTGAAGCAGAAGATGCCGGCGTTCCAAAAGAAGCGTTTGGAGGCGACATAGGATCTGGCGGTCTCGATGTCCGGCTTCTCGACGAAACGGACGACTTTTTCGCCATCGGCCTCGATGTAGCCGAATGCTGTTTCCGGCCTGTTCGGATTTATGCCCAGGGCAGCGATGTGCCCCTGCCGCGCATGCTCTATCGCCCGGCTCATGGCGCTTCGAAAAGCCGGCAGGTCGCCGATGATTTGGTCCGCCGGAAAAATGCACAGGATCGCATCCGGACCCTGTGTTGCCTTGGTGTGGATCGTCGCGGCGGCGACAGCGGCGGCCGTGTCCCGGCCCTCCGGCTCGAGCAGGAAGGTGCGCGGCAGCACAACAGACTCCAGCTCGTTAAAATCGTCTTTCGTGAGGTAGAGGTGGGCCTTGGAGGTCACGGTGACGAGTTCGGCCACCCCCTCTATCGAAACCGCACGCAACACGGTGTGCTGAATGAGCGAATGCCCGTCCGCCACCTTGAGGAAAGGCTTGGGATGCGATTGCCTGGAGGCAGGCCACAGCCGCGAGCCGGCCCCGCCGCTGACAATGACCGGAACCACTTTCATCAAATGCTCCCTATCGTCTGTAACGCGGATGCCAATGCCCTTTTCAGCACCGAGGCGACGATCGCCGTGGCTCTGCTCTCGGTCGAAGCTTCCGAATAGCAGCGCAATTCCGGTGCATTGCCGGAAGGCCGCAGATGTATGATCTCATCTGTGCTCATTCGAACCCTGAGGCCGTCGGTTTCGTCGACTTCGGCTACGGTCCCGAACGGAGCAAGAAATTGCCGCAGCGCGTCGTGGTCTGCGAGGCGATCCATCAATCTGCGCGAAGTTTCCGCAGTGAAGTCTTGAAGGCGTTCGCTCGCGCACGCCGGAAGGTTCCAAAACCCGCGCAGTTGCGACAGCTTCTTCTTTGTCGATGCCATGGTACCGAGAACAGCTAGGATTGGGAGCAGCGAGTCCCGCGTCGGCAGTGCGGTCAGCGTCTTCCCGTTCACCGTGCAATCCGAGCCTAGCAAAACACCGCCATTGGCCTCAAAACCGAGGACGATGCCGGCGGCGCCGCCTGAGGCTTCCATGGCTTCGATGACAAATGGAGAGCCGACCTTCGACCT
Source organism: Mesorhizobium sp. WSM4822 (assembly GCF_055811155.1). Classification (NCBI taxonomy): domain Bacteria; kingdom Pseudomonadati; phylum Pseudomonadota; class Alphaproteobacteria; order Hyphomicrobiales; family Phyllobacteriaceae; genus Mesorhizobium; species Mesorhizobium sp. WSM4822. Next base: position 9,532 of record NZ_JBVVQM010000035.1, on the reverse strand, counting down.
CCGGACCTCGAAACCAAGAGCTTTCGTGATGCCCGAATTGGAGGTGACTGGCGTCACGACCGTGTCTGCCTTCAGGAAGAGAGCCGTTGCGAGCCCAATCAGGTCGCCGCGAAAAAGATCGCCATTTTCATCAGCGATGAGTGGCCGATCAGCGTCCGCATCGGTCGACACGATGGCATCGAGACCGAATTCGCGGACCCATTTCTTCAATTTTGACATTGTTGCCGAGTCCACGGCTTCGGTATCGACAGGTACGAAGGTTCCGGTTTTCCCGACCGCGATCACGCTGGCACCAAGCGATTGAAGGACCTGTACCAACAGTTCCGCCGCGACCGAACTGTGCTGGTACACACCAAGTCTCATGCCGGAAAGGGAGTCCGGTTCCAGTATGTCATTGGCGCGCTCTCGATAACAGCCGATCGCTTCTTCATGGCGCATAGGCCACGTCGCTCCCAGTGGAGCCGGTGGCAAGCAATATGCAGCTGATCTTTCGCCTACAAAGCGCGTCATCGCGGCCTCATCCGCCTTGGTGATTTCACCATTCGGACCATAGAATTTGATGCCGTTGCGATCGGCTGGAATGTGCGACCCGGTGACCATAAGAGCGGCCGTGCCGTGTCTGCGTGCATATAGTGCCAGGGCAGGCGTAGGTATGGCGCCGCAATCGATCGGCTGAAAACCATTTGCGGCCAACGCTGCCATGCAATTGTTGACTATCGCCTGACTGCTGTCACGTAAGTCGCGGCCTAGGAAGACCGAACTATTCGACTGAACCCGGCTCGAAATCAAACGCCAAGCGAAAGCTTCGGTATAAAGTCCGCTGGCTTTGCCGACCAATTCCGAATCCAAACCTCGAACGCCGCTTGACCCGAATTTCATGACTTCGCTTTGCTGGTGGGCGGGGTGAGTAATGTTGCAGTGCTTATTGAAAGCGCCATCGCTCTCAGCCACCTGCAGTTCAGATATGCGGTTCCAGTAACGGCCGATCAAATTTCAAGATCGATCCAAACAGGAGCTCAGAACGGGAGGTTTCTCGCCACCCAAGGCTACCGGATTCTAGCGGACCCTATGGCTCGCTCTATCACGAGAGCCGTGAGGCCCATTCTGAGGTCCGGCCGGGCATGCACAGTTCTCCTCTTCCATCGGAATCTCTGGCCCGCTCATCTAATGATCTAAGGCAGTGGTTGATTGATCGGCCTGCCGGTATTTCGCTATGCAGCATCATGACAAGTCGGTAAACTTGGTTGTTTGGATTGGATGCATCCATGCCATGGATGGGGCGAGAAAGCCGTCTTGACCAGCATCGTAGAACCCTGCGATTGTAGAGGGCTGGCTGAACATGGCGTGACTTCGGGCGCTAGACCAAGCAATGTCTTGCCCTGCAACGCCTCAAGTCTGGGAAAGTTGTTTCTGGAGTTGCGTTGGATCAAGGCCTATCCCAAACAAGTTGACGCTGTCGTCGTCCCCGTGGTCCACGCCTTCGGCCTTGTCTGCATCCATTCTCTTTTCGGCAACGTAACAGCCGCTTCACTGGAAGCCGATTCGCCACGGGCTTGCCATGCGCCGCTTCAACCGGCGAGAGCGCTGGCTGCAACTCCGTCAAGGAAGCGGTCACCACCGCGAACATGGCGCGCCAAGAGTTCGGCACGAGGAAGCGCAAGGTGCTGATGCCGTAGTGAGCGCCATCGGTTCTGCCCTCGGGCCGATCAATATGAGGGCGCTGCCCTCGATGCGCCTCGCATGCTGCCACCGTCATGGAGCTCGGCTTTGACGCTGTGCTTCTGACACGGCGGTCGCCAAGGGGCCGATCCCGTCGGCATGGCGCGCCCGTTCGGCTCGCGAATGCTCGAAGCGTCCCCTCCACTCCCGTGATCGGCATGGCGGCGTTCTAGCTGATTGTGGACAGCGTTGCCTGGATCCAACGGCTGGTGACGCTCGGCGTGAAGCTGGTGCAGCTTCGCATCAAGACTCTGGATAAGGCCGAGTTGCGGGCTACTGGGCGGCACATACGTCAGCTTTGGCTACGGCTATTCACAGGCTGCTGCGGATCACCTTCGACCACAGTTACATACTAATCTCGATTTGATTGTTGAACCTCGATCAAGAGCAGCAGTTCTGACGTCAAGCTCCTTAACCGATGTCGAAATGAGGTTGGCCTCATGGCACGCGCAAGCGGAGCACCATGGCCAGCCATTGTGCTCCAATCCGTGCGATCTCTGGGCAAACGGACCCTACGAGCTGCCAACAAGAGCCGCCGAGTTGCGTCAGACTGACTCTTTGTTTTTGCTCCACCTCTCCTAAGCCCGCTGCAGTTGTCGCACCGGCTCTGGTCTTGCCGGCTCAGGCCGTGAATGGGTTTCAGACGCCACCGCCATGAAAGCCTGAAGTGCCGCGGAGAGATACTCGTCGCTCCGCGTCACAAAAACAGTCGGCGCCGACCGCAGGTTATCAGGTAGCTGATGTATGATGACCTGTCCGTCGGCTGCCGCATCCTGAACGACCCCCCGAGGTAGCATGGCCATCCCTATCCCGGCGGCGACGCAGCCGATGATCCCGTCCATTGTTCCGAGTTCCATCCAGCGGCCATGCGTCACCCCACACGACGCCAGGAACATGTCCATGCGCCGGCGGTAGGAACAGCCAGATCGAAAGGCGAGAACCTTCAGAGCCGGTGATGCGGCCAAGGCCTTCAGATCCGAAAGCTCGCGAAACCGCGGCGGGGAGATCACAACGAGCTCCTCTTCGACGATCGATAGGCTCTTCAGTTCGGGATGAGCGATGGGACCGGAGACGAACGCGCCATCCAGTTTGCGTGCAACGACGTCGCCGACGAGCTTTTCAGTCGGTGCAGCCTCCACCAGTACGTCGACCTCTGGATATTCTGCAGCATAGCGGATCAGGATCGGCGGAAGGCGAAGCGCTGCAGTGGTCTCCATCGAGCCGATCCTGAGCAAACCGCAAGGCGTACCGCGGTCTGTGACGACGCGCTTGGCTTCGTCCAGAAGCTCTCCGACGCGCTCCGCATAGGGAACGAGCTGAATGCCGGTGGCTGTCAGTGTGACCCCTTGCCTGGAGCGATGAAAAAGCGGAGCACCGATTTCCTCCTCAAGCGATTTTATTCTCGCGGTGACGTTGGATTGCACCGTGTTGAGTACACCGGCAGCCCCTCCGATACTGTTTGCTCTCACAACCGCCTGGAAAAACCTGAGGTCGGCGCTGTTCATCAGCCATCTCCTTTTCAGATGAAAAACATCTGATCTAATCATTTGTCTTAAGTCAAGTGTCGCAATAGCGTCAAAGAAAAATTTCCCGGGAACTTCCTCAAAGCTGGGAGAAGTACAGATGACGATACGAACGCGTCTGACGAAATTTTTCGAAATCGAGCATCCCATCATCCTTGCCCCGATGACACCGGCCGCCGGTGGCGCACTTGCGTCCGCCGTCGCCGACGCCGGCGGTCTGGGCCTGTTGGGTGGGGGATATGCTGATCGTCAATGGTACGAAACAGAGTCGTCGCTTATCACCAATGAACGCGTTGGCTGCGGGTTCATCGCCTGGGCAGTCGAAGCCGACCTTGATCTGTTTGACCGCGCACTTGCGGAGCGTCCGTCCGCGATGATGCTTTCGTTTTCGGATCCGGCGAAGCTCGCGGCACGGGTCAGGCAGGCGGATGTTCCGCTGATTTGCATGATCCACACACTCGAACATGCCAGGCGCGCAATCGACATTGGCGCCGACGTTCTTATTGTTCAGGGGACCGAGGCCGGCGGCCATGGCCTGGTCGCGCGGTCAACCATGCCCTTCGTTCCAGCAGTCGTGGATCTGGTGGCAAAGATTTCGCCTTCTGTCATTGTCGTGGCGGCAGGCGGCATTGCCGACGGTAGGGGCCTGGCCGCTTCGCTGATGCTAGGAGCAGACGGGGTCCTGATGGGAACCAGGTTCTGGGCTACGCGAGAGTCGCTCATTCATCAGGCGGCCAAGGACAAGGTAGTCGCTGCCTCTGGCGACGAGACAATCCGGACTTCCGTCTACGATATCGTCCGTCAGAAGGCTTGGCCGGCGGCCTATACCGGCCGACTGCTCAAAAACGGCTTCATCGACAAGTGGCACGGGCGGGAAGAAGAGCTGCGCACACTGCATTCCGAAGAATTGTCGAAAGTCGAGGCGGCATGGGCCTCTGGCGACTATGACACGGCCAACGTGACTGTCGGTGAGGCGGTGGGCCTCATCAACGATCTGCCATCGGCGAAGGACATCGTCCGCCGAACGGTGCGCGAGGCAAGCGAAAGACTTGGCGTCTACGCATTCGATCAGCGCATCGCGAACTGAGTACCACGGCCCTGAAGAAGAGGGCCGACCGCTTCCAAAAACATAAAAGGGGAACCGCAGCATGCAACAGCTACAGGAAAGGGGCGACTCCGCCCCAAAAAAACCAGGTATCTGGATCGTCGTCCTTGCATCAAGCGCCGGCACCGTCATCGAGTGGTACGACTTCTATCTTTACGGAAGTCTGGCGATTTTCTTCTCAACGCTCTTCTACCCTGCCAATGAACCCACGGCAGCTGTTCTGATCAGCGTCGCTACCTTTGCCACGGGCTTCCTCGTGCGCCCATTGGGAGCCCTGCTGTTCGGCAGCATCGGCGACCGCGTCGGACGTAAGAGCACGTTCTTGATGACGCTCATTCTGATGGGCATTGCGACCGCGCTCGTCGGCGTCTTGCCAACCTTTGAGACTGCGGGATATTTCGCTCCGATCGCTCTTGTGGTCCTTCGGCTGATCCAGGGATTGGCGATCGGCGGCGAATACGGCGGCGCCGCCGTTTACGTTGCAGAACACGCACCGGCGAACCGGCGCGGGTTCTTCACGAGCTTTATCCAGACAACGGCAACCGTCGGCTTTTTTCTCGCGATTGTTGTCGTGCTTACGTGCCGGCTGTCGCTCGGCGAAGAGCTCTTCAAGCAGTGGGGTTGGAGAATTCCCTTCTTGCTATCATCCGTTTTGATCGTGCTGTCCCTTTATCTGCGCCTCAAGCTTAGCGAATCCCCGGTCTTCGAGGAGCTTCGTAAAGGCGGGAAAACCGCAAAGAGCCCAATCCGTGAGAGTTTCGCCACCGGTCATGGCGTGCGTTATGCAGCCTTTGCACTGTTCGGGGCGACTGCGGGCTTGGGGTGCGTCTGGTATACAGGCCAGTTCTACGCACTGTATTTCATGCAAAGCGTGCTGAAGCTTGACTTCCTGACAGCGAACCTTTGCCTTGCTACTGCTTTGATGATCGGAACGCCCCTCATCGTTTTCTTCGGCGCCTTGTCCGACCGGATCGGCCGCCGTCAGTTGATTGTCACCGGTTTCATTCTTGCAGCCGCGTTCTATGTTCCAATCTATCAGGGCATCGCCGCCGCCGCCGCTGCCCAGAACTTCGTTTTGGTAACAGCGCTGATCGTCGCCCAACTCGTTTTCGTCGGATTGGTCTATGGCCCCATGGCAGCTTTCCTCGTCGAGCTCTTCCCGGCGAAGTTGCGCTACACCTCGCTCTCGCTGCCCTATCACGTCGGCACAGGCGTGTTTGGCGGCCTTGTTCCCCTCGTCAGCCTGTCGCTGGTTGCCTACACGGGCAACATCTATGCGGGCCTGGCCTATCCCATTGCGATCGCGATCATGAGCGCAGTCGTAAATGTTCTCTGGTTCCCCTGCGCGCTGCCTGGGGAGCCAGAGGCTGCCCCAACCGGGCTACCTGCGAGGGCAATCTGAAATCTTCACGGGGACGCCGAGTGCGCGCCCCCGCCCTCTTTGCTATTTCAGAGGACGACCCATGCCGCTGATAAAAATAACCTTCTGAAGGGCCGATCGCCTGGGGAGCAGGAAAAGATCCTCGACTGCATCCATGAGGCGGTGGTCAGAGCTTTCCAAGTACCGCCCGCCGATCGCTATCAGATCCTGATCGAACACCAGAGAGCGCGTATGCGCGCGGAGGATACCGCCTTGGCCTTTTTCGCAGCGACAGGCTGATCATTATCGAGGTGATCTCGCGAGCGCGGTCAACTGACCACAAACAGGGCCTTCTATCGTTTCGTTGCAAGAGGGCTTTTTGGATGTGTGTGCGATCGACCTGCAGATGTTGTGGTCAGTATCGTAGAAAATGGTGACGCGGATTGGTCCTTCGGCCTTGATCGAGCTCAATTCATAACCGCGAGCTTCGCGGAAATTACGCATCGCGGCGGTGAAAGACGTCAATAGCTGATGCCAGTCCGACACGGCCGGCCATCAGCTTTGACGGCGCAAATTCCAAACAACAAGGAGAGAGAGAGCAGTTATGAAACAACTACACCGAACCGTTGCAGCGTCACTGGGAATGCTGATGACAACTTTTTTAGTTTCGGCGCAAGCCAAGGAGGCCATCATCAAGTTCCAGGTCGAAGGCCAGACAATCGTAGGCACGATGGTCACGCCTGATGATGTCGCGAATCCTCCCGTCATCCTGATGCTTCACGGTTTCACCGGCAGCCGCAACGAATGGAGTTCAGGGGCGGTGAAGGAAGGCCTGTTCGGGCGTGCCGCGCCGGTGCTCGCAAAGGATGGTATCGCTTCGCTTCGGATCGATTTTCGCGGCAGCGGCGAGAGTGACGGCAAATTCCAAGACATGACCGTCGAAACCGAGATAACGGACGCACAAGCGGCGCTCGACTTCCTATCGACAAATGACAGCGTTGACGGCAAACGTATTTCGTTGATGGGAATGAGCCTAGGCGGTGCGGTCACGACAGCAGTTGCCGGCCGGACGAAAACGCCTTTAAAGTCTGTCGTGCTCTGGAATCCCGGCATCAATCTTCCGGCAGCGTTCATCTCCATATTTGGCGAGAAGCAGATGGCGGAAGCTGTGACAGTGGGCGATAAAGTCTATCCGGCCAAGCGCGTCGGAGATGGGAAGGAAATTCCTTTGAAAGGCCGCTTCTTCGAGAGCCTCTACGCGGTGCAGCCTGCCGGCGAAATCTCGCGCTACAAGGGGCCGCTGTTCCTCGCGGTGGGCACGCGCGATAGCATCGTCTTTCCCCAACCCGTTCTCGCCAAGTCGTTGCTGGCTTATCACGACGGTCCGGAAGAACTGTGGGCTGAACCCGTTGATCATGGTTTCGGCGTTGAACAGAGTGCCAAGACCGTGGACAAGCTGATCTTAGCGACAGTCGCCTTCCTAAAGTCCAACGGCGAATAGCCTGCGCGTCGAACGGCGCTCACTCGGCCGCCAATGCCGCCGGATTGGCGGCCTCCAAGCGAAGGCGGTAACGCTCGCCTGTCGGTTATCCTTCATGCAGGATGCCTGCCCGCGTGAACCTGCCCGGTTCCCGAGTACATCCGCCCCATGACGACCGTAAGAAAAATACGAGCTGATCGTGGGCCGCTCGCTGGCTGAAGACGGCGCGGCTATTATCGCGAGCTACAACGGCGTACTCGCGACTCTCTCAAGAAGCACCCAATCACGATATTACCTTCGATACCGGTAGTTGGGAAGAAGTCCGGTCGCAGGCGGAAATGATCGCAGGCGAGCGAGCATGTTCTCGACTGGTTCCATATTCCATGCGCAATGGAAGCTGCTTCCTTCCGCGTCAACCCGATCCTGCCCTCAATTGCGCACAGGATTGCCGGCCGGCGTCGCCATCGTCGAGCGCGCCGGGCCTGCGATGCTCGAGATGCTTCACACCGGTACGAGGGGAGCACCAGGTTTTGGGGTGGTCAAGCCGCGCGGATCATTTCGCCGTTCTCGCGATTGTCGTTCGCCGGGGTACCATTGCCGGAAGCTCGACCGCATGGCCATCCAAGTCTGCGTGCGGGTTTTCAGCGAAGATGTTTTGCAAAGTCTTCGGTAACCAGGCGCATGGCACGGCCTCTGGTATTTTCGCCGGAGAGTTCAGATGTTCAAGGGCCGCCATTTCGACCAGTCCGCCATTCTGCTTTGCGTTCGCTGGGATCTTCCTACGGCTTGAGTCTTCGAGATTTGAAGGAATGATGGCCGACCGCGGCATCAGTATCGCCGGTTATGGCCATGGTGCAGCGACCGACCTCACGACCGGCGCTCCGGCCGGTGACGCGCGTGCCGCGGTCGTGACCGGTCTCTCAGCGCGAGCAAGCGAACGCGTCATTGAAGCGCAGATCGAGTCGAGAGCTCACTTGATGAGCGACGAGTGGAAGCATTCATGGCCATTGGTGAGAGCTTTGCCAAGGCGAGACGGTGAAGCATACCAATGGTGAATGTGTTCGCGATGCCGTCCACGGCAATTCGGTAGAGGGCTTCAACGCCCGCTTCCGCCGTACCATCGCCGGCGTCTTTCATCATATCCCTCCAGCATGCCGACCTGTATTTCCACGAGGTTGGCCTCCGACGGCCACATCGTGTTATCCGGGAGCGCCGTTCGGCAAGGCATGGTCTAGAAGTCTTGAGGACCATGTGGTCGCGCGTGCCGCCGGCGCTGCAGCTACTGAGCGTTTTCGCGCTGCCACGGGGCGTCAGGCGCTGAAGCCTGGGGTGGAGGAATCATTAACAAATCAACCGTAACTGCCTTTGGTTCTAAATGCCTCGCGCGTTTTGAGCAGTTCTTGTCCCGACCCCATCATGCGAGCATCGTGTGACCTTTTGGCAAAGCGAGAGGCATCCCACAGTTGGGGCACTCGGCTGCTGCGGGTCACCTTCGACGGCGGCCACGCTTACTGATCTCGATTTGATTGTTGAACCTCGGTTCTTAAGAGCAGCAGTGCTGACCTCAAGCTTTTTAACTGATGTCGAAATGAGTTTGGCCGCACGGCACGCGCAAGCGGAGCACCCTGGCCAGCCATTGTGCTCCAATCCGTGCTGTTTGCTCTCACACCCGCCCGGAAAAACCTGAGTTCGGCGCTGTTTATCAGCCATCTCCTTTTCAGATGAAAAACATCTGATCTAATCGTTTGTCTTAATTCAAGTGTCGCAATAGGGTCGACGAAATTTCCGGGAACATTGAAGGAAAGCCAAGCCATGCGCCAAGCAGCGCCCCGCTTTGCACTCGATCACATGGCGACGGCCGGACTCGACGTCAGGGCACTTTTCGCTGTTGCCCGTGACCAGGGCCTGACCGATGTCCAGATCCGCAGCCAACCGTACAGCAATGCTATTGCACGCGGCATGCCGGCGGCGGACGTCCGGGCTGCCGCCGGCGAAGCAGGCGTTGGGATCATTTCCATCAATGCCTTGCAGCGCTTCAACGAGTGGACACCCGCCCGCAAGACAGAGGCGAGCAGGCTCGCCGATTATGCGGCGGCCTGCGGAGCCGAGGCGCTCATGCTAATGCCGGTCAACGACGGCTCCTGGCCCGCGAATGGCGAGCGCAGGGGCGATCTCCGCTTTGCCTTGAAGGCGCTCAAGCCGATCCTCCAGTCGCGCGGCCTGATCGGTCTCATCGAGCCGCTGGGCTTCCAGACCTGCTCACTTCGATCGAAGAACGAAGCGGCTAAGGCCATTGCCGCCATTGATGGCCAGTCCGTCTTCCGCCTCGTGCACGACACATTTCA
>NZ_JBVVQM010000034.1:0-14813 GCF_055811155.1 Mesorhizobium sp. WSM4822 | reverse complement strand
GTTCATTTGCAAGGCATGGGCTGCGCAGCCAGAACGCTTCAAGCTTGATCCGCTCCAGCAAATGCCGGGACTAAACACCTAGACTGCCTCCCTACCCTCATGCGTCCGAACGTGGGTGGATCGCGGGGCCCAGGATGTGAATTGCCGTATGTGGCTTCGCTGCTCCGGCTGGCGGACACGTTGAAATACCTGGCGAACGCTCATCTGAATCCGCTGAACATCGGTCTCTGGTTCAGAGGTCGTTCTAGCCATGGTGAAATGCTTCGTCTTGTTGATGAAGAACAGTTCAAACAGGAGAGTTGAATGCAGATAAAGCGATTGTTGCCGGTGGCGTACCTTGCCAGTCTTGTCCTATGGACGTCGGCACCACCCGGTGTCTGCGATGACCTCCAATCCAGGCTCGCCGGCGATGGAGTGGCTGCAAGGCCAGCCATGGAGGGCAGCGGCTCGCGTTGTCCACAAAATGCCGATGGCACCTTTTGTTGGATGAGCTCGGACGTCGGCGCAGCATGGGCCTCGGGCTATAATGGGTCTGGCGTGTCGGTAACTGTCATAGATGACTTCACAAGTAACATGGGACAGGAGGGGGATCTCGGCCATGGGTCCCAATGGCGGCAACATGGGCAGTGGGTCGCTCAAGCAGCCGGCATGGTGGCGCCTGGCGCAAACATAACCGAGCTTGACTATTCGGAACAAGTTCCGCTCACGCTGAAGCAGGGCCTCAATGTCATTAATCTGAGCTATGGCCTTGACGAACCAGTGAGCGAGTACCGGCTTGAGCAGTCAATTGTCGATGCGGCTCGGGCGGGTGCTGCGGTCTTCACAAAGGCAGCCGGCAACGGGTCCGTAGCGGTAGATACCCTTGCCGATGGGGATATTGATTTCCTTGCTCTCGACCTGATTGGGAAGCAATCGGCAATCTTTGTGGGTGCGCTAGAGCGCAATGGCATTCCCGAAAGCAAGGCAAAGCTCGCCTCCTATTCGAATTACGCCGGTTCAGATTCGGAAGTGCAGAACCACTTCCTGACAGTGGGGGTCGAGAGCGACAAGACTGGCCTACCCGGAACGTCTGTCGCGGCATCTGTGGTTGCAGGCTATGCCGCTATCCTTGGCAGCAAGTTCACGTCCGCAACTCCAACACAGATTACCAATCAGCTGCTGGATACGGCCAGGACCGATACGCTCATCAATTACGATGCGGCAACTTATGGTCACGGGGAGGCCAGTCTTTCGAGGGCACTGGCACCCGTTTCGATCAGGTAGACGTGTATCCGATTGAGCAGCTAAACTTTCTGTGAGGCGTTAGAGCACAAAAATCGCCTCACAGAATTTGCCCCAGAAACCGCGCGGTTCGTGCCGATCCAATCGCAAACAAGAGGCATTGCGTTTTATCGAAGTCTGTTGGTTTGGCGGTCTGGCTGCGCTTGCAAAGCCGGCAAAAACGCAGATGTCGATCGGGTGTCGTCGTACGTTTCCGAGGCGATGGTCGCCTCATCGCAGCATGCCGACATGTGGATCGCTTCGTCTCAATCGCAAGGAAAGCGCTGGAAATCCCCAAGGCTCTGATGGGTGGTCGGACAGCGCGGCCGATCAATTCAAGCAACGCTCATGGAACGAGTTTTGCATGGCTATTTCAGCTGAACGACATTGCCGGAGAGAATATGCTGGAAAAATTCGAGCGTTACCCGCTCACCTTTGGACCCACGCCTATCGAGAAGCTCGACCGGCTCGGCAAGCATCTGGGTGGCAAGGTGGAGATCTACGCTAAACGCGAGGACTGCAACTCCGGTCTCGCATTCGGCGGGAACAAGCTGCGCAAGCTCGAATACATTATTCCCGACGCGATCGCGTCTGATGCCGATACGCTCGTCACCGTCGGCGGCGTGCAGTCCAACCACACGCGCATGGTCGCCGCGGTCGCCGCTAAGATCGGAATGAAATGTCTTCTGGTTCAGGAGAGCTGGGTTCCGCATGACGATGTCGTCTATGACCGGGTCGGCAACATTCTCTTGAGCCGCATCTTGGGCGCAGAGGTGAGCCTGGTCGACGAGGGCTTCGACATCGGCATCCGCGGTAGTTGGGAAAAAGCCCTCGATGAGGTCAAGGCAAGGGGCGGTAGGCCCTATGGGGTACCTGCTGGTGCCTCTGTCCACAAGTACGGCGGCCTTGGTTATGTCGGGTTCGCCGAGGAGGTGCGTGCGCAAGAGAAGCAGCTGGGGTTTGCCTTCGACTACATTGTCGTTTGCACGGTCACCGGTTCAACGCATGCCGGCATGATAGTCGGGTTCGCCGAGGACAGTCGACGGCGCAACGTGATTGGTATCGATGCCTCCGCCACGCCTGCAAAGACAAAGGCGCAGGTGCTTCGTATTGCCCAACATACAGCGATGCTCGTTGAGCTCGGAACGGACCTCGTCGAGGACGACGTGGTGTTGCTCGAAGACTATGCGTATCCGCGTTATGGCATTCCATCCCAGGAAACCAAGGAGGCGATCCGCCTGTGCGCTCGGCTCGAGGGCATAATTACGGATCCCGTCTATGAGGGCAAATCGATGCAAGGAATGATCGACCTCGTCCAGAGAGGTTTCTTTCCAGAGGGATCGCGCATTCTCTATGCCCATCTCGGAGGCGCGCCGGCGATCAACGGTTACGGCTACACTTTTCGCGACGGCTGATGCTCGACAGATCTCCACGTGCTGTGCCTGCCGTAACAGCGCTGGGCCAAGTTGACCGGAGGCCCGTTTACAAACCTAAGCGGGCAGCTGTCAACTGCCGCCACGACGTGGGGTCGTGGTCCTGGGCATGCTTGGCAGTGTTTGCCTGTGCTCAATGTGTCGTGGAGCCGCATAAGAAGGGAGAAGATGTGGCCGTTTGACTCTTTGTCATTTTGCGGTGCGGCGATGACCGCCGTGAATTTCATAAATTGTAAGCCACCGGCTGTCGCGCGGATGCGGAGGCATCTTCTCGATCAGGTGTGGAGGCTGTGGCCCAAGCTTGCTCGATCTGGTCGTCGTCGGCGAGCACATAACGGGATCCCCAGCGCAGTGGTGACCTGGGCCAAGCATGGGCGAGGGAAGAGGCCGCGAGCGTGACAGCGGGCAGATCGGTATCCGGCTCAACGAGGCCTTGCTCATACCTGTAGCGAGCGTCGATGATACTGTCGTCCCTTCGGCAATTTTCACCGAAACGGCGCGTTCAGCCGGCGCGTTGCCTTCGGGCGGGTTCGTCCACCTGGCGCTCTTTTTAGACTAGCACTTCGTGCGTGAGGGCTACGACGTAGCTGAGCCGCTGCATACGGAGAGGTGCGCGCGCGAGGCGACGATGAGGTCGACTTGTCCCACGATCGCCTCTACGTAGCTGTAAGTGTCGACAAATACATATCGGCCTGGTTCTCGATCTTCGAAACAGGGGCTTGCTTGATCTTGAGGGTCGAGGCAATCTCTGCTTGGAGTTCCCGGCCGCACGGCGCAGCTCGCCGAGGCTCTCGACGTCCGTCCTTTGACTCTTCCAAAAGTGAGTGGATACGCTCCCGACGCTGCTCAGGGAGGCTGCGATCACTTCATCAAGCTTGGGCTCCATCATTTTCTTCTCTTCTTCGCCGCCGCGGGCGGGTGAGATCTCCCCTGATAGCGTTTGTTCGATGGCGTGCTGATTTGGTGGCCCGGAACGGGAAGTCACATCTGGCCATTGCCATCGCCCGCGCGCTCATCCGTGACGGCAAGCGCGGTCGCTTCTTCAACGCGACAACGACCGCACTGCTCGATTATCTCACCCATTATTGCGAGATCATCAAATTCGGACATGAATCCTGGCGCTTCAAGAACCGCGCCTGATCACCCGATCGCCCAAGACGATCCGCGCTCGCCGGGCTTCGCAACCCAGACCAGCTCCGCCGGGCGAGCGCTAAGCGCGATGTGCTGCAGCCGATTTTTACCGAGATAGGAGCGAAAGCTCGCATCCGAAATGTCTTGGAACTGATACGGTTGCTTCCGATGAGAGCAAAGACCTTGCCGGGCCGACCGGACGTCTGGCTGATAAACCATGCGGCGGTGCGGCCGGCCTTCCAGTCGTCAGTCCCCACAAAGCCGGTCCGGCTGGCAGCGGACACGTCGCTGACTTAGGCGATCACCGGAACGCCCTTGACACGCAACTCGCCAATCACCTGGCCGACGAGCGGGTGATCGGCCGAGATCACCGCGATTGAATCGGCGCTCTCGCCTATCTTGACCAGATTGGCAGCGATCGATTCGGGGGAAGGGTCCTCCTCGAAGAGCAAGTCTGGCCCAATAACCGCGTCTGTGCGTCGCGCAACCGAGAAGCGCCTCGGCCCAGATCTGACAGAGCGGGCCGGTGCGATTGCACATGAGAAAGCTCAAGTGCCGATGCGGGAGATTGTCCGCCTGCGTTCGTGCAGCGGCCCCGAACTGCGGAAGCCGATCTGCTGCGCTGCGCTCAAGATGAGGTCGGCCGTCTGCGGTCGCAGTTGCCAGTTCCGTGCAAGAGCCGATTGACCGTGGAAACACTTACGCCCGCGGCTTTCGCCAGATCGGCGATCGTTGGCCTGTTCACCAGCCGCCTCTCATATGCAATTCGTGAATGACGTCTTCCAAGTGCAATGCATGTCAGCGCAAAAGAGGCGTACGTTTCCGGATCCTTCGAGGAGAGGCCTGACATGTTGCAAGAAATCTCCGCGCCGCCTGACGCCATATCGGCAAGATTGTTCGGCCGCGGCCTTTTTTCCCGATCGCACCACGCGCTGCGACTGTGCGATCCGAAGCCGCGCGGCGCGCTGCAACGCGAAGGCGCCAATCTGGCTGACCTCAACGGACAGCGCTTTCGGGACCTCAACAACACTTTCGCCATCCTGATGCATAGGGATGGCTTTGCCCCGGCGCTTGATGCCGTTGCGCGCATCCTTCTTGACGGCAGCCGTCTTTTGAATTCGACGGCACACGACATCGACCTTGCTGAGCTACCTGCTCGATTGTTTTCCGTTGGTCGAGCAGATCCATTTCGTCAAAATCGATACTGAGGCTGTGACGATCGCCATCAAGGCTGCACGCCCATTCACTAAGCGCACGAGCATTGCCAGATCGAAGGGCGCCTATCAGGTATCCTTTGATTGGGCCGAGGCGGGGCCAGGGGAGGATATCCGCAACATCGCTTCGCCGCAGGCGCCTGCGCCTGTGCCGGCTTACGCAGGCGCCGGCATCGATTGCCGATGAGGTCGTCATACCTCGCTTCAATGATGCCGATGCTGGTTATGGACGTGCATAGGCGATCCTCCACATAAGAGCAGGCTCGGCAATCAATCGCCTCTCGTGGAAACCACAACCTCTCGTTTTTCTTGGCAGTACGCTCCACGATCAATCCGACCGGGATCAAGGACAGCCGCAGCCTGCTTGCAATGGTGCTGCCCAAACAGCGCCACGCGAACGGCGAAGATCATCAAGGTCGATGGTATGGAACAGCCCTTAGAAACGGCATCGAAGGCGTCTATCCTAGTCGTGCTGAATATTACAAACAGAAGGAAAGGATCTATGGAGCAGATTGCCACCGTCGGCCTGGATCTGCGCGCTCACGTTTTTCATGGGCGGCTACGGGTGCCTCTTTGCAGGATCGGAATTGCTCCCATCCCGCTGCGCGAAGGTTACACTCGACGCAGGTCCCGCAACCGAAACCCAAGCTATGTCTATGCTCGCGGTTTCCGCTATAGCAGGTGTGGCTTCCTTCGCAGATGAGCTCCACTAGCGCCTCGCCGCCCAACCAATCCGCCAACGCCCAGGTCTGCGCTTTGTCGAGCCGCATGAGGGGTGTGTGAATGACGAAATGCGTCTCCATTGCAAGGTTCAGGGCAAGTTGCATCGCTCTAATTGCGTCATCTCGACAATCCGGGTAGCTAAAACGATCCGTCTCGGACACGCCGATCACGAGATGTTTCGCGCCCACCCTGTAAGCTATCGCGGCCGCAAATCCGAGGAACAGAAGGTTGCGGCCGGGCACGAAGGTATTTGTTAGACCGTTCGCGTTCAGTGCGATCTCGACGTCGCGCGTGAGCGCGGTATCACTGATTTGGCCGAGCACGGCCATGTCAATCATGTGGTCCTCGCCTAGTGTACCACGCCAGGCCGGAAAGTCTGTTCGAATGCGCTCGATCAAGTAAGGCCGCACATCGAGCTCGATGCGATGCCGCTGCCCATAGTCGAAGCCGATTGTCTCGACGCGCTCGAAGTTCTCCAGCGCCCAAGCCAGGCAGGTTGTCGAATCCTGGCCGCCGGAGAAAAGGACGAGTGCGGTTCCCGGATCTCGTTGCATTGGGTCAACCCTCGTATTCAGCCAGCACAGCGGTGTCTCATAGACTGTCACCGAGCACACTTGGCCAAGAAGCGGCTTGGTTTGGTTCCAGATCCAGACCGCAATGTTTTCCGCTGTCGGATTGTCGAGACCCTCAACCTCGTTCAGGTACTGATGGTCGAGACGTTGCAGAAGGGGTCCGAACACAGCCTCGACATCGAAGAAATCGATGACAAAGCCCGTGTTTGGGTCGACGGGCCCTTCCAGACGCAGTTCCACACGGTATGAGTGGCCATGCATGCGGTGACAGCGGTGGGTGTCTGGAACGCGCGGAAGACGGTGCGCTGCCTCGAAGGTGAAAGCTTGCGTAATTTTCATGGGATCCCGAGAAGCTTGTGGGTTTGCAGGCTCAAGCGCCAACGTGGGTTGCTAAGACAATAGGCCACTGCGGCGGCTGTATTCGCTTCGCGCTCGGGCCCATCCATCGGCTGAAGCAAAAGGTGCTCAAACGCGAGAACTTCGAAATGTGCGGGCTCCGCGCCAATCTGAGGATATACAAGCTTTAGCTCGTTCCCTGCCATGACCACGAGGTGTGCATTGCATTTCGGACTGACGCACAGCCAGTCGATGCCGTCGGGTGTGGGGATGGTACCGTTGGTCTCCACGGCAATTTCAAACGCCGAGGAATGCAGCGCTTCCAGGAGTTCTTCATCGATCTGGAGAAGGGGGGTTCCCCTCCGGTGAGCACCACAAGACGCTGCCCAGTTCCCGACCCGCGCCAGGCTTGCTCGACCGCCAACGCAAGCTCCCGTGCGGTGGCAAAATGTCCGCCAACGGGGCCATCTACCCCAACGAAATCGGTGTCGCAGAATCCGCAGAATGCGCTTTCCCGGTCGCCTTCACGTCCCGACCAAAGGTTACAGCCGGCGAAACGACAAAATATGGCAGCCCGCCCGGCATTTCGTCCTTCACCTTGAAGGGTGTAGAAAATTTCCTTGACGGCGTATGACATTGCTTAACCGGCCTTCGAGTGAGCAAGGGAGCATCTCTGCTGGCTTACGAGACACGGCAATAGGTGGGAAATCTCCCACTGCACGTTTTGCAGGTCGTTCCACCTTCGAGGGTCGTTACCGAAAACCCACTCGCCCGAACTCCATGGAGAATTAGGTCTCAGCAGGGCAAGGCTGCGGGGAAGGGCCCCTCGCTCCTTGAAGCCTATCACCTCGAGAAACGCCTCGATCACATCGCTCATGCCGATGATGCCTTGACGAGAGGACGAGGCGTGAGAATCCTGGCGTCTCCTCGAAAGCCTGCCTCACAGCACAGAAGAACTCGCTCATCAGCCGCAAGCCGCGTTCCAGGATGAGGCGGTCGAGCGACGAGTATGTCGTGTGCGGCGGCGGCGCCGAGAAAATCCGCCATGTCCTGATCGGTGATCTGAAGGGCTTCACGATGGTCTTGCCGGCGATGAATTCGGCAAGCGGCGAGGAAGCGGTTATGTTCGAGCCGCGGCCGAAGGTCTGGAAGGTTACGGCGGAGATTGTCGGCGTCTTACGGTCGAAAGCCATGGTCAATTTAAGCCCATCGCCATAGGCTACGGCGCCGACATTGCCGGGCGCTTTGGGGATGTCCAAAGCGCCGACATTGTTCGGGTTGATGAAACCACCTTGTCGCTGATGACGTAGACGTTGCCGGTGTCACCCCGCATGGCTCCGATCCTTGTCGTTATCGCCGCTAGCCGAAGACTTGCCTAGGCGCATTCGTCCCGCGCGTTGGGATTGTCGAAGAGAAAGCCCGAGGACTCCAGGTCCGTGACAAAGTCAGCCGTCATGCCGGCGAGATGGGGTTGGGAGCTTGCGTCCACGAAAACCTTGACCCCGTCCGTCTCCATGACGGCATCCCCTCGCGCGAGACACTTTCCAGACCCATCAGGTATTTGAGGCCGGCGTAGCGCCCGCCTCGACCAGGATGCGAAAGCCTTCCGCCGGTTCGTCGGCGAAGCGCGGCCTTGACGGCGGCGACGACGTTTTCAGTGTGTGTAATCATGGGACTATTTTCTTTCTTGCTGATGCGTTCGGAAGCCACGCTGCACAGAACGTGCCAGCGAGAACAATCCATTAAAACAACGGTTTAGCGGATTGGCCCGGTCTGACATCCAACAATTGCGGTCATATGAATTTTGATCAAGTGAACGCTGGGAACTCTTAGTGGTGCTGCGCTCCAATAGCCGCGCCATCGTCACCACCGGACAATCGACAACCCTTCGATTGCGCCTTCTCGAGCAGGCGCCGTCGTCAGCTCGTGGGTGCCGAACACCACTCGCGTGCTCGGCCCTCACCCTCTCCAGCGCTATCGCTACGTTGCCGTACTGGTTTCCAGGTTCTTATGACTAAAACCAGAACGCCCCGTAGGTTGTTCTTATTCGCCAAGGTTAGGGCGGTGTGATCGACCAATTGATTAAATCTGCGGCCTGCTGAAGAATTATCCGGGTCTGAACATGACTGGCTGAAACGGCGATGACATGTCCAATGCGGTCTCGGCTATCGC
Organism: Mesorhizobium sp. WSM4822; assembly: GCF_055811155.1. Classification (NCBI taxonomy): domain Bacteria; kingdom Pseudomonadati; phylum Pseudomonadota; class Alphaproteobacteria; order Hyphomicrobiales; family Phyllobacteriaceae; genus Mesorhizobium; species Mesorhizobium sp. WSM4822. The sequence goes on along the minus strand of NZ_JBVVQM010000034.1, from coordinate 5,972 downwards.
CTTTCCTGGCGATCCGCGCCTTAGGTTCGATATACCACTCGACCTCCGACACGCCTGAGACAGCAGCCGCCCGAGTGTCGCCATGCATCCAATCCTCGTTCCGTCGCGATCAGAAATCAGGAACCGCGCGGACGCCGTTTCGGTAGGGCTTCTCCGCAAACTGCGTTGGGCGCCGGTCACAAGTTTGATGTGCTCGGTGATGAGATCCACACCATAAGCCAGCTGAACTAATTCAGGAGCCGGCGAAGCTGGAAGATGCGGGCTAACTCCAATCACAACTGGACCACCGTTCGTCAGCCGGAGCTCAATGTTCGTTGGCCCCCAGCCAAGGCCCAGTGCCTGCAAGCAATTCAGCGAAATTTCGGATATTTTTTTATCCTCGCTTTCGGTCAGTACAGCCGGATAGGTCAACTCGCGGCAGATGAAACTGGGCCATTGACAGAACTCACCGATGGCAATGCCAATTAATTCGTTTCCTATCATGTTAACGTGGTATTGGGGTCCCTTTATGAAATCCTCCACCAGTATGCGACGAGCAGTACGCGCGGTCTGCTTCGCCCCAAAAAGACTGGTTGTGTGTGCTGCTAATTCTTCGAGATTTCTGCACAATCTAGCGCGGGTGCTTCCGCTTCCTAAAGCTGGCTTGACAACCACCGGCAGCCCGATCTCACTCGCAAAGCTTTCGGCCTCCATCCCGTTTGCTGCCATGTGATACGCGGGTACTGAAACGCCAGCCTCCGAGAGAAGCTGACGTTGAGTGAATTTGTCGGAGCATTGTTCAATCGCAACAGGGTTCGGTCCCGCTAGACCGAAGTGCCGGCACAGCTTACCGACTGTCGCGGAAGCGAAAAACTTGTCGCTCGCGAATCCAGTAATACCAGCAATGTAATACCTTGTGCGCAGCCCGTAACACTCGCGGATCAGCGCATCGATGTTGGCTGTATCAACGCCAATAGCCTCAATGCGTCCCGCCGCAACATATCCGTACCGAGACGGATCTACGGCCAAGGTAATTGGGTGAAACCCGAGATGTTCAGCCGCTTGGATGCAGAGCGGACCATTGCCCCTATCACCTTCTAGCAGGATGAGCGCTTTTCTTCCCATGGTTCGGACTCCGATATTGCGTGCTATGCGGCGGCCTGGAGCGCAAGCAAGCACTGCGCCCGATTTCGGACTTGGCTGTGAGGCATGCAACAGGCTCAGCGCCGCCGACGTTTAGGCGCTGCTAAAAACATAGTTCACCAAATCACGCGAACACCGCGTGCCTTTGCTCGATCACGCCAGTGCAGCGAGCGCTTGTCGCCCACGGAGTGTTCTCATTTTGGTTAGTCGCAGCCGACTAGGCACCAATATCCGCCAACCGCAGGTGGGACTGCCCCCCAAAAAGAACGTTGATCATCATCAGGCTGCGAATGAGGCCGACCCGCGTCGGACTCCTACTTACCTTCAAGGAAGACTTAGTTTGGCCGTGCGGCCACCATCCACGACAAAGATCTGGCCGGTGACGAATGCAGCTTCGTCGGAGGCAATCCACGCGACCATAGCCGCGACCTCCCCAACGCGACCAGTTCGTCCCAACGGATGAATAGTACCCAGCCTTCCTCGCGCCTGCTTCGGCAACGCGGCGACGAAATTGGTGTTAAGCTCCGTATCGATCCAGCCAGGAGCCACGCCATTGCAGCGTACGCCGTCTGGCCCCCCATCGACCGCCACGGCACGCGTCAGGCCATGCAGGCCTGCCTTCGAGGCACAATAGGCGGCATGCCCTGGGTTGGAGGCCAATCCCTCTATCGAGCCGATATTAACAATTGAGCCGCGGCTTCTCCGAAGATGAGGCATGGCGCGACGGATCAGCAGAAAAGGAGCATCAAGATTGAGCGCCATTGTGCGTTGCCACTCGTCCAGCCCCGTCTCATCTACCTTTGCCTCAACCATCCGCCCAGCGTTGTTGACGAGGATATCTAGGCGGCCGGCCTTTTGGACGACATGGTCAATCACCATGTCCGAAACCCCGGGATCACAAAGATCCGCGACGATCGCTTCTACATCCCCGGTCTCTTCAAGCTGAACCCCAAAGACTCTGGCTCCGCCGCTAACAAGCCTACCGGCGATTGCCGCCCCAATGCCCCTGCTGGCCCCGGTCACCAAGGCGACTCTCCCGACAAAAGGCTTCATGCGAGTGTCCCTTCACCATTCACCCCGCTAACCGCACCGTCCATGAGACGCACGCGGCCGTCCTGGTTGACCCGAACACCTTCTGGCGCATAGTCGAGACGACCCCTTCGTCCGGTCGGCGGAGCGAGCACCGGCTTGGGCATCGCCCTGAGCGAGCGCCAGATGAATAGGGGCATTTCTGCCTCCGAATGCGCGGACACCTTATGGCTAACCGCCTGTGGCGTGGGATCCGCGATACTAACCTCAAGATTCTCAATCCGCGCCGACGGCCTGATCTGTTTATGCGCACGTCGCGCGAGGCCAAGCTGGCGCCCCCGTTGGTTGCCGTTAGTCAATTCGAATTGAAATGCACGCATCTGCGGTAAAGACCTTTCTTCGTTAGGGTGCTGAGCCTTCGTCCGGTTCCAGTACTATTTTATGGGTTTCGAAGGCATCCGCAAAAACATCCTTGTCTAAAAACATACTGTAATTGAGCCAGTTCGTTGAGCATTGCGATGATCCATTGGCATAAAGAATTAAGCCAATCGGCTATCGATCCTTTTTTTGCTTTGTCCTCGGCCCGCCGCGCGCGCGCGCCTTCTTCAGGAAGTTGGTTTGCGGAGCTGCACAGAGATTGCCATAACAAACCTCCTCACCCTTATAGTTTGCTAAAGCCTGCAGCAAATTCGGTAGAAGGTGCTGTTTCAGTTCGTCCAGCATTGGTTTCGGACTGTCCAGCGACTGCAGTGCGAACTCGACCAACTCGACCGCGCGATCTTGGTTGCCGCTCTCGTGGTAGTATCGAGCGACCGCCGGATACGTCCGGAACTTGTGGCCGTCGCCTTGCGGTGGATTGAGTGCAAGTAGCTGCTCTGCCAGCTCGCTGCCGAGCGAGAAACGCTCAGGTGACGGAAGATGCGAGTGATCATGCGCCGGACCGAAGAGTTGGTCTAGTGCTGCTAGCATCCAATGCTCGGACTTCCTTTCGATGGCGTCGCGCGCCAATTGGCGTACGACAGGCAACCCAGTCCGCATATCCTTCTTTCTGTGAAGCAGTAGATGCGCATGAGCCAGGCGGAAATTGATGTCGCCGGGCATCAAGGCGGTGCCCTCCTGGACTACCGAGAGGGCCGTATTCCAGTCCAGGTTCCTCACTGCGGCCCAAAATCTCTTATTCATTGACTTGTTCAACGCTAGTTCGGTCGCTGTGAGCTCTCCGTCCGCGATCCGGTTCGCGTTGGTAGCTTGCGCGGCGCCAGCTGCCGCTGAGCACTTTCGGCAAGAGGTCATCGAGTTCTGTCCGGTGACCGATAGAGGCTATACGGCCATCTGGATCGGTCACAAACGAGCTCGGAGCTGCGGCGAAAAAGCTGGCATCCGGCCAAGGCCTTTCCATTTCGCCTGTATAGTTGAGCGCGATCGGGAAATTCGGGTTCAAGCACTTTTGGCTCAATAGCGTCCAGCTTAGCTCCCGCCTCAACCGTCATTACCACGCGTTCACGAGCTGCCACTCCGATAATCTCGACTCCACTTTCCTTGAACGTTTCCTGCGACTGCTTCAGGTGGCGCATCGCCGCCGCATATGATTCGGTCCCAGTTGCCGAAAATCCCACAAGGTAAAGTTTGCTGGGGTGGAAATGTGCGATGGGCCCGTCACGCAGCCAAGTCCCCGCATTAATCGAAGGAGCCGGCGACCCCATCTGCAAAAGCATATTGCTCTCCATCACCGTGCCAAAGTTGCGCGGCTTTATGGCAAGTTATTCCTGAGACGGTGCACCGGGCCGACTGAAGGAGTGTTTCGATGGTCATGCGGTTTAGGATGCGGTCAGCCGGCAATCAGTTTTGCTGCATTCGAGTAGCAAGGGCCGTGCCAGCGTGCCGAACGCCAGTAATTGCTTAACAGGACCGAATGACAACCTTGTAACGCAAGAGCGCCGAATGTAGTGAAGCCGACATTTTGCCGGTGTTTGTTTTGAACCGGACATTTTGTCAGCCGCTGAAGCAAATTGTGGCGAAGCACGGTCGTGCGCACTTTTGCTACCAAGCAGGGCTAATTGGTTACAATCTGTATCGGCTCATCACCGCTCTGGGCCAGTCCTGCGCGGTGGTGGCACCCTCACTCGTCCCGAGGAAGCCAAGTGAGCGGGTGAAAACCAATCGTAGCGACGTGGTTGCATTAGCCAGACTCCTGCGAGCCGGGGGAGCTCACGCCGGTGTCGGTCCTGACGAGACTCACGAAGCGATTCGCGACGTTGTGCGTGCTCGCGCTGGGCCGCTGGAGACCTTGCGGGGCGCATCGACAACAAGTCAGCGCGTCCATGCCAAAGCACAGTCGGACCTTCCCACGTAAGAAGTCCTGGGGTGCTCGCCATCTACGACGAGACACTCGGCTGCGTGCATTAAGCCATAGGCGGCGCCGGTGGCGGCCCCAACCTCCATTTCCATCAGCCGCTCGGCAGCAAAGCCGATCATCGCGCGCAGGAGATCGGCATCCGCGGTCTTCTCCACGAGCGTGCGCAGGTTCATCATGTCGTCGCTCATCGGTAGTCCTTCCGAATAGGGTTGGCGTCAACAACCAAAGCCCGATGACCACCGACACGCCGCTCACTCGCTACAGCGCGACTAACGGCGCGCTCGCGAGCGGCTTCGTAACCGCCGAGCTACACCAACTGTGGGGAGCACGTCATGCCAAGCTGATGACTGTTTGTGGGTGCAAGTCCCATCCGGCCAAAGCCGTAGCGGGCAAGCCGGGACCGAGTTTTGCGGGGCATCGCAGTAACGCGGGGTCTGAAGTGTAGACAGGAGCCATGCGGGGTGCGGGAATGAGTCTCGGAAGGTGGATGTTCGCGGAGGCCGAGTGCGTTCCCTACTCACGAAGGCAATATGAGTGTCGTCGCTATGCGAGACGATGCCGCTCCGCCGGGGTCGAAGGCCGGATCACGCATGGAAGGTAATCATCGGAACATGAGAGGCCCGACCGGGTCCGCTGGATTGGTCTCCAGCGGGGGACAGCAGCAAGGCACTGCCAGAGTTGCTGTCCGAGCTGAGGTGGGAGTCGGATTGGTTCATAGTACCCGTGAAGCCGTCGAAGGAGAAGAGACGCGTGGAGGGAAGGGACCAGCCCGAGGGGAGCCTGCGCGGGGAAGCCAAGGTCCGGACACAGAGCCGGGTTGCCTTGCCGCCGAACCTCGAGTGGGTGAACGGGGCGGCCAGGCAGCACTTCGTTTACCACCGCCGGATGCCAGCAGAAGACGACATCGAGATCGTTAAAGGCGCCGGCTCTAGCCATAAAGGTCTTACCCCCTCCAGCTTCCTCTGCCGGGCAGCCGTAAAAGCGCACTGTACCTTCAATACGTTCAGCTGCGAGCGCATCCTTTAATGCAACTGCTGCAAGCGCCGACCCGGCGCCGAGAAGATTGTGCCCGCAGCCATAACCTGGTCCACCGTCCGTCGAGCTGCGTTTAGTTGCTTTCGAGACTTGAGCAAGATCAGGAAGTGCATCGTATTCGCCGAGGATGCCGATGATGGGGCTGCCTTGGCCGAACTCGGCGATGAAGGCGGTTTTCATGCCGCCGACATTCTTGGTGATACGAAAACCTTCGCGCTCGCATGGCGATGTGCTCGGCAACCGAGCGATGCTCCTCAAATGCTAATTCTGGCATTGCCCAGATGCGGTCGCTTAAGGCGCAGTAGTCGGCAGCTTTCGCATTCACGTGACGGACGATTTCATCAAGGCTAAGAGGGTCATTTTCCATAGTTATTGAAGTCCCTGAGGTTACGGCTATCGTTACGGCAAGCAGGCGTTGAGTTTCCTACCG
>NZ_JBVVQM010000033.1:0-14974 GCF_055811155.1 Mesorhizobium sp. WSM4822 | reverse complement strand
AAGCGGGCTTTGAGCAGCACGTGGCCGAGCCGCGCCGAGCCGATCCGGCTCCTGTCGCGAGTGGCGCCCGTGCTACCGGCTATCCCCATCTGTCCGGCGAACACCGGGACGTTATTGATAAGGCGATCGCCCACGCTGCGGCTCAGCAACACCATAGCGCGGCGACGCTCCGAATGTACAAGTATGCACTTCGCCGATTGGCGAATGATCTCGGCGCTCGCGGCCAAGCGACTGATATAAAAAATCACCAATCCCTGGTCGATCACGTCGATGCCTTCTTTCCGAAAAACGATTATTTGAAGAAGGCTTTGAACGTTCTGCGTGCGTATCATGAGCCGGACTATTCAGCGACTGCCCGGCCGGCAGTGCCGTCAAAGGCAGACGCGCATGTCTTGGAACAAGTGGCCAGTGACAGCAGCTTGGCCTCAAGCACCCGTGGTGTCTATGGTCGTAGTCTCCGCAGATTTTCTGAGGCGCTTGAGAGTCGGGGCCAGACGATCTCTGGGCTGGATCACGATTCGCGGATCAAATTCGCCGAGACGTTGTTTCCAGGCAACCGCAAGCTCCTCTCCGCGCTGCAACGGGTTCGCGATGCGGAGCCCTTGTCAGACGGGGGTCTCGAGACGGCCCGGAGGCTGTTCGATCAAGCTGACGAGTCGCCAACCAATCCAAAGGAGCTTCTGCGACTGGAACATGGGTTCCGCGAAGTGCTTCAGCAACGGCAGGATGATCAAGCCGCCTCGTCTTTTTTCAGCGACCCAGGGATGCCCGCTGGACCGAATGACCTCAACAGCATCGTGGCCGACGCTTTGGCAGCGGCCGGCTCTGGACACGCCGGAGTTGAGGCCGCCGCCCCACCAGCGTTAGCTGCCAGCCAACAGCAGATCCGGCCCACGCCGGATGCGCTTGACCAGGGCAACCTCCTGCCACCCGAGCGGTTCCTCATCAACAATGAACATTCGACGGCGCCGTTGCGGCCGACGGAGAGGCAGTGGGCCCTGAATACGCCGCAAGTCGCCGCCATTCAGCAGCCGCCGAGCGAAATCGGCAATTCAGGCGGCCGCGTGCCGATGCAGCCCCCCATGCAGCAGTTGGGTGAATTGCCATTGGAAGGGGTGCCGGTTCAAGGCACAGGGTCCGAACACATCGGAAGGCTGCATGCGCAGGCCGCGCCCTCCGCAAGGTCTGAGGCACCCCTCGCTGCCATCGAGAACTCCATAGACGTCTCATTCGCCGTCCCCAAAGGCTTCTCCCATGGGACTCAACCCGTCCCAGACGCAATGCTCTCTTCCTTGGACCACCATGGCCTCTTGCCGGATGCGGAAAACCCGAAATGGAACTACGAGATCAAAGGTCACGGCTACACCGCCGAGAGGCCGGAAGGGCGCAACGACTTTTGGCTCGTCCATCGCGGTCGGATGAGGGAAGCTGCAGCGGCAGCACTACCGGCAAGGGTTCCAGAACCCGCCTCGCCAGCGACCGCCAGGCTGTCAGACACCTATCGCGATGTTCCGTTGGTCGATCTGACCACCTCCTCCGATGCTCCGATCGGAGCTTTTCCGTCAAGCTCGTCCAACCTTCCCGCGGGCGCGGTGCTCGGCGACGACTTGCTGAACGACGTCCATATTCACAGGGATTACCGGTTGCTGGAGCAGAGCCTGCAGGCCGCCCACCCAGCGCTCGCCGCCCGAACGCGGTTGGTGGATTCCTTGGTCTCCCAGCAACTGCGCCGTCACGACCGGGACCCGCAACCTACATTGCTGTCCATCTATCATCAAAACGACGTCGCAGCCGACTTCGTGTTCCTGCCAGTGAACAGTGGCAATCCCATGGCTATGGTGGAGAATGATGGACGCAACGAGCATTGGTCGTTGCTGCTCGTTGATCGCCGCGACCCGGAAAGAGCGGTCGCCTATCACTACGACTCCATCCATCAGCGCGATCGACGGGGATCCAATGACGCACCTGCACGAGAGCTCGCAACAAGACTGGACGCGACCACCTTTGTGACACCCGCCATGGCCCGGCAGAACAACGGTGTTGATTGCGGCGTCTTTGTGGTGGACGGCACGCGCGAGCTGGTTCTTCGATTGGCGAACGAAGAGCGGCCAGTCCCGCAGCTGCCGCTGCACCTCGACTATCTCGTCGCCGACCGGCAGGCGCTGCAAAACCGACTGAGGGAGGGCCGCTTGCCGCACGAGCTTGCCGCAATCCCCGCGGATGCTTTTGCAGCAGCCGGGTCGCAGGTGCAACACGCCGTCTTGCAAGAGCAGCAAGCCCGACAAATCGCGCCAGCGCCGTTTGACCGGCACTTGGGCCAGACGCGCGAGGCCCAGGACGAGCCGATGAGTACACTTGACAGGAATAACCGCGTGAACAGCGGGGGCGCCATCATAAACAATGAACATTACACAGCCCTGTTGAGACCGGCGAAGAGGCAGAGGACTGAGAATCCGCAAAGCCTCGCAATCGGGCGGCAGCTGAGCGAAGCAAATACGTCATCCACCAGGCAAGACTCCAACCAAGCCCGCGCGGACCTCATGGCTTCCTCCCGAAGCAGAGAGCGCTCCGACGCGGGGCGTTGAGCTCGATGGCGGATGAGGCAGAACAGCTCTTTTTGGCAACGGTGAGGCTGATGCGATCTCCAGACCGGTTGCTCTCGCCGTAATTGATCAGCCTGGCATTGTTGGAAGGCGATGTAGGCCTGGAACTCTATAGCGCGACGATCAGGATGAGATGCCGTATTGCCTCACGTAACGATGTTCCTCGAGATTCGAGCGTTGCCTCATCCATTTTGCTCCCGGCCTCCTTAGCGAGCGCCACGGGGCCTCAGTGTGGCCCCGCGATCTCCAGGATCGGCGGCGCCTTGTTCAAGGGGCCAAACAGCAACGCGTCCGCCTGTTCGCTGCGCCAGACCTTTAGCCGGCGCTGAAGCGTTCGAAGCAGTTTGTCCGGGTAATCGCCGGGATACTCGGCCTGCGGTCGTGACAGAAGTTCGCTGCCGGTTTCGCCATGGTTCGGCTTCGAACCAATTTCGTACCGCAGTCGCCTTGACGAGAGGGTCAGGACGCCGCCGCCCCCTTTTGGCTTTCACAATCGGGCGACCCGTCGGCCGGATAGCTCCGTTCTTCCAAGCAGTCCGCAAACTCGCCAAGAAAAGGTCGATTGGCTGAGCTGTTCCGTCAGGGCGCATGGCGGGCGGAGTATCGGCAAGCGCAGCGAGTCGCTCCTGCACGGCACGGATATCGCGCAATAGCAGGACAGGATCGAGCCCGGCGTAGATTTCCTGCAGACGGGAGCGGACTGCATCTGAGGTGCGAGCGTCTGCAACCAGACGCTGATGCGGCGTAGCTGGCGGACTGAACCGCTTTTCTGCTCTTCGCGGATGACCTCGCAGCCGGCGGCCTTGAGCGCGGCGATCTGCGCGGCGAGGTTCTGTTCGGTGGTGGAGGTGCGGGCGTATCCGATGCGGGTTATGCAAACTGTTCATTTTGGGTGTGCCGGGGCGATGCTCTGTTCATTGACGAAGATTGAGCCCACAATATACAAGCTTTTCCGGTTGCGACGTGTTCATGGCAGGTGTTTAGGCCGGGTATACCCAAATTAGAACACGCCCATCGGTTCCGGTGGTCAGTCACGCAGTCGTCGTGGTTTCAGCCCTTTCTGGTAACCTCCGCCAGCCACGCGACTGCACCGGGCGTGGCCTGCCATGCCTGGCCGTTTTCGTCGACGTAGTCAGCTGCCTCATCCTCGCCCCCCAAAGTGATATAGCCGTCGATGGAAGCAACCAAAGGCTGCTTGCCGGAAAGGACGCCAGGCGTCGTGCCCACGAATATCACCATCCTGCCACTGCCGCCGAAATCACCGGAGCTCAACCCGGTCGAAAACCTCTGGCTCGTCATGCGCGAAAACTGGCTGTCGAACCGCATCTTCAAATCCTATGACGATATCGTCGCCCATTGCTGCGATGCTTGGCGCAAGCTCGAAAACCTGCCTTGGCGCATCATGTCCATCGGCCAAAGAGAATGGACAAATGGGTTCTGATCAGTGAGGAAGCGTATTATATTACATATGAAACGTAATATTAATTCAATGAATGGGAATTGAGTGATAGAAAGAATTAGATAATATGGATCGTTAGCAAGCACTAATAGAAGATATAGCGCAAGAGTATTTGGAACATGCTCGGTGGCAGGAGCGCGAATTCCCAATATGAGAGGAATGCGATGTATTTCGGCTAAGCAATCCATTCCGATCCAAATAAATATCGAGTCAATCGTCGATTAGCGAGATGCGTTTGCAGTGATTATTATGGCAAGCTCTCTTCTAATACACGCCGTTAATTGCGCCTCCGTTGAGCAGCAATTGTTATGCTCTGGCCAGCGTTCCAATTTAACGGGGGAGGCATTCTGAGGGCGGCCACACTAGATCTCAAGAAATATAGCTATCACCGGAGAGCGGTATGCTGAACAATACCATCGCAAGAAATTCATTGCCGAGTATCGATCTTCTGTATGATTATGGACCGTTCTTGCGATTGAGCGAGTCTGAAGGTGGTATTGGGAGCTTTGCTCAAAACAGCCGGCGCCCGCGGGTTGGCATTGTGGGCGCCGGCATCAGTGGCTTGGTGGCGGCGACTGAACTTTTGCGCGCCGGAATAACGGACATCGTGCTATTTGAGGCGCGGGATCGTATGGGTGGGCGGGCTTGGTCACAAATCTTCGACCCGCGCGAACCGCATCTCATTGCCGAGATGGGCGCTATGCGCTTTCCTTCCAGCGCAACCTGCCTGTTCCATTATCTGGACAAATTGAGGATAGATACCGCAGCTTCCTTCCCCGATCCGGGCATCGTGGATACCGAGGTGCACTATCGAGGTGCGCGTCATTTATGGCAGGCCGGCGAGTCTCCGCCGCCACTGTTCAGACGCGTTCATCAAGGATGGCAGGCTTTGATAAGCGACGGTTACGTGCACGAAGGGATTCAACTGCCCGCACCGGCGAAGATCACAACTTTGCTTCGGTCGCATCGCTTTGACCAAGCTCGTGACGCATGGCAGGCCTGGCTAGATTCGTTTCGCGACATCTCCTTCTATTCGGCCCTCGTCACCATCTTTACCGGACCGCAGCCACCAGGGCGCGTACCTTGGAAAAGGCCGGAAGATTTTGAGCTTTTCGGATCGCTGGGGATTGGATCTGGAGGCTTTTTACCTGTGTACCAAGCCGCGTTTACTGAGATACTGCGTCTAGTAATTAACGGGTACGAGGACGATCAGCGCCTGATTATGGGAGGGATCTCCCTGTTGGTGAAACGGTTGGCTGAACAGGAGCTTAACGGTGTGAGTTTGCGGCAGCGTGTCCGCTACGGTCGTGTAAGCCGTATTTACAAACAGGGCGGTCAGATTCTCGTGACATGCGCAGGAGGGCAGGTCGTGCCTTTTGACCGCGTCATCGTCACTACCAGCAATCGAGCTATGGAGCTGGCCCATCGTCTCACGGCGGATGGAACCTTTCTTACTAACGAAGTTTTGCGAGCGGTCAGAGAAACTCACCTTACCGGCTCTTCCAAGCTGTTTATGCTGACGGAAAACAAGTTCTGGTTAAAAAAGGGCTCGCCGACAACCATCTTGTCAGATGGCCTTGCCAGAGGGGTTTACTGCCTAGACTATCAGCCCGATGATCCGGATGGTAAGGGCGTGGTGCTGTTAAGTTATACATGGGAAGATGATGCTAACAAAATGCTTTCCATTCTGGACAAAAAGGAACGGAGCCAGCGTCTGGTCGATGATCTGGCCACCATATCCCCTGATTTCGCCCGTCATCTAGTCCCGGCTAACGGTGACTATGAACGTCATGTCCTGCAGCACGATTGGCTGATGGACCCATATTCAGTAGGTGCCTTCAAGCTCAATTATCCTGGTGAAGACATCTATTCAGAACGGTTATTTTTCCAATTCGCTACCGCAAAAAGACCGGAAGAAGACACGGGCTTGTATCTCGCAGGATGTGGATGCTCCTTTACCGGCGGGTGGGTCGAGGGCGCGGTACAAACGGGCTTGAATGCCGCATGTGCTGTTATCCGCAGCAGTGGCGGCCAGCTCTTGAGCGGTAACCCTATTGATTCGATGGATTCGGCTTATCGATATTGAGATAGCGTTCTTTAGAAAAGGCTTCTTAAATGTTTTGCAACGTCCACACTCCAGGAGATTTGCAATCAAATACTGGCCGGGAAAACTTCGGCGTTGGATATCAGGGAATCGGCACTTTAGGGCGCAAAAATCCATGGTCGACCGGTTAGGATGGGATTTCCTGCGCTGACAGGCGCGGGATGCAGTAGCATCGGTATTGGAACCGCCGCAACACCAAAGCGGCCAAGCGCTTGCTGACGCGGCTGCTGAAGAAGCAAGGCGTCGCGCCGAAGCGCATGATCACCGACAAGCTGCGCTCCTATGGAGCAGCCAGGCGACAGGTGATGCCGGACGTCGAGCATTGGTCGCATAAGGGATTGAACAACCGTGCCGAGAATTCGCATGTGCCGCCGCGAAAACGGGAGCGGATTATGCAAGGCTTCCGATCACCAGGAGCACTGCAACGCTTCGTTTCGATCTTCTCGGCTCTGCGCAATCTCTTCGTCCCGCCCCGCTCAAAATGCTCCGCTCTCGCTACACATATTCACCGCCTGCAGGCCATGGCGGAATGGAAAGCCGTGGCCATGGTCAGCTGACATCAGCGGCTGCAGGTCTCAACGCGTGTATATGCAGACAACGTGACATCCCCCCTCATCCCGTTGAAACGGGACGACAGCCCCGGAAACTCAGCGAAATGAGTCAATTGTCGGCGGCCCTTGCTGAATGCAGGCTGCCGGAAGAGGGAGCAACTTAACCAACTTTGACCTATTAAGGGCGCTGCGACGCATGGCTATATTTTGGGCAGAGCCATAGGACGCGGCCCAGTGAGTACCGTCCTGGCGAAGCCAGAGCAAGCGTATTGGATGGATTCCCGTCCTGCGGTTGCTGACGGCATGAGCACAGGCCTGCTCGACCAGCCGCGTCGGATAGCTTCGCCACTTTGCCCGACAGAACAGTCGGCTTTCAAAACTGGTTTCACGGCGTGAAACACGATTGCTCCCTCCTTCGCGTTGTTCCCGAAACGCAACGGCCAAAGGTTTCTAACCTGACACACTCCTGAGATAGGCGATGACGTTTTTGAGGTCCTCGGGATTCTTGAGGCCAGGGAACCCCATTTTGTTTGCCGGGACTTTCGCCTTGGGATTGGCCAAATATGCCATCAGGTTCGGCTCATCCCATACGAGGCCCGCTGCGCCCTCATCCTTCATGGCTTTCGAGTACGAATAGCCCGGGACGGTGCCAGCTGTCCGGCCTACAACGCCTTTCAAGGTTGGCCCGACCTTATTCGCGTCGGTATCAGCGCTGTGGCAGGCGGCACACTTTTTGAAGACTGTCTTTCCGGCCTCGATATCCTGAGCCCGGGCGACCGGAGGCAAGCACGCCAAAACCATTGTGGCGCCGACGAACAGATATTTCACGCGGGAATTCCCCGATTGAAGGTACGGCAGGCGGTCGATATGTTTATAAGCCATGATCCAATCCTCGCTTAAAGTACGTTGCTCAGGCAGCCGTAAAGAAGCTCGTCGACTCACTCGGCGTAGATTTCGCCCTTGGCGTCGATGCGCAGCTCGTATTGAGGAAGATTGGCCGTCGACTGGTCCCAGATTTGCTACCTTTCTCAAATGTATGTTGTGGTCGGGACAACTAAAGGAGTGGTCATCTGCGTTGTAGTTCCATGGAAAGCTCTTGTGCGGGCGCGTGGTCGAGAATCTGACAATGTCGCGGTCCGGCCCGCGCCGTCTGGTAACTGACGTCGAGGGTTCGTTCGGCTTCAGCCTGTTCGATGGGTATTCGACGAGTGCCAGCCCCAGTGCAGACTTTGTCTGAGTCTGCGCAGGCAGTTCCACAGGTATGGCCCTTCCTGCATCGGCAAACGTTCCTCCTCTTAGAAATTGACGGCGGCCGATGTCAGGCAGCTTGTTGCAGCAATTCATGCGTCCTACCCATTAGGCGAAATGTTATCGCAAATAGCTCTGCAACGCTTGTGCCAACCGGAAAAGCCGGCGATTTCATACAAAATGCGAATGGGATCCATTTCCGAGGAGTCGCAGCCAAGGCCCCGCAGACCCATATCGCAAATCGTCTGTCAGCGGTCCTCGACAGCTCGCAAAGATTGGTCGGGTAGGCGCGCTGCACCCGCGAGAAGAAGCTTTCGACCTGGTTGGTGTTCGTGCCGCCCTCGGTCTGGTAGGCCTTGGAGCGGTTCACTCGCTTCAGCTTGTTGACGCCCGCCAGGTCGTTGTAGCTGCCATGCTCGTCGGAGATCACGGTTCACGGTAGCTTCGCGGGAGACGTGGTCACGGACCGCTGCCCACCTCCGTCATCGCCGCGGATGCCGCGCGTGAACGTCTGGCCGCCACGCCTGAAGCAGTTCCAGAACATGAAGCGGCTGTGCGCCTTGGCGCTCAGGGAGCGCGGTCTCGGCCGGCGGTCGACGCGGTCTTCGGCCTTGTTCTCGGGTCGGATATAGCCGCCAGCGTATTGCCGTCGATCTCGACTTCGCCCTTGAACACCATGTCTTCCCTGCGCCACGCGATCGCCTCACGTAGCTTCATGAGCATCACCCAGGCGGTCTTGAACTGCACGCCGATCTCGCGCGAGAGCTGGGGTGCGGCCTTGCCCTTGACCGAGTTCACCGAGAGGGGATGTCACGTTGTCTGCATATACACGCGTTGAGACCTGCAGCCGCTGATGTCAGCTGACCATGGCCACGGCTTTCCATTTCGCCATGGTCTGCAGGCGGCGAATATGTGTAGCGAGAGCGGAGCGTTTGAGCGGGGCGGGACGAAGAGATTGCGCAGAGCCGAGAAGATCGAAACGAAGCGTTGCAGTGCTTCTGGTGATCGGAAGCCTTGCATAATCCGCTCCCGTTTTCGCAGCGGCACATGCGAATTCTCGGCACGGTTGTTCAATCCCTTATGCGCCCGATGCTCGACGTCAGGCATCACCTGTCGCCTGGCTGCTCCATAGGAGCGCAGCTTGTCGGTGATCATGCGCTTCGGCGCGACGCCTTGCTTCTTCAGCAGCCGCGTCAGCAAGCGCTTGGCCGCTTTGGTGTTGCGGCGGTTCCAGACGATCTCGTCGAGCACATAGCCATCCTGGGCAACGGCGCGCCACAACCAGTGTTTCCTGCCGGCGATGGTGATGACGACCTCGTCCAGGTGCCAGACATCGTTTCGGCTGTGCTGCTTGCGGCGCAAGCGGCGAGCGTAATGCGGACCGAACTTGATGCCCCACCGGCGGATTGTCTCATACGAAACCACGATCCCGCGCTCCAGCAGCATTTCCTCGACCAGACGCAGGCTCAAGGGGAACCTGTAGTAGAGCCAGACCGCATTGGCGATGATCTGCGGCGGGAAACGATGGCGCTTGTAGCTGACGGTTGCGGTGTTCATGACATCGGGTCTATGCCGCATATCCCTGAACGCGAGTTAAGTTGATAACGCCGGCCGAACACATCGGGCTGCAGCGTGTCGTGGTTGCCGATCCGAGCTTGATCCAGTTCGTGCCGAACACTTCGCGCGCCATTTTCGCGGTGGTGACCGCTTCCTTGACGGAGTGGCAACCGGCGGTGTTGGGGAGGATTCTCGTGCCGAGCGCGCGGATCAACGACCAGAATTTTTCGCCGGCTCTGCTGCCCGCCATCTCGCGCCGCAATGACACGGTCAGCACCGACGTACCCGACGCCTTGACCGCATCGGCAAGGACGGCTGGCGAAGGATACTGAGCCGTGCCGAGAAGCAGGCGAGACGGAAGCGTCGCCCCGAAAAGCTCGAACATGGCTAGCCTCCCTGCATGGGCGAAAGGATTTCAATCCGGTCGCCGTCGCTCAACTGGAACTCCGCCCGATTGGCTTTGTGTACGAGGTCGCTGTTGACGGCCGTCGCCAGCCAATCGCCTTCGTAGTCGAGGGCTGTAGGCAATTCGGCCAGCGTGGTGGCGGCAATCTCATGCGCTTCGCCGTTGACCATCAATTTCATTGGCAAGCTCCGTGGGTTTGTCGGGATTGAAAAGCATTCCGGCCGCTTGGCGCGCCATTGCGGGGGCGAGGAGAAAGCCATGGCGATAAAGTCCGTTGATTGCGATGGCGCTTCCATGGAGCTCGACTCGCGGCAGGTTGTCTAGAAAAGCCGGACGAACGCCAACACCGGCCTCAACGATTTCGGCCTCGCCAAAGGCCGGATGGAGGGCATAGGCGGCTCCCAGCAGCTCCATCATCGAACGCGCCGCGACAGGCCCAGTGGACTGGCTCTCGATCATCGTCGCGCCTATCATGAAACAGTCACCAGCGCGCGGCACTATGTAGAGCGGGAAGCGCGGATGAAGGACCCGTACCGGGCGTGACAGAGAGATATCAGGCGTGCGCAGGATCAGCATCTCGCCACGAACGCCACGTAGCCCATTGGCTTCTGACGCCATCCCCGCGCAGTCGATCCGGCGATCGAAACCGGCAATCTCCCGGGCATCCGCCCCAAAGCGGAATTCGACGCCCATGACTCCGAGTTTGTCGTGAAGCGCAGCCATCGTCCGGCGCGGGTCGAGATGGGCCTCGTTGGGGAAGAACAGACCACCGCGAAAGCGACCGGCGAGGTCGGGCTCCAGCAACGCGATTTCATCTTCATCGACGCGCCGATGACCCGACGTGCGGCTGGCAACCGGTCGAGTTCGCCAGTATCGCGCGGCGCGGCCACGGCCAGCGTTCCGGCCCGTGTCACCTGGCCCGGCAGTACCGCGTCCCACCAGTCGGCGGCATCGCGCCCGAGATCCAGCACTAGCTTTCGCATTGGTCTGTTGTCCTATCCATCATGAATGACCAGTCATGTCGCCGGCACGGGCGGCGAGGCCAGACAACGTGTCTTCGTCCGTTGCCCAGAATCGCGAGCGAATTCCGGTGCGCTGCTCGATCCAGCCAGGTTCGAGCCCGAGACCGGTTTCGATTTCCGGGTTATCGACCTTTCGCCCGGGCGCATGGTGGCCAAGCCCGAGAATGCGCGACGATCTGCCCGTGGCCTCGAACCAAGCGTTCGCCGGCCATCCTCGATGGCGTCATCGAGACCGTCCAACTCGTCGCCGGTGATGCAATAGGGGGGGAGGGGGTAGAGGACATTGCCGAGCGGGCGAATAAGCAGGCCGCGCTCATGGAAGAACGCGCGCAGTTTCGGTCCGATCTCGGCCAGATAGCCGGCGGAGCCGGCGCGCAGATCGAGTGCCGCGATCGTGCCGGTCGCCCGGCTGCCGGTGAAGAAAGGTGTCGCGAAAGCGTCGAAGCCCCGGCGGCCTGCATCGCGCTCAAGGCCGCGATCCGCTCGGCGACAGGCTCGTTCCGCCAGATCTCGAAATTGGCGAGTGCGGCCCGCACAGGCAATCTGATTGGCGGTGTACGAACTCGAATGAAAGAAGGTCTTCTTCCGGTCGATCGAATAATGGATCGTATCGGTGGCCAGCGTGGCAGCCAGCGGGATAGCGCCGCCGGTCAGGCTTCGAGGTGAAGGATATCAGGAGAAATGGAGCCTGCTCGCAGGCGAACATGGTTGCGGTGCGTCCCCGGTCGGTCATCACCTCATCGGCGGTCAGCAGCGTGCCTGAGGTCTCGGCGATCGGCTGAAACACGGACATGCGATTTCGGCATCATGATGCGCGCCAGCGCGATCACGCGCACGAATTCGATCGGCTCGATCGGCTTGGCGTCGGCAAGCGGGGTGCCGTCGATCGGGATAAGCATGTCGATCGGAACGCTTTCGGGATGTTCCGGCAGATCGGGTGAAGAAACGCGCTCTCACGATTATGGACAGGCGACGGCGATTCGGCAGCGGGCTCGTCGCTAGCGAGGACGAGGGCGTCGGGTCTACGACGAAATGTCGGAGGTCGGACATGGAAGGCAGCTTACCATTTGGGTCGTTGAAAGCTTTATTGCTTTGGCACGATTAGTGCAACGGACGAGCCGCAAACGTTGCCCAGAACCGATACGATGAGGGGAGCGTCATCCTAGCTGTTTGCGTTGACCGTCCCAGTGGCAGCCGCGCAGGCGCTGGCGTCGCCGGCCAGCCCGAAGTCGATCCAGTCGGGGGAGACAGTAGATAGAATGGGAGAGGCACCAGTATGAACTGCGAATGTGATATGGTTGCTTGGGTAAGTGCCATCGCCTTGCTCTGGACGGCCACCGCTGCATCGGCGAACGAAGGCATGTGGATGCCGGCCCAGAGTGCGGAAGTCGGCGCGGCCATGCGCGCGGATGGGCTCCAGATCGATCCCGCGCAGCTGAGCCGTCCGGGCGCTGCCCCGCTTAGCGCGATCGTTTCACTGGGCGGATGCTCCGCCTCATTCGTCAGTCCGCAAGGGCTGGTCGCCACCAACCATCACTGCGTGCTGGAGTCCATCCAGTACAACAGCAGGGAGGGTCAAGACTATCTCACCAATGGGTTTCTGGCGAAGAGCCTGGGTGAAGAATTGCCTGCGGCGCCCGGCAGCCGCATCTATGTGACCGAGGATATGCGGGATGTGACCGCTGACATGCTCAAGGGCGTCTCGGACAAGCTGAACGGCCTTGCCCGCTATGAGCGGCTCGAAGCGAACCGCAAGGCGCTGATCGCTGCATGTGAAGAACAGGCCAGTCGCCGCTGCGACGTGAGGCCTTACTATGGCGGCGCTTTCTACTATCTCCAGCAGAACCTTGAAATTCAGGACGTGCGCCTCGTCTATGCGCCCGGGCTCGGCACCGGTAACTTCGGCGGCGAAACGGACAATTGGATGTGGCCGCGCCACACAGGCGATTTCGGCTTCTATCGCGCCTATGTCGCTCCTGATGGTTCCTCCCGGCCTTATGCGCGTGACAATGTGCCTTACGGGCCAAAGAGTTGGCTGCCCATAGCCCGTCAAGGCGTCCAAGAAGGCGATTTCGTGATGGTCGCCGGCTTTCCCGGCGCAACCCAGCGGTTCCTCACCGCCGATGAAGTCCAGTTCAACTTCGCCGAATACGAACCACTGTCCCAGCGTTTGCTCTCGGATTATGCCGCTCAGATCAAGCAAGCCACGGCAGGCAATCGCGAAGCGCAGATCCGCTACGCCTCCATCCTACAAGGCGTTGAAAACTACAAGAAGAAGCTGGCGGGCGATCTAGTCGGTGCCGACGCGATCGGCCTCGACGCGCGCAAGGCTACCGAGGAGGAAGTTTTTCGCGCTTGGGTCGCTGAGTATCCCGTGCGGCAGATGCGCTTTGACGCAGCAATCCGCGAACTGGACGCGATGGTGGGCGAGAATAGCCGGGCTTCGCTGGCGAGGCTGCGCCAGGCGTTGCTCAATCGCGCGCAACTACTGTCATCGGCACGCACTCTCTATCGCTGGACAAAGGAGCACGAGAAGCCCGATGAAGACCGTGAAAGCGGCTTTCAGGATCGTAACCATAAAGAAATCTCGGATCAGCTGACGCAGATCGAACGCCGCTATTTGCCAGACATCGATCGAAAGCTTTTCGAGGCCGCACTCGACGAATATCGCCGGCTGGATGCAAAGGACCGCGATACTGCTTTCGAAAGTGCTTTGGGCCAAACTGGCCTTGACCGACTTTATGCAGGCACCAAACTCGCAGACACGGCGACGCGGCTCGGCTGGCTTGATAAGCCCGCTGCTGCCTTCGAGGCATCCGAGGACCCTTTCATCAAGCTGGCGGTCGCTCTCTATCCCGGCGACATCGCTGCGGAGCAGGCTGCGAAGGACCGTGCTGGACGCAGCCAGGCGGCTCGCGCCATCTATATGCACGGTCAGCGTGCCTACCGGCAGGCAATCGGCCGGCCGATGTATCCCGACGCGAATGGCTCACTGCGCATCACCTGGGGCAAGGTGGCGGGGCGAACACGCGACGGGCAGACCTGGACGCCCTTCACCACGGCCGAGGGACTTCTGGCCAAAGAAACGGGCAAGGGTGAGTTCGACGCTCCAGATGCGGCTATCGCAGCGATCCGAGCCAAGGATTATGGCCCCTATGTCGCGCCGGCGCTGGGCACGCTGCCGGTCAACTTCCTGTCCACCGCCGACATCACCAACGGCAATAGCGGCTCGGCGACGCTGAATGGGCGCGGCGAGTTCGTCGGCCTCGCCTTCGATGGCACGCTTGATGGAGTGATCTCCGATTGGGCATATGCCGCAGACCGCAGTCGCAGCATCCATGTCGACAGCCGCTTCATGCTCTGGACCATGGACAAGATTGACGGCGCTGGCCGGTTGCTCAAGGAAATGGGAGTGCTGCCGGCGTCGCGCTCCCGAGCGGGGTAGTCTGGCGGGCGGCAAATGCGTCGGCCTCGCCAGAGAACGGCACTTCGGAGACATTGACGTGAGCTTGCCACAGTGATCGTTGATCGTGCTCGAATCGGCGGCGCTCCAATATGCGCAACATTCGAAGGTTCGCCAGCGCTTGAGCCGTTGCTCAATTCCGTTTCCCCTTGGCATCACTTCAAATGACGTAGCTTGGTGCAGTCGCACCGATGCGCCTGAACATCGCACTTTCATGTTTTGGTTGCGTGTTTCGCAAACTCTGGACAGGGATTCCGCTAAATTGCGGACGGCTGTTTCGTTAAGTCCACGCACAGCTTGCCGGCGTCTGTCCGCGGGAGAGCTGGCTTCGATTTGTCTGAACAGTTTGGCGAGGACCGCGAAATGAAGGCAGCATAGGGAATGGAAGCGCTACGGGCGACGAACCAATAAAGCGGTTCACCCGTTCGACCAGCGAAATGACGTTCGTTAATCGCACTAGTCAAGGTCCGAGCTGAAGCCCTCCATCGAGGAGCGTTTTTTGCTTGAGCATGGCCTCAAGAGACGTGTCGAGGTTATCGTGCAGGCCTTTGGCATGATCCC
>NZ_JBVVQM010000032.1:0-15298 GCF_055811155.1 Mesorhizobium sp. WSM4822 | reverse complement strand
TGAAATGTGTCGTGCACGAGGCGGAAGACGGACTGGCCATCAATGGCGGCAATGGCCTTAGCCGCTTCGTTCTTCGAGCAAGTCTGAAACATCGCCTGAGCTAACTCGTAGCCATCCGTCTGCTTCATGCGCCAAGCATCGCCCCGCTTTGTACTCGATCACTGGCGACGCCCGGGCTTTGGGATGAGAGCGGCGATCTCGCGGTCAGATGCCCGCTCGCTCGCCGCAAGGCCCGCAGCCACGCCAGCGCGGTCGGCCGCGTTCCGGTTCTGACTCAGTTTTCGCTTGCTCTCCAGCCTCGTGATCGGCATGCGCAAGCCAACGATTCCGCGGAGTTGCGCCTGTACAAAATCCGGCGGTGCATCCGATACCGCCCAAGGCGAGGCGCGCTCGCCCTCCTGGTGGTCAGTCAGACGTTTCACAACGTCCAGCAGTCTTCCCGCATGCTCGAAGAACTCGACCGGACCATAGGCGTGGACGGCGATGTAATTCCAGGTCGGGACGACCTTCCCGGTTTCCCGTTTGGTCGCATACCATGCCGGCGTCACATAAGCGTCCGGCCCCATGAAGATGGCCAAGCCGTCGCCCATCGGGGGAACATGGCACTGGGGATTAGCCTTCGCGAGGTGGCCGTAGATGACGCCGTGCTCGCCCTCGCTCTCATCAAGCAAGAGCGGCAGTGGCGTTGCAAGCGGCCCTTCCGCGGTGACTGTAACGAAGTTCGCCAGCAGCGCCGCGCGGATCGTCGCGCGCAGGCCCTCCTTGTCGTCGTCGCGGAAAGCGGGAGGGATGTACATCGCGAAAACTCCTTGCGTTACCAACAGATACCGGCAACCTGGCCTGCTGGAAACAGCCAGTCAGAAGTCATCGACATGGTCCAGTTGCTGGATCGGTCGCGCGCCGGATCTCCGGGGGTGTGCGAAGTCGAGGACGCCTGGGTCATTTGCAGCCGAGGTCGGGCGTATCACCCATAACGGCAATGGCGACTAGTTTGCCGGCAGGCGTAAACGGTTCTTCATAAGCGAGATCACGGTACTGGCTGGGAAAGCAGGGCGTAGGATCTCGCGATTCAGTGATGTTCTGGAAGCGAGCGAATTTCATATCCGCATGCATCTAATGCCGGAATCAGATTGGACAGTGCCGTAACCGTTTGGTCGCGCAGACTGGCTTGAGTGCTCCGTCTCGACTCGTCGGGAGGGCAACCGTCGTGCAGGAGCACGATTGCGCCGGGCCGGATCGAGGCGAGCACTGCGTCGACGATCGCGTCGGCGCCGGGACGCGACCAGTCTCTTGGGTCTATCGACCAATGAAGGGCCGCCAGACCGGCGATCTCTGAGGCAGTGAACACTTCTTCGCTCCAGGCGCCGTATGGCGCGCGAACGTAGCGGATCGAGGCCTGCGGGCATGCTACCATGATGGCACGGTTCGCCTCAAATACCTCATGTTGCACTTCGCCCAAGCCGCATTTGGATAGATCCGGATGAGACATCGTGTGGTTGCCTACCTCATGCCCTTCTGCGATCATGCGCTGGATGAGATCCGGGTGCTCTGCGGCGTAGGCACCAATGACGAAGAAAGTCGCTGGCACCTGATTTTGCGCCAGCACATCGAGTATCTGTGGTGTGAAAAATGGATCGGGGCCGTCGTCAAACGTCAGAAAAACGCTCCGACGGCCGGTTCCATCAGCGCATTCACTCCGCACCTCCCTTCTGTCATCAAGATGTTTCATAGAACCCTTGCCTCGGCCTACTGGATCGGAGACAGTCATATGAAGGTGCAGACCGGTGGTTCGGCCCTAATTTCGGTCGTCCAGACTTTGGCATCAGTTTTGGTGGACGCGAGCAGCTTGCGAGGGATGCATCCGAACGTGGCGCTGCTCCCACAATTGGCGCAGCTCTCCTGTAAGAGCCTCGCGCAGGCCCTGATCCAGCGTAATTGTGTCGAGTAGATCCGCGAGCACCGCTTCGCCTTCGATCCGCGTCAGCAGATCGAACAAGTCATGTGAAATACGCGCACAGTCACGGTGATCCGTTCGGATTTCGCAGACGGTCTCGTGGCGATTCCGCGCCGTGTATTCGCGGACTTTATGCAGGGATGCATAAGGCGGCAATGAAACCGCGAGCGCAGTCCAATCCTGCAGCGTTGCGGCCCGTTTTTTGACGAGGTACGGCCCGACCACAAGTCCATCCAGCTCTGTTGTCAGGAACGTGGCAATCGAGTCTGCAACCGAATCTACGATCGGCTCTGCATTGTTGTTAAAGGACGTATTGAGCAGAATTGGGATGCCTGTCCGCTGCTTGAAGGCATTGATGACATCCCAGTAGGCCGGACTGGCCTTGCGCGATACTGTTTGCAGCCGCGCCGTACCGTCGACATGCGTGATGGCGCCGAGCAAATCACGCTTGGAATCGCGCACACGAACTACGAAATTCATGAAGGGAAATTCGCACGCACTGCCCGGGAGGTCGAAAAATACGCGCGCATCCTCCTCCAACACTGATGGGGCGAACGGGCGATATCCTTCCCGCTTCTTGACCATAGCGTTGATCCGGTCCTTGTTTGAAGCGGGCCTGGGGTCGGCAAGAATGCTGCGATTTCCGAGCGCTCGCGGGCCGAACTCCGAACGACCTTGCACCCAGCCGATCACGGCGCCACCGACCATCCACTCGGCTGCCCTATCCGCCACCTCCTCAGTGCGTTCAAACTCCAGGTGCCCCGTCCATGCCTTTAGTTCCTCTTCGACAGCGTGATCGCTCGCGAGTTCCGGCCCCCAATAGACCTCCTGCAATCGCGTACGCGGCGCTGGACGGCCCAGCTCATTAGACACGAGTAGCGCGGCGCCTAATGCGCACCCAGCGTCATGCGATGCGGGCTGCACGAAGATGTCTTCGAAAAGTCCTGAATAGAGCAGCTTGCCGTTCATGGAGCAATTGTGCGCTACTCCGCCGGCCAGGCACAACCGCGTCATCCCGGTGGCATCACGATAATGACGAAGAATGTGAAACACGATGCGTTCGAGCGCTTCCTGTAACGACGCACTCACATCCATATGCTGCTGAGTGAATGGCATTCCCTTTTGCCGAACCTGAATGCTGCGGAGCAAAGTCGGACCGATGCGGTCCAGGTGGACGCGATACTCGCCGTTTGCAGAGAGTTCATAGAATTGCTCGAAAAGCTCGCGATAGGGAACGGGATCGCCGTACGGGGCAAGCCCCATCACCTTATATTCATCGAACAAGCCGTAGCCGAGATACCGGATCGTCTCGAGATAAAATAGCCCGAGAGAATTGTTCTCTGGGAAAGTCGCAAGTTGTGTAATTTCAGTACCGGATCCTACCGCCATAAGGCCCGACAGGAAATCACCCGAGCCGTCAATCGCGAAAATCAGACTTTGCTCGAAGCCCGACATTGCAAAAGCACTCACGGCGTGCGCCTGATGATGACCTACGAATGAGATACGCGAAGCGTCGAGCTCGGTACCGAATTCCTGCGCCAGCAGCTGCTGCATCAACAGTTTGGCATCCAGTGGAATGGCGGCGTCCGGCTGGGAAACAAGCATGTTTTCAAGCATGGCGTTGCTATAGTCTTCGGTAGCGTAGAACGCCACTCGATCGATTTCGCTGAGCTGAACCCCAGCGGCTGAAAGACAGTATTGAACCGAACCAAGCGGCAGCTTGTTGGAGTGTTTGATCCGATTGAGGCGTTCCTCTTCTACCGCCGCGATAACCTGTCCGTCTCGGACGAGCACCGCAGCGCCATCGTGCATGAATGTGTTGGGAATCTGAAATCTGTTTTCATAGACTTTGTCCAATCCGCCGCTCAATCCTAGACACAGCATGTCGCTCTCCATTATCGTACAGGAAGACTAAATTGGCCTGTCTCAAGGCCGTTCGATCAGAAACAGGCTGCGTGGTCGTTCGCGCCACGAAGGCCAGCCAACACCACCGGCCTCAAAGAAATTCTCATACGTCGGCCCGGACCAAGAGAGATCCTCTGCTCGAGGCACCAGGCGTACCATAGCGTTGTGGGACTGAATCGACGCCAGCCAAGCCCTTCGTGGCACATGCTGGCGACGTCGTTTTATTTGCGTCCATAGCGCATGTTTATCTCCTTCTCTCAGCGCATCAGTCGGCGGCGCAACAGCGCCATCGAGAGGAAGAATGGCAACACCGCGTAGAGGCCGAGCACCCCGATGTGCAGGGCGATGCCGCCGATCGGGCGATCAAGCATGACCGGACGAATGAGGTCGATCGCATGTGCCAGCGGCATGCATCGCGCTATCTGCTGAAAGGTGTCAGGCAGCTGATTCAATGGGAAAACGGCGCCCGACAGGAACAGCATGGGTGTAAGGATAAGCGTCTGGTAAAATACGAAGTACTCGTAGCTGGGCGAAAGTGCGGTGACGACCATCGCGAGGCTGGCAAATACGAACCCTGTCAGAACAATGAATGGCAGCGCATAGAGGACGGACGGCCAGGCTGTATAGCCCAACGCTGCGGTGACAATGGTAATTGCCATACCGGATAGGAAGGCCTTGCTGGCTGCCCACGCCAGTTCACCCAGAACGATATCGCCGAGGGTAACGTGCGTATACAGCATGGCTTCCCATGTGCGTTGAGAATGCATGCGAGCGAAAGCCGCGTACAGTGTTTCGAGGGTAGAGGCGGTCATCGCACCGACCCCGACCATGCCGGCCGCCAAAAAGGCGATGTACGGCGCACCGTCGACGCGGCCGACCATTATGCCGAGGCCGGTACCGAGGCCGAAAAGGTAGATCATTGGATCGGCGAGGTTACCGAGAATCGCTACGAATGCGACTTTCTTCCATGCCAGATAGTTGCGGCGCCACACCGCAACCCAGTTCCATGCATTGGCGGGCAGCACCGCCGCAAGACCTTCAATCATCGTTCACTCCTCCATCTCGCGCCCGGTCAGCCGCAAGAAAACATCCTCGAGATTGGCTGGACGCAGAAGAAGGCGCAGACTTGGTCGCCCTTGGAGTTGCGTGCGCACCTGATCGGGGTCTGGCCCATAGCAGTAGAGCGTTTCGCCGCTGACCTCGATGCGCTGAGAATGGGGCTTGACCAGCGAATGCAACTCGTGCGGATCGCCGCCGTAAATCTCCATGACCTGGCATCCGATATGCTCGTCGATCAGAGCCTGCGGGCGGCCTTCGGCGATGTAGCGACCCCTTTCGAGCACGCACAGCCGATCGCATAATCGCTCAGCCTCTTCCATAAAATGCGTGGTCAGGATAATCGTCTTGCCGCGCGCCAACAGGGCGCGCAGCCGCTCCCAGATCAGGTGGCGCGCATGCGGGTCGAGGCCGGTGGTCGGCTCGTCCATCACGATGAGCTGGGGGTCGTTCATCAACGCCCGCGCCATCGTCAGGCATCGCTTCATGCCGCCGGACAATTCCGAGACGCGCGCATCCGCCTTGCGCTCGAGGCGAGCAAACTCAAGAAGCGACGGGATGACCGCTTCGCTCTGGCGTGTGCTCATGCCGAAGTAGCGGCCGAACACCAGCAGGTTCTCGCGTACGGTGAATTCCTGGTCAAGATTGTCGAATTGCGGGACCACGCCGATGCCCCTACGTGCCAGCCGAGCGCGCGCCGGCACCGGGACGCCGAGCACCGTGATGGTGCCCGCGTCAGGGCATGTCATGCCTAGGAGCATACGCGCAATCGTGCTTTTGCCCGCCCCGTTTGGCCCCAGGAGGCCGAAACACTCTCCCGACGCAACGGTGAACGACAGGTCGTCGACAACGACCTTGTTCCCATAGGACTTGGTTACGCCAGCGAAATCGACTGCCACGGTCGACAAAGAGCCAGGCACGGATCTCTTCGCGCTTGTTTGCCCGTGAGATTCCCGTTCGATCGCAGGAGTCTCGATCTGCCGCAGATCCTCTGGGTCCAACTTCAGGTTCAACACTTGCTGTTTCTGGTCCTGGCTCAAAACTCTTCCACCTGCGATCACGTGACTATTGCTGTTCGCTGTAAGCTGCGTCAGATCCAACCAAGTTGGGCTTTGGAATGGCGCCGCCGGTGTCTGGCACAGTGGCCTCAGGGCTTCGCGACAACCAATCGCTATTGCTCAATGTACACAGCGCGTATGCTTTCAATGGGAGCAAGAGAAAGATGTTGATGAGTGTGTGGAGCGAGAAACCGAGAAATCGAAGTTGGCGCGAACGAAACGCTGCCACGCTGCAACGAACTATAGTCATGACCGCAATCGTCAGGCATGCCGTCCAAGGCACAGTACCTGTGGTAACGAACT
Source organism: Mesorhizobium sp. WSM4822 (assembly GCF_055811155.1). Lineage (NCBI taxonomy): Bacteria > Pseudomonadati > Pseudomonadota > Alphaproteobacteria > Hyphomicrobiales > Phyllobacteriaceae > Mesorhizobium > Mesorhizobium sp. WSM4822. Next base: position 9,022 of record NZ_JBVVQM010000032.1, on the reverse strand, counting down.
GCGCGATCCCCGCCAGGAGCGACAAAGAGAGCAATAGTGGGCCAAGGTTCTGCCCAATCACGTCCAATGTGAGATAGATATTAAGACCGCGCAGCAGTTGGAGCGCCAGCAACGTGTCACGGAACGTGCTCCGGGCCCAGCGAAGCTGTTGGCGCAGATAGGGACCCATGCTGTTGGGAACGACTGTTGCTGCGACGGCCTCCGGGACATACTCTGTTCGAAACCCTGCTTTCAACATCAGGATCGTAAGGTGGCGGTCCTCACCGAAGTCGCTCGGCTTCCCTCGAAAGCGCTGCGTCTCATATTGATCCAGCAGCGAAACAAGCGCGGTTCGCCGGTACATGGCACACGGACCGCAGCAACACATGACGGCACCGAACCGAGCCTGCGCTGCCCGCTCTTCGTTGCAGGCGAGCCAGTATTCCATGTCAATCAACCGCGTCAGCCAAGTTTCATCGCGATTGCTAGCCGCCAACTGGCCCATGGCTGCGCCGATCGCTTGATCTTGCATCTTCTGCGCAAGCCTTGTGACGACGTCCGGCGCGAGTATCGTGTCCGAATCGACATTGAGCACCAAATCTCCGCACGAGCGGCGAACCGCCACGATCTGTGCCTTGCGCTTTCCGACATTCTTTGGGAGCGCAATGAAGTTGAACCTTGGATCGCGAGCGTATTCCTCGTGTACACCTGCGAGCGCATCGCGGTTTCCGGAACCGTCATCAACAACATAGACCTGCAGTTTTCCGGCGTAGTCCTGACCTGCAATGGAAGCCAGGCAGTCCGAGAGGGTGCGAGGGGCCTCGTTGTAGCACGGGATAATGACATCGACGCTCGGCCAAGACTCACAGCCGGCCGGTTCGCCCGAGGTCGGCGATACGTTTGCAGGCAGGGTGTAGAACACCTGCGCGGTTTTATAGATGCTCGACAGCAGCGCATAAGAGCAGATGGCAATAGTACTGGCTGGGGCAAACAGGTTCATGAGACGTCAGATTCTTCAGTGAATTTGAGGAAGCGAGCGGATGGTAGATCCGCGATCAATGCTGGAATCAGATCGATCAATGCCATGAGGGGCGGGTCGCGCTGACTGATACCATTGCGGGTGTTCTTCATAGCTCTGGACCGTTCCGATCGATCAAAGTGCCGGCCGGCCACTCGCTCATTGAGCATCCAATTGGGAGCACAATGACGAGTACGTCGTCGTCGACTCGCGTGGGAGGCAGATCGGGGTACACGTCCGGGAGAGTTGAGCGCACGCGAACGCCCGACAAAATGTTCGCCAAGCCTTTGCGGCAGAACCTCCCAACATGGTTCCGGAGCGCGGGCCGAACCGAGCCGAAAGCGAATGGAACGCCAAGCTGCTGTAGCACTGGATGCATCACGCTGATCGAATGGGCGATTCCTAGCCCCTCAAGATCCGGACGCACCCCGTATAGACCGAGTTCAGCGACAAGCAGATCAGCGTCGCCAACTTTGATGTATCGGCGCAGCAGGCCTAGGTGAGCCGCTACCCCGTGCACATCATAGCCGATTGCGCGGACCTCCGGTCTTGCACCGGCCCAACTTCGACCGCCTGCGAATTGCTTTCCATTAAAGGCTCCGGTAGGCTCATAGGTCTTCCGGAAGAACTCAGAGAGTTCGAGGTGATCGGAAAGCTGCAACTCATTTTCCCAGCACAACCTCCACTGCACGTCAGAGCGCATGCGAAGACTTCCTTTTTTTCGGGTTCTTTTGTGCACCCCACGCGGTAAAGCAACGGCGGTGCGTGTCATGTGGGGTCTATGAACCACCCCCCCAGATTGGTAAAATTGATTGTTTAGATCCCGAGCATCCACGCAATGGATGACAAAACCATGCGTTTCAAAGGCCTTGATCTGAACCTTCTGGTCGTGCTCGATTGGCCCGACAAACGACGACACCGAGGCAGCTGTCGGTTACACAACCTGCCTCAAGAGCGGCCGTCAGAGCGTGGCTGCGCCTCGTGCCGAAGCAGCGATTAAGTGGAAGATGGATCCGACTGTTAGGCGTTAGCAAACGCGGCGCGCGTTGACACACGCCGATGATTAATGCGATCGCGCAGCTTTTGACAGCGCCGGCGGCAAACAGGCTCCGCGAAGCCTCTGGCTCGACAAGTTGCGGCAAAGGCGGCATCCCGATGGCGCGGCGGTAGCGCTCCCCAACAAGGGTCGTCTGTTCGATGCTCTGGAGTGCTGCCTGGCAACCGGTACTGACGGTGAAGGCGGGCGGACGGACCTGGAGAGCGAGAAGGAGGGCGCACCTGCCTTGCAGCAAAATGGGAAAGGTGGGAAATGGTCATCCCGTCACTTCCGAACCTGCTGTGTGGACCGGAAAGGCTTCGGACAACGTCTGGGGGCCGTTGAGTTGGAGGGCGGGTGAAAACCCGTTGAGGCTCGCGGCGCTGAACATCGAGCCGCATGAAGAAGCCGGATATCTAAGCAGTTGTGACCATCACCGGATCCAGCTAATTTGTTGATCGGCGCCCTTGATACAGAGGCGCGGTGACTCCAAGTCAACCTCGACAATTCGTCTGATCAGGAAGCGGAAATCGGCTTTCGGAAGCGGGCCAGCAGGCAGTCTTCATTGATGGACGCGCCCCGGCACTCGATGCGCTTCATCTCGGTCAACGATTCGTTCAGCATGGCGATAGTGGTCTCTGCACCAGCAGCGTGCCCCCAACGTTGGCAACTGTTGTCGCGTGCCGACCCGAAAATCAGGTGCCCGCCTGGCGCAAGCAGGCCGACCAAGTTGCGGACTGCTGCGCGGATCTGAACGAGATCTCCGACGTAGTAAAGAACCTCCGCCACGACAATCAGGTCGAACGGCTCATCACTCGAAAACTGTTGAACATCGGAGATTATCCAGCTGATGTGCGACGCCTCTTTCATGCGCAAACGTGCTCGCGTAATCGCTGGCTCCACGACATCGATCACAGTGAGTCGCTTGCAATGGGGGGCTAGCCGCTCCGAAAAGGCGCCGGCAGCGCACCCGACTTCAAGCGCATTTGCGACAGGACCTTGCGCAAGCGACAAGCTGAGAATTTGCGTATGGCGCTCCCGCTCGAACGGATTGCCATCGAGCCGCCATGGATCGTCTGCGGCCATTTCTCGATTCAGCAGTTCATGATCGATCTTGTAGGTCAAATTCACACCTCGCTAAAGCAGCATCACCGGCGCTGCAAAATGCCGTCAGACGTCGGCAGGGTCGGGACCAAAGCACGCTAATTCTGAAGTTCCGGCACCAATTTCCACTGCCTTCGGATCGTTGCCTTCTGCACTCCAATGGGCATTGGTGATGGTGCTCAGGCTTTTTCGTCGGGCGTCCCCGCAGGCCGAGGCACCCCCTCTAATAGGAGCGGCAGGATTGGCAAATTGATTGTTCGGATGACAACCATCCACGCCCTAAACACATCGAACGCGGAATTGGGCGTGGCTGGGTCGGCGCAACCGCGGTCGTCTGGTCCATGAAACAGCCATACACCGGTGCTACCGAGCACAAGACGCCGCACGCAGATGGGCGTGGCCTGCGATGCGTTTGTCGGCTTCGCGGAGCGAGCTGGATTCCTGAAAGAGGCGGAAATGCCGCGGATCGCTGCTTCCAATTCGGGCGGTGGACAGGTTTAGGTTCGTTCGTCCGCCCACCTCGCGTGCCGGCTGCGCCGTATGCGCTGACCATGGCGGAGAACGACAAGCGTGCAACCATCGAACCGGCTGCGCGCTGCGAGGGTCGAAAATCGCGGCTACGCCGGCACGCTGATGAGGACACAGGGAGACTGGGGTTCACCACCTCAGCATGGCCGCAACCCAGGACGGACAACGGGAAGATTTTGGCCGAGGCGCAGGCTTGAGTTAAGGGCGCTCACGCACAGCCGTTCAGTGCGGCCCGTATACGCCCTTACCGGCGGCTTGGCCACGCTTCTGGGGTGATGCTTTGCATCGCCGGTCGCAGTGAGGTCCGGTTGGCAACGTTAGCACAGGCCAATATCGCGGCCGCCCTGGCTATGTATGCGTCCCTCTCTTCTGTTTGGACCTGGCTGAACAAGCTTGCACCGGTCGGACATGCAGTCCAACCAGGATGCGCGCATCCACATCAAGCCTTATGAACGCGGAGGAAATCCTCATACATCGCTTGCAACCCGGCACCAAGAGAGGTTTTGGCTTTCCAGCCAAGGTTACGCAAGCGCGTTATGTCCAGTAGCTTGCGCGGAGTACCGTCTGGCTTCGTCGTGTCGAATACCAAATTGCCCCCCCAGCCGACTGTCGCCTTAACCAGTTCCGCTACCTCGCGAATCGTGACGTCCTCGCCAACACCAACATTAATCAGGGGCGCTGTGTCGGGGGCTGTTAAGGCGTCAAAGTCCGAATCTGCCAAGCCAATCAGGAATGCAATGGCATCGCCTACATCCGACGAATACATAAACTCTCGCCGAGGCTTTCCAGATCCCCAGACCTCTACCGAGGCGTCTCCGTTCAATTTAGCCTGGTGAAAACGGCGTATCAGAGCAGGCAGAACGTGGCAATTTCCGGGGTCATAATTATCGCCGGGACCATATAAGCTGGTCGGCATCAACGTGAGATAGCGCGTCTGGTACTGCCGGTTAAAAGACCAGCATGATTCGACTCCTGCGATTTTTGCCAAAGCGTAGGGACGATTCGTCGCTTCAAGCGGACCGGTGAGAAGGTATTCCTCACGTATCGGCTGCGGGCAGTCGCGTGGATAGATACACGAAGAGCCAAGAAAAATCATCCGCTCGACGCCGGAAGCGTAAGCGGCATCAAAAACACTAAGTTGAATCGCCAGGTTGTCATGAAGGAAATCGACGGGGGAGCTAGCGTTCGCCAGTATACCACCAACCTTTGCGGCGCACATAACGACGTAATCAGGCCTCCGCGACATGAAGAACCTGCGCGTCTCGCTCCGGTCAAATAGATCCAGTTCTTCGCGAGTACGTGTTATTATCTCATAGCATCCTAGCGCCTCGAGGGCTCTCATAGTGGCGGATCCAACAAGGCCGCGATGGCCTGCCACATAGACTTTCTTCATCTTTTGTTTTCCATTGATATTGCTCTGGGCGTTCCTTAATAAGTCCACCATGGCACTTAACAACAAGCCTGCATGGCGCGGATGTTGTCAGCATAACTCTTGTGGACAGTGTGAATAATAACCTTGCTTCATCAGCACTGCGTCACGCTCTGCCATGCGCAAATCTTCCCGAACCATCTCCCTAACCAATTCGATGAAGGAGATTTTGGGCTCCCACCCAAGTTTTTCTTTGGCCTTGCGGGCGTCGCCGAGAAGTGTCTCGACTTCTGTAGGACGAAAATAACGGGGATCTACCTTTACGATCAAAGCTCCCGTCTTTGCATCGTACCCCTCTTCGTCGACCCCTTCGCCTACCCAACGAACACCAATGCCGAGTTCAGCGGCCGCGACGGTGACAAATTCGCGCACCGAATGTTGCTCACCGCTAGCGATCACAAAGTCTTCAGCTTGCTCTTGCTGAAGCATCAACCACTGCATCTGGACGTAGTCTCGGGCGTGCCCCCAATCCCGACGCGCATTAAGGTTGCCCAAGAATAAAGTTGGCTGCACTCCAAGCTTAATTCGAGCCAAGGCACGCGTTATTTTTCGCGTTACAAAGGTTTCTCCGCGCGCAGGTGACTCATGATTAAATAAAATTCCGTTACATGCGTACAAATTGTAAGCTTCTCGGTAATTTACGGTCATCCAATGAGCATACAATTTGGCAACAGCGTAGGGTGATCGGGGGTAGAATGGTGTCGTCTCGGTCTGTGGCGTTTCCCGCACCAGTCCGTAGAGCTCAGACGTCGAGGCTTGGTAGTAGCGCGTATGCTCGACGAGCCCCAGGATCCGAATTGCCTCGAGGATACGCAGCGCACCCAACGCGTCCGAGTTCGCGGTGTATTCTGGTTGTTCAAAGGAGACTGCAACGTGGCTCTGAGCTGCCAGATTGTAAATTTCGTCCGGCTGAACCAGTTGGATGACGCGCGTAAGGCTGGACGAGTCTGTCAAGTCCCCGTGGTGAAGTGTAAGATCAACGCCACTTTCATGAGGATCATGATAGAGATGATCTATACGGCCTGTATTAAAAAGAGACGACCGTCTCTTTATTCCATGCACAGAATAGCCCTTTTCCAAAAGCAATTCTGCGAGATAGGAACCGTCTTGCCCCGTGACCCCGGTGATTAAAGCGACTTTTCTCTTTGACAAGCTTGAATCCTTTGATTTTGGCGCGCCCGTGCAAATGCTCGCCTGCGGCGGCATTGCGTGGCGAGAAAGGGGCGCATTGGGCAGGGCGAGCGGAGCCTCTGCGAAGGCTAGAGAGAGTTCGAGCGGGCAGCCAACCCTTTCATGGAGCTGAGGAACGTTCGAAGGAGTTATCAATCGAGATCAAATGAGGCGGGTCATTCAAATCGAATTCGATGATCCGCGGCACAAAGAGGCGGGCATAGCGGGAGAAGGCGCTAGTCGGAGGAAAGCGAATTACAGTGTCGCATCTACCGAGGAGATACATCTCAACGAGAGCGGAAAAGCCCCCGTCGGTGCCGCCCAGTGCTGCACTGTGCAAGGGGCCGGCCTGATCCGCTTGGAAGTGTTTTGGGACGGTGAAGAGTTCGGGAAACATGCCCGACAAGTGATCAACAACCCGGGCGCTGTCTGTACACAAGAACACCCTTACAGGCCTTGCATGCGGTTGCGCTTTGGCCATACGAATGGCAGTGCATACCTGCTCTAAGGCAACCTTTGGATCAGCCCAGTAAGGGGCATGATCCATAATATTCTCGCCGTTGCCGTGACGGACATGGACTCCAATTATGCTGTACCCGTCAAAGTGTTCCTGGTAGAGCGCTTCAATCCGATCCTCAATTTCGGGCCTCGGCGTGATGCTCTGAAATATCGTTCGCTCGGCTTGCTCATCGCAACGCCACATCAAGCAAGCATCACACACTACTGTGTTGGCTTCACAATCATCTTGGAGCTGGAAAAGCTCGTTAAGCTCGTCACGTTCTTGGAAAATCTGTTCATCCGGACGGTACACGCAGTCGATGGAGGGCCTGTTCCACCACGACGGGAAGAAGGGACCGGGGAATGAGACGTGGTTGATCTCGTCATCGCAAATGACCCGTACACCACCGATCTCTTCAATTGGCTTGAAAAAAGCCGGAAAGGCATTCGCAAACGGGTTGTCGAGGTAACAAGAGCCGCGCCAATCTATTGCTAAAGCCCGTCCCGTCCGATGTGCGTAGTCCCATGCCGACGCGAGAGACCACAGGCAATCACCGAGACCCTCGCGCCGTCGCGAAACAACGAACCGATCCATCCTTGAGCCATCAACAAGCATCTAAATTGCCTCTTTCCAAAACACCACAACCCTCAGCTTTGCTGCTGCCTTTGAGGCAAGCGCCTGCGCAATTCCGGGAGCTTGTCGTTCTGCGCCAATGCGATGTAGCTTGCGTCCATCGCGGAAGTGCCTGGCCGCGATGGACGCGCGCCCTGGGCCGGTCTTCGGCGCAGACCAGAAAATGATCTTCGGAGCCAACGCAAACATCAACCACTTTCCCTCAGGGTTACATCCTTGAATTGTTTCTATGCAACGTGCCGTAACATCGGTAAAATCGTCTGTTTTGATGAAACGCATCCACGCCATGGATGGGTGGTGACATAGGTTCCAAGGGCGTTGACCTGAATCCTCTCGTTGTGCTCGACCGACTGCTAACCCGGCGTCAGCCGGGCATTAGCGCGCCTGCAACGACGGTCCCGATGATCTCCTTCGTTGCAGGCGGGCAAGAGGATTGAATTTCGACTTTTGTCGCAAGACACTTCGTCTGTAGTGCACGGCTCTACTGAAAGCGGATATTTGCCGAGCGGTTTATGGAGGGGGGTTGTCGCGGAGAGATCTCGCCGGACCGTTCACCAGTTGGGCTGGCGCTCGGCGGCAGGCCGGCGGCGTGCATTGCCAGGTGGCTCGCCGCAGCATAATCGGCTAGTCTGGTGTGTTCGATCCGAGGTTTGATGGTTCATCATTGTCGTCCGACTAAAAGGATGCACCGATGGGCCGGGCATGGCCACAAGACAGAGGCGATCCGTCGAGCAATACAACACAGTGAAGCGAGCCTGAGGTCGCCCTCGATCCGCTATGGCATCAACCCAAGACCGAGCAATGGAGAAGCGGGTTCGACAGCCGATCTGCCCACCGGCCCAGGGAGCGAGATCGACGGTCTCGTCTGCCGAGGAGAGGACCGTTCTTGTGGCCTTCCGCCGCAACACGCTGCTGCCGCTCGCGCGTTCAGCCGGCGATCCCGCATTTGACGCGCTCTTCATTGCACCGATGTCGGCAGCGCAAGCATCGTGCGATTGCCAGATGCCGACGTCGACAGGCCGGCGAAGAAGAGGTTCAAGGCCTTTCCGATCGGCTTCTTCCACATTGATATAGCGAAGGTCCGTACGACCGGGGCAAGCTAAACATAAGGCTTTGTACCGCGGCACCGCCTGTCGCTATTATTGGCGCCGCTCTGTCCCGCCGGCACCAAAGGAGACCGTCGCGCCGCAGTTGTTGTTAGATCACATTCAATTCCCTAAACGCCCGACCTTCGGCAACCCGGCCATAGCCGAACGCCGAGCAATCCACCGTCCGATAGCCGCCATGCATGATCAACTCGGCCAGCGCCTTGCCCACCGCCGGCCCCTGCTGCAGGCCGTGGCCGGAGAATCCATTAGCAAACAGGAAGTTACCCAGTTCGGGATGCGGACCGATCACCGCGTTCTGGTCGAGCGTGTTGTAGTCGTAATGGCCGGCCCAGGCGCGGGTGGGCTTGATCGCCTCGAAGGCGGGAATGCGGGTCGCCAGCACCGGCCAGATCACCTCTTCGAACAGCGGCCAGTTTACCTCGAAGTCACCGGGATCGGGTGCGCGGTCGCCTTCCTCCGGTTCGGCGCCGCCGGTGAGGTAGACCGAGCCTTCCGGACGGACATAGATGCCGGAGGG
>NZ_JBVVQM010000031.1:0-16370 GCF_055811155.1 Mesorhizobium sp. WSM4822 | reverse complement strand
TGCCGAGCCCACCTGACGGCAGCAACCGCGTGAACAGCGGGGGCGTCATCATCAACGACGAACATTACACAGCGCTGTTGAGACCGGCGAAGAGGCAGAGGACTGAGAATCCGCAAAGCCTCGCCGTGGGGCGCCAGGCGACCGAAGCAAACACGTCTTCCATCAGGCGTGACTCCGATCAAGCCCGAGCGGACCTCATGGCTTCCTCCAGAAGCCGAGAGCGCTCCGACGCGGGGCGTTGAGCTCGATGGCCAGGATGGGGCAGAACACCTGTTTTGGCGACGGAGAGGCTATGCGATTCCCGGACTGGTAGCTCTCGCCGCGATTCAGGCTGGCATTGGAAGGCGATTGTAGGCCTGGAACGCGCCGATCGCCAGCCAGGCGCGCTGAGACGGATCGCCGACCTCTATAGGATCGGGCACGATATCAGCGGACGACCGGCCGATGTGCAACGTGTCAGGAAAACAGCCGCGCTATTGTCGCCGAGCCTGAACCTTGGCTGCACGAAAGCTCGGCCTGATCGATCACAAGACCAAGCTCGCCCGGCAATACGCGCTCTCACGTTGGGAAGGCGTTCCGCGCTTCATTAACGAAGGCCGCATCGAGATCGACAGCAACACCGTCCAGCGCTCAATCCGTCCGATTCGCGCTCAACCGCAAGAACGCGCTCTTCGCTGGCTCGAACGGCGATGCCGAACACTGGGGCAGTCATGCATCGCTGATCGAAACCCGCAAGCATAATCGTGTCGAGCCACTCGGCTCTATCTCGCCGACGTCCTCAGCAGCATCGTCGACAGCCATCCAAGCAGCCAGATCCACGACCTGCGCCTGCCTACATCCGGGCACCCGAGCTGAAGCCTGTGGCCTGAGAACGCTGCTTTCGCTTGATCAGCCTCGTCTGCTAGCTCCTGTCACGCGGCCAAACTACCTCCGTAGCTGACGTCAACGTCAGCGTTGAAGAAGTACCCCGCACCACGACACGTCTTGACCAGGCGAGGATTGGCCGCATCAGCCTCGAGCTTTCGGCGTAAGCGCAAGATCAGGACATCGATACTTCGATCGTAGACCTCTTCTCCACGCACACGGCTCGCGAGCAAAAGCCGTTCTCTGGATAGTACGCTGCGGGGGTTCTCCAGGAACGCGATCAAGAGATTGAACTCACATGCGGTAAGCTTGACCTCGCCACGCTCTGCACAGATCAGCCGCCGCTGCTTGACGCTGAGCTTCCAGGCTCCAAACCGGAACGAGCGATGATCTTTGGTTCGCGGACTGGCAAGGCGCTGGCGTAGCGCTACGCGAATGCGGGCCAGAAACTCGCGCAGCCCGAAAGGCTTGGGAATGAAATCGGTTGCTCCGAGCTCCAGTGCAACGACTTTTTCCGCCTCATCAAGCCGGTCGCCGCTGATTACTATGATGGGTAAGTCTGATTTTGTCGCCAGATTGCGGACGATCGCAAGTCCATCCTCCCGGCCTAGATTGAGGTCAACCACCACGAGGTCGACAGGCTCATGGGATAGAACGTAGTTAAACTGCTTGCTATCGTTGACTGCGGTCACCTTCAAGGCATGCATCCTGAGATACTCGGCGATGAGGCGTCGCATTGCGGCATCATCGTCAATGACAAGAACATGTTTCAACGGCTCACCTTCAATTTTGAATCCCTGTCCAAAGCTGTTGCCGAGCAACCCTGGGGTACCGATGCAGAACAGCTGTCCCTTGCTTACCACTCGCCGTGGCGTGCGGCCAATGTGAGGCCGTTGCTCGTCCTGGTCTTTTCATCCACAGCCAATTGACCGCACCAAGCAGCCCGTGGCGACCAGACGGATCCAAGCGCCGGCATGACCCTGCCATGGCCTCATTCGCTTTATCGATTCGAGGTCGAATGCAGGCCTGTCAAACCACTGGACTTCGACCGCACGGACGCCCAGTTGCCTGCCACGTCGTTGCTTCGTCGCGTTTCTGGCACGTGCGGAGCTGGATCTCGAAATCCTGCCGCTCGTGCGTCCGGCTCGGACGCAGTGGAGCAGCGCGGCGTTTGATTGATTGCAAAGGCGGTGGGCGCAAGAACGGCCGTGTCGCTACATTGGCCTTGGGCGAATGGAATAGTCTCCTGCCAAGCGGGTTCTTTCGAGGTGGCCGGCCGCGCCAAACCCTGGTTCGGGCGCCCGGCAGTCCGGTTGCGGCTACTGTCCGAGTTAACATTTCTCAGTTGAATGCACACACTCCCTTTGAGCCAGTCACTATGCTTACCGATTGCGCCGTCGGACGCCGCCGATGGCGTGCGGTCTTGTGCAGATGGAACTGTACATAATCCTCTGTTGGCGGCCGGCCGAACAGCTGAACCAGGCTCGCACCAGGCTGCGCTGTGCCGCGATGTCTTCCAGTTGACCCTTGCGCCGCGGATTTGCGCCTTCGAGCCAGCTTCGCGGACGAGCTCGCGGTGTCGATGTACCTGACCGTGTAGGGCCGCGCATGGCTGCTTCTCAAAGCAAATGGCAGCATACGGCAACTTTTGGGCAGCTTGGCGCCTTCGTCGGTCTCCCGTTCGACTGGCCCACGGCACGCGCAGTCTGGACAACCCGCCGAGCTTCCATCTTGCCTTTGACCAGGCGTCCGCAGAAGATCCATCATCCATGACGCCGAAGCCGCGGCTTACGGTCCAGGAGCAACGGACGACCGGGACGGGCAATCCGCACACGACTCATCGTATCAAAATGCTTTGGATGTCGCCGGCTGATCGGACCCGGGCCACCCCGCGCATGCGCGAAATGCTCACCCACGCTGACACCAACAAGCTCTTTGTTTCAGTTGAAGCCGAAAAGCTGAACTTGAACATCACACAGTAACAAACCTCCCCGATAAGCGCGTGCCGGACAGGGCCAGAGCCCGCACGGCGGCTTGGAAAGGTAGGTGATAGGAAATGTTTATTGCAGTTTGGCCGCTGGCCATTGTCCTGTTGACATCCATGTCGCTCCCAGCCGAGCCCGCGCCACTTTCGCCCCGTGAGTTCCGCAGCCTATCGCGCAAATGCGCTCCCTGGGTTGCGCCGTCCACCCTCGCCGCGATTGCCAAGATTGAAAGTGGCTTTGAAACGCTGGTGGCTCATGACAACACCACAGGCGAGCAGCTTCGCTGGATAGACCACCTGGAAGCGACGCGGGGCATCAAGAAGCGACTCGAAGCACAACATTCTGTCGATGTTGGATTGATGCAGATAAACAGCAAGAACTTTCCCACGCTAAGTCTCACGCCGGAAAAGGCTTTCGAGCCCTGCGCCTCCCTTTCGGCTGCCGCCCACTTGCTTGAAAGCCGGTATGCCGGCGGCGCGACTGCTCCGGCGCAGCAACTGGCGCTTCGCCGTGCCATCTCGGCCTATAACACGGGCGACGTAACGCGTGGCTTCGCCAACGGTTATGTACGCAAGGTCGAGTCGGCCGCAAAGGACATCTCAAGTCACCTTGAGCCAACGCTGGAGTCGACCGCTCGCGATGCGCCACATCTTGAGGCGCCCGGTCGCAAGGCCGTGCCGCCTCTGCTCCAACAGAGCCAACAGGCCACTAGAAAGCAGCCCAACCAAAATTCGTGGGACATCTGGGGCTCCTATCAGCCAAACCGCTCCAGGGCCGATCCCTCCGGTCCGACAGGCAGCCAGGCTGCGGAAGAGCGGGAACCCTCGAACCCGAACAAACTCGTATTCGATTGAAATCATGGAGATACAATGATGAAGCCACTCAAAATACTTCGTGCGCTTAAAACGCGTGTTCCTTCGCCTTTTTCCATGTTGCGCATGGCGGCTGAATATGTACCGGCCGCTGCTGCGGGCGTCGCGTGGACGGTCTTCTCCAGCGGGCCAGCCGCGGCCCAGGTGACCGGAGGGACGGATCCTGCCACGATGGTCCAGAATATCTGCACCTTCATCCTTGGCCCCTTCGGACAATCGCTGGCTGTGCTCGGACTCGTGGCCATCGGCATCTCCTGGATGTTCGGTCGTGCTTCACTTGGCCTCGTTGCGGGCGTGGTTGGAGGAATCGTCATCATGTTTGGCGCCAGCTTCCTGGGCAAGGCGCTCATAGGCGGCGGCTGATGAGCGACCGGTTGGAAGTGAGCACCCTCTATGTGGCGGCGACACGCCCCGCCCTTTTTCTGGGGGTGCCGCTGACGCTGGCCGGAGCGCTTATGATGTTGGCGGGGCTCGTCATCATCATCCTTAAGAACCCACTTTATGAAGTCGTGCTCGTGCCACTGTGGTTCGGAGCACGGCTGATTGTTGAGCGTGACTATAACGCCGCAAGCGTCGCGTTCCTCTATTTGCAGACCGCCGGCAGAAGCGTGGACGGGCCGGTCTGGGGCGGCGCGAGCGTCAGCGCCAATCCGATCAGAGTGCCGAAACGCGGAAGAGGAATGGTGTAATGTTTGGCGCCAGTGGCCGGACCGAGAGATCTGGCGAGATCTATCTTCCGTATGTCGGTCATCTAAGCGATGAGGTTGTCCTTCTGGAAGACGGATCGATCATGGCCATGGCACATGTGAACGGGCAGCCGTTCGATTTGGAAGACGCTGAGATGCGCAACTCGCGCTGCCGCGCGTTCAACACGCTCTTGCGCAACATCGCCGATGACAACGTCACGCTGTACGCTCATCTTGTGCGAAACAACGATGTGCCGGAGCCGGCATCGCGCCAGTTTCAAAGTTCATTCGCTGGCAGTCTGAGCGAGGCCTATGAGAGCCGGGTGCTGTCGGGCAAGCTGTTTCGCAACGATCACTTCCTCACTGTCATCGTGTTCCCTCGCACCGCAATCGGCAAGATCGGCTGGCGCATTGCCAAATCCCCCAGGCGCAATGACAACGATCTGGCCGCACAAATACGAACCCTGGAGGACCTCTGGCAGATCATTGCTGGGTCACTCGGCGGTTACGGTCTGCGCCGGTTGGGTGTTCGTGAGAAAGGCGACGTGCTCTTCACGGAAATCGGTGAGGCGCTTCGGCTGATCATGACTTGCCGGTTTCTCCCGGTTCCGATGGTTACCGGCTCACTTGGCGCTTCGATCTACACTGACCAAGTCATCTGCGGAAAGCGGGCGCTTGAGATTCGAAGACCCGGGGATAGCTCCGTGGGATCATTGTTTTCGTTGCGTGAGTATCCGGCGACGACGCGGCCAGGAATGCTAAATCCGTTGCTGTCCGCCAACTTCCCGCTTGTGCTCAGCCAGAGCTTTTCCTTCCTCACTCGGCCACAAGCTCATGCGAAGCTCAGCCTTAAGTCCAGCCAGATGACGAGCGCCGGCGACAAGGCTCTCACCCAAATCAATGAACTTGCCGAAGCAGAGGACGCACTGGCAAGTAACGAGTTCGTCATGGGTTCACATCATTTGAGCCTGTGCGTCTATGCCGAAAGCCTCAACAGCCTTGGAGATCGCGCAGCAAATGCCCGCGCAAGGCTGGCCGACACTGGCGCCGTTATTGTCCAAGAGGGTATCGGCATGGAGGCCGCGTACTGGTCCCAACTTCCGGGGAACAAGAAGTGGCGCACGCGCCCCGGGGCGATCACCTCGCACAATTTTGCCGGGCTTGTCTCTTTTGAGAATTTTCCAAGTGGTTCCACTTCCGGCCACTGGGGCAAAGCTGTTGCGCGCTTTCGCACGAGCGGTGGAACTTGTTTCGACTACATCCCGCATGAGAATGACGTCGGTATGACGGCGATATTCGGACCCGTCGGCAAAGGCAAGACGACGCTGATGACGTTTATCCTCGCGATGCTTGAGCAAAGCGTGGTGGATCGCGATGGTGCGATCGTCTTTTTCGACAAGGACCGGGGTGGTGAACTGCTGGTGCGAGCCACCGGAGGGACATATCTAGCGTTGCGCAGAGGCGCTCCGAGCGGCTTGGCCCCTCTGCGTGGACTGGACAACACCTCCGCCTCGCTGGACTTTCTGCGCGAGTGGTTGATGGCCCTGATCGAGAGTGACGGTCGTGGCCCGATCTCGCCGGAGGAAAGCCGTCGACTGGAGCGTGGCATTGTTCGTCAACTTTCGTTCGAACCCGTCATGCGCTCAATTGCGGGCCTGCGCGAATTCCTGCTGCACGGCCCCTCCGAGGGCGCAGGAGCACGGCTGCAGCGCTGGTGTCGAGGGAATGCGCTTGGATGGGCCTTTGACGGCGATGTCGATGAAGTAAAGCTGGATGCCTCCATTACCGGCTTCGACATGACGCAGCTCCTGGAATTTGAGGAGGTCTGCGCGCCGGCCGCCGCATATCTTCTGCACCGCGTGGGCGCTGTTGTCGATGGCCGTCGGTTCGTCATGAGCTGCGACGAATTTCGCTTCTATCTGCTCAACCCCCAGTTCTCGGCTGTTATCGACAAGTTCTTGCTTACCGTCCGCAAGAATAATGGGATGTTGATACTCGCAACGCAGCAGCCTGAACACGTGCTTGAATCGCCGCTCGGAGCCAGTCTCGTTGCGCAATGCATGACGAAGATTTTCTACCCATCACCGACGGCGGACCGGGTTGCGTATGTCGATGGCTTGAAGTGCACCACGCAGGAGTTCGAGGCAATCCGCCAGGGAATGGCAATTGGCAGCCGCAAGTTTTTGCTCAAGCGCGACAGCGGGAGTGTTGTTTGCGAATTCGATCTCGGCCAGATGCGCGAGCATGTAGCCGTACTCTCGGGGCGTGCCAATACCGTGCGCTTTGCCGACCAGCTTCGTGACCAGCACGGAGAATGCCCCAAGTGCGTGGCTCGACGAGTTCATGGCTCGTTACCACGAAGTTCAAGACTGACGGAGGACTATTCATGAGATTTGCCAAGATTGCAGCGACGGCGCTCGCTGCTTCCTTTCTGCTTGGCACACAGGCCCGGTCGCAATTTATTGTCAGCGATCCGCTAACGGAAGCACAATCGGCCTTAACAGCGGGTTCCACTGCGGCGATCCTTATAAAGTCAGCCCAAACGCTCGCTGCTACGATCGAAATGGTGGATATGCTGACGTCGTCATTTGCTGTCACGGGACTGTTGGGCGCACTCAACCAAGGAAATCACTACCCATCCAGCAATAGGCTGGAGGAGCAGATGTTTGATGGTGGGAAGCCAGCTTCGACCATGGCGTGGAACATTGCGGGGGACTCAAATCGGACAGTCACCGGCTCCGATGCAGAAGCGGAACTGTTAAAGGCACAGATCTCTGGTGCCGCCAATACCGCAGCTCTCGCAGCCGACACTATGGGCGTAATGGACAGGCGCCTTAAGAATAACGCCGACACGCTTGGTCAGCTTTCCCGCTCGGGAAATATCGTGCAGGCCACAGTGACCAACGGTCTGGTCCTCAAGCAGATTCACGATGCGATCATTCAGAATGTCCAGGCCACGAGTCTGCTGACGATGGCCACTGCACAAGCGAGCCTTCACGCCGCGGAGGAGGCTGCCACGCAGCGTCGCGAACGCCGGGACACCGCCAAAATGTTCGGCAGCCTCCCGTGAACCACGCAGAGTTCATCCGGCTCAGCTGCGCTGATCAGGGACAAATCAGGCTCAGGCCATGACTTTCAGGATTCCCGCGCCATTCACGGCCATACACACGATCTTTGATGTGGCCTTTACGTCAGGGCTGCACAACGTGCTTGAAAAAATCCAAGAGGCGGTCAGCGCGCCTCTGGTTGCGTGTGTGACGCTTTGGATAATAATCCAAGGCTGTCTGGTCATGCGTGGTCAAGTCGATGCGCGCGGGGGTATCTCGCGCGTAATCATGGTGTCGATTGTCGTTGCCCTTATCTTAGACCAGTCCAACTACCAGCATTACATTGAAGCGTTCTTCGACGACACGATTCCTAGGTTTGCTCACCAGATAAGTAGCAGCGACTTGCCATTCGTCGATATTCCCGGGAAGCTCGACTTGATGTTTGCTTCAAGCCAGTTTGCGTTTCAGATGATTGCTTCCGAAATTGGGCCTATGAACGGCCAGGACATACTTGCGTTCGAGGGAGCGCAATGGATTTTCTACGGCTCGATGTGGACAGCGTTCGAGATCTACGATGCCGTGGGAATTCTGACGAAGGTGCTCTTGACGATCGGCCCTTTGGTCCTTGTAGGCTATCTTTTCGATCACACGCGAGACATGGCCACCAGATGGATCGGCCAACTGCTCTCGTACGGGCTGCTGCTTCTCCTCCTCAACATCGTTGCAACGATAGTTATCGCTGCCGAAGCAGTCGCGCTGGGGGGCATGATTATCATGATCAAAATGTCGTCCACGACAGCAGCCAAGATCATCGGGCTTTACGAGCTCGACATGCTCTTCCTGGCTGGCGACGCTCTGATCATCGCGCTTCCGACGATCGCCAGCAGCATCGCCGGCGGCTCTTGGGCAGGCGAGAACCGATCTCTGAACAACCTCAACCGCTACTTTGCCAAAACGGCGCGTCATTAATCAATAACCGGTGCCAAAAACATGAAACGCTATCTACTGTTGTCAATCCTCGCTTTGGCGGCCTGCAAGACAACCGATCGGCTTGCGACCTGCACGGGTACGCCATCAGGATTTGTTGAATCGGCCCGCCGCAACTGCCAGTCCAGACGAAAGCAATTTTCACTATGTCGCAAAGGGCGATCGATCGCTGGCGCCGCTGGAAGTTTTCGATAATGGCTTTACGACCGTATTTGGCTTCGCAAGCAATTCCCGCATACCCTCCCTGTACATTATCAATCCCGACGGCAAGGAAGCCGCTGCCAATTACACGGTCAAAGGCGACTATGTTGAAGTATCCGCCGTCGCCCGGGAATGGCGTCTGAGAGATGGCAACACGGTCTTGTCCATTTTCAACAGGGCTTATGACCCTGTGGGACGAGCGCCAGGGACCGGTACAGTGACACCCGACGTGTGGCGCGTTTTGAAAGGCTCGGGACGATGAATGAAACCGGCCCGCAGGCGGGACATGATGTCCATGCATCCGGATCGATGGTCTCTGAGCCGGCCCGCCGGCATGTTTCGGGATCACAGAAGTTGGTCGTCGCTGCTCTTGTTCTGATCTCGTCTCTATCGCTCATCTGGCTCGGAGGTCGTTCCAGCACACAAGACGAACCATCTCAGCCAAAACCGCCAATTGTCGCCAACGCCGAGCCATTCCGTCCCGTGCCAATCGAGGTTGCTCCAGAACCTCCAGCACCGGCAGAGGCGGCGCAGGCGGCAGATCTTGCGCCATCCACGCCGCCCCCAACGGCGCCAGCTGATGCGCCGCCAGAGGAAACACCAATTTTCGCCTACAGTAGCAGCAGTCAAATGCCCAAAGACGGTCAGCGGAGCGAAGACGACCATAAGGATGCTCCCACGACACCGGATGAGATTTCAAGCGGTGGCGATCTGTCAGGCCGGTTGAAGCCAGATATACAGGAGTCGAGCCGGGCCACACTTTTGCCGCACCCTGATCTCGTGATTACTCAAGGAACGATCATTCCATGCATTTTGCAAACGGCGGTCGACACAAATTTACCCGGCTATGTGAAGTGCGTCTTACCTAAAGCCGTCCGCGGCGCCACCAACAATGTCGTGCTCTTGGATCGCGGGACGACCGTGATTGGCGAGATCCAGCACGGTCTCCAGCAGGGGGATGCGCGTGTCTTCGTGCTGTGGACGCGCATCGAAACACCTGACCATGCCCTCGTTTCGATAGCATCGCCGGGCGCTGACGAGCTCGGCCGCTCCGGAATGCCTGGCACGGTGGACAATCACTTCCGGGAACGCTTTGGCGGAGCGATTCTCATGAGCGTCATCCAAGGCGCGTTTCAGGCGGCTGGTCAATATGCGGCCAGCTCTGGCGGAGGAAGCGGCATCAACAGCTTCCAGAGCAATGGTGGACAAGCCGTCGAGACGACATTGAGAGCGACGATCAACCTTCCCCCAACCTTGAAGAAAAACCAGGGTGACGCCGTATCCATCTTTGTGGCTCGGGACCTCGACTTCTCCGATGTATACGATCTTAGAGCGACTGCCGTGGCGCCGTCCCCCCAACATCGCGAACGCCGGAGAGACAACAATGCAATCGGAGGCTGATCCTCAATTGCGTTTGCTTCTCGAGCCCGTTCTGAAATGGCTTGAGGAGCCAAGGACCGAAGAGGTCGCCATCAACCGGCCTGGGGAAGCCTTTGTCCGACAGGCCGGCGTGTTCACGAAACACGCGCTGCCACTGTCTTATGATGATCTGGAGGACATCGCGATCCTCGCCGGAGCGCTGCGCAAGCAAGATGTCGGACCCCAAAGCCCCCTCTGTGCGACTGAGTTGCCGAACGGAGAGCGGCTGCAGATCTGTTTGCCGCCCGCTGTACCCTCAGGAACAATAAGCCTGACGATACGGCGTCCCTCAAGTCGTGTGACCGAACTCAAGGAAGTTTCTTCTCGCTACGAATACTCGCGTTGGAATCAATGGCGGTCACGAAAAGAGCGCCAAGAGCGGCAGGACGAAACGATTCTTCGGCACTACGACCATGGCGACCTGGAGGAATTTTTGCGAGCCTGCGTCTGCGGCCGGCTCACGATGCTGCTTTGCGGACCTACTGGAAGCGGAAAAACGACAATGAGCAAGACTTTGATCAACGCTATACCCCCGCATGAGAGGTTGATCAGCATCGAGGACACGCTCGAACTTGCAATCCCGCACGAGAACCATGTCCGCTTACTCTATCCAAAGGACCGGGCAGGCGCAGGTACAGTGACGGCCGAGCAACTGTTGCAAGCCAGCTTGCGCATGCGCCCTGATCGAATATTGCTTGGCGAGATGCGCGATGATGCCGCTTGGGCCTACCTTAGTGAAGTCGTCTCCGGCCATGCAGGATCGATATCAACGATTCATGGGGCTGATCCGGTCCAAGGTTTCAAAAAGCTCTTTTCACTCGTCAAGAGCAGCGCGCAAGGAGCCGCTGTGGAAGACCGCACGCTTCTTGACATGCTGTCGGCTGCCATTGACGTCATCGTACCGTTCCGTACCCAAGGCGACGTGTATGAGGTGGGAGAGGTATGGCTCGCCGCCGATGCCCGGCGACGGGGAGAGACCGTAGCCGACCTTCTCAATAAGCACTAAGGAAACGTCTCGGGATCGATAAGTCGGTGATGTGACGCGTCATTGTTCTGCTCCAATGCCCTTTTGACGGTCTTCTCGGATTGCTTGGGTAGCCCGATCGAGTCGGCGGGATCATGCCATCATCATTGTACGAACCGCATGCTGCATTGTCCGGGACGAAACCGGCTTCGCTAGCCAAAGGACGAAGGCCTGATTGGCAGATGTGACCGGCATGGGGTCGATTTCGCCTACGACTATGACAGGCACCGTCATGAGGGTGGGGCATACGGATTCGGCCTGTCCTCGCTCCAGGAAAGGCATTTTACCCAAGATCAGCAGGTCGGCTGCCTTCCCGCTCTCGGTCCAGCCGCAAAGACTTTCGAAGGTCGCGAAGCCGACGGGCTTATAACCCAGCGCGGCGATCTTGTCCTTGTAGATCTCCAACTCTGCTGGATCGGGCTCCACGACTGCAATGATTTCTCCTTTGCCAAGTGATCCGTCGTATGGACCGAAAGCGATGTCAGCGCTGACTGGCTTCTCCTCGCAGGCCGGTAAGTAGATGTCAAACCGCGCCCCTCGGCCAACAGCCGAGGTGACGTCAAGGCATCCTGCGAGCGCGCTCACGTGCCTGTCGACCGCAGCAAGACCCAGCCCGGTCCCGCCGACGAGAGAGCGCGTGGTAAAGAAGGGCTCAAAGACATGCGGAAGTATCGAACTTGCGATTCCTGGGCCATCGTCGCTGATGGAGAGGAGAACGTAATCTCCAGGTCTCAAGGTGCCCTGAGCCAGCGGCTTGGTTTGGCACACCTGGGCGCGGGAAACGCTAACCTCGACACGGCCCTCGTTCAAGACAGCCTCCGACGCGTTCTTGCACAGATTTATGAGGATCTGCTGCATCTCGGTTGGGCTGCCCTCGACCACCGTTTGCCACTCGTTGATCTTGAAGTTCAACTGAACATCCGCACGAACTGTAACCCGCAGCAATGACGCGAGATCCATGACAACTTCGGAGACGTTGAAAGGCACTGCAACGCGCTTTCGGTTTCGGCTGAGCGACAAGATCTGGTCAACGATCAGCTTGGCTCGGTGACCAGCTAAGATGATTTGGTCGATGTGGTTCCGAATTCTGGAGGGGCGACGCACCAGACCTTGGGCAATCTCTGAATATCCGATTATCGCGCCTAAAATATTGTTGAACTCATGTGTGGCGCCGCTTGCGATCGTGCCGACGGTCCTCAGCCTTTCCACATGCTCCCACCGACTCACCAGAAGGTCGCGTTCGGTATTTACACGTTGCATTTCAAGATGGTTGCTCAAACGCACAATGGCACTGGCAAGAACCCGCAGGTCGTCTGCTGAGGGGAGTGAGCGATCTTGTTCAAAAACAAGGATGCAAACCACAGCCTGCTGATCGGAGGCCCTGCAAGCAACAATTTGACAAACACCGGAAGTACCTAGGGCGGTCCGAACCATTTCCGCCGCCGGAACGACGCGAAACACCGGTCGTCCGGCACGGACAAGTGAAACGACTTCCTCAATAAGCGCGACGTTCCAGACGGGTATGCACGTGTTCGCCACAAAGCACTCAGTCTGCCTGCTGAGACTCGGATCCACCAGAGCAAGCGCGCATTGATGCGCATCGAAAACGCGTTGCACGACTCTAAGCGCTGCTTCGGTGGAAAAGCGCGCCGCGGCGTTCTTTGCTTTGCTATCGTTAAAGCGAGATTCGATCTCACGCATTGCCTCTTCAAGCTGCAACCGCCTTTTCAGCCGGTTCATCCGCAAATGCTGCCTGGAGGAACGAATGATCGCAAACAAGCAGAGGCATATGGATAGCAAGCCAAAGGAAAATCGCGTACGCTGCGCTTGCGCGCTGGCCAAGTTGTAGCCTTTCAGATGCTCTCGCTCCAGTTCGGCGGCCCTGGAGGACGTGTCGAGGGATGCGATCTGATTGGCAGCTTGGTCCAACCTCCATAAACAAGACAGGAGACTGCGGAAAATGCCCAAAGCATCCGCGGCAGCCCGGGCCTGGCTCGGAGCAAATCGGTCGGGAGGCTGATCCATCTGTGATGCAAGGGTGAGCCCCGGTTCGGCCGAAAACGCGATCAGCTTAGACAGTGCAACCCTGCGCGACGATGCCCCCCCAAGGCGACCAAGCGAGCGAGCAAGATCTGCAAGAAAGTTTTGCACAAGCTGATCTTGCTTGACCAAGGCTGAGACGGCAGCCTCTTTGTTTTCGATCGACTTTATGAGCTGCGCGCGCAATCTGGATTGCCCGGAGCTCTCATCGGGCGAAACCTCGGGAGGGCGTTGCAAGTTTTCACGATTCCTTTGCAATGCCTGTCCGGTAGAAGAAACCGACCGGGAGTCCAAGACCATATCCGTGCGGGCGCGGGCGACGTCGCGCCGGAGTAATGCATCGTTGATCTGAATCGTTCGCAGTTGGCTTAGGATCGCGTCGTTGATCTGCGGAGGCTGCCCCTGCGTCCCGACCAAGAGCGCAGTCGAGGCGGCTAGGGCGATTACAATTGCTTTGTCGGAACTGAGCCGTGTTTCCCAAGGAAACGGCGTTTTATGCGCGGTGCACGCCTTGCGAAGGTCCAGCCCGCAGTCCAGCTCGCCACGGATTCGGTAGGCGGCCGGATGCTGCTGGAATAAGAAAGCCACGCCTACCTCTCCCCTTATGAGGACGGTTCAACACCGTTGCCAAACTTGGTTTTGAGCCGCTTCCAGAACGGGAATGAGCGTCCAAGGACCCCCGCGATGCGGAGCACATCGTTGCGATCTTGGAAGCAGATGAATACAACGCGCAGGCGGTGCTTTGCCCCTTCGCGGCTTCAGGACCCTCAGCTGAGGCCCAGGATGAAGCGCCGATTGGGTGAACGGATAGGGCGCGCGTTCCGGGGATATAGCGAGGTAAATCGCTCCATGTCTGCTGGGTCAACCTCAACCGGTTCCGTCGCCACCATCCAGTCGACGTTTTCCGTGCACGGTGGTGATGTCAAGGATCCTTCATATGTCCAGTAGCCAAGCGAAGCCGGCAGAAGCCCGTTCGGGTCGACATTGTCGACCGCTGCCTCTTCGCCCGACGTTGCTGGAAATGCTGCAGCAAGCCTGGCAAAACTGGCATTTGTCGCGCCTGGCGTCAGAAACACGCCCAGCACACCCAGAGTATCGCTGTTGCGGTCCTTATGGACAAAATGCGCTTCCATCGGGAAAGTCTTGCCTGCGACGTGGTGCTCGCTTGGCGCATGGAAGTGGAACTGTAGCAGCTCATAGACACGATCCCCCCGAGTGAGCGTGCTGCCTTGCGGCAGGTTCGTTTGAATGGTGTGGCCGTTGTTAATCATCCTGCCGCCACCCCTGTGCCAGCCTATGGCGATGTGGGGTATATCCGCTTTGACCGCGCCCTTGATATCGACCGGCGATTGCTGCATGCCCGCCGAGCAGACCAAATTCGTCTTGTCCAGCTGCCCCCATTGTTCGGGTCCGACCGGGCCTGCATATCCCCATTCGGTGCTGGCCGCCCGCGCGGCTTCAGCGCAAATAGGACACGCACCCAGCGCAATGAACCCCTTGATCAGATTACGACGGTGCATATTGGCTTGGCTCCTCTCAACACGTCAATTTAGCGCTGGCCGAGAAACTGCGGTCGAGGCTGTGGGCGACGTCCTCGCAATTTGCAGCCGAACAGTTCGGTCCGCCGCCATCGCTGCTTCGGGTTGACCGACATAGGACAGTCCCGCGGCCGTGCTCGCCACCACATACGGTGTGCAGTGATTTTCACCCGGCAGATGGTCCCAGCTACTTGGCCGAAGCCATAGTCTCCACGACGGCCGATTGCCGTTGCGTCGCAGATCAGATGGTCGCCCCCACCGAAGATCGCCTCGGCACCCTGGCCGCACTGGGCAAGCGATTCCATGCAACGACTCCGATGGCGCCCACCACGCCAAGTGACGCTTCATATTCATCATTGGACAGCCAGAAAAATCGATTGCTTCGATAAGAACATCCACGACATGGATGCATTGATGCCCAGTTTGCGGTGCTGCTGAGGACACCGGTTGACATCGGAGTGTCCGCCATATCTCGGCGAATGCGACATCACGACCCCGAGGCTTGCGCCCCTCTGGGCGGTCCGCTGCGTGGTCGGCCATGTTCATGGGCAACTCAGGTTCTTGGTGAACTGTACTGATGTTGCAAAGACGCCCGCCGAAAGCTGATCCTGAACCACTGAGGAAACTTGACGAGTGCCTGAAGGGAACGTCCAGGTGTCTACCGTTCTTGCCGTGCCGGCGAAGCTCGAGATATCGAGCAGCTCATCGTAATGGGGGTAGCACAGCCGGGATTCATATGGGCCGAAAGATGTCCCGGACCAGCTGTTGAGTGGCATTACTGAGCGCTCGGTGGGAGCCTCGCTGAGCAGGCTATGAAGTCCAGCAACGAATTCCGGGCATGATCTTCCGGGACGACGTCTTGAACATCGCAAGGCCGGACACCGAGGTCACCACTCGGATCCCCGACATTCAGATTCGTTGCGCTAGAACGAGCTTTGGAATCGCAGTACGCCGCCGAGGCTGTCCGCTTTGCCGTGTGTCGGATTCATGCCGGAACGGCCGACGGCAGTGAGATTGGCGTAGTGGGCATAGTCGACTTCGGCTGTGACTGTGAAACCTGGAATGGCCATATAGGCGACGTTTGCAGCCAGTCCGGAGTTCCTGAGCTGATCACCAGAGAGCTGGAGGTTCAACGACGTTTTCTCGTCGAGCGTGTAAGTGGCACCCATCCACAAAGCCCAGTCGCCGCTCCAATTCTTGTAGAAGCCGCGACCATGAGCGGCGACTGCCTTGGTTGGGTCGTCGTTGAGATTGCCAACGGAGCCGTAGCCGAACATACCGAATAGCGACAGGTCATCTGTGACATTGACGTCGATGCGGACCTTGCCGGCCAAAGCGTCGTAATTGCTGTCACGAGCGATGACGCCGGTGATTGCGCCCCCGGCCTGCGTCTGTCTCACGCCTAGGACGACGTGGGGAACATGGCTGTCGAGAGAACCGACCTCACCCGCCCCTTGTTCAAGTGAAACCAGAGCTGAAAAGCCATTGGCGAAATCCAAGTAGTACTGAGCCACGTTGGTATCGAAGTCGCCATACGGAACAAGCGCGTTATTGAGGATGTTCCCAGCGTATCCGATAAATGTGTCGAAGGCCGATTCGTCCTTCCCGACTCGGAGACCACCAAGCTGGATCCAGGCGGAAGCCAACTTGGCGCCACTGTTGAAGGCTTGGTTCTGAGCACTGTCCGGACCCGGATAAGGGTTGCGG
>NZ_JBVVQM010000030.1:0-18652 GCF_055811155.1 Mesorhizobium sp. WSM4822 | reverse complement strand
AGTTCGGCGCGTTGTGTGTCGATGAGGTTCATCGCGCCCTTGATGATGCCGTTGGTCTCGAGGAATTCCTCGTCGCATTGGGCGATGATGTCGACAATGGCATTGCCGATGCAAAGCACGTCATAATCCGGCATCAAAATCTCCGCCAAAAACCCGATCCGGTTTTCTTGCCACCCTGGGGCCGGCCTGTTTTGGCCAGTTTGGAATGGGTCGCCCTATGCCGACGCATCCAATACCGGTGCATCACGCAGCTGCCGGTCCTGCCTCTCGCAAAAGATCGTCAGCTCTGTCCGTCTTTTCCCAGGTGAACTCCGGCTCTTCGCGGCCGAAGTGTCCGTATGTAGCGGTCTTGCGGTAAATCGGCCGTAAGAGATCAAGCGCCTTGATGATGCCTTTCGGCCGGAGATCGAAAAGCTCAAGGACGGCGTGCTCGATCCTCTTTTCATCAATCTTTGCGGTTCCGAATGTATTGACGAGGACTGACACCGGTGCGGCCACACCGATCGCATAAGCAAGCTGAACCTCGCAGACCTCCGCAAGTCCGCTGGCAACGACGTTTTTTGCGACGTACCGCGCCGCATAGGCGGCCGATCGATCGACCTTCGACGGGTCCTTGCCCGAAAAGGCACCGCCGCCGTGACGTCCCATACCGCCGTAGGAATCGACGATGATCTTGCGGCCGGTAAGCCCGCAATCGCCGCGCGGCCCACCGACCACGAACCGGCCTGTTGGATTCACCAGGAACCTTATCCCCTTCGTATCCAGGTCGTCGTGAGGCAAGACCGGCCTTATGATCTCCTCAATGACGCCTTCGCGCACCGTGGCTTGTGAGACCTCCTCGTCATGCTGCGTCGACAGGACTATGGTATCAAGCGCTACTGGGCGCAAACCCTCATAGCGGACGGACACTTGAGATTTAACGTCTGGGCGAAGCCAGCCAAGGCGTCCGGTTTGGCGCACCTCTGCCTGTTTTTTTGTCAAATCGTGAGCGAGTTGGATTGGCAACGGCATCAATGTTTCGGTTTCGTTGCACGCGTACCCGAACATGAGGCCCTGATCCCCCGCTCCCTGCTCGAGATCCTGCCCTCGTCCCTCGTCGACCCCCTGGCTGATGTCAGGCGACTGCTCGGTCAAGGCCAAGATCACGGCGCAACGCCGGCCGTCGAAGCCGATCGCATCGTCGTCATATCCAATGTCCAAAATGACATTGCGGGCAACTTGGCTGTAGTCGATCTGCGCGTGGCTGGTGATCTCGCCAGCCAGAACGACCATCCCTGACTTCACCAACACTTCACAAGCAACTCGGGCCGTAGGATCCCTGCAAAGGATCGCATCAAGCACGCCATCTGAGATATTGTCGGCCATCTTGTCGGGATGCCCCGCGCCGACGGATTCGGAAGAGAACACGAATTGTCTGGTCATGGAATGTCCTCGCTTCAAACGGTGGAATTGGATGTGACAGTTGATCCGGCCGCCTTACCTGTCGGAGATGCCAGGCACGTCGAACGCAGCGCAGAAGTCGGCAACGTCTCTGCGCACGCGGGCATGGACGTCCGAATCATCGGGCTGGCGGCAAACCAGGTCGATGAAGGCTGCAATCTGCACCATCTCCGCCTCGCGCATCCCCACCGACGTCACTGCTGGCGTGCCTAGCCGAATGCCGCTGGTGAGCGCGGGATGGCGCCGGTCGCCCGGCACCATGTTGAAATTCGTAATGATACCCGCTTGCGACAAGCGCTCGGCATAGGCTTTCCCCGACAGCGGCCGGTCCCTAAGATCAAGGATCAGCATGTGATTGTCAGTGCCCCCCGTGACGAGTTCATAACCTCGCTCCAGAAGGGCCTGGGCCAGAGCCTTGGCGTTGTTGACGATCTGCTGACCGTACACACGGAAGGATGCATTCCCTGCTTCGTGCAGAGCGACAGCTAGCGCGGCAATCGTATTCATGTGAGGTCCGCCCTGGAGGAGAGGGAACACGGCACGGTCTATGCGTTTGGCCAGATTGTGTTTGCTCTTGGAATGGTAGAGCGCCTGATAGCGGTCTTCATTCCTTGACAAGATGAAACCACCGCGGGGGCCGCGGATCGATTTGTGAGAGGTGCTGGTGACAACATCGCAATGGCCAACGGGATTCGGATGCACTCCTGCGACAATGAGGCCGCTGATGTGGGCGATGTCGGCTACCAGATAGGAGTTCACCTCCGAAGCAATGTCGGCCATTGCCTCATAGTCAAAGATGCGCGGATAAGCAGTTCCGCCGACCCAAATGAGCTTCGGTCGTTCCCGTTTGGCTGTCTCGCGCAAGCGGTCAAGGTCAATCTGCTGTGTCTTTTCGTGGAGCCCGTACGGAGCTCGCTGATAGTCAGTGCCGGAGAAGTTTACGGCCCAACCGTGCGTCAGATGCCCCCCGCCGGGAAGGGTCAATCCCATCATCTTGTCTCCCGGACACAACAGCGCTCGACAGACAGCCTGATTGGCCGGCGAGCCGGAATAAGGCTGCACGTTGGCGTGTTCACAGCCGAACAGCGCCTTCAATCGCTCGATGGCGAGGTTCTCAAGCTCATCGACAATCTCGTTTCCGGCGTAGTAGCGCGCGCCGGGATATCCCTCGGCATACTTGTTGGTGAAAATCGACCCGGTCGCTTCCAGCACCGCCGAGGACGCGAAGTTCTCGGAGGCGATAAGTTTGAGGGTCGTCCGCTCCTGGCGCTCCTGTCTTAAAAGCAGCTCGTGAACGCGAGAATCTGCTACAGCCAGGTGAGGCCACTCGCAAGTGTCAAGCTCCGCGATGGCGCCGCCAGTCGAATTGTCCATATCAGCTTCGCGCTCCATTGGGACTAAGTTTCAGGACATACAGGCGGTCACCTTGGACCGCCCGCCCTGTATCGCCTCCAGGCGCTGTAGGTCTTGTCTGTGATGGCCATCGCCGTGGGGCAGGAGATCAACCAACAATTGAACCAAGCCGCCTTCCGAGCCTCCTGCTTCGAGGTGGTACGAAGGCCAGGGGCGCTGTTCGTTGCCGAGAAGAAAGCCGGCTCTGGCGAGCTGGCGAACGTGTGCAACCACGTGCTCGCGAGACAGGCTCAGAACTTCTGCTAGCTCGCAGACGGTTAGGTCCGCATGCGCACAAAGCCCTAGGATTCGAAGTCGATCAAGATGAGCCGCGGCCTTTAGGCGCCTGACCAGTGTCATCATCGGCCGGCACTCCTTGTATTGACTTCCTCCATTTGGCGTTCTCCCACGCTTTTAGAGGCAATCTTGCCGTCCCGACGAGGTGAATACGCCCGACCGCATCGCAGATTGCTTCCGATACATCTCCTCGACCAAGGCAAATGCTCCTGCCGGCTCTGCTTTGGTCGGGCCACGGCGCCACGGTCTCGACCCGCGGCCCAAGTGATTGGCTCAAGGTACATATTCTCAGCGGTTTAGAGTGCAAAAAGTCCGCGATTTTCTTTGAAGAATCTGTTGCGTCGCGTGCTTCCGGCGTTGGAAAGGCCCAGATCTTCACCGAGGTTCTTGCGCAGGCGGCGAGGCGACTCGCTTACTGGTAGGCCCGCTTGTGTTGGATCTCGCCGCTATGGGGCTGCGACAGGCACCCGAACTGCCGCCCCTAGGATATCACGGCATGTTGCTGTCGCGTTCATTTCGAGAGCAGGCCTAATGATACAAATCTTCGGATAGGCCAGACAGCGCGGCCTTCACCTCGCGAGCCTGTCCAAGCGGTTCCCGGAAGATGAAGCGCGTACCCGCGCCGGTTGGCGTCAGCAGCGCGTCCAGGATGGACCACGCGCCATATGCAGCCCCTGGCGTCTGCAACACTTCGCGAATCCCAGCGTCCTCGATCTCCGAGACGTCGAGGTCGACGGTCGCGCCCGACAGGGCTGAATGCTGGCGGATCGAAATTGTGGAGGAAGGTTCTCGTCATAGCGCCAGCGCCCGCTTGAGGTCTTCATGCTCGAAAGCGCTGGCCATGCGGCTGATCTCCGCCGATCGAGCGCCAACCGCCTTGGCTGTATCGCGCCAGGTCGCGGTCACGGTCGCGACCTCTTTGATAATCGCGCGGGCCTGCGGCAGGGTGAGCGCGAAAAACTCGGACGCCGCCTCCAGCAGATCGAGCGAACAGGTGCCCTCGTCGAGATCGATGTTCGTGGTCAGCACCCGCGCCTTGAGATCAGTCGGAACGGGATTTAGGTCGTATGCCGGCGAGAGATACCACCCCGCCTTTCCCAACCATAGGAAACCGTGATTGCGGAGGTGGTCGTCGACATTGGAAATCAGCACATTGAAGACGACCCGCCGATAGAGGGCGTGCGCGTCCGCCTTTCCCTGAGCGCCGTGTTGAGCAAGGGCATCGACGATCTCCGGATAGCTGCCGCGCTCGCCGTCCTTGGCGCCCGTCATCGCCATCGCCGACAGGAACGGGATGCGGATCGCACCGTTACGATCGAAGCGTCGCGACAACATGACGGGCTTGCCGGCGACCTCGATCAGCTCGTGTTGAGGCGTGGCAATACCTGCCTGGCCGGCTAGCCGCAGCGCGATCTCTTCCCAGGTCTCCATACTGTAATCATCGGTCTCCTTCGGGAATTTCGCTATGGAGAGGTGACCACGTTGGTCGATGACCGACGCCTTCGGTCGGGCACCGCCAAGGGAGGAGCCTGGGGCAAAGATGAGCTGCAAGTCTTCATCCGTTTCCTCGTCCCGGAGGATACGTTCGGTGATCTGGAGCAACCGGCCAAGTTCGATTAAAGCAGGAACGCCCGTGCGGATCGGCGCTTGGAAAATCTCTTCGCCGACCCAGCGGAAGCGGAGCGCGCCAAGCCGCGTCTCGTCGGCGACGCTGAGCAGGTAGTCGCTTTCTACAAGCGTGCGAACCGCGCGGCCTTCTCGGTCGGCGAGGCGGCGTTCGGCGCGCTGCAGAGGCGACGGCCCCAGGTATCCGGCGCTGAGTCGCCGATGGAGCCGAAAGTCGCAAGACCGGCAGGAGGGGCGAAGGCTCCTCGGGTAAGAGCAAGAGCTGGCTCGAGCGAGAAGCGGTCCGGATCCTCAAGCCATGCGCCGTCATACTCGAAGAGGATGGTCTCGGTGCCCCGGACGCGATTGCTCCTCGACAGTCCTATCGGTCGTGTGCGGCCGCCCAAATCGATATGGACCTCGAAGTCAGCCACCGTGGGACGATCCGGTTGGCCGCTTGAGGTGCACATGCTTGGGCAGGTCCGCACTGGCGAGCGCCTGACCGACGCTGTCGTTGCTGATGTCGGCGACCTGGCTCAGGCCGTCGAGGAGGCCGAGCGCCTGCAGAACGCCCGCGTAAATGCCGACGCTGACGTTGGTGTCGCCGGCTTCGACCCTTTGCAGCGTCGAGCGAGACGTGAAGGCGCGCTCGGCTACGACCGCCATCGGCAGCCGTCGGCGTCGACGGGCATCATGGATGTCCTCCCCAAGCTTGCGCAGCGCGCGCCGCACCGCAGCAGGAGGGTTGTGTGGAGTGGGCATTATGTCACCTTCGCGCTACAGATTGGCTCATTGTGTAGCACGAAGATCACAATTTATATAGCCCCTTGAGGGCCTCTTCTCAATAGAGAACGAAGGTTCTGTCTTACCGCCGTCGTGACGGCATTGACTGGAACCTCCGGACGTCAGCGATCGCGGCGACCGTGGTTTTCACGTCAGCGGAACTCGCTGGGCCGACCGTTGACGTGAGTGAAAGGGCCTGTCCTCCGTCAGTATCCGATCGATGGGCAAGTCGCAGACGAGAGAGCGGCCACGATCCGAACGGTCATCTCGGCACTGACAGAGAAATAGCAGCCGAGCGTTGCCGCACGTCGAGCCTCGATTATGCTTCCGGTGAACCAGTGAAGCACAACTGTTCAGAAAAGTATGGCGAGCGCCCAGACCCCCGTATCACGATTCACTAAGGCTCACGTGTTCAACTCCGCGCTTCCGACGATTAGGCTCTGAAGCCGCACCTCCAAGACAATAGGCTTTCCCTTTGCCGCATGGAGGCGGTCAGAAACCCAACGCTTTGGCCAGCATCGGTTCAAGAACCAGATGCGGCCGACCTCCTTTTTCGCGAAGCTCCATTGCCCTGATGATCTTCGTGCCTTCGTGGCTGTGCTTCCAGTCCCGAGACGCTTCGGCCGCGACGATGAGGTAGTCGGTCTGGCCGCAGACGGTGTCCTTCCAATCACCGCCGCGTTCGCAAATCATCGCAGCGATTGCCTTTCGCGGGCCGATGGCGAACTTTCCCGTGAGGACGAACATCCGGCTCGGAATCACGAACTGGCTTGCATCCTCCAAGGCGCCGTCAATGACACCCACATTGCCGAAGGTAGGCAGCCCCGTGTCTATCGCGCTGTCGCCGACGAGACGGGCAATCCACCCGCATATGTCTTCTGCCTCGTCGGCGGTTATGCGACCGTCAGCAAAAGACCTTCTAGCAGTTTCTCCGAGAGATGCCACGCGGCTGTCTCTGCGCAGGACCACACTCGAGTCCAACCT
This sequence comes from Mesorhizobium sp. WSM4822, assembly GCF_055811155.1. Classification (NCBI taxonomy): domain Bacteria; kingdom Pseudomonadati; phylum Pseudomonadota; class Alphaproteobacteria; order Hyphomicrobiales; family Phyllobacteriaceae; genus Mesorhizobium; species Mesorhizobium sp. WSM4822. The sequence goes on along the minus strand of NZ_JBVVQM010000030.1, from coordinate 12,151 downwards.
GGACAGCAGTTTTTCGACCTCTGCTGGCGTGATGGAGTTGTCGCAGGCGATGCCGGCACAGAATCCGTAGAACTCGTTGACTTGGTCCTTGTCGTCAGCGGCGACAAACTCCCGTGAGCGTATGCCGATTATTGTTTCAAGGACGGCGTAGATCTCTTCGGGCGCGTTACCCCAAATATCCAGATCGCGGATGAGCTCGGCAGCATCATCGTCGCGAAGAAGGGACAGGAACTGCTCAGCTTCGACCCTGAGTGGCGGCATCTCCGCCCGCTCGACCCGCTCGCTGGCCATCACGCCCTTCAAGAACCCGAGCCAATACCCCAACGCCTTGCGGTGATTTGCCTGCGCATGGACTCTACCGAGCGCGGCCCATTCGTGTTCGAGTTTACCGCTCCTTCCGCGGAACACTTCAACCATTTTCGCCCCCCTCGACTCTACTTTTCGATTGTAGCAGACATCACAACACTCATCTATCCGCCGACCAGAAAACGCGTGCCGAAACCGGAAGGCTTCCCCTTAGCTCCTTGCTTTCGAAATGGCAGGGCTATCTTGCCACCTCCAGGAACGGCGTCTCGCCCGAACGGCCGGCCAAAGAAGACGCTCTGGACTCACCAAGAATCAGGCCGCCTGAACCCGGTCCGCCTCCGACGCGCTTTGTCCCTCGCGCAGCCGTGCTCGTCCTCAAGGGAACGCTCCGCTCAAGCCCTTGCGGAGAGCGCGCGCCTGCGCTTGACAGGACGCGCGACGGCGGCTCCGGGGATCAGGCTTGGTTCCAGACCGCTTCCTGCGGGAACCTAAAGCTCGCAGACCGCCTTTCGCCCACTACGCCGACACTGTTCTGCCCCTGGCGCTGCCGTGCTTGTCACCTTTGTTTGCATCTGCCGAATTCTCGCGTATCCTGCGGCCGCGCATGTGAGCACAAGGTGGCGCCTGGCGCCTCGACGAGCACCCCAGCAAGAACCAGCGTCGGCATGGCGACCGAAAATGCTGAGGCAAGAGACCGCCACTCCAGAAGGAAACGTTCGTCATGGATTCCCATGCCGTTATTGCGTCCCTGCCAGTCGCCGGGGCCGACCGTACCGTGCTTATCGAGGCCGCCAACGCCGCGTTCGAAAGGGTCATTGAGCGGATTGAGCCGACCAACGAGAAGCTGACTCGCACCCTTTGGGACGCCGAGTCCTATGTCGATAATGAAATCACGGCAGACATGTTGCCTATTTCCCGGGACGAGGCTGCGTACCTCGTCGATGTGTTCGTGGTGCATCATGTCATCGGACTAGCTGCCGCAGCAGACGAGGACGCCGCTGAATCCCGGCCGTGAACCTCCCATGAGGCAGCTGGATCTGCCTGCTGTAATCTCGCGGGCCGCGCGATCAACGCAGTGACCCTTGCCGCCACCTCTTCAAGGGTGGCGGTGAGCCGGTTTATCTGGGAGGCGGTGGCGGCCAGTACCGGGCCGTAGCGGTGATGAGATATTCCGGTTCTGGCTAAGGGACTGGAGATGCTTGGCCGTCTTCGCGCGAAGGCGCAGGGCCGCCTCCAGGGCGTGCTCCGTGCGTCTCGACAGGTCGTGCTGCAGTTTGCGGATCTGATTGGGATATGCCCACGATGGTGCAAAGCGCGGTCGGGTTGGAGTTCATTGGCATGCCGAGTAGCCGCGCGATGGAATGGCCGTTCCGACGGCCTCTCCCCAAGACTTAGACCACTAGGGAGACGGCGCCGCCACTTCGTCCTCCATGTCGAGCGATTTTTCGACTGCCTCCGGATTCCGGGCGATGGTCCAAAGCAGAGTATTCGCCGCTGCATCCGGTTCCGAGCGACCTTGCTCCCAGTTTCGAAGCGTTGCCAGATCGAGGCCATACCTCACGGAGAACGCCTCCTGGGACAGCTTGGTGCTATCCCGAACTTCGCGAACGCTTATCGGCCGCGGCGCATGAACCTTCGCGATCACTCCTGCGGACGAGAGTTCGTCCTTCAGTGCCCGCAGGTCGTCGACGCAAGGAACGGTCACGAACGCCTTGCCCTGATCGACCATCTCCGCGAGAACCGCATGGGCCGTCCTCAGCGGCAGCTGTCTCCTGACGAGAACCCTAGCAGCCTCAGGAGTATTCGCGCCGTGTAGAAAGCTGAGGCTCAGCCGGACGGGAGAGCCTGACGACACCTGGACGACGTCCCGGGTGCGCACCCGTTGTCCGAACCGCTCCATGAACTTCGATGTAGTCGACATTAAGCTTCTCCGCGATCACTCGACCGAGCTTGCGCAATTTGGACCAACCCCATTGGACCTGTGCATTGCCCCAATATGGAGGTCACGGACAACAAGATGGTTGCTGCCCATCTCCCCAATAGCTGAAGCACGCATCGGGCGTGACGACATCAAAGAGGAGGCATGGGTCCTCCGAAATTTCAGCGTCCACAATGAGTTCGATATCATCGGGCTGCACACGCGTTCCCTACGCAAATTGCTTATAGAAAGTATGTCAGGTGCTGGCGAGGGTCAAGGCCGCACCGGTCTTCGAATTGGCGCGGTGCTAGCAGTCCCGAATCGCGCCAACTTGGCGCTGCCGGGCGCTCGGAGGAGGTGAAAAACTCACCGCTGCGAGCTTGGCCCGCGAGCGCGTGCGATCCCTCCTTTTGGAGGGCTTCAGCAAAGCAACCTCCGGGGCTGACAACAGCCGCCTTCTATTTGGGGTCTTTGAAAAAACACCTTGCCTGCTATGTTGTTTAAAATCGTTTTTGTTAAACGGAATTTGCGGAAACCCCGATGACGAAGACGGCTGTACGTATGCGTCGCGGCCAAGGATCCAAGGGCAAGCGGACGAGAACCCTTTCCAAACTGGCCGAGAAATTGCAGATGCGCCGCTTGGCCAGGATTAACGCCGTTCTGCAGAGGGCGGAAGAATCCGGCCTGCGCGCTGAGAAGGACGGCAGGATTGCGGGACGGGTGAGTGCTGATCTCATTAAGATGGCCAAAGCTCGAACTGGATTGACATCTGATGCCGAGCTCGTCGAATTTGCGTTGGCCAATGTGGCTCTGGAAGACGACTTCGGCGAGCCCTTCAGGAAAACACGTGGAACTGTGGATCCGACGCTGAAGCTCGGATTCTGAATTGGCCGATTTCGACTTTGGTGCGGCCGTAAGATGGTCGCGATTTGATTCCCAAAAATCTTTGAGCCGCGGCCCCGACATGGAGCTGCCGATCATCGGCAACCTCGTCGGGCCTGAAGTTGCGGGCGAGGCAGTAATGACTCGACCAACTTCCACAGCCGCCTTACCTGGGATGCCTCATTTATCCGTGCAGGAAGGCTCGAAGACCTGCGGCAGCCTGATCCCGTTCCAAAAGCTCAATGCCAGACGGCGGGTAGGGACAGGCAGGCCGCGTCATAATTTGGGTGGAATATAGCGTCCAGATTTGGGCCATAGCCCATCTTGAACTGTTTCTTTGCAATCAATATGATAAGAGCCAATTCGGTCAGAAACTCGAATCTTCTCTCTGACAGGAGCTAATGCCATGGAAGAGGTCACGCGAGCGGTTCAAATGCGTACGAAAAGAGCCAAGGAAGGTGCTTTGCTCACTTCGAAGGAATTCGTTGGCTCTGGAAACCGTGCGGCAGCCGATCAAGCTCTGAGCAGACTTGCGAAAAAGGGCGAACTGGCGCGCGTCTACAGGGGAATGTACACGCCCTCTAGAAAAACGCCCTATGGATATGTGCTGCCGGAAGCGGAAGCCGTCGTGAAGTCGTACGCCTCGTTGTCAGGTGAGAAGGTCGTCAATTCCGGTGCTACGGCGGCGAACCAGCTGGGCCTGACGACACAAGTTCCGGTTCAAAAAGTCTTTCTCACGACCGGAAAGTCGAAGAACCTGAAACTTGGCCGCCGCACAATACGCCTCAAGCACGCGCCCGCTTGGATCACGAGTCTGCCAAAGAACAGGTCGGGCGAGGCCATCCGGGCAATCGCGCACCTTGGCCGAGCTAACGGTGTCCACTACGCGAAATTGCTCAAGAACAGACTGACCCCCGAGGAATGGACTCGCGTAGTCGCTCTCAAGGCGAAAGTGCCCGCTTGGGTCCATGCGGCGATCTCGAAAGCAGAAAATGAGCGGTGAATCCTTCTTCGATTTGAAACGTAGCCAGCAAAGAGACGCTCTTCTGGCCGCTTCGGAAACATTGGGACGCGAGCCGCATATCCTTGAAAAGGACGTCATGGTCGTCGCGACGCTTGACGCTATCTACACATCCGCAGTCAAGGACCTCCTGTATTTCAAAGGGGGAACATCGCTTTCCAAAGTCTATCGGCTGATCGACAGATTCTCTGAAGACTTGGATCTGACCTATGACATGACAAAGTTCCTTGATGGTGGGAACTTTGACGAGGACGGCATTCCTCCGAGCGGATCGCAGGCGAGCAAGCTAACTGAGATGGTCAGGAAGCGCTTGCCGGGGTGGATCAAAGACGAATTCGCTCCGATGATGGCGCGAGCCATGGCCGACAAAGGCATCAAGGTGACCTTGGCCTATAATTCCTCGGAAACGCTCAATGTCGACTTTGAGAGTCGTTTCGATGGTCACTCTTACGTTCGCTCATCGGTTCTTTTGGAGTTCGGCGCTCGGTCCACGGGGCGGCCCGCCGAAGAACACGCAATAGCTTGCGATGCGGCTCAGGCGAACACGGGTCTCGTGTTTCCGACGGCGTCAGTCCACGCGATGGCGGTGGAGCGCACCTTCTGGGAGAAGGCGACAGCGGCTCACGTTTATTGTCTTCAGCAGAACCTCAAGAAAGACCGCTTCTCGAGGCACTGGCACGATCTCCATTACATCTACAAGTCGAAACATTGGGCATCTGCGCTCGAAGACGCGGAGCTCGCGAGGAAGGTCGCGCGCCACAAGTCTTTTTTCTTCAAGGAGAAGGACAAGGACGGCCAGATCGTGGACTACGGCAAGGCGGTCTCCGGCGAGATCGTTATGGTACCTTCTGGCACCGCCTTGAAAGAACTGGAGAAGGACTACTGGATCATGCAGGAAAGCGGCATCACAGCCGCAGACGCGCCGGATTTCGGGGCGGTCGTGCAGAGCTGCAAGGAGATGGAAATTGCCATCAACAGTGTCTTGGGTTCGGCGGGGAAGAAGGCTTAAACTGTGCAGTGTTGGCTGCTGTCCTTTTGTATGGACGCGCCGGTCACCGTGGCATTGCCGGGAGAAGCATCTAGCCCACGCAACTGCAAACGCTGGTCGGCAGTCCTGAAGCGCGGTTTCATCGCGATGATCTGCTGTCGCTCGACGCGCGCGCTATCTCAACAGCTTGGTGTCAGCTGCAAGAACGGGAATAGATCCTTTGATTTGAAGCTGCGCATGCCCTCCAACAAGAGATGTTGAGCCCGCCAAGCTTCCCAACGCTGCCGTCGGAAGGGCATTTTTGGGACCGCGCGTAACACTGATCGATGTCAGCATTTTTCTATGGCCCAGTCGGCCAGTAAACAAGACTTGACCAGGCACACCGAAAGCAAACGTAATGAACCGCGATGCGAGGCGTGCCGTGCAAGCGCAGGCACAAACGAGAACCAATTGACCGTATTGCGGCAATCAAGGGGACAGGCCTGCGTCCCGGAAACAGACCGCCCGTATTGGCTGCACGTCGCCAAATATCCAGGAACGCCTGATTGCCCGACCTCAGCTCTGTACTAGGCCGGGCGTGGTCATGATCACCTGACGGACCGCCTCATAATAACGGACATAACCGGTGCAACGACAAATGTGCGGCTCAAGCGCCTGCTCGATCGTGCGTTCGACATCTGCCCTGCGGACCCGCTTCTCTTTGAGATGCTCAACCCAGCAGGGTCGCACCGTTGACAAAACCCAGCGTGCAATAGCCGCACTGGAACGAAAAACGTTCGACGAAGGCCTGCTGAATCGCCGAGAGCCGGACGATGTCGCCATTTGCGTCGCGTTCGGCATGGTCTTCGATGGTGCGGACGGACTCGCCCTCGAAGAAATGCGCTCCGGTGATGCAGCTCCGCATCTCGCAGGAGCTTCCTTCCGGCCCATCGAGAACGATCGCGCAGGCGTGGCAGATGCCTTGGCCGCAGCCAAGCCGCGGGCCCGTGAGGCTGAGATATTCGTGCAGGAAGTCGATCATCATCAGATCGTCAGGTACGTCGACAGGACCGACCTTGCGAGTGTTGACCCGTCATCGAAAGTGGTCGCGTGGCAACGGTCACGGCAGGGCCTGCAAAATCTCCTCTGGCGTGATCAGCGTCTTGCCGATGGCGTGGTTGACGGCATTGACGACTTCGGCCATTCCCTTTGGTGGTCGATTTCGGAAGCGGCGCCAACACCTCCGATGTCTGTGTCCAGACCGCGACATCGCTGGCATTCGGCAGGCGACACCGGTTCCAGTTCCACGTCCCCTCACCGGGACCGTCCTCATAGAGCGGCAATTCCTGGAGCAGGGCGTGGCCGACGCCCATAGCCAAGCCGCCTTGGAACTGACCCGAGACGAGTTCCGGCACGATTTGAGTGCCGCATTCGAGGATGGAATGATGTGCAAGGAGCTTCACGTCGCCTGAGACGGTGTTCACTGCGATTTCGGCGATCGTCGCCACGCCCGTGTAACAGGTGCCGGCGGCGTTCTGGCGCTGTACCGGCGGATAGAAGACCTGACGCCGGTCGAGAAATGGAAGCCGCCGCAGGTCATCAGCGCCTTCAAACCAGCCGGCGCGCTTTGCCCCTAGCAGACGGAAAGCGCGTCGACCGGCAAGCGGATGGCGCTGACATTCGGCACATCGAACACCGCCTCGGGCCATTATCAGCGGTTGAACACATGGACGCTGACTCCCGTTACCAGGCCGAGCCTGTGCGCCGCCGCCGCGAGTTGTTCCATGCGAGCGGCGCCATCCCTCCAACCGTCAATTTGCCATCTGCGATCCGCACGTCCGCCAGTCGACAGCGAGCGGCCCGCCCGCCCGCCGCCCGGTCAACTCGACCAGAGCGCGACCGCAGCCGGCCAGAGCGACAGGCGCAGCAGCGCCCGCGCCGCCGCCGCGTGGCCGACGAAATAGGCGCTGTTTGAGGCGCTCATCGGTGAAATAAACGAGGGGCGTGCAGCGCGGATTGCGTGCCAGCGCGTCCTCCCTGTCCCGCGGCGTCGTATAGGGCTCCTCGGGCGGAGAGGAGAGGCATCTCGGGCCAGTCGACGATCCCGAAGGCATAGTCGTGCGGCACTCGGCCGATGATGTCGGCGACCATCACCGCCTGCGAGGTGGCAAGGCCCGTGCCGATATCCGTTCTGGCGCATGGTGAGCCGGCCGGACGGATCGAATGACAGCGCGGTCACCGCTGCCTCGGCTCCGGTGCCGTAATCCTTCTGCACCTGCGCGAAACCGATGCCGTAGCGCTTACCCGGATTGGCGGTATCGAACGCCGCTTTGTTCGCATCGCGATCCCTCCACAACGGAAGGGCACGGACCCGCTCCAGGATCTCCTCGGTCCTAGCGCCTCGCCGGCAATGGCGCCCTGCGAGTTCTTCATGCCGGCCTTGAACGCGGTCTTGAGGCGAAGCTCGATTGGATCGATGCCGAGCAGTTCGGCCGCTTCATCGACCATCATCTCGGTCGCCGGCCATGGTCTGCAGCGTTCCGTACCCGCGCGTCGAGCCAGCATCGACAGCGCGCGAAGCGCGGACCTCGACCGCCCCGCAGAAACAACATTGCGAGTTTTTCCCTTCCTGAATCCGACGTCTGATCGAGGGGCTATTTTCACGGCCAAGCTAGCGGCCCACGGGCGGAGCTCCCGACAACTCAGCAGCGCTGCGCGGTTTCTTAGACGTCCAGTCACGTTTGCAATGCGCGTGTTGGAATCGGTGAATCCACGACACATTACCCTCACGTTTTGGCCACGAAGTTGCCGCAATATCCCACGACATACCCGGGCGTTGCCTGAGACGGTTCGGTCCGGCACCGGCTCACCCCAGCCCCCCGCCCAAGGGCCTGTGCCGGATCGAACCACTCTCTTCTTGAGGGACACGGGTCCGAACCCCGAAATGCGCTCAGCAGAAGCAAGCTGATCCGATTCATTGACGCGTGGTCTCCCAAATTGCACAGCGCGGCAAGGACCCTGCCAGGCAACAATCGTTTGAGGCGCGCCTCGGCATCAGGCGAGAGGCAACTCCGGCCGGATCTACGATGCCTTCGATGTGAGAGGCTCCTTCAAATAGCAACCTGATGCTGGTCGCTAAAAGCCGCGCGGCAATTGCACTGGTCACGGTGGCGCTGAAGTATGCCGTCCGTCTCGAGTGGCTGCGCCAGGCGGCTCCCGTTGAGAACATCCCGGCACAAAGGCATTGAAGATGTCGCGATCGCCCAGCCGACGGTTGGCTCGCCAGAGGCTGGTGCTGACGACCGCGGCGCATCGACGACAGGCGGCCGCGTCGCCGAACGGAGCGGCATTGCGCGATGCCGTGCTGCCCGCCCGCGCGTTTTCGCCGTCGGACCTTTGCTCTTCGCCCGGCGCCGGTTGGGCCGAGGGATTGCCACTTGTGGCCTGCGGCAGGAATGCCTTGGCGACGGCATGGTACAGCGATGCTATAGGCGCGGCGCTGCGCAAATTGCCGGTCAGGTCGCGACTGATTTCCTTGCCGAGGGAGCACGACAGCTCAGCCGCGGCTGATCAGCCGGAGTGGGCGATGGTCCTCATCGAAACCCTCGAGCATGCAAGCCTGCGCCCAAAGGAGAACCTACCGCGGGGATATCATGCCGGGCTCTTGCAAGGACCGGAAAGAGAGGCGAAGAGTCGGCGACGGCGTGCCATTCATGTCCTCTGGCAGACCCCACTCATCGCATTTGATGCCAGCCTTATCATATTTTCTTGGCTCGGGCGGGCTCTTGGCAGACCCACAGAGCTGGGAACCCTCTGCCAGACTACAACTGTAACATCATATCGGTTCAGCAGGTCAAGCTTAGGTGGTAACCTCTTGGGTAGAATAACGACTTTGGAGGCCGAGCAATGGATCGCGACAGCAAACGTGCAGCTGGAAGTTCATCCCGCGAGGGGAGGAGGGCCGAGCAACGGCGTAACCACGATGGCCTTCCAGTCGGGCCACTGACCAATGTTGCAGAACGGCTAGTAACCGCTAACCCGCGCGAGACAGCACGCGATCTTGGGAGCTTCAAATCCGCCGAGAGGCAAATGCGACGCGCCGTTCAGGACATGGCCCCCGGGCAAGAGTCTGACCTCAGCAGATTTGATAGGCGCAACAACCAGCTCGGAGGATCAGCCAACGCTCTGGCCGACAGATTGACGGACGGATTGGGGTTCAACTCGGCCGATGTAGCATTGTTCCAAGTCCATGCGGCTAGTAATGTAGCCCATTTTCTGGGACCCCAGAAGCAGACTGCTCTTATCAATCGCATTGGCGACATGGATCCAATGGAGAAAGCTCTAGGGGTTATGTTTGTGGCGCAAAACTTCAGTAAATTTAATGATGAACATAAATCTCGTATTTTTGACCAGGCGATGGAATTGGCTGCTGATCCTAATCAGCACCAAATGGTCAAGGCGACCGCCCAAAATGCTGTTGTCGCCGTGTATCATCAGTTAGACCCAAATCAACAAGCGCAAGCTAACTCACTTCCCCACCTGCATGGCCTGTTGCAGAACATGCCTCCGCCGCAACATGCAGCGGAGGAACGGAATGCGAATTTGGACGGCCACATAGCAGATATCGCGGCTTCAGTCCGTGATACAGTAGGCCCGCAAACCTCCCATCAGCAGCTGCAGCGGGGTGGTCAAGTCGGGCAGTCCATAAGCCGCGCCTACAATCACGCCCGCGAGGATCTAATGGCTGCCTCCAGAAGCAGAGATCGCTCCGGCCGTTGAGGTCTTGGTCATGGTAAGTGACGCCTTCTCCCCGACGGCCTTGCCATTTCCCAATGCGCTGGCCGTAGATGTACCTGCCTTAGCGTAACTTTCAAAAACCACGTCTGCCGGCTTGTGCGATCGCGCAACCCGCTGAGGCATCGATCTGTCGAGCGGCGACGTCGCTCCGGTGTCTGAAGCAAGCGCAGCATTAGCAACGGCTAATCCGGCGATGGAACAATGCCTTCAACAAAAACGACGCCCCCCAACATAGCCGTTAGCATCGCGTGCTCACTCGCCTTGGGCTTCTGCGCGGCAAGTCTGTACGCAACGTTCCGCCATGGGGGTAGCGGCGAGGCTTTGATGACGTTTGACATCCGTGCCTTTTGGTTCGAGACGCCCTTCTATCTGGGTTTCGCAACCCCCATCTTTTATCGGGGCCTGGGTATCGTGCTCGCAACGTCGGCGGTCGTCTTGCTGATTCAGCAGATCGTATTGCGGCGCAAACTCGAACATCACGGGACGGCGCGCTGGGCGCGAGTGGATGAAATGCGACGCACCGGATATCTGCGACGATACCGTAGCGTGGCAGGGCCGGTATTTGGGAAGACAAGTAGCCCTTTCTGGCCTGGGTACTACCTGACCAATGGCGAGCAGCCTCACAGCCTCATCGTTGCACCGACCCGCGCCGGCAAGGGCGTCGGCATAGTCATTCCAACGCTACTTACATTCAAAGGTTCGGTGATAGCTCTCGACGTCAAGGGGGAGCTCTTTGAGCTTACCTCGAGGGCGCGCAAAGCCGCAGGCGACAACGTGTTCAAATTCGCGCCGCTGGATTCGGAGCGGCGCACCAACTGCTACAATCCGCTGTTGGATCTTATAGCGCTGCCTCCACAGCTGCAATTCACCGAAGCCCGCCGCTTGGCCGCAAACCTGATCACGGCCAAGGGGGAGGGCGCGGAAGGTTTCGTCAGCGGCGCGCGAGATATCTTTGTCGCGGGGATTCTTGCCTGTATCGAGCGGGGCACGCCAACAATCGGCGCCGTCTATGACCTCTTCGCCCAGCCGGGGGAGAAGTTCAAGCTCTTCGCGCAACTTGCCATGGAGACCCGGAACAAAGAGGCACAACGCATCTTCGACGACATGGCGGGGAACGATACAAAAATCCTGACCTCCTACACGTCCGTCCTCGGCGATGGCGGGCTCAATCTGTGGGCGGATCCGGCTGTAAAGGCAGCTACAAGTCGCTCGGACTTTTCGGTCTATGATCTTCGCCGTCGCAGAACGTGCATCTATCTGTGCGTGGGTCCGAACGACCTTGAGGTGATCGCGCCTTTGGTACGCCTGTTCTTTCAGCAAATCGTTTCAATCCTACAGCGGTCGCTGCCCCGCCAAGATGAAAAGAACGAGGTTCTCTTTCTGCTCGACGAGTTCAAGCACTTGGGTAAGCTGGAGGCGATCGAGACCGCAATTACGACCATCGCGGGCTACAAGGGTCGTTTCATGCTCATCATCCAAAGCCTTTCGGCACTGACGGGGGCTTATGGAGAGGCTGGCAAGCAGAATTTTCTCAGCAATACCGGCCTGCAAGTGTTCATGGCCACTGCCGATGACGAAACTCCAACCTACATTTCCAAAGCCATCGGTGAATACACGTTTGAAGCCAAGTCGATTTCCTACAGCCAGGCGCGAACGTTCGATTGGAACATTCAGAATTCGCATCAAGGTGCACCGCTGTTGCGTCCCGAACAGGTTCGGCTGCTCGACGAAGACTACGAGATTGTTCTCATCAAAGGCCTGCCACCATTGCAATTGAGGAAGGTGCGATATTTTTCGGACCGCATCCTTAAACGCATCTTCGAAAGCCAGACAGGCGCCCTCCCGGAGCCGGCACCCTTGATGGAAGCTCATCCAGATGACACTGACGGTTAATCGCCCGTTCGCGTATCCCGTCCTCGGCGATCAGAAACTCCACAACAGGTGAACGGCTATGGGAATTTGCATCTCCAAATCCTCCGGATCGACTCGACATGCCACACATGACACGGAAGAGTCCCCGCGAGAATCCACGGCAGCGCTGAGGGTCTCCCTGGGCACGCCTGCCGACAGGTTGCGACGGGGCGGAGATGCGCCTCTGGAGCCACATCAGATCCAGCAGGCCGCCTACCATATGGGAGCGTGTGTCGTCGGTGACGAGGTCACCAGCCCGATAAGACTCGCGGCAGCGGGGCAAACAGTTCACGACGTTCGCGTGCTACTCAAGCATGGCCGGGGAAACGTTAAGGTGGACGACATTCCC
>NZ_JBVVQM010000029.1:0-21184 GCF_055811155.1 Mesorhizobium sp. WSM4822 | reverse complement strand
GCCGGCGACAACATCGGCGCGCTGCTGCGCGGCGTTGATCGTGAAGGTGTCGAGCGCGGCCAGGTTCTGGCCAAGCCCGGTACGGTGAAGCCGCACAAGAAGTTCGTGGCCGAAGCCTACATCCTGACCAAGGACGAAGGTGGCCGTCACACACCGTTCTTCACCAACTACCGTCCGCAGTTCTACTTCCGCACGACGGACGTGACCGGCATCGTGTCGCTGCCGGAAGGCACCGAGATGGTGATGCCGGGCGACAACATCACGGTCGATGTCGAGCTGATCGTGCCGATCGCCATGGAAGAGAAGCTGCGCTTCGCTATCCGTGAAGGCGGCCGCACCGTCGGTGCCGGCATCGTCGTCACCATCAAGGAATAATCGAGCCCGGCATTCGCCGGATCGACAAGAAAAGGGCGGTCTTCGGGCCGCCCTTTTCTTTTGCGGGGCTAGCGGCTGCCGCCCTGTCGGCCGAACCCTGTTGCAAGGCTCCGGGCCTCGACTAGTATAGGTTGCATCGAGGGGCTTATTCCAAATGGTTCCAAGGCGGTTTTTCCATCGTCGGGCATTGTGGCCGCTGGCTCTGACCTGGCTGCTCGCATTGCTCGCCGCAGGCCCGGCAGCCTTTGCGGCGGATGCGGCGCCGGATCTTGGGCCGACGATGCGGTTCGGCATTGTTCGCAGCAACGCACCGGGGTGCGAGCCGATCTGCCCGGAATGGATCTCGGCCGAGGGCTCGATAGAAGCCGGCACGCCGGCACTCTTCAAACGCATGCTGAAGACGCTTGGCGGCCGGAAACTGCCTGTTGTCGTCGATTCTCCCGGCGGCAATGTCGAGGCGGCGCTGACGCTTGGCCGGCTGATCCGCAAGAACAAGTTCGATATCGCCATCGGTAAGACGGTGTTTTCCAGCTGCCAGCCCGGTGCGAAGGGGTGCCAGGACCGTGACGCCCGCTACTTCGGCGATGTCATCGACTATGGCGCCATGTGCAATTCCGCCTGTCCTCTGATGTTTGCCGGCGGTATCAGGCGGGTGGCCGGCGAATGGGCCTATCTCGGCGTCCATCAGATCACCACGACCTACATCCGTACGAAATTGCAATACCGGACCACCTATCGCGTCGTGGGGGGCAAGAAGAAGATCCTCAACACAAAGATCGTCAGCCGCAAGAACGCCGGCAGCTACAAGACCTACGAGATGAGCAAGGCGGTTGAGAAAAAGCTGGCGGCCTACCTGAAACAGATGGGCATCGAACAAAGCATGCTCGAAACGATGAAGGGCACCCCGGCCAGCGAAATCCACCAGATCGCCCTCGACGACATGCTGGCGATGAAGCTGGTCACCAGCACGGACGCTGTGGGCCTGCTGACAGCGGCAAGCCTGTGCGAGCCCGGCCGCCTGGCCGCGAATTGCCGGGAGGTGCCGGGGAACAAGCCTGATGGCCTGACGGCGACCGCGGCCACGCCGCCACCGATCGAACCCGAGGCGGCGCGGCGCGATGAAGACATGCGCTTCGTCGTCGTTCGCGGCACCAATCCGCTCTGCAATCCAGACTGCCCGGAATGGATCTCGGCAGAAGGCGCGATCACCCCCCGGACCCCGCAGAAGCTGCGCCAATTGCTCGCCATGCTTGGCAAACGGCAACTGCCTGTCGTGATCAGTTCGAGGGGAGGCGACCTGCTCAGCGCCCTAGCGGCAGGACGGATTATCCATGAAAAGAAGCTCGACGTCGCCGTTGGCCGCACCGATTTCGTCGGCTGTGACCCAGGAGCGTGGAATTGCCTGGCCAAAGAGGGCGCCTATGCCGGGCTGAGCATCGATGCCGGCGTGGAGTGCGATTCGGCCTGCGCGCTGATGCTTGCCGGCGGCATCAGGCGGTTTGTCGGTCCCCAGGCGCGGCTTAGCCTTTACCCGATGGGGCAAAAGCAGATGGTCAAGGCCTATCTCGAGGAGATGGCGATCGGTCCCGCCCTGTTCGCAGCGATCGAGCGACGCTCGGCCGAGCGCCGGCTGGAACCCGGCATGATGCTGAAGGTCGGCCTGACGACCGGCCTGCAATCGGTCGACGCGCTGACCGGTGCCACCATTTGCGAGGCGGTGCCAAGACCCGAGAATTGCCGGATCCGGCCTTCCGCCAATGCCGAGGCTGACGCGCCGGCCAAATTGTAGTGTGCGGCGGAGCCGGAAACCGGCCATGAGGCAGGTTGAGCCGCTTCCGATTGTTCCGCTATCGTCGCTGCTGGCGGCGCCAGGCAGGCGGAGGATCGATGCCGGCCTGGGTTGGGGCGTGCCGGGCGGCCCCTATAAGCCACCGGGTACGGAACCATGATCGGCACGAAGCGTATCGGGCGCAGGCATTCGGAATAACGCCACAATAGGGCGGAATGCTGCACTGGCCTGCAACCGTGAACGGTCCCGAGATGCTGATCGCCCATCTTCCAAGTGGCTATATTCTCGGAACGTTCATGCGCAGGCAGTGGCCTGGCAGCCCGGCTATCGTCGGGGCCGCCATGGTCGGCAGTGTCATCCCGATATCGATATGCTGTATTTCCATTTCATCGACGGCGGACGCACCCACCATCACTCCTATATGACGCATTGGCCGCTGTTCTGGGCGGCCGCAGGGGCGCTGTCGTTGCTATTCGTCAGCCGGCGCGCCCGCTCGTATCTGGCAGCCACGGCTGCCTTCTTTGCCGCCGCCATGCTGCATATGGTCCTCGATACGCTGGCGTCGCCGATATTGTGGCTGATGCCATTCGATCGGCGGGCGTTCGAACTCGTCACTGTACCGGCGGACTTCAGCAATTGGGTGCTGAGCTTTTTGCTGCACTGGACGTTCGCATGCGAGCTCCTGATATGCGGCTGGGCGCTTTGGCTTGCACGCGGGCGACCGCAGCCTGCCACGAATGCCGCTTGAGGACGCTCCACATCGAAGAGGGCAGGCGACGTCTCTCTCAATCACGCCACCGCGCGCTGGCGACTTCAGGCGGGAGCTTGGGATTGACCCGGATGGCCTTGTCGGGATTAAGGCGCGTTTGCTTGCAAACCGCTCTTTACAGAGCGTGCGGAAGCTTTTAGGAAGCGCCTTCTGCGCCGACATGCGCACGTACGGGCATAGCTCAGTTGGTAGAGCGGCGGTCTCCAAAACCGCAGGTCGTAGGTTCGAGCCCTGCTGCCCGTGCCATTTCTTGGAATGGCATTCAACCCAATGTTTCGCCGTTTCGGAATGGCGTTCAAAACGATATTTCCATGGCCTGGCCTTTGAAAATCGGCGACCCGCTTGCCATATAGGGTCGATTGGGGCATAAGAGCGCCATAGCCGGGACGGAACGACTGGATGGTTCCGAGGCGGTGTTTGGTCATAAAGCGGAGACTTGCCACTTGCGTGGATCAAGAATCGGTTTTATGTAGACGAAACAGACACGCGACGCGTGGAGCTGGGAAACCGGCTTTACGCGTCTGATTTGCATGGGCGAAATGATTGCGCTGATTCGGCGCGAGATTGGGCTCAGGCGGCACGTCCCGGCCAGCGGGATCATCCAGGAGACCCGGCCAACGGGTCTTGAAGACAGAGCGGCATATGGCTTCGAAAACCACAAATCCTTTCGTCTTTCTCCAGCAGGTTCGCGCGGAGACCGCCAAGGTGACTTGGCCGTCGCGACGCGAAACGATGATCTCGACGGTGATGGTTCTGGCCTTCGCAGTGATCGCGATGATCTTTTTCTTCACCGCCGATCAGCTCATGGGCCTTGCGGTCGAACAGATTCTGGGCATCGGACGCTAAGTCCGGCGATTACGGAGAAGTCTTGAAATGACCGCGCGCTGGTACATCGTCCACGCTTATTCGAACTTTGAAAAGAAGGTCGCCGAGGATATCGAGAACAAGGCCAAGCAGAAGGGCCTGTCCGCCGACATCCACCAGATCGTGGTTCCGACCGAGAAGGTCGTCGAAGTTCGCCGCGGTCGCAAGGTCGATGCCGAGCGGAAGTTCTTCCCGGGCTATGTGCTGCTGAAGGCCAATTTGACCGATGCGGTGTTCTCGCTGGTCAAGAACACACCGAAGGTCACCGGCTTCCTGGGCGACTCCAAGCCGGTGCCGATCACCGAGGCGGAAGCCCAGCGCATCCTGAACCAGGTCCAGGAAGGCGTCGAGCGGCCGAAGCCTTCGGTAACGTTCGAGATCGGCGAAGCGATCCGCGTTTCGGATGGTCCCTTCGCGTCGTTCAACGGCTTCGTCCAGGAAGTGGACGAAGAGCGGGCGCGGCTCAAGGTGGAAGTTTCGATCTTCGGGCGCGCCGTGCCTGTCGATCTGGAATTCGGACAGGTCGAAAAGGGCTGATCCGAAATCCCTGACGCCGGTTTGGCGATCGGGGGAGGCGGCGCGGAAGCGCGCGGCCTGAGACGGTGGGAGGCGAGTGCGGCTTTAGCCGGCTGCGCGAACCGCACCACCAGACTGCAACCGCCGGCATGACCGGCATAGACAAAGGCAGGAAAAGAGATGGCTAAGAAAATTGCAGGCCAGCTCAAGCTCCAGGTGAAAGCGGGATCGGCGACGCCGTCTCCCCCGATCGGCCCGGCGCTTGGTCAGCGTGGCATCAACATCATGGAATTCTGCAAGGCGTTCAACGCGCAGACCCAGGAAATGGAAAAGGGATCGCCGGTTCCGGTCGTCATCACCTACTATCAGGACAAGTCCTTCACCTTCGTCATGAAGACGGCGCCGGTGAGCTACTTCCTGAAGAAGGCGGCGAACCTGACGTCCGGTTCCAAGGAGCCGGGCAAGGTCAAGGCCGGTACGGTTTCGCGTGACAAGGTCCGCGAGATTGCCACCGCGAAGATGAAAGACCTGAACGCAAACGACGTCGAAGCGGCCATGCGCATGGTCGAGGGCTCCGCCCGCTCGATGGGTCTGGAAGTGGTGGGCTAAGATCATGGCAAAGATTGCAAAGCGCGTATCGAAGACCCGCGAAGGCATCGATCCCAACAAGGCTTATGCCCTGGGCGATGCGCTGAAGCTGCTCAAGGACCGTTCCTCGGTGAAGTTCGATGAGACCATCGAAGTCGCCATGAACCTCGGCGTCGACCCGCGCCATGCCGACCAGATGGTCCGCGGCGTGGTCAACCTGCCGAACGGCACCGGCCGCTCGGTGCGTGTCGCCGTGTTCGCCCGTGGCGACAAGGCCGACGAAGCGCGCGCCGCCGGCGCCGACATCGTCGGTGCCGAGGATCTGGTCGACATCGTCCAGAAGGGCACGATCGATTTTGATCGCTGCATCGCCACGCCGGACATGATGCCGCTGGTCGGTCGTCTGGGCAAAGTGCTCGGCCCGCGCGGCATGATGCCGAACCCGAAGGTCGGCACCGTCACCACCGACGTTGCCGCCGCCGTCAAGGCATCCAAGGGCGGTGCCGTCGAGTTCCGTGTCGAGAAGGCTGGCATCGTCCATGCCGGCGTCGGCAAGGTCTCGTTCGACGTCAAGGCCCTGGAAGAGAACATCCGCGCCTTCGCCGATGCGGTGACCAAGGCAAAGCCGACTGGCGCCAAGGGCAACTACGTCAAGAAGGTGTCGGTCACCTCGACGATGGGCCCGGGCCTCAAGCTCGACGTCGCGACGCTCAACGCGTCCTGATAAGTTTTGATCGAGATCGGCCGGTAAACGGCTGATCTGCAAAGAATTCCGGGCCTCCGACCTAGTTGGCGGCCCGGTACCGGAAGCCGAGAGGTTTCCGGACATCCTGTCCGAGATTGCAGGCGGCCCAGAAGCCTTAATTCGATTTGGGCCTGCATGAGACGGGTGAAGACCGGACAACGGAGCGATTGCTCCAATGAAAGGTTCGAACCGTGTTTGCCTTTTGTCTGCGCATCGCCGGCTTGACCGTCGATGTGGCGAAAGGGGGCAGGATCCTCGAGCGTCGTTCGGGAGATCCGTTACTGGATGGCCCGGCCGACAAAAGGCAACCCGACGCCTGTCCTCGTCAATGGGATGTTCCCGTTAACAGGATTGGGGTCAACTGGAGATAGGCAGTGGACAGAGCGGAAAAACGCGAACTCGTCACGGGCCTGAACGGTGCGTTCTCGAACGCAGGTTCAGTGGTCGTGGCCCACTACGCCGGTATCACCGTCGCGCAAATGAACGACCTTCGGTCGAAAATGCGCGCCGCCGGTGGCACCGTCAAAGTCGCGAAGAACCGTCTCGCCAAAATCGCTCTTCAGGGCACGGACTCCGCATCGATCATCGAGCTGTTCAAGGGACAGACGCTGATTGCTTATTCGGAGGATCCGATTGCGGCGCCGAAGGTCGCGTCCGATTTCGCCAAGGGAAATGACAAGCTCGTCATTCTCGGCGGCGCAATGGGCACCACCTCGCTCAATGCCGACGGTGTGAAGGCACTCGCCACACTTCCGTCGCTCGATGAGCTGCGCGCCAGGCTGGTTGGCATGATCGCCACGCCGGCAACCCGGATCGCCCAGATCGTCAATGCGCCAGCGGCCTCGGTCGCGCGCGTCATCGGCGCTTACGCCCGGAAGGACGAGGCGGCATGAGGCCGTTCCTCGCTATCACAAACACACGTTCGAACCTTATGAAGGAACACAACAATGGCTGATCTCGCAAAGATCGTAGACGACCTTTCGAAGCTGACCGTCCTCGAGGCGGCCGAGCTGTCGAAGCTTCTGGAAGAAAAGTGGGGCGTTTCCGCCGCTGCTCCGGTGGCTGTTGCCGCCGCTGGCGGTGGTGCGGCCGCTGCTGCTCCGGTCGAGGAAAAGACGGAATTCGACGTCGTCCTCACCGAGGCAGGCGCTCAGAAGATCAACGTCATCAAGGAAGTCCGTGCCATCACCGGTCTTGGCCTCAAGGAAGCCAAGGATCTGGTCGAAGCGGCTCCGAAGCCGGTCAAGGAAGGCGTTTCCAAGGCCGACGCTGACAAGTTCAAGGCCCAGCTGGAAGCAGCCGGCGCCAAGGTCGACCTGAAGTAATCGTGAAAGCGGCGGGCGGCCTCGCGCCGTCCGCCACTCCCTTCGCCCGGAGGGAGCACGCGTAACGCGAGATCTACGAGAACCTCTTTCCTGAGGGCCGAAAATCGGCCTTCAGGAAACGGGTTTTCTCCCGTTCTAGCCGGCCGCCGACAGGCGCCGGGAAAACAGACAGAGGGTTGCCGCCAAGGTGGCCCAGAATGCAAGGCGAGCCGCGGCGAGGCTCGTCCCGAGTTTAGAGCTAAGGAGCGACGATGGCCCAGACCCAGACTTTCAATGGCCGCAGACGCGTACGCAAGTTCTTCGGAAAGATCCCGGAAGTTGCGGAGATGCCGAACCTCATCGAGGTTCAGAAGGCATCCTATGATCAATTCCTGATGGTGGCGGAGCCCAAGGGCGGGCGTCCGGACGAGGGACTGCAGGCTGTTTTCAAGTCGGTTTTCCCGATCTCCGATTTTTCCGGCTCCTCGATGCTGGAGTTCGTGAAGTACGAGTTCGAAGGACCGAAATTCGACGTTGACGAATGCCGTCAGCGCGACCTCACCTATGCCGCGCCGCTGAAGGTGACGCTGCGCCTCATCGTGTTCGATATCGACGAGGATACCGGCGCCAAGTCCATCAAGGACATCAAGGAGCAGGACGTCTACATGGGCGACATGCCGCTCATGACCTTGAACGGCACCTTCATCGTCAACGGCACCGAGCGCGTCATCGTCTCGCAGATGCACCGCTCGCCGGGCGTCTTCTTCGACCATGACAAGGGCAAGTCGCACTCGTCGGGCAAGCTTCTGTTTGCCGCGCGCGTCATCCCCTATCGCGGCTCCTGGCTCGACATCGAGTTCGATTCCAAGGACGTCGTGCACGCCCGCATCGATCGCCGCCGCAAGATTCCGGTGACGTCGCTGCTGATGGCGCTCGGCATGGACGGCGAAGAGATCCTGTCGACCTTCTACAACAAGATCACCTACAAGCGCGCCGGTGACCATTGGCGCATTCCGTTCAACGTCGAGCGTTTCCGCGGCCTCAAGGCCGTCGGCGACCTGGTCGATGCCGATACCGGCGAAGTCGTCGTCGAAGCCGGCAAGAAGATCACCGCCCGCCAGGCGAGGGCGCTTGGCGAAAAGGGTCTCAAGGCGATCAAGGCCACCGACGAGGACCTGCTCGGTAACTATCTGGCCGAGGACATCGTCAACTACGCCACCGGCGAGATCTTCCTCGAGGCCGGCGACGAGATCGACGAGAAGACGCTGAAGGTTCTGCTCGGCACCGGCGAAGACGAGATCAAGGTTCTCGACATCGACCACGTCAATGTCGGCGCCTATATCCGCAACACGCTCAACGTCGACAAGAACGAGAGCCGCCAGGACGCGCTGTTCGACATCTATCGTGTCATGCGCCCCGGCGAGCCGCCGACGCTCGAAACCGCCGAAGCCATGTTCAACTCGCTGTTCTTCGACAGTGAGCGCTACGATCTGTCGGCCGTCGGCCGCGTCAAGATGAACATGCGCCTCGAGCTCAAGGCCGAGGACACCGTGCGCGTGCTGCGCAAGGACGACATCCTGGCCGTGGTCAGGACGCTGGTCGAGCTGCGCGACGGCAAGGGCGAGATCGACGACATCGACAATCTCGGCAACCGCCGCGTGCGTTCGGTCGGCGAGCTGATGGAAAACCAGTACCGCGTCGGCCTGCTGCGCATGGAGCGCGCGATCAAGGAGCGTATGTCCTCGATCGAGATCGACACGGTCATGCCGCAGGACCTGATCAACGCCAAGCCGGCGGCTGCCGCCGTGCGCGAGTTCTTCGGTTCCTCGCAGCTGTCGCAGTTCATGGACCAGACCAACCCGCTGTCGGAGATCACCCACAAGCGCCGCCTCTCGGCGCTTGGACCGGGCGGTCTGACCCGCGAGCGCGCCGGCTTCGAAGTGCGCGACGTGCACCCGACGCATTACGGCCGCATCTGCCCGATCGAGACGCCGGAAGGCCCGAATATCGGTCTGATCAACTCGCTGGCCACCTTCGCACGCGTCAACAAGTACGGCTTCATCGAGAGCCCGTACCGTAAGATCGTCGACGGCAAGCTGACCAATGATGTCGTCTATCTCTCGGCAATGGAAGAGGCCAAGCACCATGTCGCGCAGGCCAACGCCGAGCTCGACAAGAACGGTGGTTTCGTCGACGAATTCGTCATTTGCCGCAGCGCCGGCGAAGTGATGATGGCGCCGCGCGAAAACGTCGATCTGATGGACGTGTCGCCCAAGCAGATGGTGTCGGTGGCCGCGGCCCTGATCCCGTTCCTGGAAAACGACGACGCCAACCGCGCTCTGATGGGCTCGAACATGCAGCGTCAGGCCGTGCCGCTGGTGCGCGCCGAGGCGCCGTTCGTCGGCACCGGCATGGAGCCGATCGTCGCCCGTGACTCGGGTGCCGCCATCGGCGCCCGCCGCGGCGGCATCGTCGACCAGGTGGACGCGACGCGTATCGTTATCCGCGCCACCGAAGATCTCGATCCGGGCAAGTCCGGCGTCGACATCTACCGGCTGATGAAGTTCCAGCGTTCGAACCAGAACACCTGCATCAACCAGCGTCCGCTGGTTCGCATGGGTGACCGGGTCAACAAGGGCGACATCATCGCCGACGGTCCGTCGACCGAGCTCGGCGATCTGGCGCTCGGCCGCAACGTGCTGGTCGCGTTCATGCCGTGGAACGGCTACAACTACGAGGACTCGATCCTCCTGTCCGAACGCATCGTCGCCGATGACGTCTTCACCTCGATCCATATCGAGGAGTTCGAGGTCATGGCGCGCGATACCAAGCTCGGACCGGAGGAAATCACGCGCGATATTCCAAACGTCTCGGAAGAAGCGCTGAAGAACCTCGACGAAGCCGGCATCGTCTATATCGGTGCCGAAGTTCAGCCGGGCGACATCCTGGTCGGCAAGATCACGCCGAAGGGCGAAAGCCCGATGACGCCGGAAGAGAAGCTTCTGCGCGCCATCTTCGGCGAAAAGGCATCCGATGTGCGCGACACCTCGATGCGCATGCCTCCGGGCACTTTCGGCACCGTCGTCGAGGTGCGCGTGTTCAATCGCCACGGTGTGGAGAAGGACGAGCGCGCCATGGCGATCGAGCGCGAGGAGATCGAACGCCTCGCCAAGGACCGCGACGACGAGCAGGCCATCCTGGACCGTAACGTCTATGCGCGTCTTTCCGACGTGCTCGTCGGCAAGGAAGCGATCGCCGGACCGAAGGGCTTCAAGAAGGGCTCGACGCTGTCCAAGGATACGCTCGACGAGTATCCGCGTTCGCAGTGGTGGCAGTTTGCCGTGGAGAACGAAAAGCTCCAGAGCGAACTGGAAGCCCTGCGCGGCCAGTACGACGATTCCAAGAAGGCGCTCGAACAGCGTTTCATGGACAAGGTCGAGAAGGTCCAGCGCGGCGACGAAATGCCTCCGGGCGTCATGAAGATGGTCAAGGTCTTCGTGGCCGTGAAGCGCAAGATGCAGCCCGGCGACAAGATGGCCGGCCGTCACGGCAACAAGGGTGTCGTGTCGCGGATCGTTCCGGTCGAGGACATGCCTTTCCTCGAGGACGGCACGCATGCCGATATCGTGCTCAACCCGCTGGGTGTGCCGAGCCGCATGAATGTCGGCCAGATCCTGGAAACGCATCTGGGCTGGGCATGCGCGGGCATGGGCAGGAAGATCGGCGAGCTGATCGACACGTACAAGGCAGCCGGCGACATCAAGCCGCTGCGCAAGACGCTCGAGAGCTTCATCCCGGCCAACGACCGCAACGAGCCGGTTCGTGACTATGACGACGAGAGCATCGTTCGCCTCAGCGAGCAGATGCGCCGCGGCGTCTCGATCGCGACCCCGGTGTTCGACGGCGCGCATGAGGCTGACATCAACATCATGCTGGAGCAGGCGGGCCTGCACACATCAGGTCAGTCGCAGCTCTATGACGGACGCACGGGCGAGCCGTTCGATCGCAAGGTGACGATGGGCTACATCTACATGCTCAAGCTTCACCACCTCGTGGACGACAAGATCCACGCGCGTTCGATCGGTCCGTACTCGCTCGTCACGCAGCAGCCGCTGGGCGGCAAGGCGCAGTTCGGTGGCCAGCGCTTCGGCGAGATGGAGGTCTGGGCGCTGGAAGCGTACGGCGCGGCCTACACGCTGCAGGAAATGCTGACGGTGAAGTCGGACGACGTCGCCGGCCGTACCAAGGTCTACGAGGCGATCGTGCGTGGCGACGACACCTTCGAGGCCGGCATTCCCGAGAGCTTCAACGTTCTCGTCAAGGAAATGCGGTCTCTCGGCCTCAATGTCGAGCTGGAGAACACCAAGCTCGACGACAACCCTGTCCGGCTGCCCGATGCTGCCGAATAGGGGCGCGGCCGAGTAAACAAGACGTTCGGTCGCGGAAATAGCGACCGAACGCACCAAATTCTTCGGCCGGTGGCCGACACACGACGGCGGGCGTTTGGCCCGCGCTAGATGCAAGGGGTTTTCGAGGACCCCGAAAAGGAGAACGGCATGAACCAAGAGGTCATGAATCTCTTCAATCCGCAGGCGCCTGCGCAGGTGTTCGATTCCATTCGGATATCGCTTGCCAGCCCTGAGAAGATTCTGTCCTGGTCTTTCGGCGAGATCAAGAAGCCGGAGACCATCAACTACCGCACCTTCAAGCCGGAGCGTGACGGTCTGTTCTGCGCGCGCATTTTTGGCCCGATCAAGGACTATGAGTGCCTGTGCGGCAAGTACAAGCGCATGAAGTACAAGGGCGTCATCTGCGAGAAGTGCGGCGTCGAAGTCACGCTGTCGCGCGTTCGTCGTGAGCGCATGGGCCATATCGAACTGGCGGCACCGGTCGCCCATATCTGGTTCCTGAAGTCGCTGCCGTCGCGCATCGGCACGCTGCTCGACATGACCCTGAAGGACATCGAGCGCGTCCTCTATTTCGAGAACTACATCGTCACCGAACCTGGCCTCACCGCGCTGAAGGAGCACCAGCTGCTCAGCGAGGAAGAATACATGATCGCCGTCGACGAGTATGGCGAGGATTCGTTCACCGCCATGATCGGCGCCGAGGCCATTCATGACCTCCTGGCCGGCATGGACCTGGAGAAGATCGCCGGCGACCTGCGTTCGGAACTGGCTTCGACCACCTCCGAGCTGAAGCAGAAGAAGTATCTGAAGCGGCTCAAGGTCGTCGAGAACTTCATGGAATCCGGCAACCGTCCGGAATGGATGATCATGAAGGTGGTTCCGGTGATCCCGCCGGACCTGCGTCCGCTGGTTCCTCTGGACGGCGGCCGCTTCGCCACGTCGGATCTGAACGATCTCTATCGCCGCGTCATCAACCGCAACAATCGTCTGAAGCGGCTGATCGAACTGCGGGCGCCGGGCATCATCGTGCGCAATGAAAAGCGCATGCTGCAGGAAGCCGTCGATGCGCTGTTCGACAACGGCCGTCGCGGCCGCGTCATCACCGGCGCCAACAAGCGCCCGCTGAAGTCGCTGTCCGACATGCTCAAGGGCAAGCAGGGCCGGTTCCGTCAGAACCTGCTCGGCAAGCGCGTCGACTATTCCGGCCGCTCGGTCATCGTGACCGGTCCGGAGCTCAAGCTGCATCAGTGCGGCCTGCCCAAGAAGATGGCGCTCGAACTGTTCAAGCCCTTCATCTACGCCCGTCTCGACGCCAAGGGTTACTCCTCGACCGTCAAGCAGGCGAAGAAGCTGGTCGAAAAGGAGCGTCCGGAAGTCTGGGATATCCTCGACGAGGTCATCCGCGAGCATCCGGTGCTGCTGAACCGTGCGCCGACGCTGCACCGTCTCGGCATCCAGGCGTTCGAACCGATCCTGATCGAAGGCAAGGCGATCCAGCTGCACCCGCTGGTCTGCACGGCCTTCAACGCCGACTTCGACGGCGACCAGATGGCCGTCCACGTGCCGCTGTCGCTGGAAGCGCAGCTTGAAGCCCGCGTGCTGATGATGTCGACCAACAACATCCTGCACCCGGCTTCCGGCGCGCCGATCATCGTGCCGTCGCAGGACATGGTTCTGGGCCTCTACTATCTCTCGATCGTCAACCAGAACGAGCCGGGCGAGGGCATGGTGTTTGCCGACATGGGCGAACTCCAGCACGCGCTCGAGACCAAGGCGGTGACGCTGCACTCCAAGATCAAGGGTCGTTTCCGCACGGTCGACGCGGAAGGCAAGGTCGTGTCGAAGATCCATGACACCACGCCTGGCCGCATGATCATCGGCGAGCTTCTGCCGAAGAACGTCAACGTGCCTTACGAGACCGCCAACCAGGAGATGACCAAGAAGAACATTTCCAAGATGATCGACACCGTCTACCGCCATTGCGGTCAGAAGGAGACGGTCATTTTCTGCGATCGCATCATGGCGCTCGGATTCAGCCATGCCTGCCGTGCCGGCATTTCGTTCGGCAAGGACGACATGCTGATCCCGGATGCAAAGATCAAGCTGGTCTCCGACACCGAGGCTTTGGCCAAGGAATACGAGCAGCAGTACAATGACGGTCTGATCACGCAGGGCGAGAAGTACAACAAGGTCGTCGACGCCTGGGCCAAGTGCTCGGAAAAGGTCGCCGACGAAATGATGGCCCGCATCAAGGCGGTCGAGTTCGAGGACAATGGCCGTCAGAAGCCGATGAACTCGATCTACATGATGTCGCACTCCGGTGCGCGTGGCTCGCCCACCCAGATGCGCCAGCTTGCCGGCATGCGCGGCCTCATGGCCAAGCCGTCGGGTGAAATCATCGAGACGCCGATCATCTCGAACTTCAAGGAAGGCCTGACCGTGCTCGAGTACTTCAACTCGACCCACGGCGCCCGCAAGGGTCTGGCCGACACCGCCTTGAAGACGGCGAACTCGGGTTACCTCACCCGTCGTCTGGTCGACGTGGCGCAGGATTGCATCGTCAACTCCGTCGACTGCGGCACCGACAAGGGCCTCACCATGCAGCCGATCGTCGATGCCGGTCAGGTCGTCGCTTCGGTCGGCCAGCGCGTGCTGGGCCGTACGTCGCTCGACGACATCACCCATCCGGTGTCGGGCGAGATCCTGGTCAAGGCCGGAACGCTGATGGACGAGCGTGACGTGGAACAGATCGAAAAGGCCGGCGTCCAGTCGGTCCGCATCCGCTCGGCACTGACTTGCGAAGTCAGGGTTGGCGTCTGCGCGGTCTGCTACGGTCGCGATCTGGCCCGCGGCACCCCGGTCAATCAGGGCGAAGCCGTCGGCGTCATCGCGGCGCAGTCGATCGGCGAGCCGGGCACGCAGCTCACCATGCGTACCTTCCACATGGGCGGTACCGCGCAGGTCGTGGACAGCTCGTTCCTTGAAGCCTCGTATGAGGGCAAGGTCGAGATCCGCAACCGCAACGTGGTGCGCAACTCCGACGGCCAGCAGATGGTCATGGGCCGCAACATGGCGGTTCTGATCCTCGACGAAGCCGGCAAGGAGCGCGCCTCGCACCGCCTCACCTATGGTTCGCGCATCTTCGTGGACGATGGTGACAAGGTGAAGCGCGGCCAGCGTATCGCCGAGTGGGATCCCTACACCCGTCCGGTCCTCACTGAAATCGAGGGCAGGGTGTCGTACGAGGATCTGGTCGACGGCATTTCCGTTCAGGAAACGGCCGACGAGTCGACCGGCATCACCAAGCGTGAGGTCATCGACTGGCGCTCGACGCCACGCGGTAACGACCTGAAGCCGGCGATCGCGATCCAGGACGCCAAGGGCAAGGTCGGCAAGCTGTCGAAGGGCGGCGACGCCCGCTTCCTGCTCTCGGTCGAGGCCATTCTTTCGGTCGAGCCGGGCTCGCAGGTTCGCCCCGGCGACGTGCTGGCGCGTATTCCGATGGAAAGCGCCAAGACCAAGGACATCACCGGCGGTCTGCCGCGTGTTGCCGAGCTGTTCGAGGCACGTCGTCCGAAGGATCACGCCATCATCGCCGAGATCGACGGCACGATCCGCTTCGGCCGCGACTACAAGAACAAGCGTCGCATCATCATCGAGCCGCATGACTCGACGCTTGAGCCGGTCGAATACCTGATCCCGAAGGGCAAGCCGTTCCATCTCCAAGACGGCGACGTCATCGAGAAGGGCGACTACATCCTCGACGGCAATCCTGCGCCGCACGACATCCTGGCGATCAAGGGCGTGGAGGCACTTGCTTCCTACCTCGTCAACGAGATCCAGGAAGTCTATCGTCTGCAGGGCGTGTCGATCAACGACAAGCACATCGAGGTGATCGTTCGCCAGATGCTGCAGAAGGTCGAGATCACGGTGCAGGGCGACTCGACCTACATTCCGGGCGATCATGTCGACGTGATCGAACTGGAAGAGGTCAACGAGCGTCTGGTCGAGGACGGCAAGAAGCCGGCCGAAGGCCTGCCGGTGCTGCTCGGCATCACCAAGGCATCGCTGCAGACGCCGTCCTTCATCTCGGCCGCCTCCTTCCAGGAGACGACCCGGGTGCTGACGGAGGCCGCGGTTGCCGGCAAGACCGACATGCTGCAGGGCTTGAAGGAAAACGTCATCGTCGGCCGGCTGATCCCGGCCGGTACCGGCGGCACGATGAGCCAGATCCGGCGCATCGCCACCTCGCGCGACGAACTGATCATCGACGAGCGCCGCAAGGCCTCGGGTGCGGAAGTCGCCGAGCCGATGCTGGCCGACATGACAACCGCCGCGCAGTAAGCGCGGCGGCAGGAATCTCAGGCAAAAAAGGCCGCCGGGGCGACCCGGCGGCCTTTTTTCATTGCGTTGGAGCCGAACTTTGTGGCGGTGGCGAAGTGAGGAGCATCGTCTGGTGCCTTGTTTTGCAGGCTGGCGCCGCCCCTCATCTGCCTGCCGGCATCTTCTCCCCGTATAGTGACGGGGAGAAGGACGCCGTCGCTGACGATTTCGCCAATCGGCGACCTTGCAGGGCGAACGCCGGCGTCGCCATTGCCCCTCTCTCCCCGTCACTATACGGGGAGAAATGTCCGGCAGGACAATGAGGGGCGGCGCGCCCTTCGCAAATGATCCGGGAAGTGGGGATCGGAGCGAGGTCGCTCTTCACAGCCCATTGTCAATCGAAGAACGCCTCGACCACGTTGCGCTTGCCGAGCATGAAGGCGTCAGCGACATGCTGCAGCGGCGCCAGATCGACATCGGAGGTGCCGGCGCGGACGATCTCGGCGAAGCGCTTGTAGAGCATCGGGTACTCGGCCTCCGGCTCGTCATGAACCACCTTGCCGTCGATGGCGAGCTTCGAGCCGCCGCCCGACAGCACCATCGCGCCCTTGTCGGTGTCGGCCAGGATGTCCCAGCTTTGCGGGCCTGTCTGCAGCCAGTCGAGGTCCATCGTCACCGGCAACCCGTTCGAGGTGCGGAAGGCGACGCGCGCGGCAACCGGGGAGGCGCGGTTTTCGGGAAAATCCAGCACCGCCGAGGTGATGAACATCGCCGGCAGGATATGGGTGGCAATCGACAGCGCGTTGATGCCGGGATCGAAGACGCCGAAACCGCCGGGAGCCCAGATCCATTCCTGGTTCGGGTGCCAGCGGCGCACGTCTTCCTTCCAGTTGATGGCGGCCGACCTGATCTTGGCCTTGTCGAGGAAGGCGCGTGCGGCCTCTACGGCCGGCGCATAGCGCGAGTGCCAGCTGGCGAACAGCGAGACGCCGTTCTGCGCGGCCAATATCTTGAGGTCCTCGACCTCGCTGACCGTGGCGCCAGGCGGCTTCTCCAGGAAGACATGCTTCTTGGCCATCAGCGCGGTGCGCGCCGCATCGTAGCGGAACTGCGGCGGCATGCAGAGCGACACGGCCTCGAGCTCGGGCACCGCATCGAGCATGGCTTCGATGTGAGGGAAATTCGGGATGTCATCCACCTTGCCGTGACGGCTGGCAGCCGCGATGAGGCGATAGTCCTGGTCTTTCGCCAGGGCCGGCAGATGCTGGTCGCGGACGATCTTGCCAACGCCGACGATGCCTATCTTGATGGGCTGGGACACGGCCGCTCCGTCTGTTTGATGATGGTGATGGTTTCTTACCAGAACACTTGCCCCGGGCAAGCCGAAGCCGAGAAGCCTAGCTCGGCCTTCCTCGAGCGGCAGTGCACATTTTTGTCGGCTGGGAAGGCCTCGGTCGCCGATTCGTCTCGGCAGTCGATTCGAAAGCTGGACCGAGTTCGGGTTCAGATCGGCACGTCGAAGGTGACGATCGACACTTCGCCTTCGAGCGCGCCCTGGAAAGCGGAGATATGCGGCTCTTCGTCGGGGATGCCGTCCATGTCGCCGATCTGGTCGAGCTCGGCCTCGGCGTATCCTTCGGCGGCAAGCGATTCGAGTGCCCGGCGCACCGCCGAATCGTCGTCGGGCGCCACCAGCATGACGTGGACGCCTTCCGGTTTGCCGCCTTTTTTCTTCCACACCCGGCCGGTGATTATGGTGACCGGGCGTTCTTCATTGTCGTTCACGGGCCGATTCCTCTTGGCAGCGGGTGGGCGGGCGAGGGGGTTTTGACTGCTCATGCGGCCTTTTCGCATGAAGCAAGGCCGCGCAACAGCGCAAACCCATTCACTTTGCCTGAAGGCTTGTCACTTTCTTCCTCGCTCTTGCAAAAATGCGAAAGAAAATTACATGCGGTTTTCGCATGGCTGCCAAGCCTTGGTCGGCGCGCAATATTTGATGCTCCGGGCTTGACGGTCCGCGGTCTTACGAGTAGAAGCCGCCCAGTCAGAACCGATGTGAGGCTCTCCCTTCCGAAGCGACACGCTTTGGAGTTTGCCTCAAACAGGGTTCGTTTTACGAGCGAAAAGACATTTCCGGCGTGCACGAAGCGGCTTCCGCTTCCTCTGCCTTTTGTTCGGGCAAGACCGCGAGGCGCGGTTTATGGCCCGAATTTGCGTATGGAAATGACGCTTTGAGCGGCCCTGACCGGGCGAGACACGGAATTGAGAGACAAGAGGGTTTAATGCCTACCGTCAACCAGCTGATCCGCAAGCCGCGCATTGCGCCGGTGAAGCGCAACAAGGTCCCGGCCATGCAGCAGAACCCGCAGAAGCGGGGCGTCTGCACGCGCGTCTATACAACGACGCCGAAGAAGCCGAACTCGGCGCTGCGCAAGGTGGCCAAGATCCGCCTGACCAATGGTTTTGAAGTGATCGGGTACATCCCCGGCGAAGGCCACAACCTTCAGGAACACTCCGTGGTGATGATCCGCGGCGGCCGCGTCAAGGATCTTCCGGGCGTTCGCTACCACATCATCCGCGGCGTGCTCGACACGCAGGGTGTGAAGAACCGCAAGCAGCGCCGTTCGAAGTACGGCGCCAAGCGTCCGAAGTAAGGGGCGTCCGAAGTAAGATTTTCCGGCCTTGGCGCTCCTTGGGTGCGTCTGGTTATGAGATTGAGAGACAAAAGCCATGTCGCGTCGTCACAGTGCAGAAAAGCGTGAGATCAATCCGGACCCGAAGTTCGGCGATCTGATCGTCACCAAGTTCATGAACGCCGTCATGTATGACGGCAAGAAGTCGGTCGCCGAGACCATCGTCTACGGCGCGCTCGACCAGGTTCAGTCGAAGACCAAGCAGGAGCCGGTCACCGTCTTCCATCAGGCGCTCGACAATGTCGCGCCGCATGTTGAAGTGCGTTCGCGTCGTGTCGGTGGCGCCACCTACCAGGTTCCGGTTGATGTGCGCCCCGAGCGCCGCCAGGCATTGGCCATTCGCTGGCTGATCGCTGCGGCCCGCAATCGCAATGAGACCACGATGGTCGACCGCCTCTCCGGCGAGCTGATGGATGCGGCCAACAACCGCGGCACGGCTGTCAAGAAGCGTGAAGACACCCACAAGATGGCTGAAGCCAACCGCGCTTTCGCGCACTACCGCTGGTAAAGCGCGAACGAGACTGAGAGGCAGCTACGATGGCCCGCGAATACAAAATCGAAGACTACCGCAATTTCGGTATCATGGCGCATATTGACGCCGGCAAGACGACGACCACCGAGCGCGTCCTCTACTACACGGGCAAGTCGCACAAGATCGGCGAAGTCCATGACGGCGCTGCCACCATGGATTGGATGGAGCAGGAGCAGGAGCGCGGCATCACCATCACGTCCGCCGCGACCACGACCTTCTGGAAGGCTCGTGACGGCAAGATGCACCGCTTCAACATCATCGACACCCCCGGCCATGTCGACTTCACCATCGAAGTCGAGCGTTCGCTGCGCGTGCTCGACGGCGCCATCGCGCTGCTCGATGCCAATGCCGGCGTTGAGCCGCAGACCGAGACCGTCTGGCGCCAGGCCGACAAGTACCGCGTTCCGCGCATGATCTTCTGCAACAAGATGGACAAGATCGGCGCCGACTTCTATCGCTCGGTCGAGATGATCGGCTCGCGCCTCGGTGCGCATGCCGTTGTCATGCAGCTGCCGATCGGCGCCGAGACCGAGTTCAAGGGCGTCGTCGACCTCGTCGAGATGAACGCGCTTGTCTGGCGCGACGAGACGCTGGGCGCTGCCTGGGATGTCGTCGAGATCCCGGACGACCTCAAGGCTCGTGCCGAAGAATACCGCGAGAAGATGATCGAGGCCGCCGTCGAGATGGACGAGACGGCGCTTGAGAATTACCTCGAAGGCAAGATGCCGTCGAATGACGAGATCCGCGCGCTGATCCGCAAGGGCACCATCGCGGTCAAGTTCTACCCGATGTTCTGTGGCTCGGCCTTTAAGAACAAGGGCGTGCAGCCGCTGCTCGACGCCGTCGTCGAATATCTGCCGTCGCCGGCCGATGTTCCCGCCATCAAGGGTGTCGATGCCAAGACCGACGCCGAGATCGAGCGTCACGCCGACGACAACGAGCCTCTGTCGATGCTCGCCTTCAAGATCATGAACGACCCGTTCGTCGGTTCGCTGACCTTTGCCCGCATCTATTCGGGCAGGCTCACCAAGGGCATCTCGGTCGACAACACCGTGAAAGGCAAGAAAGAGCGCATCGGCCGCATGCTGCAGATGCATGCGAACTCGCGCGCCGACGTCGAAGAGGCTTTTGCCGGCGACATCGTTGCTCTTGCCGGTCTCAAGGACACGACCACCGGCGACACGCTGAGCGATCCGCTGCATCCGGTCATTCTCGAGCGCATGGAATTCCCCGATCCGGTCATCCAGATCGCCATCGAGCCGAAGACCAAGAACGACCAGGAAAAGATGGGCCTCGCCCTTCACCGCCTGGCCGCCGAGGATCCGTCCTTCCGTGTCAAGACCGACGAGGAAAGCGGCCAGACCATCATTTCCGGCATGGGCGAACTTCACCTGGACATCATCGTCGACCGTATGCGTCGCGAGTTCAAGGTCGAGGCCAATGTCGGCGCACCGCAGGTGGCTTATCGCGAGACGATCACCCGCAGGCACGAGCAGGACTACACGCACAAGAAGCAGACCGGCGGTACCGGTCAGTTCGCTCGCGTCAAGATCGTCTTCGAGCCGAACCCGGACAGCAGCGAGTTCGAGTTCGAGACCAAGATCGTCGGCGGCGCCGTGCCGAAGGAATACATCCCCGGTGTCGAAAAGGGCATCAACAGCGTCATGACCTCGGGTCCGTTCGCGGGCTTCCCGATGATCGGCGTCAAGGCGACGCTGATCGACGGCGCTTACCACGATGTCGACTCCAGCGTTCTGGCCTTCGAAATCGCCGGCCGCGCCTGCTTCCGTGAAGCCGCACCCAAGCTTGGCGTGCAGCTGCTCGAGCCGATCATGAAGGTCGAAGTGGTGACGCCGGAAGATTACGTCGGCAGCGTCATCGGCGATCTGAACGGTCGTCGTGGCCAGATCCAGGGCCAGGAAGCGCGCGGCGTCGCCGTCGTCATCAACGCGATGGTGCCGCTCGCCAACATGTTCAAGTATGTCGACAACCTGCGCTCGATGAGCCAGGGCCGTGCGGCCTACACCATGCAGTTCGATCACTATGAGCCGGTTCCGACCGCAGTGGCTCAGGAAGTCCAGAAGAAATACGCCTAAGGGTTTCTTAGCCACCGGGTCGCGCTCCTTGCGCGGTGCCGGATCTGAAGAGCGAATAACAATTTCCCCTTAGCGGGTAGAATAGACGGAGAACGATTATGGCCAAAGGTAAATTCGAGCGTAACAAGCCTCACGTGAACATCGGCACGATTGGCCACGTCGACCATGGCAAGACGTCGCT
>NZ_JBVVQM010000028.1:0-21861 GCF_055811155.1 Mesorhizobium sp. WSM4822 | reverse complement strand
CTATCTGTTGGGCGGGCAGCACATGTGGCGGTCTGCACCGAGGATCTTGGTCGAAGAATTTGCACAAGGCCCCTGTTGTGGGGCCTACATGATGGGTGATGAGGGAATTGGGATTTGCACCGGCGAGTTCGGCCCTCCACCGCAGGTGTGGAGCCTCAACAGGTTGTCCTCGGTTACGGCGAGACGACTGACAGCGGTTTTTGACTTTAGGCTGCCGTGTGGGCGATGCCAATTGTATCGGTGCAGCCAGACCGGCAGTTCTGCGGCACGGTGATTGGA
Source organism: Mesorhizobium sp. WSM4822 (assembly GCF_055811155.1). Classification (NCBI taxonomy): domain Bacteria; kingdom Pseudomonadati; phylum Pseudomonadota; class Alphaproteobacteria; order Hyphomicrobiales; family Phyllobacteriaceae; genus Mesorhizobium; species Mesorhizobium sp. WSM4822. The sequence continues at coordinate 21,582 of NZ_JBVVQM010000028.1, read as the reverse complement.
TGTCGGATAGGCAATGGCGTAGGCCCATTCGCGTAGCGCCGTCTGGATGAAGCGCTCGGCCTTACCATTGTTCTTGGGCGTATAGGGCCTTGTCGTGACGTGGACTGCAGCCGCTTCAAGCCCCTCCAGACGCCGATAATCGACGATGCGGCGCACCACGGCACCGTTCTTCTGCTCGACAAAAGCCTGGTCATCGGGTCGACGGCAAGACATCGCAGCGAAGTCAGCCCGCAGTTGGGGCGTGAGCCGCTCCATCTCGTCTCGGCCTGGGCGACACGGCAGCGGCTAGCTCTCATGTTCACCGTCAAGGTTGAGGCCAAGAAGGCTTACCTGCTTGGCAGGTTTGCGAAGCAGTCGGATCGGCCGAACCTGCACAGGGCGCATCGGCTCGGCCACATAACTAAGCGGTGTCCCGATTAATTGGCCTCACATCCAGCACCTTTGAAGAAGTTTCTGCATTTGGCTGGCTCAAACAGGCGACAGATGTCGCCGAGAGCTCCGCATAGTGTGTCGAAGGTTCTGGCCGCCGTCTTTCGCAACCGAGCCTTGAGCTTTAAGTAGGCCATTTCGATGGAGCCAGGCACCCCTTTGGTGAACCAGTTGCGCGGCGCGCTCGCTCTTGTGGAAGCCGACATTGTCGAGAATGACGACATCTCCGGGCGACAGTTCGGGAGCGAGCTGCGTTTCGACGTAGTGTTCGAAGATGGTGCCATTCATCGGTGCATTGACGATCCACGGCGCGACAAGACCGTGACATCGCAGCCCGGCGATGAAGGTCTGCGTCTGCCATTTGCCGAATGGCGCATGCGTCCTGAAGCGGTCGCCCTTCGTCGCCCATCCGGTGCGTTTGGTCAGCTTGGTGTTGGTGCGCACATCTGTCCGCTGCTGCTATCGGGCGCAGAGCCGGAGCTGCCCCCTTCCAGGCAATATCGCGGACAGCTTCGGCAATCCCTCGATCCGCGCCCTCAGGGCTTCGCTGACCCTGGCAGGATAGCGGTAAGTCCATGCCGCTTCGACCAGGGCGCGGCGGGCGCGTCGATTGCCGGCGAGCGTAAGGCTCGACCGGCGAACCGTGTCACCGGTCGAGCGCTCCCCCGGGACAAGGGCGAAAAAGGCCATCCACTGCGGCGGCGTATCTAAGCGACGCACATCCCCAATCTCGGCCGCAAATATCACTGCGACTAGGAACGAGGCGCCGCCCATCGCCTGATAGGCCTCGACGACCCGCACCATGGACCAGGTTGGCACCACGGCGCGTAACGGCTCATCCAGGCGCACGAAAGGGTGGACCACCGATCTCCGCCTCGGAACATAACGTCTAGTACTGGGCCAGGAGGCAACGGACATCCAATCCAATGAAATCACGGCCATCCCGCTGCTGCTGGAGCCTCTGGAATTGCGAGGGGCGCTCGTCACGATCGACCCGATAGAGTACCCAGACCACCATCGCCGACAAGATCATCGGGTGGGGCGGTGACTGTCTGCTCGCGCTCAAGGCCAACCGGCCTTTCCTCCACGCCGAGGTCGAGCGCTTCTTCGCCAAGTCGCCAGCATCCAAGTCCGCCGCCACAGCCTATGCCAGGATGTCGATTGGATCGCCGCTACACAGACGAACCGGGCCTTCCTCATCTTTGCGATGATCGGCATGGTCGAAACCAAGGTCGCGAGAACGGCGCATTATCCCTCATCGGTCAAGCTCGATCCAAAGTCTTCCGCTCAGGCCGTTCGCGCCCATTGGGGCATCGGGAACCGGCTCCACTGGGTGCTCGGCGTGAGGCGCGCGTGCAGGATGTATGCACGTCGTTCTCTCGTCGAGGGGACGACCTGGTTGCGACGCCAGGGACAGACCCTTGTGTCGGGTTTGTGGATTTTGAGACACAGGTCGAGTTCCGCGCGCCTTCGTTGCGCTGTGCTAATCTATTGAAGACATGGGCAAAGCTCCTTCAATGGATATTTCTGCCCGATTGGCATGACTCTTGAACCACCTATCGCCAAGCAACAGCTTTTGGCCGAAAGGAGTCACATAATGCCTGGACAGCGCGACTTTGGCAAAGATGTCTTTCACGCCTACCGAGGTACATATGGTTGTGGCATGGGTTTGGGTATCATGCTGTTCGATGAGGTATACCCTGGTTTCCCCGGCTCTGTACGGAACGCAAGTGCGTATCCGTTCCCTGTCCAATACGACGTAGTCGAAGGTGTCGACTCCGATCGGCTCGGAATTCAGTCGGACAAATCCGATTGCCTAGAGCCCATACTGCAGGCCGCGCGTCGCCTCGAACGTATGGGGTGCCGAGCCATCGCTGCTGAGTGCGCTCACTTTGCGTATTTTCAGAAAGAGGTAGCGGCGGAAGTGTCGGTGCCTGTATTTATGTCGAGCCTTTTGCAGGTACCTCTCGCGCAGCGGCTGACCGGAAGCTCGAGACGCGTTGGAATTGTGTGTGCCTTCCCTCGGCGGCTGACCGAGCACCATCTCGTAAGCGTCGGAATCGATCCCGCTTCAAACCTTGCGTTCATGGGAGTGAGCGAAGATTATTCGTGCCCCGATTTCGAGAATTTGTGGAACGCAGACAAGTGGTCTGCGATTCCGACGGCCAGTTTCGAACGCGCCGAAGCCGAGTTAGTTAATGCGTGTAAGGACTTTGCCGCGAAGAACCCCGACCTGAGCGCATTGATTTTCGTTTGCACAGGACTTCAGCCGTTCGCACGCTCTGTGCAGCGCGAAGTGAGTTTGCCTATTTTTTCGTGGAGTACGCTGCTCGACTACGCTTTTTCGGTTGTCGTTCATCGCGAGCACTATGGCCATGTTTGAAACGACGCGGCCCGGTTCAAATTCCGCCATTGATTCAATCCGTCTATTGGGAAAGATCTCATGCGCTACAACCAGCTTGGCAGCACCGGCATATTCGTCTCCGAACTGTGCCTCGGCACCCTGACGTTCGGCACACCCGACGAGAACCTGATCGCCAGCCTTGACCAGAAAGGCGTCAACGAGATTGTCGGCCGCTCGCTCGCCGCCGGCGTCAATTTCTTCGATACCGCCGATGTTTACTCCCTCGGTCAATCCGAGCGCCTGCTCGGCCAGTCGCTTGGGGACCTCGGCGTCAAACGTTCGGACGTCGTCATTGCTACCAAGGTGGACGGCGCCATGGGCGACGGCCCGAACCAGCGCGGCTCCTCACGCGGCCACATCATGGATTCGATCGACGGCAGCCTCGAACGGCTGCAGCTCGATCACATCGATCTCTACCAGCTGCATGGCACCGACGCGGTGACGCCGATCGACGAGACGCTGCGGGCGCTCGATGATCTCGTTGCCAGCGGCAAGGTCCGCTATGTCGGCGTTTCCAACTGGCAGGCCTGGCGCATCGCCAAGGCGCTTGGCATCGCCGATGCCAAGGGCTTTGCCGGGTTCGAGACAATCCAGTCATATTATTCGATCGCCGGCCGCGACCTCGAGCGCGAGATCGTGCCTCTCACCAACGAAGAGAAGCTCGGCCTGATGGTGTGGTCGCCGATGGCCGGTGGCCTGCTGTCCGGCAAATACGGTCCCGGCGCGCCGGGCGATGGCGAGGGCCGACGTGCGTCCTTCAACTTCCCGCCGGTCAACGAGGACCGTGCCTGGGCGGCCGTTGCCGTCATGCGCGATATTGCCAGGAAGCATGATGTCAGCGTTGCCACGGTGGCGCTCGGCTACGTCCTGGCCAAGCCTTTCGTGACGAGCGTCATTATCGGCGCCAGCCGCATGGACCAACTGGAACAGAACCTCGCCGCCACCAGTCTGAAGCTCGACGCCGATGATCTCACCAGGCTTGACGAGGTGGGCGAGCTGCCTGCCGAATATCCCGGCTGGATGCTGGAGCGCCAGGGCGCCGGCCGGCGTCCGGCGCCCTTCGTGCCGAAGGCCTAATCGTTCGAATTTATCTGCGTCTCCTGGGTGGCTCCGTCGCAAACTCCAGTTGAGGTCGCAAAGCGAGGGTTGTGCATCATGCGGCTTTATGCGGCGAGAATTTCTAACTGCCTGGCAATGCAGGTCGTCGGATCGTAGACAAACCTCGCCTTTGCGCATCATATAGAGCATCTCGATGCCCGAGGAGGTAACCGGTTGTCGAGAGGGCGGCGCTTGATTCACCTATGATGCTGCAGTTGTTTGGCCATTGGACGCTCCTTCAAAGGAGAGCGTCTTTGCAGAGCAATTGAGTCAGGCGAAGCCTCTCGCGCTTGCCGTCGGCCTAGGTTTCGAGCGATATCACTTGTCCCGTCGTTGCCGACGTGATCGCGGCCTGCATGAGTGCGATACTGCCAATATTGTCACGCCCTAGGCTGGCGAACGGTGCGATCGTGCCGATCTCGACGGCACGCGCAAAGGTCGCCAAGCTTTCTCTACGTCCGAACGATGCCATCGCGGGAAGGGCGATCGGCACCACGGGGTGGCCGCGCTTTTGGATCCTGACGTGATCGCCATCCAGTGTGACATCACGGTCACCGCGGCAGGTCCAGATGATCTCGCCCTCGGCGCACTCCAAATGCCACTCGCCGCCATACGGCGTCTCCACTCCAACACTAAGCCAATTGCCCCGGTAGGTGACAACGGTGCCTCGATCGAAGATGATTGTCGCAGCCGCTGCGGGGGCCTCTCTGAACGAACTCCCTTGCGGTTGCCAAGCGGTACAATATACCTGTCGGGGTTCCTGCCCGAGCACCATACGCATCAGGTCAAAGTGGTGAATACTAAGATCCTCAAGGAGGGGCTGTCGTAAGCCGTAAAAAGGTTCATCGGCCGGCGTCAGGAACCGCCGGAATTCGATGTTGACCGCGCCTACCGGTCCGAGTACTTCCTCTCTAACAAGCTGGGCGGCACTGATAGCTGCAGGAAAGAAGCGGAAGTTCTGGCTCACCATGAGTGTTAGGCGGTATCGGTCCGCCAAATCAGCGAGGCGCTCCGCCTCAACTGTCGTTGAGGCAAACGGCTTCTCCACCAATACGTGCTTGCCGGCCTCGAGAGCAAGTTGAACAAGATTGGCATGCGCCTGGACGTCCGCCGTAACCAAGACAGCGTCTGCATCGATATTCGAGAGTGCTGCCTCGAAAGTTGCGAAGCACCGGTCCGGGCGCCCCCCCAACCACAGCTCTGCTCGCTCCAGCGCCTCAGGATTCTGGTCGACCCAACCCACCGCCTCAACTTCGGGCACCCGAGGTACGACGGTCTGAGCCCAGTCCGCACCCCATTCCCCAAGCCCAACCTGAACTATCTTAGTTGGCATTAGACCACCTCCTATTATGACTAGACCGCGGACATCAATGAGGCCGGGCGGAAAATGCTTGGCGCATATGGCGAAGTGTACACGTGGATGGTTCGCGGAGTGAGATATAGCTACTCCCTTGCAACTACTTAGTGGAGAGAGCCTGTCACGGGAGCGGTGTCGTGTATAGTAAATGTTATATTAAACTTCATGTGCAGCGTGACCGCCAAGCGTGGCTTTCACAAGGAGAGGATGGAGAAACCATGTCTGTCGCTTCGTGGTCAGCGTCGTTGTTGGCTTGGGAGCAGGAGCTTACAACGCTGAAGGCGCGGGTTGGGCGGGTTCTTCCTCGTCGTCAATTGCGGGAGACGGGCGCCGATTTCCTTGAAGGCCTTCTTTCCGGCATTGAGCGCAAGACAGGCTGGCCGATTGCTGAGCAATTCGGAGCGGAGCGGGGCGACCCTATCGGATGCAGTCGCTGTTGGGGCGCAGCCACTGGCACGTTTATCGGCTCCGAGACGAGATTCGCGATTATGTGGTGGAGGCGTTGGGCGATGAGGATGGCGTCCTAATCGTCGACGAGGCGGGATTTGTGAAGAAGGGCGATCGTTCCGCCGGTGTCGCGCGTCTGTACTCGGGAAGGGCAGGGCGGATCTAGAACAGCCAGATCGGCGTGTTCTTGGGTACGCGAGCCGCTACCTCCAAGCGCTGGTCGATCGTCGCATTATCTGCCGGATCGCTGGACAAAGATCGGGCGCGATGTGCTTGGCGTCGATCCCGGAGACGGTCGAGTTTGGGACCAAGCCAAAGAAGGCGCGCCATGGTCAAGGCGGCGCGCGATGCGTCGCGGTTCCGCGGATATCAGCGCGCCAAGGACGATGGCCGACCGGGATCACCACCACCTCGCATCGTTATGGACAGACGGTATTGCGGCTGCCAAACCTTGGGGCGTGCGCGGCGTCAAGCTCGTCGTCTGCGATGCCCACTGCCTCAAGGCCGCCGTCACCGGCTCATTCCCGTGGGACGATAGGCAAGTCTCGTTAGCAGGCCGAGACGAACTCTCCCACGGTCGTTCAACAGGAGACGCCTCGCTCTACGGACCTATCATGCGGCGACCTAACCGACCGCGAAGAGAAGCGAGTGACCCGCGGGGCGACACGGTCCGGAATGTCATGAGGAGCTTGACTTCACCAATTAGAGAGCCTGTTTCGGGTGAACTCCATCACCCCTGTTCGGCGTGCGGCTACGCACACGAAGTTGAACGGCAGCCGTTGCAACAAAACTCGAGAAAATTTGCAGATTCTTAACGCCTCAAAATCGTTGACGATGATAGTCAGGGCGAGATCTGAGGTCCAACGTCGCTACAACGATGCCAATAATCCTTCAGACCGTCGCACGGCGCGCATAGAAGGGGTCCACAGCCGATGGCAAGAGCGCTGATAATTCGGAGGCACGATAATGGCTCGGATCTGCTATACGTCCGGTGCTGCTTACCCCGGCGAAAAAGGAGGCGTGTCAACTTATGGCGGGCCCGTGGTTTGCGGCATAGATCCCATGCCATGAACACCGCCACCGTAAGCTACAAGCACTATAGTTCCGCCACAGATCGACGCCATGCAGTCTTGCTTTACTACAGATTCCGCTGAGCCTGCGTCCGCTCGAAGGAAACGCTGCTGAGCGCGGGATAGTGGTTTTCGTAGGAGACAATCACGCGGTTGGCCATCAAGGGTCCGTATAAGCTCGGCGGTGTTGTCGCAAGCAGCAAAGCCGAAACGATGTCTGGCACCTGGACGAGGTCGTCATCCCCGCTCAAAAACTCCGCTCCCGGCAACATATTCACCGCCTGCGGGGCCATGGCGGAATGGAAAGCCGTGTTCGTGGTCAGCTGACGTCAGCGGCCGCCAGGTCTCACCGCGTTTACATGCAGCCAACGTGACACGCCCAGCTGAATAATTGGCGAATTCGCAGCAGCTAAAATCGGCATTCGGAGGAAACTATGGAAGGCATCATCAGGAACATAGATCGCCGCACTCTTCTTAAAGGAGGAGCTGCCTTGGGCGGCGGGGTCATTGCTAGTGGCATGCCGCTCTCGCAGGTGATCTGGGCGGTAGAAGGCAAAGTGCTCAAGGTCGCCCATCAGTTTGAGCTTGTGACTTTGGATCCAGCCTTTTACACCTCGAGTTACGAAATTGACGTGATGAACTGCCTCTATTCCAAGCTCACACGTTTTGAGCCTGGTTCGGGTTGGGGCTGGAATCTGGGCACAACAGAAAAGATTGAGCAGGTCGACCTCACCCATATTCGCTTTCGTCTAAAGAAATGCGTAAAATTCACCGGCGATCATGGCGATCTGACTGCCAAGGACGTCAAGTTCTCACTGGAACGCATCGTCAACCACAAGTCAGCGAGTATGGGCGAAATAAGATCATTCGATCATGTTGAGATCGAGGACGATCATACAGGCGTTATCGTATTCAAGACGCCGTACGTACCGGTCTGGACCATCACCTTCCCGTATGCCAGCGGTCTTATCGTTTCCGAGCAGGCGGTGATGAAGGCGACCAAGGACGGCGGCAATTTCGGCATGAATCCGCCAGCGTTCTCCGGCCCCTATGTGCTCGCGGACTGGAAGCAAAATCAATACACGCTGTTGACGCGCAATCCGGAATGGGCTGGACCAAAGCCCGGGTTCGATGAGATCCGCATCGTACCGATCGTCGATATCAAGACGGCGGAACGCGCCTATCAGGCCGGCGATGTTGATTTCGCAACGATCAGTTTCGATTCACTGTCGACGTTCAGAAGCAATCCGCCGCCCGATACAAAAATAGAAGAGCATTCCTCTCTCCGTGCCATGTGGCTTGGCATGAATATGGATGATCCAACGCTGAAGGACATCAATGTGCGCAAGGCAATTCAATGGGCCATCAATGTGCCGCAGATCATCGAGACGGCCTATGCGGGGCGGGTCAACGTGGCAACCGGGCCAATTGCGCCAGGTATTGTCGGACATCGCGAAAAGGCCCTCGTTCCACCGGAAGGCGATCTCGCCAAGGCCCAGGAGTTCCTGGACAAGGCCGGCGTCAGCGACCTGCAGTTAACCCTCGATTGCGACAACAGTGGCATTCCTGGGACAATCGCCCAGACGATTCAGGCGCAACTGTCGCAGATCGGCATCTATGTCCAAGTCAATGTCCAGGACCCGGGTTCCTTCGGGACGATCGGTCAGGAGTCAGAAGGCGATCGCTGGAAGGACTTGCAGCTCTTTATCAGAAACGACAGCGGTCTGCCTGATCCTGATTACTACATGGGCACATTCGTGAAAGCCCAGGTGGGCATTTGGAATTGGGAGCGCTTCCTCAGTGACCGCTATGACCAGCTCGACGCCAAGGCAATGACGATTGAGGATCCAAGCGAGCGCGCAAAGCTCTATTACGAGATGCAGGACCTGCTGGAGGAGTCGGGCGCCTACCGTTTCCTGACTAACGGTGGCAATCCTGTCGTGTACCGCACGACCAAGCTACAGGCTGCGACCCGTCCGGACGGCATCCCTTTGTATCTCGATTTCAAGCCGACTTAAGCGGCGGGCTGAGGTATGCTGTTTTATCTTTGGAGGAGATTGGTCCTCGCGGTCACGATCATCGTGACCGCGGTGACACTTCTGTTCCTGATGATCCATGCGGTGCCAGGGGATCCGGCGGCTATTCTGCTCGGTCCGCGCGCGACGCCCGAAATGAAGGCGCTGCTGCATCAGCAGATGGGGCTCGACAGAGCATTGGTTGTGCAGATAGCCGCGTTCTTCGGCGGCCTGCTACGCGGCGATCTCGGCTATGATGTGTTCAGCCAGAGACCGGTGGCCGACATCGTGTTTTCGCAGCTGCCCTACACGATTGAGCTGATCCTCGTCTCGATCTTTTGGGCCGCCGCCATCGCGGTGCCGCTAGGGTGCTACTCTGCGATGCGGCGCAATTCCTTGCTCGATCAGGCGGTTGGAGCCGTTGCCGTCGCCGTCATGGCCATTCCTTCGTTTGTCATGGCAGTTTACGGGCTGCTGATCTTCGCCGTTGCCCTCCGCTGGCTCCCGGCGATTGGGCCGGGCGAGGGCTTGGTGGATAGGCTCGCCCACCTGGTCCTGCCGAGCTTTGCAATGGGTATCGGTTGGGTGGGTTACATCTCTCGGCTGGTGCGCGCGTCCATGCTCGAAACGCTGGGTGAGAACCATATCCGCATGGCCCGCTCTTTCGGGATTTCCGAATGGCGCATCGCGTCCCGCTACGCTCTGCCGCTCGCGATCCTGCCGACGGTCACCATCCTTGGCGTTAGCATAGCGTGGCTGCTGTCGTCTGCCGTATTCATCGAAGTGGTCTTCGCAAGACCGGGGATCGGCACGCTGATCGTGAAGGCGGTGAATACGCGCAACTATCCAATTGTGATGGGCGTCGTGGTGGTCACCACCATCCTAATCGTCATTTCAACAACGGTCTCCGATCTGGTCAATGCAAGCCTTGACCCGCGGGCTCGGGAAAAGCTCTGATCATGACGAGCATCGACCCGATTGGTACAGGAGCTCCTGCAAGACACAATCCAGGTGCCCTCGGAGCTTTCCTGCCGCAACTGCGTAAAAACCGTCTGGGCATGCTTGGCGCGGTGCTTGTCCTGGTGGTGGTGGCGAGCGCGATCTTTGGTCCGCTCTTCATCACACATGACCCCATCCGCATTATGCTTGGACCTCGTCTGGCAGGACCTTCGGCAGATTTTCTTCTCGGCACGGATCAGCTCGGCCGCGACACGTTTTCTCGCACTGTCATGGGCGGTCGCATCCCGCTTCTCGTTGCCTTTGCATCGCTCGGCAGTTCGCTTGTCGTTGGGCTCGTGCTTGGCCTGATAGCAGGATCCGGCCCGCGCTGGCTCGACAATCTGCTGCTACTATTCTTCGACACGATCCGCTCGTTTCCCGGAATCATATTTGCATTGGCCATTGTCGCCCTTTTCGGGCCCAGCATGTCCAGCGTCATCCTGGTCATCGCAATAGCATCCATGCCGATCTATGCGCGCGTCGTGCGCACCCAAACGCAAGCATTGCGCAACTCCGATTACATTGAGGCGGAGCGAAGCATGGGCGCCGGCACGACGCGCATCCTTGTCGTTCACATGCTGCCGAACGTTCTTGGTCCACTGCTGATCCTCATTAGCATGGACGTGCCATCGGTGATTGCCGTTGAAGCAGGTCTGGGCTTTCTCGGCATGGGCGTGCAGCCACCTACGCCCGACTGGGGAGGGATCCTCAACGATGGCTATAGCTATATCAATCAGACGCCTTGGCTCGTAATTGCCGGGGGTATTCCAATCGTGCTCGCCACGCTGGGTTTCACGTTCCTTGGTGAAGCATTGCGCGACATATTCGACCCCAAGCTGCGCAAAGACTTATGAGACGTGAGGATTCGACACCGCCAATGTCCGCCCATCCGCTTCTTGAGGTTCGGAACCTCAACCTCGACTTCGGCTCGCCACGCGGGCGTGTTCATGCATTGCGCAACGTTTCGCTGGACGTTCCGACGGGACAGATAGTCGGCATCGTCGGGGAAAGCGGATCCGGCAAATCCACGCTGGCCTATACGGTGATGGGTCTGCTTCCAGAAAACGCTCAGGTTACTACCGGCAGCATCATATTCGAAACACGCGACCTGCTTATGCTGACTGCCCAGGCGCGACGCAGTCTGATGGGCGATCGCCTCTCCATGATCTTCCAGGACCCGATGACGGCGCTCAATCCTGTGCGGACGATCGAAAGCCAGATGATCGATATCCAGCACCACGAACAAGGAAGCCGTAAAGCCAAACGCTCTTGCGCAGTCGACATGCTCAAGCGCGTCGGAATTCCCGATCCGCAAAGCCGCATCGGGAATTATCCGCATCAGTTCTCTGGTGGCATGCGCCAGCGCATCTGCATTGCGATGGCACTTTTGGTGAGACCGGCGCTGCTCATCGCCGACGAGCCGACCACGGCGCTCGACGCCACGCTGGAAGTTCAGATCATCCATCTGCTCAAGGATCTGCAAGGGGAGATCGGTTGCTCCGTCCTGTTTGTCTCCCATCATCTCGGCGTCGTCGCTGAATTGTGCGATCACGTTGCCGTTATGTATGCGGGCGAGGTGGTGGAGCAGGGCGCCGTGCGCGACCTCTTCCATAATCCCGGCCATCCCTACACAAAGGCGCTGCTTGAGTGCGATCCAGGACGGATCAAACAACGGACGCGCAATTTGCCGACCATCCCCGGAGACGTCCCCAGTCTGCTCGGGGCCAAACAGGGATGCATCTTTCGCCAGCGGTGTCCTCACGCCTTCGATCGCTGCCGGCACAAGGCGCCCTGCCAATACCGTGTCGCTGCTGACCAGGTCGCACGATGCCATCTGCTCGATCGAGCTGGGATGGTTGCGGCATGAGTGGGCGGCTGAGTGTCCAGGACCTGCGCGTCCGCTTCCGCACTATGGGGTCACTGAAGGCGCTCGCCACGGGCACGGCAGACCCGTTCATTGATGCTGTGTGCGGCGTCTCCTTTGAAATCCGCAAGGGCGAGACGCTTGCCCTCGTCGGCGAAAGCGGATCTGGCAAATCCACCATCGCGCGCACGATCATCGGCCTTCAACCGGCTGCTAGCGGCAGCATTCGTTTCGACGGGCAGAAACTTATCGGTCTCAAAGCGGCCGAACGAAAGTCCTACCTGCGTCGCATGATGATGATGTTCCAGGATCCCGTCGGCTCCCTCTCGCCGCGGCTGACCGTGCAGTCGCTCCTCACCGAGCCATTCCGCATACACGCTGTGAGCATTCGCGATCCCGGTGCCGAAGCGGAGCGCCTGTTGCGCATGGTCGGCTTGCCGGCAGATTTTGCTCGCCGCTATCCCCACCAGCTCTCCGGAGGCCAAGCCCGGCGCGTCGGCGTCGCGCGCGCCCTTGCACTCAATCCAGACCTGATCATCGCCGACGAGCCTACCGCTGGGCTCGACGTGTCGGTCCAGGGCGAGGTGCTCAACCTGCTTGCTCGCCTGCAGGACGAACTCGGGATCGCCATCCTGATCATCACTCACAACCTCAATGTCGTGCGCCACATGGCCGATCGTATGGCGGTCATGTATCTCGGCCGAGTTGTCGAGATCGGCTCGACCCAAGACATATTCGACCATCCCCGCCATCCTTATACGCAGGCCTTGCTCTCGGCCAATCCAGTGCCCGATCCCGACGCCGTTCTCAACCGCATCGAAATCAAGGGCGAGGTGCCGAGCATGTTCAGACGGCCAACCGGCTGCGAGTTCCATACGCGGTGCCAGTACGCACAAGATATCTGCAGCCGGGTGTTCCCTAAACCTGCAGCGAACTCGGACGACGTGGAGCATCGCTTCAAATGTCATTTCCCGCTCGCCCAGGCAGTCTTGGAGCGACCGGTTTCGCATTTTCCGACGGGATCAACGCAGGCCTGAAGCCTGGAACCCAGGAAAGGCTCTGATTAGACTACCCGATCCGCGGCCGCTCTGCGGGAAGGAAGTTCTAGATCGACGACGTGATCTTGGTAGACGCTTCGTCTTCACGTCGCCTCCTCCGAAGGCTTGCCCGGCCCGTCAGTGAGCTCAATCTCCTCCGGCCGAGGGTTCGATGCGTGCAGGGGCAGTACCACACCGCTGCGACTGCACACCGCGCGATCTGAGGTGGTTCTCTAAGCCGTTGGACAGGCACGAGCAGAGCTACAGCTGGATCGAGACCGACGCTCCGCGCCACAGCAGTTTCTACGCACTTCACCAGAGCGGACCCTGTATAAACGGCGAACATCGCTTGGTGTGATGGCCAACTTCGGGGCAAACTGTATATTTTAGTAAGCCGCGAAACCTGCCATCGTCGCAAAAGAACAAGTCACCTCGGGTGCGCGGTATGCCATTCTATCGCACCCTCGAACTCTACAGTTAAGCTCCCTACCGCTTCGAATGAACGTGTTCCGATGGGGCAGGATAATGCTGACGAATTCAGTCACAGCTCAGGCTACTCAAAGGATCGTGAAAATGGCAAGACATTCTTTCGCTCAAACGATCAGGTCGGGAAAACCGCAAATTGGGGGCTGGATGCAGATTCCACATGTGATGGTCGCAGAGACGCTGGCGCAGACAAATCTAGATTTTCTTTTGGTCGATGGCGAGCATGCACCGATTCCACCCAACGCACTTTTAGATGTTCTTCCTGCGACCGAACGATACGGCATGCCTGTACTCTACAGGGTCGCTTGGAACAGGATTGAACTCATTAAAGCCGCGCTAGATCATGGTGCGAACGGCATCATGGTGCCAATGGTAAATTCGGGTGTCGAAGCCATCGAAGCTGTGTCGTCCGCAAAATATCCGCCTGCAGGAAAGCGCGGATCTGGTGCGTGGAGAGCATCGAACTATTACCAAAACGATGCGGAGTATCGCAAGGACGCGAACTCGAGCCTGGCTGTCGTAGTCCAGATTGAGACACGAGAGGCTCTCAACAATCTGGACGACATAGCCTCAACGCCTGGCGTGGACGCGCTCTTCATCGGCCCGGCAGACCTTGCTCTTTCCTTTGGCATGGAACCGGGAAAGTTCACACCTGAGTTGCTGGATGCGTGTCAGGCAGTTGCAGATACCGCTAAGAAGTACGGTATTGCATCGGGTATTGACGTGGCATCCATAGACTATTTATCGCGCCTACAAGAACTTGGCCTCAGCTTGTTCACCTACGGATCGGACTCTGATTTTGTTTTGCAAGGAGGCCGCGCTGTTGCGAAGAGCTTCCACGACGCCTTTCTCGCTAAGTAGACTGTCATTGATCCATCTAGAATTCCGAAACGTTGGGAGATCTTGGTGGCTGTCGGGACAAGTGATATCAGCGCAAACTCTCGTTTATGGGGATTAAGGCACTTGATTGAATAACTCGCGCCAAATGTTGAGGGTGACCAAGCCATCCAAACGACCAAAGCGCTGAAAGTTGGGTCAGAGCTTTACCACACAGCAACTCAGTATGGGCAAGTAGTGCGATGTCGGCGCAGATTCATGTGAATGACCCCGAGGCCCTTGAGGTCCTCAAATGGCGCTGCATCGGACCCGCCAGAGGCGGCCGCGTTGTGGCGGTCGCGGGCGACCCCAACGAGCCTATGGTGTTTTACTTCGGCGCCTGCGCGGGCGGTGTGTGGAAGACGATTGACGGCGGCGTTTATTGGCGCTGCGTATCCGACGGTTTCTTTGCGAGCGCCAGTGTCGGCGCGCTCGCGGTCGCCCGCTCCGACTCGAACGTCATCTACGCCGGCATGGGTGAGGCAACGATCCGCGTCGACGTTTCTTATGGCAACGGAGTCTACAAGTCGACCGATGCCGGCCGCAGCTGGACTCATCTGGGGCTGAAAGAGACCCGCCATATAGGTAAAATCTGTATTCATCCGCACGATCCCGAGATCGTCTATGTCGCGGCGCTCGGCGACGCGTTCGGGCCGAACGAGGAACGGGGCGTGTTCCGCTCCAAGGATGGCGGCAAGACTTGGCAGAAGGTCCTTTACCGCAATCCCGACGCCGGCGCTGTCGACATCTCGATGGATCCCAACAACCCGCGTATTCTCTTTGCCACGATCTGGCAGACGCGGCGCAGCTTCTGGAATCTCAGCAGCGGCGGACCGGGGAGCGGAATCTTCCGGTCGCTCGATGGCGGCGACAGCTGGGAGGAATTGTCCAGGCTGAACGGTTTGCCGGGCGGGGTGCTCGGCAAGATCGGCGTCTCGGTCTCGGAGGCGCAGCGCGGGCGCGTCTACGCTCTCTTCGAGGCAGAAGGGGACAACACCGGGCTCTACCGCACGGACGATTACGGCGACCGCTGGATGAAGGTCTCGCAGAACCGCGATTTGATGCACCGCCCCTTCTACTATACCCATGTCTTCGCCGACACTACCCAAGCCGACACGGTCTACGTGACGAATTTCCAGATGTGGAAATCGACCGATGGCGGGGCAAGCTTTACCGAGGTAAGAACGCCTCATCTCGACAACCACGATCTCTGGATCGACCCGCTCAATCCCAAGCGGATGATCGAAGGCAATGACGGCGGTGCCTGTATTACCTTCAACGGTGGCAGAACCTGGTCCTCGATCTACAATCAAAACACGGCACAATTCTATCGCATCGATGTCGACGACCGGCACCCTTATCGGGTCTACGCCACACAGCAGGATAACACCTCGATCTCGGTCCCCAGCGCTACCGAATGGGGCGTCATCAGCTTGGGCGACTGCACCTATCCGGGCACGGGCGAGAGCGGCTTCATCGTGGTTAATCCCGAGGATCCCGACATAGTCTATTGCGGCGCGATCGGCTCGAGCCCAGGCGGCGCGGGACCTCTGCAACGCTACGACCACCGCACGCGGCAGGTCCGCCTCGTCGACATCTGGCCGGAAAAGACGACCGGTATCGCCCCGAAGAACATGCGCTACCGCTTTGCGTGGACCTTCCCGCTCACCTTCTCGCCTCATGATGCGAAGACGCTTTATGCCGGCGGCAACCACGTCTTCCGCAGCCGCGACGAAGGATCGAGCTGGACCGCCATCTCGCCCGATCTCAGTCTCAACGACCCCGCCAGGCAGGACTATTCGGGCGGCGTTTTGACCCGCGAAAACTTAGGCGCGGAGGTGCATGCAACGTGCGCGTCCGTCGTGGAATCTCGGCACCGCAAGGGCGAGATCTGGGCGTCCACCGACGATGGCCTGGTTCATGTGACGCGCAATGGCGGGGCCGAGTGGAGCAACGTTACTCCGAAAGGCATGCCGGAGCTCGCCTATATCGGGTGCGTCGAAATCTCGCCGCATGACGCTGACACCGTTTATCTTGCGGCTACGCGCTACAAGCTAGCCGATTACCGGCCTTACCTCTTCCGCACGAACGATGGCGGCAAGAGCTGGCAG
Source organism: Mesorhizobium sp. WSM4822 (assembly GCF_055811155.1). Lineage (NCBI taxonomy): Bacteria > Pseudomonadati > Pseudomonadota > Alphaproteobacteria > Hyphomicrobiales > Phyllobacteriaceae > Mesorhizobium > Mesorhizobium sp. WSM4822. The sequence goes on along the minus strand of NZ_JBVVQM010000028.1, from coordinate 5,389 downwards.
TCGATCGTCGGCGATCTTCCGCAGGGCGAGATCACCCGTGTGCTGCGCGCCGACCTGGTGCGACCAGGCCTGCTCTTCGCCGGCACGGAGACCGGGGTCTTCTTCAGTCTCGATGACGGAGCGCACTGGTCGCGGATGGCCGGCGGCTTGCCCGTGGTCCCGATCTACGATCTCAAGATCAAGGGAAGCGACCTCGTCGCCGGCACCCACGGCCGGTCCTTCTGGATCCTGGACGACGTCGCGCCGTTGCGCGAACTGGCCGCCGATCAGAAAGAGGTTAAGCTGGTGAGTCCGCGCCCCACAGTCCGGACCAAGCTCAGTTGGGTCGTTGGGCAGGGTTTCTCCAAGGGCGGCATGAGCTACGGCTTTGGTTGGTGCATCGGCGCCGCAACGGAGGTCGTGGAGTTGGAGGACGGGCGGTGCGCTCGCCGCTATCTCGACTGCGGCGAGAATCCGCCGGACGGGGCGATCGTCTATTACTGGCTGCCTAATGATACCGAAGGACCGGTCAAGCTCACCTTTCGGAACGGCGCGGGCGACACCATCATCACCTTTTCGAGCGACGAAAAGCAGGCACCATTCGATAACAAGCCCAGCACAAAAGCCGGGCTCCACCGTTTCATCTGGGATCTCAGGTATCCTGGACCGGCCAAGCTTGACCAGTCGCTAGCGGCCCGGAAGTACAAGCCTCTTACGCCGGAGGAGGAGGACCTGAGCGGCCCGGCGGTGGCTCCCGGCAGCTTCAAGGTTGAGCTTCAGGTCGGGAGCGAGAGCCAGACGGTCGTCTTCACCGTCGTTAAGGATCCGCGAATAGCTACGACCGAGAAGGATTTTGCTGAGCAGTTCGCGCTTTTACAAGAGCTGTTCGGCATGCTCTCGGCGGTTAACCAGACGGTCAATGGCATGCGGCTCCTGAAGCGGCAGCTCGCGGATGTCCAGAAGCGGCTGGTCGGCAGTGACAAATCGCTTGGCGAGCGTGCGCGAGCACTCGTAGGGCGGCTCGAGGCAATCGAGGGTGCGCTGATCGACTTCAGGCGCGAGACACCGCAAGATGTCCGCAACCCGGCCGGCTTGCACGGATCGCTCATCGACCTAGTCAACGTAGTCGCCATCGCCGACGCCGCGCCGACTCTGCAAGCCCGGCAGGTCGCGGATGAAATCTTGCAGCAGGTCAAAAAAGAGATCGAGAAGTTCGACGCGATCGTGGCCGATGATGTCACTGCGCTCAATGTCGCGCTCCATACCGCCGGCGTCGGGCTGCTCTGGACCGAGGCCTAGGTGGTACTGAGGAAATAGATACGGCTCAGTGAGCATTCATTTCAGGAAGGAGATAGACATGGATTTTATCGAGCGGATCTTCGGCGTGGCTCCGGATGGCGGCGATGGCACGACCGAGATGCTCTACATCACAGTCGCTCTTGCCGTAGGAGCGATTGTGGCTGCCCGCTGGTGGCTCCGCCGACGCGCCGCGGTGAAGCGCCGCTAGTCACTCCAGATCAGAACCCGATGTGAGAAATTCATGAACGTCTTCAAAAAGACCACTCTCTTCACCGACACTGACGCGCGTGCGCGCTTTCGTGATGATTTAGTCGAATTTAATGGGGGCACACAGGACATTCAACTGTCGAGTTTGTTCCCATGTACAAGCTATCAACTCCGACATAGTCCGGTGGGATTTGTTGGGCCTGTGCACTGCACCTCGACCCCGACGTGGGTCTTCATTCTAGCCGGGCAAATGGAGGTGGTTCTGCAGGACGGAAGTTATCGAAAATTCATGCCAGGTGATAGTTTCTTGGCTGCGGACGCTTTGCCGGCCGGAGTGGAGTTTGATGAAACGGTTCACGGGCATTACTCACGTCAGGCTGGGCTCGAACCCTTGATCACGCTCTTCGTTCATGAATGACCTATGGATAACTGCCTCCGGCAGTACCACAGTCAACTATGGGGGGCTGACTGCGCGGCAACGCCGGCGGTTTGGTCGTCCGTGAAGAACTCGGAAGGCTTTGATACAATTTAGGATTCTGCTCCATTTTGGGTTCGATTTTGCCGAAGAATCGTGGCTTGGAGCGGCGATTTTCGGCAGATGAAAGCTTGCCCGTACGCTTGAATCGACTGTTGCGGCGAAGCTGCGAGGGAGCAAGCGATATGGCCGAAGGAACGCCGCGAAAGCGGACAGACCGACCTGTTGCGATCCCGGCTCGACTGATCCTCAATATGGATCATGCGCTGGTGAAACTGGCCCGGTCGATCGACTGTCGTTCCTCGAACAACGGCTAGGCGCGGGTCTATGACGACGAATCCCGGCGGGCTACCGCTGCCGACCCGGTTGATGGCGGGCCTGGCCATCCTGACGGGGCGCTGTGCGAGCGCAGGCTTGAGAACCCACCCACCGGCGATGTCACGTTGTCTGCATATAAACGCGTTGAGACCTGCGGCCGCTGATGCCCGGTGACCGGCTTTCCATTTCGCCATGGTCTGCAGGCGGCGAATATGTGTAGCGAGAGCGGAGCGTTTGAGCGGGGCGGGACGAAGAGATTGCGCAGAGCCGAGAGATCGAAACGAAGCGTTGCAGTACTCCCGGTGATCGTAAGCCTTGCATCATCCGCTCCCGTTTTCGCGGCGGCATATGTGCATTGCATTCCTGGGATCGATCTCTAAAACTGCTTCTCCGCCCGGTTGTTCAATCCCTTCTGCGACCGATGCTCGACGTCCGGCATCGCCTGGCTACTCCATAGGAGCGCAGCTGGTCGGTGATCATGCGCTTCGGCGCGACGCCTTGCTTCTTCAGCAACCGCGTCAGCAAGCGCTAGGCCGCTTTTGGTGTTGCGGCGGTTTTGGACGATCTCGTCGAGCACATAGCCATCCTGGTCGACGGCGCGCCACAACCAGTGTTTCCTGCCGGGGATGGCGATGACGCCCTCGTCCAGGTGCCCGACATCGTTTCGGCTGTGCTGCTTGCGGTGCAAGCGGCGAGCGTAATCCGGACCAAGCTTGATGCCCCACCGGCGGATTGTCTCATACGAAACCACGATCGAGCGCTCCAGTAGCATTTCCTCGACTAGACGCAGGCTCAAGGGGAACCTGTAGTAGAGCCAGACTGGAGGGCGATGATCTGCGGGGGAAACGATGGCGCTTGCAGCTGACGGTCGCGGTCTTCATACCATCGGTCTGTGCCGCAAATCCCTGAACGCGAGTTAAGTTGATAACGCCCCCGGGGTCCTAAAAGGCACCAGTGTGATGGCCACCTTTGGGGCAAACTGTATATTTAACTGAGCTGACAAAGCTGCCACCCTCATGACAAGCACACTCGCTTGCGTGCGCTTCAAGCTTCCGAATGAGAACACGAATGGAGGAAAAGATGAATTCCGGACTAGTCACGAGCGGTCGGAAAAAACTCACAATAGTGGACACCGATGTCCACCACTGCTACCGGACAAAATCGGAACTGTTTCCTTATCTCAGCAAGTTCAATGCTGAGCGTTTTGCGGAGTGGGGCTTCGGCGGCGTTGAAATGGACCCCCACGCGTCTAGCGGAGGATATCACGGAACTCGGGTAGATTTTGAAACGCAAGAGAATGGCGAAATATTAGGTAGTAATGGCGACGCGCAGATTTGCGGTAAGCTGTTGCTAGACGCACATGGTATCGATTTGGGGGTTCTTACGGGCGGCCCTGCGCAAACGGCGAGCGCGCTCGCCGACGTCGACTATGGGAGTGCTCTGTGCCGCGCTTTCAACGACTACTCAATGGAGCATTGGATCGCCAAGGATGCGAGGTTTAGACTTAATCTCGCCATCAACTCGCAGGACCCCCTAGGGGCAGCGGCTGAAATCGATAGGCTTGGCTCACATCCTTCCGTCTGTGGCGTCATGTTCAGTTGTGGTGCACCTAGGCCCTTTGGCCAGCGCTTTTATCATCCGATATACGAAGCATGCGCCCGGCACGGATTAGCGGTGACGATGCATTTCGGTTCAGAAGGAACCGGCATCAACCCGGCGCCCTCGCCGGCCGGATGGCCAAGCTACTATATAGAAATGCGTCTGCTGCGCCCGCCATCTTATGCCGTGCACCTAGCAAGCTTTATTTTCGAAGGTGTGTTCGAAAAGTTCCCGACCTTGAAGGTGGGCATGGTCGAAAGCGGATTTGCCTGGGTGGCGCCCCTGATGTGGAAGATGGATCTCGATTGGAAGGGGCTTCGTCGCCTGACTCCATGGGTAAAAAGGCTACCGAGTGAGTACTTAGGGGACCATGTTCGTTTTGGGACGCAACCATTGGATGAGCCCGCCGATCCAGAAGCGCTAAAGCACATTATCAACTGGATTGATGGTTCACGAACACTAATGTTTGCGAGCGACTTCCCGCATTGGGATTCGGATGATCCGATGATGACGTTGTCCGACCAGCCAGAGGATCTGCGCCGACGCATCTTCGCAGAGAATGCCATCGATACATACAAACTGTCGCTACCAGCAATCTCTCAGGCCGCGTAGGGGGAGGTGCCGGTGCCCAAGAAATATGAAGTTTGTTACGCGGACGAAATTCCGGTTGGCGGACGACGCATTGTGGATATAGCAGGGCGTAGTGTCGGGATCTTCAACGTCAACAACGAATACTATGCCGTTCGCAACAGTTGCCCACATAAAGCCGCGCCCTTGTGTAAGGGGATTATCGACGGAATGGTCAAAGGCGCAACGCCAGGACAGTTCGAGTACGAGCAAGAAGGCGAAATAATTCGATGTCCGTGGCATGGCTGGGAGTTTGCGATCAAAACAGGCCAGTCCGTATTCAATCCACACAAGGTCTGGGTGCGCGGCTATCCCGTGAGTGTGGAGCTAAAGACCTCAAATTGCGCCGAGGGCGACGTGGGTAGCGTAGAGGAGGATCCATCGGTCGACACTTACCGTGTGTCGGTCGAGGAAACCGACGGTAACCGTCGACCTACTCTCTACATACACCTTTAAGTTGACCTTCTAGGGGTGACTCCGGCCGTGAGCCTTTGCGGAACCCGCACTTGCATTAGAACCGGACACGCGAATGAGGCCCTCGCCAAGTTGTCTGTTGGTGCGGGTAGGTAGCTGTCATTGTACGGAGGCCGTTTCGCATGAACGACAAAAGCGTTTGAAACAGCGGAGGATCGAGCCGGTTCGATAAGCTACGCGTGGCATTTCCGATGCTGGGTTCGACGCGCTGGTGGAAATCTCGCATGCCACTATCGATCGGAATATGAGGCCTTGTTCGGAGACGAGCCGCAGGTCGTGCAAATCGCAGCGCTAGCTAGGCTACCCTCGTGCGGTAGTCGAGAATAAATTAATGAACGCGCGGCAAAAAGGGGAACTAAGATGATTGACGAAATGGGTTTTCTCTGTGAGCACGTCGCGAAGGGTAAGCTG
>NZ_JBVVQM010000027.1:0-23242 GCF_055811155.1 Mesorhizobium sp. WSM4822 | reverse complement strand
CACACTCGTGTTTTTTGAAAAGGTCGTGGAGCGTGTTGCACGCGAAGCACCCGCCGTCAGCTTCGAATTGCTGCCGCTCGACGACGATCTCGATGAGCTTCTCCGGCGCGGTGACGTCGATTTTCTGATTCTTCCGGAATTGTTCATGTCGAGCGCGCATCCTAGAGCGGCGCTGTTCGACGAGACATTCGTGTGCGTAGGCTGCCCGACGAACAAGCAACTGCCACAGCAGCTTACATTCGAGAGGTACGTGTCGATGAAGCACATTGCGTACAGGGTTGGCCGTGCGCAGATGCCATCCATCGAGGAACGGTTTTTGCTTGAAAATGGTCTCAAGAGGCATGTCGAGATCATCGTGCCGGCTTTTAGCATGATCCCGCCCATGGTCTCAGGCACAGCCCGCATAGCGACCATGCCATTCCGGCTGGTTGAGCATTTTAAAAAAACCTTCCCTCTGCGGATCGTCGAACTTCCGCGGCCACTACCCACGTTCACCGAGGCCGTCCAATGGCCCACCCTTCACAACAGTAATCCGGCAAGCATCTGGATGCGGCAGATAATGTTGCAGGAGGCATCCCGCATGTGAAGCCGCGGGCGCTCCGGATCAACGGCACGCAATTCGATGATCTTGCATGACAGTGTGGTGCTGATTTTCCGGCGATGCTGAAGATGCAATCGCATCAGCCGCGCGGTGCGCCGCGTGCTGCACTGGCGTGCGTCAGGCGGTCTAAATTACCAAGCAGCCCAATGTCTTCCCGCTTTGGTAGGGCTGATCAACCCGCATCAGCGACGAACCGATGAGGCTCGCGAAAGGCATGACGGCAATGCCGCGCGACCGGGCACGGGTGGAAAACCATATTTGCGAGTATGCCGGATGTGGGATGCGTGCGCCGTTCGGCTTTGCCAAGCCAAAGGCAAGAGCCGCATCCGTTCTGCTTCGGGCATCGAGCGCACAGTGACCACTATTTGCCGGGGCAAGATGATCACTCCGCCAAAAACGTCAATTTGACTACTCGCATCGCTCGATCGATTGCCAGCAGGCTATGGAGCAGGATCTCTCAATACTTTCTTTACTGCGGCTAGTGCGACATTCCGGCAGGAGCAACGGAGGTCGGAAATTATGGCCCGCAAAGTCGAGTTCCAGGATGACGATGTGCTGGTCACGTCGCACAACCCGCTGAGAGGCACCTTGCTGCTGATCACGGATGACGATGATGAGGTCGAACTGCAACTCGACAAGGAAACCGCCGAGGCATTGCTGAGTGCGCTGGGAGCCTTTCTGATGGAAGGCGCGGTGGGTCCCCTATAGCCGCCCCTGCCAAACCCACAAGCGTGCGTTCCTATCGACCGCGGTCGTACGCCGCCCTTGCCTGTACTCGCCTCGGACTTGCCGGCGGGGCGACTCCGCTCCCCGATGTGTCGAGGTTTCAACGACCCGTGCGGTCCGCTTCTCCTCAAGCAGCGTCGGGAGGTGCCAAACTCTTCGACGTTTGCCTCGTCGTGGGAAACAACGCACCTTCCTTTTTCCCGGCGTCGGCCTCAGATGCTCTTCCGAACATCGCTGAGGTCCGAGTCGTCGAACCGCACCCGAAGGATCCCGAGGGCCTTCGAATAAAATAGCCTTCGTCGATACGGATCCGCTTCGAGCGGATCCGGCCGACCGGGCTCGGGCTATCATATCGGCAAGGCGGTCTTCAAAAGTGTGCCGCCTTCCACAACGCCGATGCCGCCGCGCGGGTCGCGGAGCAAGTCTACTCAACCCATTCACAGCGCGACTTGGTGCTGGCCGATCTCAGCCGAAGGACGGCTACCTGGGGACCAGAAAGTGGGGGCCGAGGCCATCCATCCGGAGTGCCCGGCCATTGACGGTCTGTGCTGGGTTTCGCACCGGACCGTGCTCACAATTGTGCTCTTCGGCATCGGGTTGCTGCAATCGATCTCGCACGTGGACCCTGCAAGGAGCATGCTTGAGGATGTGGAACCTCTACTCTGACTTCCTGACCACTGACGAAGCTGTCGGGGTCAACGTGGTCGGCTACATGCCCGGCGCCGTGGCGGATTAGTTCGGCCGAGCAAAATGGCCGTGCAGGTCCTTGAATCCTCCAGCACATCGCTAAGCAAAAGCATGCTTGCCAGCTTAACTGCACAGTCTCTGCGCTCTGTCGGCCATCGGTCAGATTCGTTCTTCAGATCAAGGCAGCTTCAAGGACCCACACACCCGCACCATCCGGCTCCCTCAGCGATGCTGCCGGCGATTGCCGCGGTACCTCAGGTTCGTTACAGCCTGACGCTCAGCTCTCGAATTGACTTGCACCTGTCTTGGTCAACAGCAACCCATCGCACCAAACGTGGTCTACGCACCCCCACTCACAGGCGGCAGCCGCATCCGGAAAAAAACCACGTCCATTAAGATTTGCACTCGTGTTGCAGAGCAGCGAAATGCCCGTGAGCTTCTCATATTCTATCAGAAGTTCTGCAATTGGGTGTTCAGACGTTCTCGAAACTGTCTGTAGTCGCGCAGTCCCGTCGAGATGGACGACCGCCGGGATTTTCTCTTTCCACTCCGAACGGGTTCGGTGATCGAACAGCATGTAAGGATCCTGCGTGCCAGGGTCAAACATGTCAGGTGCACGATCCTCCAAGCATATTGGCGCTACCGGCCGAAAGTGCTCTCGAACTTTGATTTTGTTGAGATGGTCCTTCATTTCCGGCGAAGTTGCGGCCGCCAGGATGCTTCTGCCTCCCAAAGCACGTGGACCAAGCTCTGCGCGGCCTGCAAGGAACACAACAGGCTTGTTGTCGGCGAGCACACTGGCAAGTTCTTTCAGGCTGCAAGCAGCGGATTGCCAACCAGGTGGAACCTTGCCGTGGCTCACATTTGGCCCGCTGTAGACTGACCAGTCGAGATGCACGAAACCTTTGTCGGCGGCCAGCGCGCAGCAAGCGGCACCGATCGCCGATCCGCTGTCGTTTGGAAACGGAGGCACCCAGACTTCGTCGAACAAACCGCTCGCCCGGAGGGCGCTGTTCCATTTGATGTTCAGCCCGCATCCGCCGGCTATGCACAGGTTTCGGGTATTGGGAACCGAGTACGTACGCAGCGCGCTGGTCATCCCCCGGACGAGAAGACGCTCCACGAAGGCATGGAACGAAGCAAGTATGTCCTCGGGCGTTTCGGGGACTAACCGCGACGCGCTTGCATCGAAGAAGTTGTGCACAGCCGTGTGTAACGCGTCTTCGCTGTGGCTGTTTTCCCTGTAACCAAAGGCAAGGTCCGTATCCCCGGCGAAATGGTCGTCGTAAAGCTCCTGAAACACCTTCACGATGTGTTCATGGACCACTCCGAGCGCGATATAGGCCATCAACTTGCCGGCGATACCGAGATCCCAGCCAGTCCGCAGTTCTCGCATATAGGGACCAAAATGTTGGCCCGCAGCGGCATACGCATGGCCTATCATCGGAAACAGGCACCCAACAAATCGGACTCCACTTGGCTCGACGTAGTAAAGCCGCGGAAAGATGCAGCCGTCCCAAACCAGACAAAATGCTGGTTCCTCTAGTTTGGCGAATGAGCTGGTGCAGTATGCGGAAGCAACGTGCCCAAGAACATGCGGGTAGCTTTCATAAGAAAATGCCCCATTGTCGAGCATGAGACCGGAACCTTGATAGGCTGTCAGGGGATTTTCGGCGTCCCGCTCCACATAAGGCGCGCCGTTGAGAGTGATAGGGGAGCCGTTACTCAGAACTTGAAATTCCGACTGGATTTCACCGTCCCATCCGTCAATAACGAACCGGTCGATATCGCTCGGAGCAAGCCCGTTTTCCGCCAAAACGGCGGCGACCGTCTCAAGCCGCTCGATATGCTGGTATCGCGGGTTATTGTCGAGCTTTTCCTGCTCGATGCAAAAGACTAATCTGCCGTCTTCCACGATAGCGATTCCCCCGTCGTGCGTCAGCTTGATACCGCAAATGCGCATAGTAGATCCTAGTCAAAGTGAGAGTGACCGCAGGTTTTGACGTCGCGCTATGCGCGATGATGGGGGGGCGGTAAACTAGATTGTTTGGATGTGAGCATCCGCGCGGTGAATGATAAGATTTGCCGCGTGATCGAGAACAAGATGGCTGACATGCAATTGCGAGGCAGCACTGTGCGGCACAGTGAGAAGGGCTGTCCACCGCAAGCCGCTGGGCAAGGATGTGCACGATCACACGTCACCGGCGCCACGGGAGGTGCCGCGCTCCCTCGGCACCGAGCGTGCGCGCGCTGAGCACGAAGGTGGTCGCTTAGAAGAGAGCCTTCCTCGATCAAGCCACTTTTTAATCTCTAGTCGAAAGTTTTTTCGACGGCGAGGGCAGCGCCCAAAGGAATATCCCGCCTGCAGCTAAGCGCGTGTCGGGCTAGCGCGGGGTCGGTAGAAAGGGCATTGTCTCGGCTCACAGATCAGTGGTACCGGGTCGGCTCGGTAAAGACGAGCTGGGCTCAATTGACGGATGATCGCCTTGGGGGGCGGAGAGATGACCGGCTTGCAAAGATTTGAGAGGGCGGTCGTTGTTCAGGTTGGCCGCCACAGTTCTGAGCGTATCGTATTCGATGTCAACCAGGCGGCCGCTATCCTGATCCGTGACCTTCATCGTCGGACCGAGAAACGGAAGGTAGCGATGGACGCTTGTCTGCAGGTATTGCGTGGTGAGGCCTATCCACCAACTGCTCGAAGGGCTTTTGTGGCAGCCGCGCTTGAAGCAAAGATCCTGCGCAGCGATTGAATGCTGTTGGCGCATCAAGGCTTTGATGCTTCGTGTGGAAGTCGGAGAAATGTAGGGGGCAGGCCCGGAACGCAGCCTTCCTCCCTCGCCGATACGACGTTCTGCCAATCGAACGCTAAGATTGGCGTCGAGACCTGTCGATCCATCGGTGATCAACACGCAGCGCATTGTTCCCGACCAGATGATGGAGAAGATCTCGGCTACTATAGGCCCATCGAAAGATCGGTGCGTACATTTTCCCCCGGCGATATGAAGTCGCGCGGCTTACGATCCGACACCTGATCCTAGACGGTCCAGGACGCCGGCGAGCTGGCACTTCGCGGCAGCGGAAAGTGGCTTGATCGGCCGTGGGGGCTCGGCGGAACAAATTTCGAGGAGCTCGGCGATTGCGTATACGACGCGAAGGCTCGAGAACGTCTTAAAAAGCTCCCACACCGGGGCCAGGGTGGCGTCGATCCGGTGTGCTTCAGCATGGTCGCCGTGCTGAGCGGCTCTGACCATCCTCAGGCACGGGTCGGGCAAGATGCCACCGAGGACGCTGTACCATGTATCGGCTCCGGCGATCAGGGCCTCGGTGGCGTTCCAGTCGCCGCTGTAGCCGATCGAGAATCCTTTCGGCACAATTTTTTTCTGGTGCGCAAGTTGGCCTTTGATGGCATCGCCCCGGTCGGCCGAGTTCTTAATAGCGAGGATCTCAGGCAGCTGTCCCAGACGCTCGATGAGCGCTGGCGTGAAGCGAAAATGCGTGTTTGCGGGATTGTCGTAGATCACGATCGGCAGGCCGCTGTCGCGCGCCACCGTCGAAAAATGCTCGAAAACTTCGTCCTCAGTGAGCGGGGTGTACGAAACAGCCGCGAGCAACCCCGCGGCTGCGCCGAGGGCCTTCGCATCACTTGCACATTTTACCGCTTCATCGGTGCGCAAAGCGCCCACGCCGATCACGAGTGGGACTCGTCCACCCGTCTCGTCCAGCGCCTCGCAAAGCGCCCGGCGGCGTTCCTCGCGCGACAGATACATATAGGTGCCGGTGCTGCCGAGCAGGCCGATGGAATCCACCTTTGCTGCGCAAAGCCGCGCTATCAGCTTTCGAAGCGCCAGGACATCGACGCCGCCGTCGCTGTCGCTTGGCGTTATTGGGAAGGCCGAAAGGCCGCTCAGGAATCCCATGCTGAAGCTCCCGTTGTTACATTGGGTGAAGCGTTGGGCATCAGACCCAGTCCAGCGCCTGCTCTAGATCCGCGATCAAATCGGCGGCGTCTTCGAGCCCTACCGACAGACGCATGAGATCGTCGCCGACTCCGTCAGGCAAATGCGCGTTCTTGCGAATTGACTCGCGCGAGCGGGTCAGGCTTGCTGGATGATAGATGAGACTGTCAGCGTCGCCGAGACTGACCGCCCTGATGATGAGCTTGAGCCGGTCCATCATACGGCGCGCGCCCTCGAACCCCGTCTGGAGGCCGAGTGCCAACATGCCCGAGCCTTTCGACATCTGTCTGCGCGCGATCTCATGTTCGGGATGAGAGCCGAGAAACGGATAGCTAACCCAAGCCACAGTCGGGTGCGCCTCGAGCGCCTGGGCGACCGCAAGCCCAGAGGCACTGTGACGCTCCATACGCAACGTGAGTGTCTTCAACCCGCGCAAGATCAGGAACGCCGACATGGGCGAGAGCGCTGCCCCGGTGAGATAGCGCAGGCCAGTTTCGCGCAGCAGGTGCAGTGTTTTTACGTCGCCCAGTATCACCCCGCCCAGAGCATCGCCATGGCCATTGATGTACTTGGTCAGCGAATGGATCACGATGTCGGCTCCAAGTTCCAGCGGACGCTGGAGGGCGGGCGAGGCGAAGGTGCTGTCGACGGCGACCTTCACGCCGCGAGAATGGGCGTGTTCGGCAATGGCGGCGATGTCGAGGATACGGCCCAGCGGGTTGATTGGCGTCTCGAAGAACACGAGCCGGGTCCTGTCAGTGATGGCGCCATTGAGATTGCTGGGATTAGACAGATCGACGGCAACGACCTTGATGCCAAACTGCGGCAGCCCCTGTTCCACCATGGCGAGCGTATTCGAATAGAGTGTCTTGTGGACAATGAGTTCGTCACCTTGCGAAAGCAGCGAAAGGATCAGCGTACCGAAGGCGGCCATCCCTGAGGCGAGTACCAGCCCAGCTTCGGCTCCTTCGAGATTGGCGAGCCGCTTTTCGAGGATTTCGGTGGTCGGGTTGTATTCACGTGCGTAGAGCCTTCCCCCAAGCGCTGCGGCGGCTTCGTTTGCCGCCACGCTTTCAAATCCATAGGTCGATGTAAGAAACACCGGCGTCTGAACGGAATTGGAAAAGCCCGCCGCATCGTAGCCATGATGGATGGCCCGGGTGGCGAATGCGAGACCGACGTCGTTCCGGGACGGCGTTGATGTTGTCTCGGCTTCAAGCTGATCTTCGGCGCTGGTCATCGGCTTTAGCCCTCTTGATTTCGGCGACAATGCCTTCACACTAACCCGGGTGGAACGTCCAGTTGGCGATGAAAGAAATGGTCCAGCCTTCTCCTTCCGCGTCGACAGCTCGCTCGCAAGGTCTGGGCGCGCGCCAGATCTGCGAAGCTCTTCGCGAGCAGATCCTAGGTGGAATCTATGAAACGGGCAGCCAGCTGCCGTCGTCCCGCAGCCTAGCAAATGAACTCGGTGTGTCGCGGACCACGGTCACCGTGGCATATGACCAGCTGGTCGCCGAAGGTTTCATCGAGGTCATTCAAGGCGCAAGACCTCGCGTTGCATCTTCGCTCGTGCGGAGTAAAGAGACCAGCGCGGTGCCCAAACGGACTGGTCCGATCCGTCTTTCCCGTTACGGGGAGCGACTGCGCGCCAGTCCACCACGGCGCGATTACCTCCCCAACCGCTTCAAGTTCGATTTCCGTTATGGCGACCTCGCCCCATCTGATTTCCCGGCGCTGACGTGGAAGCGTGCGATGAACGCGGCAATGTCACAAAGTCCCGGAAGGCTAGCCTATCACGATCCACGCGGCTCGCATCGCTTGCGCCAGGCGCTGCAGGGATATTTGTGGCGTGCCCGAACGCTTAGCTGCCAGGTCGAGCAGATCCTCGTCGTAAGCGGATCACAGCAGTGCCTCGACATGTGCGCGCGCCTGCTGCTCGATCCTTCCGACAGCTTCGTGATCGAGGATCCCTGCTATAGCATGGCGCGCCAAGTCTTTGCCAGCACAGGAGCCACGCCCGTCGCTGTCGCCGTCGATAGCGAGGGCATGAAGACCGAGCTGCTGCAGGAGATCCCAGCGCGGCTAGCCTACGTCACCCCGTCGCACCAATTCCCGCTCGGCGGCGTCTTGTCGATTTCGCGGCGGTATCAGCTCCTCGAATGGGCTCGGCGCAATGACGCCTATATTATCGAGGACGATTACGATGGCGAGTACCGGTACGACATTCGACCGGTGCCCCCGCTGCATAAGCTGGAAGACCGCAGTTCCGTAATCTATGTTGGCACGATCTCCAAGACACTGTCGCCGATGCTGCGCATCGGCTACCTGGTGGTTCCGGCCGAGTTGCAAGACGTCTTTGCGATGGCCAAGCAGCTTCTCGACAGGCATTCTCCGGTTGCGGAACAGGAGGCCCTGGCCTCACTCATTGAGAGCGGTGGTTATGAAAGCCACGTGCGCCGCGTCCGCCGTCTTAACGGGGGGCGGCGAGAGGCACTGCTTGCTGTCCTTCGACGTGCGTTCGCAGACAGCATTGCCATCGAGGGGGCCGATGCAGGGCTGCATGTCGTCGTCTGGTTCAAGGATCTTTCTCGGTCGCTGGAGGAGGTCATGGTTGAAGAGGCGCGGCGGGTCGGGGTTGGCATCCATCCGATTTCATCGCTGTACATCCGAGATGAAGGCCGCGCTGATCGGATTGGATTGGTGATGGGCTATTCCGCCCTCACCATTCGGCAGATCGAGAATGGTGTTCGCCTCCTTGCTGGCGCTGTCCAACGGGTCAGAAGCTTTGCCGAAGATTCGGCAAGACGCTCAATGGCCGCCCTGACAGCGAGCGGGCCTGGCTCGTGACCTCAGAGTCGCGCCGGCATTGATCGCAGACTGGATCAGCAAGACTTGCCAAGACTGGCACTGTCGGCCAGTCCGGGTCCAGGACAGGAGTATGCCCCTGGGAACGGGGAAGGGAATTCTTGTGGAGCTCTCAATTCCGGTCGAAGCAAAGGCGCCCTCGCGACTGGCTTAAAGGAGAAAGCGTTGTTGGGTTTTGCGCTGATCGACGAAGAAATAGCAGAGATCGCACCTGACTTTCGCGCAATCAGCATTCTTGTTGATGCACAGGACAGTGCGAGGCGTCATGGCTCGGGACGTGTTGGGAGAGGCTTGCGATTTCGCCCGAGCGGGGGGACCCGCCTGGGGAGAAGCGCACTTGGCCAATTGGGCGCAGGCATACGTTCGGTTCGGCGCGAAACCAAACCGGACGCCGTGCTCGGCGCACGCGTTGAAAAAACGGGTGGAGAAGGATGGCCGAATCCCGTCAATAAATCCTATTGTTGACCTCTACAATGCCGTGAGCCTGCGTTTTGCAATACCGATTGGCGGCGAAAATTTTGATGCATATATCGGCAAACCGCGGCTGACGATTGCCCTAGGAACGGAGTCTTTCCACACTGTTTTGAATGGGGAAGCGGTCGTCGAAAGCCCTTCCAAGGGGGAGGTCATCTGGCGCGACGATCTGGGAGCTACATGTCGCCGCTGGAATTGGCGGCAGGGCACGCGCACCCGGTTGGAGACGGTGGGCGGCCGGATGTGGTTTATCTTGGAAAGGTTGGCGGCGATGCCGGAAGAGGCGCTCGAGCAGGCGGCTGACATGCTGGTGAGCGCTCTGAGAGAGCTGGCACCAGGGTGTAAGGTCTACAAGCAGGAAATCGCGCCGCTAAAGCCTTTCGCCGCCAGTCTCGACAGGCGGGTCGGTTGAGGAACGTGCCCGCCCCGGCGTGATCGGTTCGCTTGCAACCAGTGTTAGTTCCTTTGCGGCTGGGTCTCCTGGGGCTGCGATGGGAGGTGACGCCTCTGGCCATTTCGTACTCAGCAGGTCAGCGGAAGGTGCACCGCATTTATGATTCGGCCCTGCGCCATGGTAAAGATTGCTCGGGTTGATCAATCTCGACGTCAGACGCCAGTCCTGGCACTCCAAGCCGTCATAACATCTCGTGGCGAAAGCCGGATGGAATTCGGATCGAAGCGGTCTCGAGACATCTGCCATCCTTGGGCAGACTCGTGGCTCCGCCGAGGAGGGGATGCGGATGATGATTCATTCCGCTTGCCTTATCGGGGGGCAACCACGGCAGTTGTACCCGATCCGCCCTCGGGCCGCGGCTGCGTGCGGCAGTGCTCGATCGCCCCATGACCTTGAGCTGCCGAGGCTGAACTGGCCTGCATGCCATGCGCGACCTGATAGGCAGGCCGGGCAGCACGGAGCATATCGGCGATCTCAATCGAGTGGCCGCACGGGCGAGCTTTCCGCCTCCTTGAAAAGGCCAAGTTCTCGCGCGGACTGGCCTGCAGCACATCTACAGGTCGGGCTTGCGTAGAGGCCGTGTGTGTCGAGCTTGCTTCCCCCCAGAAGGACCTGGGTAATTCCGACGTCGGCGCCGGCCTCAAGGCCTGGCGAAGCTTTGACGCAGCGTGTGCCGGCCGGACCCCTTGACGGTGTTGGCACAGTTGCAGTCTCGGCGACGACCCGTTGGATGTGCAGCGTCGGGTAATCGCGTGCTGCGCCGGGAACAGCCAGCCGCGCAACGGCGCCCGAGCTTCCATCTGTAGCGCAGTCGGCCAAGCCGGCCGGCCGACTGCATGGCATCACGGCATCGTGCGCCGTGCCACGCTCGATAGGAAGCAGCATGCGCTCGGCCGTGGGCCATAATGCACCGGCCGCTCCTACTTCCTTGAACGAGCCGCCGAGGTGCGCCATCTCCGGCGTAGATGTCTTCAACAGCACCCATCAGGGGCGCCAGAGAGGCTGCCCCTGATTCTATCCTTATCGCCGGAAACTCGATCGGTAGCACTACGCTGGCGACGGCGGAGCCACTGACGGTTGAGTCAGACATGTCGGGGCGCAGAAGCCGTGGAGGGCCTCTCTGTTGGATCGCCAAATATTAGCCTGATGATCCGGCCCGCCATGCCACTTCACCAACTGGACGGCTTCAAATGCAACTAACTGGCTGTTTCCAGAGGGCCAGATTGCAAGTATCTGATCTGTAACGCACACACGGAGTTCCCCCGATGTAGACCTCTCCGGCCTTCCGAGATGATGATGATATCGATTTCCTGCGAGCGAGCATCCGCGCAGCGCCGCTGTCGAACTTAGTCTCTGCCACGGCCCAATGCTCTTCGCCTCGTCACCGCCCTCTTGCTTGATGCGAGCGAGGGCGAGCACGGCGTGATCTACGGGCACCTCGCGAAGGCTAATCCGCAGGTGCCGTGTTCCGCCGCTGGGCGACGGCTTGGCCATCTCATGGGGCCGGACACTTATGTGACGCCGGCATGGTATGCGGCCAAGCAGGAAGCGGGAAGGTCGTCCCGACTTGGAATTACATCGCCGTCCACGCCTATGATCCGGTCGAGTTCTTCGAGCGTTCGGGAAGAGTGCTGGACGTCGTGAATGGCCTGACTGACCACCACGAGGGCGAGCGCGGCTCGCCTTGGGCGGTGTCGGACGCCCGCCGGATTTTGCACAGGCGCAACTCTCGCGGAATCGTTGGCTTGCGCATGCCGATCACAAGGCTGGAGAGCAAGCGCAAACTGACTCGGAACCGGAACGCTGCCGATCGGGCTGGCGTGGCTGCGGGCCTAGCGGCCGAGCGAACGGGCATCTGACCGCGAGATCGCCGCTTCCAGAAACTTTGTCGGAATGAACCAATGATGCCAGAACTGACCCCATTCGCCCTGTACCTCGCCGCGGCCTCCGTGCTCGCCATCACGCCCGGTCCGCGGAGACTCTATGCTATAGCCCGCAGTCACGCCGGCGGTCACGCCGATTGCGTTCAACACGCTGGCCGACATGTTGCCCTTGTTGCCAGCGGCATTCAGGGCCGCACGGCATCGCGTCCTGGATGGATCCAGAGCCTGAGGGAGGGGCGGAGAGGCGCGCTAGGATCGCGCTGGGCACCTCGCTACGAAGAAGCAGCCTGCCACATCAGTTTGGCTCCGGATCGGTCCAGCATCCTTTCCGGGCGCCTACTCTGCGGAAACAACTGGATAGCCTCGAGCGATCTTCCGTCATTTCGCAGCAGATCAATGTTCTCAAGAGGCGCGGCAGTATCCGTTGCGTGAAAGTCGGCTCACAATGAATCACGATCGCGTGAATAAAGAGCGGGTCAGTTCGATTGGCTCGCCTCCCTATGCCGATCATTTCGGCCAAACGGCAGAGGCCAGTCAGCCGAGAATGGCGGCCGCCTTCATGGAGGAAAGCCACTCCGTGCGCCAGGCGCCACTTCGGTTTGCACTCGACTACATGGCGGCGCCCGGACTTGACGTCAGGACGTTCTTCGCGCTTGCCCGCGATCTCGGTCTGACCGACGTGCAAATCCGGAATAGTCCCTGCAGCAAGGCTGTTGTGCGCGGCAAGCCGCCGGCGGATGTCCGGTCTGCCGCTGCCGAAGCGGGCGTCACCATTATCTCAGTCAACGCCCTACAGCGGTTCAACGAATGGACTCCCGCCCGCAGGGCCGAGGCCAGCAAGCTCGCCGATTATGCGGCCGCTTGTGGCGCTCAGGCGCTCATGCTGGTGCCGGTCAACGACGGTTCGTGGTCCGCCAATGGCGGGCGCAATGGCAATCTGCGCGCCGCCTTGAAGGCGCTCAAGCCGATACTTCAGTCGCGGGGTCTGATCGGACTCATCGAACCGCTTGGCTTCCAGACCTCCTCGCTTCGGTCAAAGAACGAAGCGGCTAACGCTATTGCCTGGGTTGATGGCCAGTCCGTCTTTCGGCTTGTGCACGATACATTCCACCACACGCTCGCCGGCGAGACGTCTTTCTTCTGCGATCTGACCGGTCTCGTGCACCTTTCAGGCATAAACGATCCAACCTTCTGGGTTCACCCGGATCGCATCCTGGGAGGTTCTGACAATTGCAGCCAGATTGGGGCGCTACTTGATGGCGGCTATACGGGTCCCTTTTCTCTTGAGCTCGTCGAGGAAGTCCACGCGTTGAATGACTCTGCAGGCGCATTTGCCGCCAGCATTGATCTCATCCGAAACGGGCTACTGGCGCGAGTGCCGGTCTAAGGCTATGAGCTCTCGGAGGTCGGACAAGAATTTCAGGGTTATTGCAACCCCAGCTTCCTCTTCAGTTCCGCGTTTTCCTTGCGCAGGCGTTCCGCGAGCAGGCTCTTCAGTCGGTTGTTTTCTTCCTCAAGAGCGACCAGGTCCTTCAGATCGTCACCAACCGATGTAGGCAACGCAGCTTTCTTCCATTGATAGTAGGTCTGTTCCGAGATCCCGGCCTGCTTTACGGCGCCCTTGTGAGTGGCGCCACCACTGATAGACTTCTGGATCAGGGCGAGCATCTGGGCGCGCTCCTTTTCAGAGTAGATCTTACGTCCGGTCCGAACAGCCGCTGCTTCCTCCGCCTGAGACGCCGCATTGGGCACATTCTTCCGAGCAGGCTGCCTGGGCTCGGCCTTCGCTTTCGGCGACCGTTGGGCATTCTTCTTCTGAGGCCTCTCTACTTTGGCTGCCGGTTGCATAGCGGTTGCTATTGGTTCTGCGTCCAGGGAATTTGCCATGTGATACTCCGCTCGCGGTTTGTTAATGTGTTCAGCATCAATTGCAACAACACTTGAGTCAACAGGGCGACCATTTGGCAACTCCATCTCCTCGAGTTCCCTTGTTGTCTCGGCCATTGCTGCGGTAAGATCGACATCGCTCCAGATCGAACCACTCCGCTTTTGAGAGCTGCGCTTCTGTTTGATCTCCACCGTGAAAGCTCGGGGCTGCCGCCTCATAGGTCGTTCCTTATTGAACACGAATTATGCAGTAAGACGACGAATGAAGGTCTGGCCGCCTCTTCTGTAGCCGAGCTATATGCATCCGACCGCCCGAGCAAGCCCTGCTGGCGACGCACACTCCGGAACAGAGCGGTTCCTATGAGTACCTGGGAGCAAGTAGGCAATGCCATGTCGGACGAGGAGGTGGTGGATTCCCGCAGCATGCAAAAGCTATCTCCCGTGTTTTCAAGGGCAGAGCGACGAGGGCTGACATCGGAACTGAAAGGAGCTGCTCAAGAGCTGTGATCCAATCTGCGTTGGCAGTGCAGGACGGCATACCTCCGAAGGCCGCTGCCACCGACGCTAGCCTGCTGATTAAAAAAAGAGAACCGCCATCGGTTGCGCCGAGGAACGGACAGCTGCCGGAATTGGGGCGCGGGGAGAGTGGAGGACATGAGCCGTGTCGAGCTCGCAGGAGCGTCGTCCGGCAGCTGCGTGCATGACAGGCTTCAACGCGCCGCTCCTGTTCGGGACACCGCATAAAGCGAAAGAGCCATTTTGGTGGACCCGTTATGCTTCGTCCAGCAAACGATCGGCGCCTTGACGGACGCGAGCGGCGGAATGCATCCGAATGCAGCGTCCACAATTGACGGAGCTCCTTTGTAAGAGCTGCACGCTCAGCTTCATCTAACTTATTGAGTTGAAGAGATCCCCCAGCACGGCTTTGCCCTCGATCTGAATGAGCAGAGCGTACACTTCATTTGAAATACGCACACCGTCCCCAGCGCAGTGGACTGCGGCGTTTATGAAAGGAATGTCGGCCAGGGCGATAGTTCGCATCATTTCAGATGTTTTCCGGCAGGTAGATGTCAAACGGGAGAAATGTCTGCCCCGGGGCGTCCGCGGTGCTGGTCTTGATGGCGCGATCCATCAGCAACATCAGCTCCTGGCAAAGTCGGCGCAGCGGCGTCGCCACCGCCATCGTAATGATGTCGTCCGCGAGGGCCGCCCGCGACTCCGGCGTGATCTCATTCACGATCGCGACGAGATCCTGGCCTTTGCCCTCTTCCCGGAGCGCGGCGATAGCCCCCTCCATGCCACCGCCGGCCATGTAGAAGCCGACGAGCTCAGGTTCCCGGTGCACAAGATCCAGCAGCGCCTCGTAAGTGATCTGTCGCTTCTCAAGATTGACGAGCGTATCCAGCACCTCGAATGCCGGCTCATTCTCACGGAAATAGGAGCGAAATCCGCTTTCCCGAAGCTCATGACCCTGGAAACGGTGGCTGCCGACGAACACGGCCACCTTGCCGGACCGTTTAGCGACCTTGGAGAACATCCAGGCTGCCGTTCGACCCACGCTGCGATTGTTGAGACCTATGTAACCCTCGCGCACGCCCGCGGCGAAGTCAGAAAGCAGCGAAAAGACCGGGATGCCTTTCGCCTTGAGCTCCTCGACTGCTGCCGTGATCTTCGGGTGGTCTGGCGCCACCATGGCGATGGCGTGGCATCGGCTACCCAGATCCTTAAGCAGTGCCGTCAGATCCCCCGGCAAATGTGACGGCGCGAATTCGATGAGCGGAATGCCGTGGAAGCAGTGGGCCGAACTGACAGACGCCTCGACCTCGCGTGCGAACTCCCGGTAGAAATGCTGGGACGGTTTTCTCAAGATGAAGCCCAGCCGGTAGCGCGGCAGGTCCTGTCGCATGCGCTGTTTGATAAGTCCCGCATTATGATAGCCGATCGCGTGGGCCGCGTGGTGAACGCGCCGCACGGTCTCCTCCCGCACCGGAAGGCGAGCGTTCAGGACCCGATCGACCGTTGCCACGCTCACCCCGGCTTCGCGGGCGAGATCGGCAATTGTAGGGCGCTTTGCCGTTGCTCCAATTTTAATCGGCTGGCTCTCCGTCATCAGGTGCATCCCGGCGATGGATTGCGGCGGCAACCTGAAGATTTCGGCATCCTCCCCGATCGACGGCCCATCAGTGAACAGCGCTCCATGCGCACCTGGGCGCTTCTCGGTCTACGGTCCGTTTTCTCAGGGCGTCCATGCTTCTTGTCCTCACCGCGTTTGGTGCTTCTGATCTGTGGCCCCGCGAAGCGCTGTGTAGACCAGCGAGCCGATTGTTGGTGCTGATGAGCCCGGCGAGTTGGCTGGTCGCGCAGCAGCAATCTTGCCGGGCGAGGGGCGCTTAATCTCTCGGCCAACCCCTGAAGGCGGATTTCATGCGCGTTTCGTCCAGTTCGCCTTCCCAGCGTGCGACAACCAGCGAGGCCACCGCGTTGCCGACCACGTTCGTCAGCGCTCGGCATTCGGACATGAAGCGGTCCACGCCCAGGATCAGAGCCATCCCAGCAACGGGAACGCTTGGTATTACGGAGAGCGTAGCGGCCAAGGTGATGAAGCCGGCGCCTGTTATACCTGCGGCACCCTTCGAGGAAAGCATTGCGACGAGCAATAGCAGCATCTGGTCATAAACCGACAAGTGCGTGTTCGTCGCGTGGGCCAGGAAGAGGGCGGCGAGCGTCATGTAGATATTGGTGCCGTCCAGATTGAAGGAATATCCAGTGGGGATGACGAGACCCACGACGGAACGCTTGGCGCCGGCATTCTCCATCTTCTCCATCAGCGAGGGCAGCGCGGCCTCCGAGGAGGACGTTGCCAGGACCAGCAGCAGCTCTTCCTTTATGTAGCGCACGAGAGAGAAAATCGAGAAGCCGTTATATCGGCAGACCGCGCCAAGAACCCCGAAGACGAAGAGGAAGGCGGTGAAATAGAACGTCGCGACCAGCACGGCGAGGTTGGCCACCGAACCGATGCCAAATTTGCCGATGGTGAAGGCCATGGCGCCGAAAGCGCCGACAGGCGCAGCCCGCATCAGGATGCCGACCAGCTTGAACACCGGCGCGAGAAGTGCCTGAAGCAACGAAAGCACAGGCTTGCCCTTCTCGCCGACCATCGCGAGAGCGACTCCGAACAGAACCGAGAAGAACAGGACCTGCAGGATGTCGCCGTCCGCGAAGGCACTAACGATCGTTGATGGAATAATGTTCATCAGGAAGCCGGTCACCGACTGGTCATGGACCTTGGCGGCATAGCCCTTCGCGGCCTGGGCATCGAGCAAGGCCGGATCGATGTTCATTCCGGCACCTGGCTGAACGACGTTTGCGACAATGAGACCGACAATCAATGCGAGACTCGAGAAGGTGAGGAAATAGATCATTGCCTTGCCGGCGACCCGGCCGACCTTCTTGAGGTCATTCATGCCGGCAATGCCGGTCGTCACGGTTAGAAAGATCACCGGCGCGATGATCATCTTGACGAGCTTGATGAACGCATCGCCGATCGGCTTTAGGCTCTCGCCGACGGCCGGGTAGACATACCCAACTGCGACACCCAGCGCGATGGCGGTAAGCACCTGAACATAGAGCTGCGCGTAGAAGGCCTTGCGGGGCGTTGGACCCGCGCTTCGGATTGGTGAAACCAACAGCTTTTCTCTCCCTGACCGAATCGGGCTGGGCCTCCTCCCTTCCCGCGCTTCTCCCATCGCGGCGCTCCGGTCACGCGCTGCTGGCATGTCGCCGCAAGTCTTGTGCCAAGTTGAGGCGCGCCCAAATACGCGCATTCCTCCGCTCGGTGAGGCAGCCTCAGTAAGGGCGGGTTGTGCGGATTTTCGCACTTTTGCCGTCATCTCGGGCGAAATCCCGCCCTTGCGCCCAGCTTTGCACCCCTGGCTGTAAGCTTGGCAGCCACAAGTCGGTATCCCGGGATCCGCCGTGCCCGTTCGCATCTTGGTCGCACTTGCGACCCGGCCGGGCGCGGCAGTGGAGGACTCCCTACACGACCGGTTTCTAACTGCTCTTCCGCTGCAGCCACGACCACCCGACGGGTCGTTTATACGACCGAATAGTTCGCCGGACCTGGCGCGCATCGATGCGAGTCACAAGATGCTTCATAGCGCCAACACCTTTGCCGCTCGACGACACTTCTAGCCGTACTGCGTGCCCAAGCCGTCTCAATGCCGACAGCGTCCCGCAAGCTTCGACATCAGCAGGCTTCGCGCGCCGGGCATTGAAAGCCGGGGTAGCTTTGCTGTTCGACGTCCATCTGTCGGCAAGTCTCAGTTGATGGATTTCTATCATGTCCTCCTGCTTTCCTTTCATAAATGCAAGAAAAGCTCGGTTGACTAGCCATCCTCATTCCCGCTCTGTAGGGCAACGTGTGGTTGCGCTCCGGAGCCTGAGCCGCGCCTCCGTTCAGTAAGGATAGCCAAGCCATGCATCAAGCCTTGCCTCCGGCCTCTTTCGTGCTTGCCCCTGGTCAGGGCCTGACGGACGCCCAGAACCATGACCCAATCTTGATCCTATGCAAGGCAGTATGTCACCTGCGGAAATCTGGCGCACTGCCGCCGACACATCACGACTACCCGCATCAACGTCTCAAGCGTTCCGGCAAGCGGCTCCCAGGCGCGAGCAAGTTCGCCAATTATTTGGCGGCTCGTGTGGCGAAGACATTCTTGTTGCTGCCGGCCATCGGTGGCTTGGGTCCTGATGCCATCTGATGCGTCTGCGCCGGGGGACATCGCAGATCCAGGTGGCGCGGCGTTGCTGTCGCGGCCCAAGATCGAGGATGACATGTCAGATCAGAACAATGGTCGCCGAGCTGAAGACAGTGCTGAGGAGACTTCGTCAAGCTGCATATCACTCCAAGACTCCAAAAGGGACGACTGGGAACCCACCATTCTGCCGTCGCGCGCGAGCGCGCTTGCCGGCATCCACGAAATTTCGAAAGCACTCACCGCCTCCTCCGCGCTCGATGTCAGGCTGGCCAAGGTCGTAGATCTGCTGCGATCGTTTCTTCAGATGCGGCACGGCATCATCTCACTTGTCGACGCTGACGGCGAACTGGAAATCATCGCAGGCGCCGACCGGGCCGAGAGCTGCAGTGAGCGCTGCCGGACCTACCTGCCGCGGAATGCAATCGACCAGGTTTTGGCAACGGACAAGCCGCTGGCCACCGAGAACATCGCGGTTCATTCGGCTTTCACCGCCGCCGACAGGGACGTGCTCGGGGGTTGCGACGACATACCAGTATCCTTCATCGGCGTTCCCATTCGCGTCGATGCAAATGTCGTGGGCACGCTGACCATCGACCACGCACCGCGGCATAGTTCCAGAGTTTGGCTCGATTACGGCCTTTGTCTGCTCCCGCTAATCGCCAACTTGGTAGGGCAGACGGTGAAGTCGCATCGCTCTTTGGAGGGCGACCGCGAGCAACCGATGGCAAGGCAGGACTCCCTGCCAAAGCAGAAGCGCCTGGCCCCGCAGCGTAACACTCACGTGGAGGGGATGATTGGCAACAGTTTGGCCTTGCGCGGTTTGCTTGAGAAGGTCGCGCTCGTAGCCAAGGCCAAGATTGCGGTTCTGTTGCGAGGCGAATCCGGTACCGGCAAGGAGCTGGTCGCCAAGGCTATCCACGAATTGTCCCCGCGCGCCAAGCGGCCCTTCATCAAGCTCAATTGCGCGGCGCTGCCCGAGACTGTGCTGGAATCCGAATTGTTCGGCCATGAGAAGGGTGCATTCACGAGCGCGTTCAACTCGCGCAAGGGGCGCTTTGAGCTCGCCGACAAGGGGACATTGTTCCTGGACGAGATCGGCGAGATTTCGGCCTCGTTCCAGGCAAAGCTGTTGCGCGTGCTGCAGGAGCAGGAGTTTGAGCGCGTTGGGGGCAACCAGACCATTAAAGTCGACGTCCGCATCATCGCCGCCACGAACAAGAACCTGGAAGAGGCAGTTGCCAGAAACGAGTTCCGTGCCGACCTCTACTACCGCATCAGTGTTGTTCCGTTGCTGGTGCCGGCGCTACGCGAAAGGCGCAGCGATATTCCGCTCCTTGCCGCTGAGTTTCTCAAGAATTTCAACCATGAGAACGGCCTTATGCTGACGTTCGATCCGAGCGCAATCGAAGTGCTGATAAACTGCGACTTTCCCGGCAACATTCGCGAACTGGAAAATTGCGTGTATCGGACCGCGGTTCTGGCGGCGGGGCCATCAATCGGGAAAGAGGACTTTGCATGCTGCCAGGGCAAATGCTTCGCCGAGGCGCTGCATAATTGCAAACTTGGCAAAGTCGCGCTGCAACCTTCGCCCATCGGGGCGCTGCCACTGGATCGGGCCGCACCGCCGGCTGCTGGGGTTAGCTCTGCCGCCGTCGCAGCCCCATCAGACACCCTAGGGCAGCCGCCGCTGAACGCAGCTGGGGTCGTCCACTCCGCAAGAATGGCCGATGCCGAACGTGTCATCCAGGCGATGGAGAGATGTGGCTGGGTTCAGGCAAAGGCGGCACGCCTGCTCGGACTGACGCCGCGCCAGATTGGCTACGTGTTGAGGAAATACGGCATCGAGATCAAGCGTCTTTGAACAAATCACCGAGCCGAGCATCTGGGACAATAAAGCATTCGTGCCTTGGCGCCTTGAGACGAGTGATGCGGTGCTCGTCCAATTCCGATCCGATCCCATAGGCCGCGCCCAACTCGTGCCCGACACACGGAACCAGAAACGGAGAAAAATTAATGTCTGATGCAAAACTTCAAGCTGTGCTTTCTTCCCTTTCGCAAGTCGCGAGACAGTTGGATGTTCTGCTGTGCGACAAACCGGCGTCGGATCCTTGTTGCGTCAAGCTAAACACGAACGAGAACCCGTTTCCGTTGCCGGAAGCCATAATGCAAAGTGCGATGGCTGCTCTCGGACAGCAATATCTATATCCAGAAGACGACAACGCCAGCTTGAGGCAAGCAGCGTCGGAAGCCTACGGCGTCTCGAAGGATCAGGTGATCGCCGGAAACGGATCGTCTGAACTGCTCGGGCTTATCTACAGAGCTTTCCTGGTTCCAGGAGACAGAATGGCGATGTTGTCGCCGGGGTTTTCGTTCAACCGCAAACTTGCCCGTTTGCAGGGTGCCCAATTCACCGAAATCGGATGGGGCGCGGATCATTCCTTGCCCGTCGACGACTTGCTTTTGGGACCGGCAAAAGATGCCAAGTTCATTCTGCTGGCTAACCCAAACAATCCCACCGGAACGTTCGTTCCTGTGGCCGATGTCGAACGCCTGGTATCACAATCAGACCGCCTGATTGTGTTGGATGAGGCGTATGTCGATTTTGCACCGGACAATGGTCTGCATCTCCTCAATCGTTATCCAAACCTCCTGATCTTGAGAACATTCTCGAAAAGCTATGCCACCGCCGGCATTCGCGTCGGTTTCGGACTTGGCCACCCTGAAGTCATCGGCAGGCTGCGGGAGCTCCAGAACGTCTTCAACATGAACGTGATCGGCCAGGCTGTTGGCATCAGCGTGCTTGGGCACCGTGGCGCCTACGCCGAGAACCATAAGCACATCAAGCATGAAAGACAGCGAGTGACGGTGGCCCTGTCGAAACTCGGATTTTCCGTAATACCTTCTCACGCAAATTTCCTGCTAGCGCGTGTGCCAGCGGGGCAGGAAGGCTCATGGTGGCAAGCAGCCCTGGAAAGGCAAAAGATACTCGTTGCCTTCTTTGAGGATGCAGGGCTGGAAAATTACATCCGCGTCAGCATCGGTACAAAAGCCGAGATGGATGAATTTCTCGAGGTCGCCACAGAGATAGCTGCAACGGCGAAGGAAACGATCCCGTTGTGCCGGCCCTCGGCGGCCGCTGCTTCTGCCTTGGCCAGTCGGTAGTTCCCCGGCGATTTCAGCGCACCATTAATTTGAACTTGCTTGCACCATAGCGAGCCACGAACTGTTGCAAAGAGTTGGAGAGAATTCGTGAAGAATGCCTTCCCCGGCGGCCTAACCTTCGGCATATTCGACCATCTCGACGAGGACGGCTGCGAGATTGCGCGGCAATACGCCGATCGCCTGAGTTTGGCAGAGGCGTGCGACGAGCTTGGCTTCTACGCATATCATCTGGCAGAGCACCACTGCACTCCGCACGGGATGGGGCCATCGCCGAATCTGTTCTTATCCAGCGTCGTCCAACGCACCCGGCACCTTCGCGTCGGCCCGATGGTAGTGCGCCTTGCCCTTTATCATCCGCTGCGTGCCTTCGAGGAGATCTGCATGCTCGATCAATTGAGTGGTTGCAGGGTCGAACTGGGTATAGGGCGCGGCTTTCTCCCGGTCGAACTGGGTTACTTCGGGATTGCTGCGGAGGCGGCGCCAGGTCACTATGCGGAAGCCAGCGAAATCCTCATCAAGGCGATGAAGGGCGACACGCTGTCCTATCGTGGCCGCCATTTTGAGTTGAATGACGTCCCTTTGACGCTGAGATCGCATCAGCGCCCCCGACATGGATCGCCACCAATAGACCGGAGTCCGCCACCTGGGCCGCTGTCAGTGGCGCCAACATCGCGTGCTTGGGGCCGGCCTCTTCTGTTCGCAGAATTACGGATGCATTCCGAGCCTGCCTGGAGCGCAGTGCCGACGCGGACGAGCGACATCCATTTCTTGGGTGCTCCGAATGGTCGTGATCGCGCGATCGGAAACGGATGCACATGCGCTCGCGGCACCCGCTTACGAACGATGGCTCAAGAGCTTCAGGTTCCTCTACGACCTTAATGCGCTCCAGACGCCCCCAAATCTGCCGCTGAGCTTGGATGCAGCAATCGAGAGCGAGTTGTGCGTGGTGGGGACGGCATCTTCCGCGCGACAAGCTCTTCTTGATCAGCTCGAAGAGGCCGGTGCTAATTATCTACTTTGCCAACTTGCATTTGGGAATCTGTCCTTAGACGCTTCGCTATACACCGCCAGGGCGATCCAATCTGAAATCATGGCTCAAGTTACCTGACGGAAATGCTCGTTCCGCGTTCGGAGTCGAATTTCTCGGCGCACCGGTCCCGCGCATGATGCCGACATAGTGCTTGGTGTGTGGGAGGGCAGGCACGCTTGTGGAGGCCGTGGACAGTTGGAGCGACCGGCCCGCCGATTAAGAAATCGCCCCGATTGGAACCGCTGGAAAGCGAATTCCTGCTGCGATCGGGTGAGTTCCTGGGTGTCTTTCCGCACGTCGATTCCAACGACCGCGACCAGATATGCATCGATCTTATCAGCGAAGAGGCCTTGAAGACCTCAGCAATCGAAGGCGAGTACCTCAACCGCGAGAGTCTCCCGATCAGAAACTCCACTACAGGTGAACGGCTATGGGAATTTGCATCTCCAAATCCTCCGGATCGACTCGACATGCCACAGACACGGAAGAGTCGCCGCGAGAATCAACGGCGTCGGGCTTTGAGGGCAGCATATCAGCGCTGAGAGTCTCCCTGGGAACGCCTGCCGACAGGTTGCGACGGGGCGGAGATGCTCCTCTGGAGCCACATCAGATCCAGCAGGCCGCCTACCATATGGGAGCATGTGTCGTCGGTGACGACGTCACGAGCCCGACAAGGCTCGCGACAGCGGGGCAAACAGTTCACGACGTTCGCGTGCTACTCAAGCATGGCCGGGGAAACGTTAAGGTGGACGACATTCCC
>NZ_JBVVQM010000026.1:0-25734 GCF_055811155.1 Mesorhizobium sp. WSM4822 | reverse complement strand
CTCGGGCCGGATGGCCATCCGGCCCGAGGCTCAATCGCTTCCATCGCACATAATCATCTCGTGCAGATACAAGGGGCAGCGCCAACCTTACAGGACTAGAGCTGATCAAACTCCAACCGCGCCTGTGTCTGCGCCCGAGTGCAAAATGACCGAAAAACTCATCCTCGCTTCCGGCAGTCCGTTCCGCAAGGCGATGCTCGTCAATGCCGGCGTCGATGTCGAAGCCGTCCCGGCCAATGTCGACGAGCGCGCGCTCGAGGGGCCGTTGCAGGATAGCGGTGTCTCGCCCGAGGATGTTGCCCTGGTGCTGGCCGAGGCCAAGGCAAGCGAAGTCAGCGAGCGCAGGCCGGGCGCCCTGGTGCTGGGCTGCGACCAGACGCTGTCCCTTGGCGACGAGGTGTTCCACAAGCCGGCCGATAGGGAAGGCGCACGCCGTCATCTGTTGGCGCTGTCGGGCAGGACCCATCAGCTCAACAGCGCCGCGGTGCTGGTCCGCGACGGCGAGGTCTTGTGGCGGCATGTCGGCATCGCCTCGATGACCATGCGCAAGCTCGACCCGGCCTTCATCGGCCGCCATCTCGCCCGCGTCGGCGCCAAGGCGCTGTCCAGCGTCGGCGCCTATCAGATCGAAGGCGAAGGCATTCAATTGTTCGAGAAAATCGAAGGCGACCATTTCACGATTGTCGGCTTGCCGCTGTTGTCGCTGCTTGCCGAACTGCGCACGCTGGGAGCGATCGATGGCTGAGGCGTCAAAGAAGGCTTTCGTCACCGGCCATCCGGTCAAGCATTCGCGCTCGCCGAAGATCCATGGCCACTGGCTGGCCAAACATGGCATCGACGGAAGCTACCAGGCCATCGATGTCGCGCCGCAGGATTTTGCCGAGTTCGTGAACACGCTGCAGGCAAACAATTACCGCGGCGGCAACATCACCATCCCGCACAAGGAAGCGGCCTTCGCATTGGCCGAACGCCGCGACGAGGCGGCGCAAGAAATCGGCGCCGTCAACACGCTGTGGTTCGAGGACGGCGTCCTGTGGGCCGGCAACACCGACGGTCACGGCTTTGCCGCCAACCTCGACGATCATGCACCGGGCTGGGCAAGCAAGGGTCCGGCGGTGGTGCTCGGCGCCGGCGGTGCGTCGCGCGCGGTCATCCATGCGTTGAAGCAACGCGGCGTTGCCGACATCCGCATCGTCAACCGCACTCTGGCCCGAGCGCAGGAATTGAGGGATCGTTTCGGCGCCGGCGTGTCGGCGCATGGCATGGCGGCGACCGATGAACTGCTCGGCGATGCCGGCCTGCTGGTTAACACCACAGCGCTCGGCATGCATGGCAATGAAGGCCTGTCGGCCGATCCCGCCCGGCTGCCCGACCATGCCATCGTCACCGACATCGTCTATGTGCCGCTGGAGACGCCGCTGCTCGCCGCCGCCCGCGCGCGAAATCTGAAGACGGTCGACGGCCTCGGCATGCTGCTGCATCAGGCCGTGCCCGGCTTCGAACGCTGGTTCGGCGTCAGGCCGCGGGTGACGGCCGAACTCCGGGCGCTGATCGTCGCCGATCTGGTGCCGAAGCCATGATCGTTCTCGGCCTCACCGGCTCCATCGGCATGGGCAAGTCGACCACGGCCAGGATGTTCGCTGACGCCGGCGTGCCGGTCCATGATTCCGACGAGACGGTGCATCGCCTCTATGCCGGCAAGGCAGCCCCCCTGGTCGAGGCCGCCTTTCCCGGCACCACATCCGCCGGCGTGGTCGATCGTGCCAAACTTGGCGCGCGTGTGCTCGGCGATGCCGCCGCGCTGAAGCAGCTCGAGACCATCATCCACCCGCTGGTGCGCGCCGATGCCGATGCCTTCCTGGCCAAGCATCGTAACGCCAGCGAATCGATCGCGGTGCTCGACATTCCCCTGCTGTTCGAAACCGGCGGCCGCAACCGCGTCGACAAGGTCGTCGTGGTCACAGCACCAGCCGAGATCCAGCGCCAGCGTGTGCTGGCGCGGCCGGGCATGACGGAAGAAAAACTGGCATCGATCCTGGCCAAGCAGGTGCCGGACGTGGACAAGCGCCGCCAGGCCGATTTCGTCGTCGACACCGGGCAGGGGATGGAAGCCGCGCGCGCGGCGGTCAATGCGATCATCAGGCAGCTGATAGGAGTCGGCAAACCAGGCCGCTGACACTGGCTGATGTTGGCGCCGCCCCTCATCTGCCTGCCGGCATCTTCTCCCCGTATAGTGACGGGGAGAAGGACGCTGTCGCAAAGGATTTCGCCAATCTCCAAGGTTTCGGAAAGGGAGCCGAGGTTGCGGCCAGCCCACTTCTCCCCGTCACTATAGGGGGAGAAGTGCCCGGCAGGGCGATGAGGGGCAGCGCAAACCTGTGGCGATTGCCTTGATCAGCTTCGTTTCCCATTGCCATTTTGTTCCGGTCTCACGATTCTGCTCCTTTGGAGCGACTGATTCGATGCGTGAGATCATCTTCGACACGGAAACCACCGGCCTCGATTCGCGCGACGACCGCGTCATCGAGCTGGGCGGCGTCGAGCTGGTCAACCGTTTCCCGACCGGCAGGACCTTCCACCACTACATCAACCCGCAAGGCCGCGCGATCCACGCCGAGGCACAGGCCGTGCACGGCATCAGCGCGGCGGATCTCGCGGGCAAGCCAACCTTTGCCGAGATTGTGCAGGAGTGGCTGGACTTCACCGACGGCGCCAAGCTGGTCGCCCACAACGCCACTTTCGATGTCGGCTTCCTCAACGTCGAATTCGGCCGGCTTGGTCACCCGGTCATAGACAATGGTTTTGTCGTCGACACGCTGGCGCTGGCGCGCCGCAAGCACCCGATGGGCCCCAATTCGCTCGATGCGCTCTGCCGGCGCTACGGCATCGACAACACCAAGCGCACCAAGCACGGCGCCCTGCTCGATTCCGAATTGCTGGCCGAGGTCTATATCGAGCTGATCGGCGGCAAGCAGGCGGCCCTCATCCTCGACAGCGCCACCGCGCCGGCGCAAGGCGAGAATGTCCGCCAGATCGAAATCATCATCAGCCAGCGCCCGGCACCCCTGCCGCCGCGTGTCACCGAAGCCGAACGCGCCGCGCACGCCGGCATGGTCGGGACGCTTGGCGAAAAGGCGCTGTGGCTGAAGGTTGCGGCTGGCTGAGCAACTACTGACCGAAACCCTCGCGTCTTCGTCATCCTAGGGCGGAGCAGGAGCGAAGCGACGTTGCGGAGACCCTAGGATCCATGCCGTGACAGTGGTGCAGTGCTCCGGCGGTGCAAGAAACCGAACGCCTACCACCCCGTCCCGCGAAACAGCTCGAACCATTCCGGATTGGTCTTTTCGATCAATTCGATCCTTCCATTGGCGCGGCCAGCGTTTCAGCGACTTCTCGCGCTGGATGGCATCGGTGATATCGAAAAATTCTTCGTACCAGACCAGCCGCTGAACACCGTAGCGGCTGGTGAAGCGCGAGCCCTCACCGGATTTGTGCTCCGGCATGCGGCGACCGAGATCGTTGGTGACACCGATATAGATGGTGCCGGCCTTCTGGCTCGCAGTCATGTAGACATAGCCGGTCATCGTTTTAGCGTAGCGAGCATAGGCGCGGGGGCAAGCCCCATTCTGATCCGTTGCATTCTAAGGCACACGTCACGGCATGGATCCTAGGGTCTGCGCTGCGTCGCTTCGCTCCTTGCTTCGCCCTAGGATGACGAAGACGGGAGGGCTAGGCCATTCGAAGGGCGCCGGCGCCTCAGCTATCTCTCCAGCACCTCAAACAGAAAACCCGGCGCGAGGCCGGGTTCTCAGAAAACAACAGCGATGGCAGGCAGGCCTCAGCTCACCTTGACCTTGGACGCCTCGTCCTCGGCCAGCTTCTGCTGGAACATCTGGGCGAAGTCGATGGGGTCGAGCATCAGCGGCGGGAAGCCGCCATTGCGGGTTGCCTCGGCGATGATCTGGCGGGCGAACGGGAACAAAAGGCGCGGGCATTCGATGAACAGGATCGGCAGCATGTGCTCCTGCGGAAAACCTGCGATGGCGAACACGCCGCCATAGACCAACTCGACATTGAACAGCACTTCCTGGTCGAAGGACGCCTTGGCGTTCAGCGTCAGATTGACGTCGAACTGCTTGTCGGAGAGCGGGTTGGCGTTGACGTTGACGTTGATGGCGATGCCCGGCGCCTTGTCGCGGCCGCGCAGCGAATTGGGCGCGCCGGGGCTTTCGAAGGACAGGTCCTTCACATATTGCGCCAGAACGTTGAGCGACGGCTGCGCCGCATTGCCGTTTCCGTTGGCTGCGCCGACCGGCGCGTCATCTTTGCTGGCCATAAGCCTTGTCCTCTTGCCTGGGCAGCGTCGCTGACCGAATTGAAATCGGGCGTTCGCTACCATGGCAGGGATGACAAGACAAGGTTTGCCGCCTTGCGGTAGTGGGTAGCGTCACATTTGATTTTCAGTTTCAATCACATGGCGTCAAACTGCTATTCTGCGCGTCGAGGGTCCAGATGATCACACCCAAGAATTTGACGGCCAAGCTGCGGTCGGTACCGCAAGCCAAGTCTATTTTCGACAAGATGGCTGAGTTGCCCCTTTGGGATGCCGCATACCTTCTCCTGAGGTCCGAATTTTTGCTCAATATGATTGAGTTCGATGCCGGACTTCGCAACGCGCCTTTCGTCGAAGATACTGCCGTGCCGCCTAAGCCGCTTATCGGCCCGCGCCGTACCATATTGAGATTCAATCCGCATGAAATGATGGTCCTTCGACTGAAGGCCGCCCACCCCGCCGCAACCGACGCCTGCCTCCTGGAAGCCATCGAGGCAGCCCGCGAGTTGCAAAGCCAAAAAGCATGGAAACTGATGATGGACGCCGATTTCTCTAGGGCGCGCTCAGCGACTACGTTGCAAGAGGAATGGCCCGGTTTCGAACAGAAGACCTACGAGTTGGCCTATCATGATTTCCGAGTGGCGAACCGATGATAGGTAGGGGTCTGCCGTCTTGGACGGCGCCCTAGTCGTCCTTCAGCCGCCGCCACGGCGAGTTGTGATCCGGGCCGCGCTTGAAATCGTCCTCGCGTGAATAATCGCCATCGTCGAGGTCGATGACCCTGTCGCGCCGGCCACGAAAACCGCCGGTCGAGAAATCGGTGGCGACGACAATGCGGCCCTTGAACCGGCTCCAGGCAAAATCGCGCAATGGCGGCAGGAACAGCAGCAGGCCGATGATGTCTGATATGAAGCCGGGGATGATGAGGAGGATCGCCGCAACCACGATCATGGCGCCGTGCGCAAGGTGGCGGCTGGGGTTCTGGCCGGCGGCCATCTCGGTGCGGATGCGGGCCATCACACCAAAGCCCTGGTATCGGAGCAAAAGCACGCCGGCGATGCTCGAGGCCAGCACGAGGCCGACCGTCGCCAGCGCGCCGACCTCGCGGCCGACGATGACGAAACCGGCGATTTCCAGCAGCGGAAGCGCGAGGAGAAAGAAGGGAAGCAGCGAAATGCGCAAGTCTTGCCAACCTTTTTCGATTGTTATGATCGTTTCGATTGTTTTGGCCGCCAGCGAGCAATCGCCGCTGGCACTGAGGCTGTTAGATAGGTATGCCTGCCTTTGATTTGAATGATTGCGCCTTGCGTTCTATATGCTTTGAATGTTGAACGCTATGCGACCGTGGCCATTGGGCCTGACGGTCCGGCCACAGGGCAGGGATTGATTGGCGGAAGATATGGGATTCTTCGACTTCGGCACGATTTTCTTCCTGATTGCGGCGGTGGTCATCTTTTTCCAGCTGCGCAATGTGCTGGGCCGCCGCACCGGCAGCGAACGGCCGCCCTTCGATCCCTATTCGGCGGCTCGCACCGGCGACAAGGATGCCGCCCAGAAATCCGAAAACGTCGTCTCGCTGCCGCGCAAGCGCGCGCCAGGCGAGCCGGCTCCAGACACCTATGCCGCGATCGACGCTTTCGCCAAGCCCGATACCGACCTCAACAAGGGCCTGCGCAGCATCAAGGACAATGATCCGTCCTTCGAGCCGAAGGGTTTCGTCGACGGCGCCAAGATGGCTTACGAGATGATCGTCATGGCCTATGCCGACGGTGATCGAAAAACGCTGAAGAACCTGTTGTCGCGCGAGGTCTATGACGGTTTTGTCGCCGCCATCGGCGAGCGCGAGGCCAAGGCGGAAAAGATCCAGTCCTCCTTCGTCGGCATCGACAAGGCCGACATCGTCTCGGCCGAGATGAAGGGCGGCGAGGCGCATGTCACGCTGCGCATCATCAGCGAGCTGATTTCGGCGACCCGCGACAAGGCAGGCGCGGTCATCGACGGCGACCCGGAAACCGTTGCCGAGGTCAAGGATGTCTGGACCTTCGCCCGCGACACGCGCTCGCGCGATCCGAACTGGAAGCTCGTCGCCACCGAGGAAGAAGACTAGTTCGGAAACACGCGGCGAGGCTCCGGTGTCGCTATCGCCTCTTTTTGTCGAGAAAGCCTTTGGCGACCTGCCCGGCTGGGACGATGACGACCATCTGGCGGCCTTCGCCGCCTTTCGCCGCTCGGCCTTCCAGGTCCTGACCAAACCCTATCGCAGCGGTACGCTCGGCGTCGACTTCCACGCTTTTGCCGATGCCTACGCGGAGGCGCGGACCGTTTCGCCGGCGAATCGGTCGCCGGTTTTGAGCCGCGGGGAAGCCCGCGCCTTCTTCGAGCGCCATTTTTCCCCGGCGCTTATCCCTGCCGAACATGGCGGCGCCGGGCTCGTCACCGGGTTCTACGAACCGCAAGTCGAGGCGTCACCGGTGCGCACGGACCGGTTTTCGCTGCCGTTGCTGTCGC
Source organism: Mesorhizobium sp. WSM4822 (assembly GCF_055811155.1). NCBI lineage: Bacteria > Pseudomonadati > Pseudomonadota > Alphaproteobacteria > Hyphomicrobiales > Phyllobacteriaceae > Mesorhizobium > Mesorhizobium sp. WSM4822. Next base: position 18,893 of record NZ_JBVVQM010000026.1, on the reverse strand, counting down.
GCCCGGCCGATCTCGTCGATATCGATGACGCAAACCGACCGCCCGGCCTGGACCCCTACCTCGCTTTCGCGCGCCAGACGCCGGCCGGACCGGTCGAGTATCCCGACCGTGGCGAGATCGGGCGTGGCGCGCTTGATGGCAAGGGTCTGGAAATCGCCTGGCTGGCCGACAAGGTCGATGCGTTCTTCATTCACGTGCAAGGTGCCGCACGCCTCGCCATGACCGACGGCCGGCTTGTCCGCGTCACCTATGCCGCCAAATCCGGCCAGCACTTCACCGGACCCGGCAAGATCCTGAGCGAGATTGGCGAGATCCCGCTGGCGGAGGTGACGATGCAGTCGATCCGCGCCTGGTTCAAGGCGCATCCGGACCGTATCGACGAGATACTGTGGCAGAACCGCTCCTACATCTTCTTCCGCCCGGCCGATGTCGAGGACGCCGCCCTTGGCCCGATCGCCGCCGCCAAGGTGCCGCTGACGCCGGGCCGCTCCATTGCCGTCGACCGCCTGCAGCATACATTCGGCACGCCGTTTTACATCGACGCGCCGACGCTGACTGCTTTCGACGCAAAACCGTTCCGCCGCCTGATGATCGCGCAGGACACCGGCTCGGCCATCACCGGACCGGCGCGGGGCGACCTGTTCGCCGGTTCGGGCGATGCCGCGGGCGAGATCGCCGGCGTGGTCCGCAATGCCGCGGATTTTTATGCGCTGGTGCCGCGCGCGCTCGTTGCGGGTGCGGTCCGATGACCCGGCGTCCGGACAAGCTCAGCGAGGATGACCGGGTTCTGTGGAACCTGGTGGCGCGCACGGCCAAGCCGCTGAAGGGCAAATTCGCCGTCGACATCCCCGACATTGCCGCCGAGGCTAGGCCAAATCAGCCGCAGCCGGCCCAGCCTGCTGCCAACGCCGCAGGGACCGCAAAGCCGAAGGCTCAGCAAGTCACGCACCGCCTCGACGAGCCGACGCTGGACAAATTATCGAAAGGCCGACTGCCGATCGAGGGCCGCGTCGACCTGCACGGCATGACGCAGGACGAGGCTTATTCGCTGCTGTTTTCGTTCCTGCACCGGGCGCATGCCGGCGGCGTCCGCTATGTCCTGGTCATCACCGGCAAGGGCTCGTCCTCCGGCGGCGATGGCGTGTTGCGGCGCGCGGTGCCGGCCTGGCTGTCGACGCCTGCCTTCCGGCCGCTGGTCTCCAGCCACGACCATGCCGCCCGAAACCATGGCGGTTCGGGTGCGCTCTATATCCGCCTGCGGCGGGCGCGCCTGTGAGGAGTTCTATCATGAGGGCGGGGACATGACCCCGTTCGGAGAGAAGCTGCGCACGCTACGAGGCGAACGCGGTGTCCGCCAGAAGGACATGGCGGCGGCGATCGGCGTCAGCGCCGCTTATCTGTCGGCGCTCGAACATGGCAGGCGCGGTGCCCCGACCTGGACGCTGATCCAGAAGATCATCGGCTATTTCAACATCATCTGGGACGATGCCGAGGAACTGGCGCGGCTGGCCGAAGCCTCGCACCCGCGTGTAAAACTCGACACGTCGGGTCTTTCCCCCGCTGCCACCGAGCTTGCCAATCTGCTGGCCGAAAACATCGAGAAACTCGACGAGGCCGAGCTTCGCCGCATCACTGCATCGATCCGCGCGGCGTTGAACCAGCGGCCGTAGCCGACGATCCGAGCGTGATGCAGGTTCGCCTGCCTCAGCAGGAAACTGCCCGCCGGCGGACCGCCAGCGGGCACAGTGGTGAGATCATTTCTTGCCGGCCGTGCCATTTCCGCCCCGGCCGTGATCGCCATTGCCGCCATGGCCATTGTTTCCACCGCCCAGGCAGTCCGACGCCCCGGCTTCACCGCAACAGCGGCCGGCCCAGAGGTCGTTGAGGTTGGTTTTGGAACAGCTGGTGGTCTGATCGGCCATGGCGGATCCGGCCATGCTCGACACCGCGAGAGCGGCAAGAAGGGTGTTTCGCAGAAAAGCAGTCATCTGAAGTCTCCATGGTTGGTTTCGGTTCACGGCTGTGTGTCGCTGGCCGGAGCGAAATGGTTCACGGAGAAATGCGAAAATTCATTGGGGGGCGGTCGCGGTGGGAAATATTGGCAGACGTCGCGCTGCCCCTCATCCGCCTGCCGGCACCTTCTCCCCGTATAGTGACGGGGAGAAGGGTGCAGCCGCGCGGTTGGCGCTTACGATGTTGATGATTGGCGAAAGCGACGATGAAGGCGTCTTTCTCCCCGTCCCTATACGGGGAGAAATGTCCGGCAGGACAATGAGGGGCGGCGGCGACCTATGATGTGAAAGCAGCTAAAGCGCGCCACAAGAACGCGACGTGCCGGAATGGGCGTACCAAAACCTACTGAACCGCGCCGACCAGAACTTGCTGGCCACCGCGGATCGAGACCCAGCGGCCGGTGTTGTCGATCGCCTGCCGCTTGAGGAAGCGGTAACCGGTCGCGTCCCATGGTTTGACCTTGTCGGTCAGATTGTCGAGCACATAGTCGCCCTCGTCGGTGCGCACCGTCAGCACGGCGTGGCCCTCGCCGTCGGGCTTGCGCACGACGGTGATCAGCAGATCGGCAAGCGATATGCTCATGCGTGAAAGCTGGCGCCGCTTTTCCAGCACATAGTCCTCGCAATCGCCGACGCCCTTGTCGGGATAGGCCCAGACCTCGTCCTTGCCGTAGATGTCCATGTCGCTCATCGGCTTGACGGCGGCATTGACCCTGGCAGTGACATTGAGGAGCTTGCGCATCAGCCCGTCGCTCATCGGAGCCGGCGCCAGATTGGTCGGGCGGATCGAGCACTCGCCCGGATGCAGCTTGCAGAAATCATAGTGGCCAATCGGCTGCGAGGTGAGACCCCCGGTCGCCATCGCTCCACCCGCCAAAGCCGGTGCCACCCAGCCCGCCGTCACTGCCAGCCCGGCCGCCACATACACGCGCAGCCGCTGCGCCATCGATGAGGAAATCATTGTCCCCGCTCACCCTTTGTTATTAACGAAAGGTTAAGGGGGATTTACAGTCCGTGTCAATTACGACGACGGTCGGATTGTCGGCATGGTTACCCGAGGGGCTGGACAGCGGCACTTGTGCAACAGAATCGGCCAGCCAGCCGGCTTTTACGGGTCAATCTCACGGTTTGTCGCCGTTAAGCTTGGTTCTATGCAGGTCGTCGTCCAAAAATCCGCAATTTGGGCGACTTGCATTATCTCTTGGCGGCGCGGACCAGCTTCGGTTTCACCGCGACACGCTCCTGGCGGCCATAGCTGGTGATGAAGTCGACGATGCGCGGCACGATTTCGGAACGGAAGCGCGAACCGTTGAACACGCCGTAATGGCCAACCGCCGGCTGCATGTAGTGGGCATGCCGCTCAGCCGGGATATTGGGGCACAGATCATGCGCCGCCTTGGTCTGGCCAAGGCCCGATATGTCGTCGTTCTCGCCTTCGACCGTGAACAGCGCGACGTTGCGGATCGCCGACGGATCGATCCTGGTGCCGCGATGCGTCATCTCGCCCTTGGGCAAGGCCTGGCGAACGAAGACGGTGTCGACGGTCTGCAGATAAAACTCCGCCGTCAGGTCCATGACAGCCAGATACTCGTCGTAGAAATCGCGGTGCTTCTCGGCATTGTCGCCATCATGCTTCACCAGATGCATGAAGAAGTCCTTGTGGGCGATGATGTGGCGGTCGAGGTTCATGCTCATGAAGCCGGACAGCTGCAGGAAACCGGGATAGACCTCGCGGCCGAAGCCCGGCACCGGCCAGGGCGCATGCATCACGACATTGTCGCGGAACCAGTCGATGCCCTTTTCCTGCGCCAGCAGATTGACCGCGGTCGGATTGCTGCGGGTGTCGATCGGGCCGCCCATCAAGGTCATGGTCGAGGGCACGAAGGGGTCGCCCTTCGTTTCCATCAGCGCCACGGCGGCCAGCACCGGCACCGAAGGTTGGCACACCGCCATCACATGCGTGTCCGGCCCCAGCGTGTGCAGCATGTCGATGACGTAATCGATGTAGTCGTCGAGATCGAATTGGCCGTCGGCAAGCGGCACCATGCGGGCATCGACCCAGTCGGTGATATGCACGTCGGCATAGGGCAGCATCGCTTCCACCGTGCCGCGCAGCAGCGTCGCATAATGGCCCGACATCGGCGCCACGATGAGAAGCTTCGGATCGGGCTTGCGCCCGGCGGGCACGGCACGCTCGAAGCGGACGAGATTGCAGAACGGCTTCGACCAGACGGTCTTCTCGGTGACCTCGACGCTCTTCCAGTCGACCACGGTCTTGCTCAGGCCGAAGGCCGGCTTGCCGTAGCGGCGCGTGGTGCGCTCGAACAGTTCGGCCGTCGCCGCGATCGAACGGCCCCATTGCGTGTGGGAAAACGGATTGAGCGGATTGGAATAGAACATCCGCACCGCGTCGGCATAGAGGCGCGCGGGCTGCAAGGCGGCGTGGTTCATTTCATAGAGCTGGTAGAACATCGAGAACCCCGCTGCTGCCTGCGACCGAAGGGACGACGAGCAGCGCCGAGCCCTAGATGTCTCGCGGGGAAGTTAACAACTAATTGCTGCGATGCAATACGTCACGCTGCGTGACCAATGCTTCTTTGGTTCAAGGCCATGGAAATCGGGGCCGAACGGCGCCAGCCGGCTCAGTGTGCGGCTGCGAAATGTGTAGGCAATGTGTCCGGCCCTTTTGCCGGACACCCGACATGATCCCGAAAAGTGGATTCCGGTTTTCGCTTTGCGAACCTCCGGTTCTGCAGGGAGGTCATGGTCCAAGAAAAGGCCACTCTAGACGCGCGCCATGCACACGGAAGTGTGGCCGGAGCCGATGAAGCCGAGCTGGCCGGCGGCACCCTTCGACAGGTCGAGCACGCGTCCCTTGATGAACGGACCGCGATCGTTGATGCGCACGACGACGCTGCGGCCGTTGTTCTTGTTGGTCACCTTGAGCTTGGTGCCGAAAGGCAAGGTGCGATGCGCGGCGGTCAGCGCCGACGGGTTCATGCGCTCGCCCGAGGCGGTCTTGGAGTGCAGGGCATACCACGAGGCGCGGCCGCACTGGGCGGCGGCGGTCGCCGAAGAAGCGCCGACCATCAGGCCAGCAGCGATCGTTACCGCGACAAGCGCGGTCTGTTTTGAGTTCTTCATATTTGAGGGATGGCTCCGTTTTTGACAGACCCCAGCCGTTAGGTGCCAAATAAGGCGCGAAATGCGGCAGTGATCTGGCGGTTCCGTGGCAATGGCACACGTTTGGAGTCGCTGGGTAACAGTCTGTCAGGGATTTTCCGGCACGCGATGGTCAATCAATGAAGATTTTTGTGTTGAGGTCAGACGTCCGTTTGACAAGATCGAACATTAATATCCAAGTAGAGCCCGGCATGGTCGGGCCACTTCCTTCGGCTCTTTTATCGCGGCCCCGATGCTGAGACCAATCGACTTCAAAAGGGAGATCCGGCAATGAGGCTGACAAAAAATCTGCTGGCCTTGATTGTGCTTGCCGTCGGCGCGCTGTGGTCGCTGCAAGGCGTCGGCGTTGTCGGCGGCAGCTTCATGACCGGCCAGTCGCAATGGCTGTATATCGGTGTCGTCACCATGCTGGTCGGGCTGGGGGGATTGGTGTGGGCGAACCGTTCTCGAGGGTGAGCTTCGAAGAAAGGTCGACCCCCACTCCGCCAATTGCGGCGCCGCCCCCAACAAACCTACCCGAACAGCCGATCCAGAATCTTGCCTTCCAGCCGCGCAAGCTCGACCGAACCGGGTCGGCGCGGCCGTTCGACCGGGACATCCAGATCAAGCGCGATCCGGCCTTCGCTGATCACCACGACCCGATCGGCCAGCGCGACCGCTTCGGCGACATCATGCGTGACCAGCACGGCGGTGAACTTCTGCGCGATCCAGATGCGTTCCAGAAGCTGCTGCATCTCGATGCGGGTCAGGGCGTCGAGTGCGCCGAGCGGCTCGTCGAGAGCCAGGATCTGCGGGTGGCCGACCAGCGCGCGGGCCAGCGCCACGCGCTGCTTCTGACCTCCCGACAGCACCGAAGGCCATTCGTCGGCCCGGTCGGCAAGCCCGACCTCGCCGAGAATGTCGAGCGCGCGTTGCCTTGCCTCGGCGCCGGAAGCAATCCCGGTCAGCCCGACCTCGACGTTTTTCACCACGCTGGCCCAGGGCAGGAGCCGTGGTTCCTGGAACATGAAGCGCGTGCGGCTGTGTCCTTCCTCTTCTACGCCGAATGTCAGCGATCCCGATGTCGGCCGATCGAGCCCGGCCAGAAGCCGCAAAAGCGTGCTCTTGCCGCAGCCGCTCTTGCCGATGACGGCAAGGAACTGTCCGGCCGGCACGTCCAGGTCGATGCCGTCGAGCACGGTCTTGTCGCCGAAGCGCTTGCCGGCTTGCCTGAAGGCAAAGGCCCGCTGCCCTTCGACGGAGCCGATCGGCCGCACCGGCGTGGCGACGAAGGAACGGGCTGCGGTCAGGCTGGCGGCGGTCATGGGCAATCTCTCATCCGTTCTGGAAGGCCGGATGCCAGCCGAGCGACAGCCGCTCGAGCAGGCGGGCGAGGCTGTCGGCAAGCTTGCCGAGCAGCGCGTAGATCAGGATCGACAGCACGACGACGTCGATCAGCAGGAATCCGCGCGCCTGCATGGCCATGTAGCCGAGGCCGGAGCTGGCCGAAATGGTTTCGGCGACGATCAGCGTCAGCCACATGATGCCCAGGGCATAGCGCAGGCCGACGAAGATCGCCGGCAGCGCACCGGGCAGGATGACGCGGAAGAACAGGGCGCGCCGGTCCATGCCGTAGACGCGGCCCATCTCGACCAGATGCGGGTCGACGCTCTGGATGCCGAGCAGCGTGTTGACGTAGATCGGAAAGAACACGCCGAGCGCCACCAGGAACAGTTTGGCTTCCTCGTCGATGCCGAACCACAGGATGACCAGCGGGATCAGCGCCAGGTGCGGGATGTTGCGGATCATCTGCAGCGTCGTATCGGTCAGGCCGCGGCTGAGCGTCGACAGCCCGTTGGCAAGGCCAAGCGCAAAGCCGATCGAGCCGCCGATGGCGAAGCCGGCAAGGGCGCGCGCGGTCGAAACGCCGATGTTGCGGACCAGTTCGCCCGACAGCGTCAGCCGCCAGAAGGCCTCGGCGACCGCACTTGGCGCCGGCAGCACGTTGGCGGGCATGACGCCCGCGCGGCTGGCCATCTCCCAGCCGGCAATAACCAGCGCCGGCAGCAGCCAGCCGATGGCATTGTTATGCAGGCGCGTGGCAACGCTCATGACGAAGCCTGCAGGCGGTTGGCGCCATGGAAGCCGACCGAGAATTCGTTGGCGATGTTCTCATGCGCCCGCTGCCGCCTGGTGCCGAGCCCGAGTTTCGGGAATAGAAGCTCGGCGACGCGGTAGGCCTCCTCGAGATGCGGATAGCCCGAGCCGATGATGGTATCGATGCCGATCGCCTGGTATTCGCGGATGCGCTCGGTGATCTGTTCCGGCGTGCCGACCAGCGCCGTGCCGGCGCCGCCGCGCACCAGCCCGACACCGGCCCACAGATTGGGCGAGACGACCAGCCTGTCACGGCGTCCGCCATGCAATTGCGCCATGCGGCGCTGGCCAACCGAATCCATCTGGTTGAGGAAGCGCGCCTGCGCATTTTCGATCTGGGCGTCGGTGACATGGCTGATCAGCCGGTCGGCGGCGCGCCAGGCTTCGTCCTCGGTCTCACGGACGATGAAATGCAGCCTGATGCCGAAACGCAGTTTTCTGCCGCGCAGTGCCGCTTTTGCGCGCGCCGCAGCCAGCTTCTCGGCAACCTGCGCCGGCGGTTCGCCCCAGGTCAGATAAATGTCGACGAGGTCGGCGGCGAGGTCCTGGCCTGCGTCCGACGACCCGCCGAAATAGAGCGGCGGCCGCTCCTGGTGCGGCAGAAGGTCGAGGCGGCCATTCTCGACGCGGTAATATTTGCCGTCGAAATTGACCCGCTCGCCGGACACCAGGCCGCGCCAGATGGTCAGGAACTCATGCGCCTGGGCATAGCGCTCGTCATGCGGCAGGAAGACGCCGTCGCCGGCGAGCTCGGTCGGGTTGCCGCCGACCACGACATTGAGCAGCAGGCGGCCATTGCTCAAGCGGTCGAGTGCGGCGGTCTGGCGCGCGGCGAAAGTCGGCAGCGTGACACCCGGCCGCAGCGCAACGAGAAACTTCAGCTTTTCGGTCAGCGTCGCGAGACCTGCCGCGGTGATCCAGGAATCCTCGCAGTTCTGACCCGTGGGCAGCAGCACGCCGGGAAAGCCGAGCCGGTCGACCGCTTGCGCGATCTCCTTGAAGTAGCCGAATTCGGGCGGTCGCTGCTGCTCCTCGGAACCGAGATAAGAACCGTCGCCATGCGTCGGGATGAACCAGAAGAAATCGAGCGGCGCAGTGCTGGCAGGCGCGGTCATGTCTGGCACAGTCACGGGCGGATCTCCTGTAGATATGGGTGCAAACGCAAATGGCGCCGGGCGTACTCACCCGGCGCCGTCAGGGGACAAGTTAGTTGCCGGGTGCCGTCCACACCGCGTCGGAGATGCGGACCGCTTTCGGGATCAGCCCGAGCTTGTAGAAGCGGTCGGCGGTGGCCTGCTGGCCGGCGATGATCTCGTCGGTGATCGGAAAGATGCCGAACTTGGTGCGGTTGGCGGCGATGATCTGCGCGTCGAGCGGCACACCGGTCACCTCATGCAGCGCCGCGGCCACCTTGTCGCGGTTCTGGTCGGCCCATTTCGCCGCCTCGCCAAGCGCCGATATCGTCGTGGTGATGGTTTCGGGGTGCGCCTTGGCGAAATCCTTGTTGGCGAGGAAGTAGGTGTTGACCTTGAGCACCTCGCTGGAGCGGGCCAGCACACGCGGCTGGTAGCGGGTTTCGGCGATGGCGAAGAACGGATCCCAAACGCTCCAGGCATCGATCTGGTCGCTGGCGAAGGCTGCGGCTGCATCCGCCGGGCTGAGATAGACCGGCGTGATCTGGTCGAAGGCAAGGCCAGCCTTTTCCAGCGCCGCGACGAGCAGATTATGCGCGCTGGTGCCCTTGCCGACGCCGACGCGCTTGCCCTTGAGGTCGGCGACCGACTGGATCGGCGATGCCGGCTTGACGAAGATCGCCTCGCCGTCGCCATTCGACGGCAGCGCCGCCGCATACACGATGTTTGCGCCGGCCGACTGGCCGAAGATCGGCGGTGCGTCGCCGGTCCAGCCGACATCGATGGCGCCGACATTGAGCGCCTCGACCAGCGGCGGCCCGGCGGTGAACTCGACCCATTTGACCGTCACGCCCTTGTCTTCAAGGGCCTTTTCGATCACCTGCTGCTGTCTGGCGATCACCGGCAGGCCGGTCTTCTGATAGCCGATGCTGAGCTGCTTCAGCTCCTGCGCTGTGGCGCCGGATGACACGGCAACCGTCGCCGCCAGCAGGCCGATGCCGAAAACACGTCTCGTTAGATTGAACATTGATCCCTCTCCTTCGCTGCGGATCGGCGCCGGAAATGGCCTCGCCGGTTGGAAGATGGATCAGGCTAGGTAGTTCTATAAATTTAGTAGAGGAATGATTTTGCGAGTTGAGGCATCGATGTGGAATTGTCTTCTACGGCAACCCAGAATTCGTCATCCTAGGGCGGAGCAAGGAGCGAAGCGACGCGGCGCAGACCCTAGGATCCATGCCGTGACATTGGCTTTAGGATGCAACGGATCAGAATGGCGCTTGCACGCCCACCAACGCGGGCTACCCTTCAACCATGACCGGCTACGTCTACATGACCGCGAGCCAGAAGCGCGGCACGATCTATATTGGTGTCACCAATGACCTCGGCCGCCGCATGCCGGAGCACAAATCCGGTGAGGGCTCGCGATTCACCAGTCGCTACGGCGTGCAACGCCTTGTCTGGTACGAGGAGTATTTCGACATCACCATCCAGCGCGAGAAGTCACTGAAGCGCTGGCCACGTCAATGGAAGATCGAGTTGATCGAAAAAGCCAATCCAGAGTGGTTCGAGCTTTTTCGTGGAACCGGCTGGTAGGCGCTCGGTTTCTTTCACCGCCGGAGCATGGCATCACCGTCGCGGCATGGATCCTAGGGTTGCGCTGCGTCGCTTCGCTCCTTGCTCCGCCCTAGGATGACGAAGACGCGGGGACGGCGCAAAGTCGCACCACCCCCTTCACTGCGACCAATACTGCCAGGCCCAGTAAAAACTCTCGTCGCGTGGCGGCAGGCGGTCGCGCTCGGCGTCCCAGCGGACCGGCGTTGGCGATTTCGGTTGCTGTTCCAGCGGCTGGCTTTCCCTGGTCCAGGCGAGAAGCCAGTTACCGGCTTGGGCGAACAGCACGGCGGTGGAATGGGTCATCGTCATTCTCCTGCTCCTCTGGGCTCGGATCATTCGCGTCCCGCCCACGGGACGAGCACGCGCTCGATCCTGCGGATGGTGAATTCGAGCACGAAGGCGATGGCCGCGATCACCAGTATGCCCATCACCACCACGTCGGTGACGAGGAACTGGGCGGCCGACTGGATCATGAAGCCAAGTCCGCGCGTCGCCGCCACCAGTTCGGCCGCCACCAGCGTCGACCAGCCGGCGCCGAGCGCGATGCGCAGACCGGTCAGGATCGACGGCAGCGCGCTGGGCAGGATGACGTGGCGGACCACTTGGCGCTGGGTAGCGCCCAGCGAGCGCGCCGCGTTGATGCGTTCCTGCGAGACGCCGCGAACGCCGGACGCGGTCGACAGCGCCACCGGCGCCAGCATGGCAATGGCGATCACTAGGATCTTCGACGGCTCGCCGATGCCGAACCAGATGATGACCAGCGGCAGGTAGGCGAGCGGCGGGATCGGCCGCAGGAATTCCAGCAACGGATCGAAGATGCCGCGCCCGATGGTGCTGATGCCGATGGCGAGACCAACCGGCACGCCAATGGCAAGGGCGGCGACCAGCGCGGCGAATACCCGGCCCAGGCTGGCGACGGCATGCTGCAGCAGGGTCGCATCGACGAAGCCGTCACGGGCGACGGTGATGAACTTGTTCCACACGGCGGCAGGCGATGGCAGAAACACTGGCGACACCAGTTGCAGGCGGGCCGACAGCGCCCACAGCGCCAGCACCATCAGGATGGTCACCGCGCTGACCGCGCGCGCCGAAACGCCTTTGCGTTTCGGGCTGGGCCGCGACCACGGCACCGACAGGCCATCGGCCTCGTCGATCTTGTGTCCCGCCCGCTCGGTGTAGGAGGTAACGGTCATGCCGCCTCTCCTTCGAAGATCGCGTCGGTCAATTCGCCACGCGCCACCGCAAAAGCCGGATCGGCCTTGATGGTGCGGATGGCTTCGCCCGATGCGTAGCGCCTGGAGAAGCCGGGTTCAAAAGTCCGCACCACGCGGCCCGGACCGGGCGCCAGCACGACGATGCGGGTGGCCAGCACCAGCGCCTCCTCGATGCCGTGCGTCACCATCAGCACGCCGACCTCGCTTGCCGTCCACAAATCGAGCAGCGTCGTCTGCATGCGCTCGCGCGTCAGCGCATCGAGCGCGCCGAGCGGTTCGTCGAGCAGCAGGAATTCCGGTTCGGCGGCGAGCGCCCGGGCCAGGCCGACACGCTGCCGCATGCCGCCGGAAAGCTCCCAGATGCGCTTGTCGCCGGCGTCGGTGAGCTTCACCAGCGCCAGCAACTCATCGGCGCGCTGGGCCCGCTCTGCGGGCCTGACGCCGCGCAGCCTGAGCGCGAAGGCGACGTTTTCGCGCGCCGTCAGCCATGGGAACAGCGCGTCGTTCTGGAACACCACCGCCCGGTCCGAACCAGGTGCTGTGATCGGCTTGCCGTTGATGGAGGCGCGCCCGCGTGCCGGCGCGACAAGGCCGGCGGCGACGTTGAGCAGCGAGGTCTTGCCGCAGCCGGACCGGCCGACGAGCACGACGAAATCGCCCTTGGCGACATCGATCGACACAAGCTCGACGGCAGGCTCCGCCTGGCCGTCATAGTGGATCGAGACCTTGTCCAATACGAGATGGGGGTCCAGTACGAGATGGGGGTCGAGCACGAGATGCGGCATGGATGCCTCGCGGTTCGTTGAAATCCGACTGCCCCGGCCCTCAGCGGTTCCGGGGCAGGCAGCACGCGGCGTCAGGGAAGAAGCGCGCGGGCCGGGTTCAGAGCAATTCCAGGAAAAGTGTGAAGCGGTTTTCCGTCCGGAATTGCGTTAAACGAGTACTAGTTCGAGGCAAGCGCCTCTGTGACGTATTTCGACGACACGTATTTCGAATAGTCCGGCAGCACGGCGTCGATCTTGCCTTGCTCCTTGAGGAAGGCGGATGTCGCTTCCACCGCCTTGACCGTGCCGCCGCCGAGGAATTTGTCGGAGGCCTGCTCTTCGAGCGTTGGGAAGACATAGCCCTTGAGCAGCTGCGGCACTTCTTCCAGCTTGGCGCCGGTGAGCTTGGCGATCGCGGCTGCCTGCGGCGACGACACCGACCAGGCGCCGGGTTTGGCGAGGAACTCGGCATAGGACGCGCCCGTCACCTTGACGAAGTCGCGCACCGCTTCCGGGTTCTTTTCGGCGAAGTCGGTGCGCACGATCCAGGCGTCGAAGGTTGGCGCGCCCCAGGCGGCGACCTGCGAGGAATCCACCACCACCTTGCCCGTCGTCTTGATCTGGCCGAGCGCCGGATCCCAGACATAAGCCGCGTCGATGTCGCCACGCGAGAATGCGGCGGCGATTTCCGGTGGCCTGAGATTGAGGATCTCGACCGACTTCGGATCCACGCCCTCATGCTTCAACGCGGCGAGCAGGCTGTAATGCGTCGTCGAGACGAACGGCACGGCGACCTTCTTGCCGGCGAGGTCGGCGACTTTCTCGATGCCGGCGCCGTTGCGCGCCACCAGCGCCTCGGATTCGCCGATCAGGCCGACGATAAAGATGGTCTGGATCGGCAATTCGCGGCTAGCCGCCGCCGCCAGCGGGCTCGAGCCGACATAGCCGATATCGACCGAACCGGAAGCGACCGCGGCGATGACATCGGCGCCGGAATCGAATTTGCGCCAGTCGATTACTGCCTTCGTCTCCTTTTCATAGGTGCCGTCGGCCTGCGGCACTTTCGAAGGCTCGACCACCGTTTGATAGCCGATGGTGATCTTGAGGTCGTCGGCATGGGCCGGGCCGAGGAAGGCCGCGCCGGCAAGCGCCGCCGACGAGAGGAGAACAATGCGTCGCGAAATGGTGGACATGAAGGGCTCCTGAAAAGAGAAAAATCGGAATGCCCCATGATAGTCCGCTAATTCTATTAGGTTTGTAGAGTTAAATCCTTCCAACGAAGGCGGGCTTGTTAGAAAAAAGCTGTCGGTGACGGAGCACCCGAGCGCATATGGCGGCTGCACCCGCCATCATCGCCCCGATGACAAATCGCATACGAACAAGAATGGCGCTCCGCGAGCCTCCCGACTTCGTCATCCTATGGTCTGCGCGACGGAGCTTCGCTCCTGCTCCGCCCGTGAATGACGAAGTTAGGTACGCTTCGGTACTCAACTCTGTGCCGTTCACGCACGAATGATAGGTTCTTACCCAGGCCAATATCAGGCAAATCCATACCTCAAACAGCGGCCGATTTAGAAAACCTATCCCGCGTGTTCGAGGGTAAGTATAGTAATCTTATCGACATTGAGACTGGAGGCGACGATGAGCAGTCACCATATCGCGACGATCGCGCCCTCAAAGTCGTGCGCTTTTGTGTCCCTGTGGGCACAAAGGCTGGCCAAAGTGGCCGGCGCGGCTTGAAAACGAAGCAAAATCAGCAGTTCTCGGCTTGTACATCATGTCACTAGAATTTATGTGTCATGCGGGCTCGGACGCGGCGGCAACGCCCGCCAGGCGTTTTGCAACCGATGGTTCCATGCCGTCGCATGCCAGAGAAATTTTGATCTCATGCTCACCAAAAAAGGTAAGTACGGCCTCAAGGCGCTTGTCCACCTCGCGCGCTTGCCGGCCGGACAGCTCGCCTTCGTCAACGACGTCGCCACCGGCAACAACATCCCGAAGAAGTTTCTCGACGCCATCCTGGGCGAGTTGCGCAATGCCGGCTTCGTCCAGAGCCGCAAGGGCAAGGATGGCGGCTATCGCTTGGCGCGCCCCGCCGATGAGATCAAGGTCGGCCATGTCGTGCGCGTCCTCGACGGTCCGCTGGCGCCGATCCCCTGCGCCAGCCGCACCCAGTACCAGCGCTGTGAAGATTGCAACGAGGCGACATGCCAAGTCCGACATCTGATGCTCGAGGTCCGGCAGGCGATCGCCGAGGTGCTCGATCAGCGCAGCCTCGCCGAAATGCGCGATATCTCTCTCGACGACCCGCCGGTTGCGAGGGGCATCGGCGATCTGCCGGTCGCGGTGAAGGTCCAGGCCTGACACTGGCGTTGCGCAGAGCGAAGGCACGCCTATGACCGGGCGCGCCAACTCCATCATCATTGTCGGCGGCGGCGCCAGCGGCGTCGTGCTGGCCGCACATCTCCTGAAGTCGCCCAATCCCGACCTGCGCGTCACGCTGATCGAAAGGCGCCCGCATTTCGGCCAGGGCATCGCCTATTCGACGCTGCTGTCGGCGCATGTCTTGAATGTCAGTGCCGCCGGCATGAGCGCCTATGCCGACGATCCCGGCAATTTCTGGCGCTGGCTGCAGGAGCGCGGCCTGGCAACGGCCGAGCAGGCACCCTTCTATGCGCCGCGCAGCATCTATGCCCGTTACCTCGGCGAGTTGCTCGACGAGCTGCAGGCGCGCGAAAAGCAGACCGGGCGGCTTCGGTTGATCCGCGAGGAAAGCCTCTCGATCACGCCCACCGCATCCGGTGTCGAAGTGGCGCTGGCCAACGGCACCAGCGTCGTTGCGCATCTCGCCGTGCTGGCAACCGGCCACGACGAGGAGCCGGCGCAAGGCCATGCCATCAGGATGGGATCGGAAGCCGACACAGCACTTCCCCCTGACGCCGGCGTCATGGTGCTGGGCACCGGCCTGAGCATGGTCGATGCCTTCCTGGCGCTGGAACAGCGCGGCCATCGCGGCGACATCATAGCTGTGTCGCGGCGCGGCCTGTTGCCCTCGCCGCATCGCAAGGGCAATCCGATCAAGCTCGACGTCGCCGACATTCCGCTCGGCACCCAGCTCTCCTATTTCGTCGGCTGGTTCCGCGACCTGATCAAGGAAAACCAGAAGGCCGGCATCGACTGGCGCGACGTCGTCGACGGCCTGCGGCCGTTCAACCAGAAGATCTGGCAGAACTGGCCGGCTTCCGCCAAGCGCCGCTTCGTCGAGCACACCAAGGCATGGTGGGACATCCACCGCCATCGCATGGCGCCCGAGGTCTACGCCCGTGTCACCGAAGCCGTGCAATCCGGCCGCATTCGCCTGGTCGCCGGCCGCGTAGTCGACATCGCGCGCAACGGCAATTTCACCGTCCAGGTCCAGTCGCGCCACACGCAGCGTCTCGAGACCTTCGAGGTCGCCCGCATCTACGATTGCTCTGGTATCGTCAGGGACATCTCGACCTCGTCGAACAGCGTCGTGCGCTCGCTGGTCGACCGCGGTCTGGCACGGCCGGATCCGCTGCGCATCGGCCTCGATGTATCGGCCAAATGCGAGATCATCGCCGGCGACGGAACCATCTCTGCCAAGATCCTCGCCGTCGGCCCGCTGACGCGCGGCACCTTCTTCGAGATCGACGCCATTCCCGATATCCGCGTGCAATGTGCGAGGCTGAGCAAGCAGCTGCTCGGCTGAGAGCTCCGCGCAAATCCCAACGCCGTCGTCATCCTAGGGCGGAGCAGGAGCGAAGCGACGTCGCGGAGACCCTAGGATCCATGCCGCGACCTGCGAGCTTTGCGGCGGTGCAAACCTGTCGATGGAGCCGGATGCTTCCAAATTAATTCTGCACCGCTGCATTCTTCGACCAATGTCACGGCATGGATCCTAGGGTCTACACTCCGCTTCGCGTCGCTTCGCCCTAGGATGACGAACGCGCGGAGGGTTCGCCTGACTTCGAAGCCACTCTCGCCAACGCAAACCCGGAATTTCATTCCGCATCTGGCCGGTTGATTGGCACGATCTATCTTCTTTCCAACTGCAAAGGGCTGGAAAAGAGGATACGCTGCCGCCCTGCCCAGAGGCGGTCGCTTGGTCATGGAGCATCGATATGAGCGAGCATGAGATCGCCGCAGCCGACGAATTGTCCCGCCTGCGTCCGCCCTACAAATCGGTGCTCGACCTGATCGGCCAGACGCCGGTTGTCGAGCTGACCAAATTCGATACCGGCAAATGCCGGCTGTTCATCAAGCTTGAAAGCCAGAACCCCGGCGGCTCGATCAAGGACCGTATCGCACTGTCGATGATCGCCGCGGCTGAAAAGCAGGGCAAGCTCCGGCGCGGCGGCACCATCGTCGAGGCGACCGCCGGCAATACCGGCCTCGGCCTTGCCCAGGTCGGCATCCCCAAGGGCTACCGCATCGTGCTGGTCGTGCCCGACAAGATGTCGCGCGAAAAGATCCAGCATCTGCGCGCGCTCGGCGCCGAGGTGCGCATGACGCGCTCCGATGTCGGCAAGGGCCATGCCGAATATTACCAGGACATGGCCGAGAAGATCGCTGCGGAAACGCCCGGCGCCTTCTATGCCAACCAGTTCGCCAACCCGGCCAATCCGCTGGCGCATGAAACCACCACCGGCCCGGAGATCTTTTCGCAGCTCGACGGTGACGTCGATGCGGTGGTCGTCGGCGTCGGCTCCGGCGGTACGCTGACCGGGCTTGGCCGCTACTTCGCCAAAGTGTCGCCGAAGACCGAAATGGTGCTGGCCGATCCGGTCGGCTCGGTGCTGGCGCCGCTGATCAAGACCGGCAAGATGGAAGAGGCCGGCAGCTGGACCGTCGAAGGCATCGGCGAGGATTTCGTGCCGCCCAACGCCGATCTGTCGCTGGTCAAGAAGGCCTATTCGATCCCCGACAAGCAGAGCATGCTGGCCGTGCGCGACCTCTTGTCGAAGGAAGGTATCCTCGCCGGCTCATCCTCGGGCACGCTTTTGTCCGCCGCGCTGCGCTATTGCCGCGAGCAGACGGTGCCCAAACGCGTCGTCACCTTCGTCTGCGACAGCGGCAACAAATACCTGTCGAAAGTGTTCGACGATTTCTGGCTGGCGGAGCAGGGGCTGGCCGAGCACGAGCAGCATGGCGACCTGCGCGATCTGGTGATGCGCTCGCACCGCACCGGCGACACCGTCTATGTCGGCCCGGACGAAAGCCTGCTCAATGCCTATGGCCGCATGCGCCGTTCCGATGTCTCGCAGCTGCCGGTGCTCGACAATGGCAAGCTCGTCGGCATCGTCGACGAAAGCGACATTCTGGCCAAGGTCGACGGCCCCTATGACGGCCGCTGGGAGCGCTTCAACGGCCCGGTGCGCACGGCCATGACCTCCAATCTGCACACGCTGCAGGCCAGCCAGACGCTGGATGCGCTGCTGCCGGTCTTCGACCGCAACGAGGTCGCCATCATCTTCGACGGCGACGAGTTCGTCGGCCTGATTACCCGCATCGACCTGATCAACCATTTGAGGCGCGCACGATGACCGCTGAAACACCACCACCGGGCAAGAACCGTCTGGCTTTCTCGACGCGTACCATCCATGGCGGCCAGAGCCACGACCCGCTGACCGGCGCGGTGATGGTGCCGATCTACGCCACCTCGACCTTTGCCCAGCAATCGCCCGGCGTGCACAAGGGTTTTGAATATGCCCGCAGCCAGAACCCGACGCGCTTTGCCTTCGAGCGCGCCGTGGCCGACCTCGAAAGCGGCTCGGCCGCCTTTGCCTTCGCGTCCGGCCTGGCGGCGATCGCCACCGTGCTGGAGCTGCTCGATTCCGGCGCTCACATCGTCGCCACCGACGACATCTATGGCGGCTCGTTCCGGTTGATGGAGCGGGTGCGCAAACGCTCGGCCAATCTGCAGGTCTCGTTCGTCGACTTCACCGACCTCGCCGCCGTCGAGGCCGCGATCCGGCCCGAGACGAAAATGCTGTGGGTCGAGACGCCGACCAACCCGCTGCTGCGCATCGTCGACCTCGAAGGCGTCGCCGCACTCGCCAGGCGCAAGGGCATTTTGTCGGTCGCCGACAACACGTTCTGCAGCCCTTATATTCAACGCCCGCTGGAGCTCGGCATCGACATCGTGGTGCATTCGACCACCAAATATCTCAACGGCCATTCCGATATGGTCGGCGGCGTCGCCGTGGTCGGCGACAACAAGGATCTCTCCGCCCAGCTGAAATTCCTGCAGAACGCCATCGGTGCCATCTCGGGCCCGTTCGACAGCTTTCTGGCGCTGCGCGGGCTGAAGACGCTGGCGCTGCGCATGGAGCGTCATTCCGCCAACGGGCTGAAGATCGCGCAGTGGCTGGAAGCGCGCCGCGACGTGCGCCGCGTCATCTATCCCGGCCTCGCCAGCCACCCGCAGCACGCCGTCGCCGTCCAGCAGATGCACGCCTTCGGCGGCATGATCACAGCCGTGCTCGACCGCGACCTCGCCGGCACCAAAAAGTTCCTCGAACGCACGCAGCTGTTCACGCTGGCCGAAAGCCTCGGCGGCGTGGAGAGCCTGATCGAGCATCCGGCACTGATGACGCACGGCTCCATTCCGGCCGAGAAACGGGCCGAGATCGGTATATCGGATTCGCTGGTAAGATTGTCGGCGGGGATCGAGGATGGAGATGATCTGATCGCGGATTTGGAGCAGGCGCTGGGGGGATAGACCCTCAAATCGCCAAAATCGGCGCCGCCCCTTGTATCTGCACGAGATGATTATGTGCGATGGAAGCGATTGAGCCTCGGGCCGGATGGCCATCC
>NZ_JBVVQM010000025.1:0-39140 GCF_055811155.1 Mesorhizobium sp. WSM4822 | reverse complement strand
CGCTCGACATACATCGGAAAGGGCGGAGAGACCGATGCCGCCACAGCAGCGTTCCGGCGCTCGTCCAAAGCAACATTGGTTCGCACAAAGCGCTTAAGCTACGCAGTTCAACCCCCCGTCCACATAGATCTCCGACCCGGTAATGTAGGCTGAATCCTCGCTTGCCAGGAACAGAGCGGTCCGCGCGATGTCCCATGCCGTGCCGGTCCGTTTCATGGGAACGCGTCCAGCGCGCGCCTTGGCCAAAGCGTCAAAATCGATCTCAGCCTCCGACTTCCCGCTTGTCTGAATGGTTGCGTCCCTCGCCATTGGCGTATCGATGATTCCCGGGAGGATTGAGTTCGCGCGAATACCCCTATCGGCATAGGTGGCCGCAAGATTACGGGTGAACGATACAACAGCTCCCTTCGACGTGTTGTAGGCGATGTAGGGCGCGCCGAGATTGCGGAAGCCGGAGATTGACGAGATGTTGATGATCGAGCCCGATCCTTGCTTAAGCATTTGCGGCAAGGCATGCTTACAAGGCAAGAAAAACGCCTTCGTATTAATGTTGAGTATCCGATCCCAGTCCTCGACGGTAGTATTTTCTGGACTTCCTGCTTTGAGAATACCTACGTTGTTGTGTAGGACGTCCAGGGTACCGAACGCGCCCACGCACGCTGCTACCATGGCTTTGACAGACTGTTCGTCGGTTACGTTTCCTACAAAAATTTCTGTTTTTCCGCCCTCACCCCGAATTATACCTGCAGTCTGCTCCACAGCATCTCTGTTCAGGTCCGCTACCAGAACCTTGGCACCCTCGCGAGCGAAGAGCACGGCAGCAGCTTTCCCGTTACCCCACCCAGGGCCCATGGACCCGGCGCCGGTGACGAGAACTGCCTTACCATCAAGACGACCAGCCATAGGTGTTCTCCTCAAACGCTGTGAAGGAAGTGGCTCATGCCGCCGTCGACAAATAGCAGCTGGCCGTTGACGTAAGACGACGCGGTGGACAGAAGGAACACGGTTGGGCCGCCCAGCTCTGAAGGGTCGCCCCAACGTGCGGACGGCGTGCGCACCTTGATCTTGTTCGCAAATGTCTCGTCCGCGAGCCGTTCCTTGTTGATTTCAGTAACGAAATACCCGGGAGCGATCGCATTGACGCGTATACCGAATGCTCCCAGTTCAGCTGATGCGGCCCTCGTGAACCCTACGATCGCGCCTTTGGCCGAGGTGTAGTTGCAAATTCCGGCGCGCGGGCTAGAGAACGCGATCGACGAGATATTTATGATGCGGCCGCGATCCGCGCCATCCACCTTCCGCATTTCCGCGGCTGCCGCCTGCGTCAGCAAGAACGGCGCAACCATATGCACCGCCATCATCCGCTCATAGGTATCGACGGTTTCGTCCCAGATGGCATTGTGCAGCAGCATGCCTGCGTTGTTCACGAGCCCCCAGATACTGCCGTGGCGCTGAATGATCGTGGGGATCGCTGCAGTGACAGCATCGCGATCGGCCATTTCGAACGTCAAGTAGTCAGCTTTGAAGCCTCTCGCCTCGAGTTCTTCCTTTCGCGCCTTCCCGGCAGCTTCGTTGCGCCCGTGCAGCACCACTGTTGCACCAGCCTCTGCAGCAGCTTGAGCCGACGCCCAACCCAGCCCGCGCGTGGACCCGGTGATGAGGACGACTTTGCCGTCGAGTGAGAATTGGTTGTTCATAGAACGATAGCTCCAAGCTTTTAAATTGTTAGGGGTTTCAGGCGCGCATGCGCTCGGATGCCGGGTCGTAGAATGGCCTAAGGCTGGCCTTCGCTGGCTCAGGGTGACCGTTGACCTGGATTGCAAATTTGCCCTTGGCGATAAATTCTGCTGTGACGGGCTCGTCGGCGCTCACGTAGCCCATGCCGATTGCCGCCCCCAGGTAATGCGCATAGTTCCCGGACGTCAGGTATCCGACTGGCCTGCCGTCCATGAGGATCGGCTCGTTGTGGAAAAGCAGCGGCTCCGAGTTCTCCAGAAGGAAGCAGACCATGCGCTTGTTGCCGATCCCGGCAGCCTTTTGGTCGACGAACGCATCGCGCCCGATGAAGGGAGTGTTCTTGTTTGGCTTGGCCGTGAAGGCCAACCCGGCTTCCACGAGGTTGTCCTCGTAAACGATATCGTGGCCCCAGTGGCGGAAGCCCTTCTCCATGCGTAACGCGTCCACCGCGTGCATCCCGGCAGGACGCAGACCGAATTTTTTTCCCGCCTCCAGAAGCGCGTCGAGGAAGGCCAAAGCCTCCTGGATCGGAATGTAGATCTCCCAGCCGAGCTCGCCCACATAGGAGATCCGCTGAGCCCAAAGCCGCACTCCGCCGGCGCTCATCCAGCGTCCGGTCCCGAAGCTGAACTGCTCATTGGAAAGGTCATCTTCGGTCATGGATTGGAAGACCGCGCGAGCGTTCGGGCCCTGGAGCGCGACCACCCCGAACTGATCGGTGATATCGGTGATTTCAATATTTTCGTCTTTCGCGACGTGCGTCAGCAGCCAGGACCAGTCCTTCACATGGCTGCCGCAGGGTGTGGCGATCATGAACTCGTCTTCGCCCATCTTCACAACGGTCAGATCCGCTTCGATCCCGGCGCGTTCGTTCAACCATTGCGTATAGACCAGCTTGCCGACCGGCACCGCGACGTCGGCACAGCAGAGCCGCTGCAGGAGAGTCTCGGCGTCACGGCCGGTGACTTTGAATTTGGCCAAGGAAGTCAAATCGTAAAAGCCGACGTTCTCTCGAACGTTGTTGTGCTCCTGAGCGGCATAGGGGAACCAGTTCTGGCGGCCGTAGCTATACTCATACTCCGGTTTGACGCCCTTCGGCGCGTACCAATTCGGACGTTCCCAGCCTGCGACCTCGCCATGTACCGCGCCCATCTCAACGAGGCGGTCGTAGAAAGGCGATTTGCGAATGCCTCGGCTGGAGCGATACTGATAGTAGGGCCAGTGCATGGCGTAGGAACGCTCGAGCGCTTCGGCCACCCGGTTTTCCAGATATGTCTCATCGCCCTGGAACGGCATGGCGCGGCGGCAATCGCTTTCCCAAACGTCCATCGGCGGATAACCAAGGTCTATCCATTCCGCCATCACCTTGCCGATGCCGCCGGCGCCGCCAATGCCACGGCTGTTGAAGCCGCAGGCAACAAAGAAGTTCTTCAGAAGCGGCGCTTCTCCCATCAGGTGCTGATTGTCCGTGGTGAAGCTCTCCGGCCCGTTGAAGAAAGTCGAGATGCCGATCTTCTCCAGCACCGGATACCTGATCATGGCCCTCTCGAGATACTTCTCGAAATGCTCGATCTCGTAAGGCAGTTGGCCGAAGCTGAAATCAGCGGGCACCTTGGACATCGGCAGCGGATTGGCATTGTCCTCGAAGAAGCCGATCAGGAGCTTGCCTGCGTCCTCCTTGAAATAGACTCCGTGGTCCAGGTCGCGCATGATCGGCGGTTTGCCGGGCAAACCTGGGACCGGCTCGGTCACAACATAATAGTGCTCGCAGGCAAACAGCGGCAGCACCACCCCGACCTGTTTGGCCAGGTCGCGCGACCACATGCCGCCGGTCAGAACCACTTTCCTTGCGCGGATCGTGCCTTGGTTGGTCTCCACGCCCGTCGCCTTGCCGCCGTCCGCCAGGATCCTGGTGACGGTCACGCCCTCGCGCACGGTAGCGCCATTCATGCGCGCACCCTTGACCAGCGCCATGGTGACATCGATCGGGTTGGTCTGCCCATCCTTCGGCAAATGGAGCCCACCGACCAGATCGCTGGTGTCAATGCCGGGATAAAGTTCTCCAAGCGTTTTTGGCCCGACCACCTCGACTTCGACGCCAAACACTCGTGCCATCTCAGCAGTGCGCGTCAATTCCTCAAGCCGCGCCGTGGTCTGCGCAAGCGAAATCGACCCGTTCCGCTTGTACCCAGTCGCCTGGCCGGTCTCCGCTTCGAGTTCCTGATAGAGCCGGTGCGAATAGGCGCCGAGCTGAGTCATATTTTTCGTGGGCCAAAGCGTCCCAACGAGACCTGCTGCATGCCAGGTCGTGCCGCATGTCAGCCGGTCACGTTCCAACAGGAGAACATCTGATACGCCGCGCTTGGCCAAGTGGTACGCGATCGACGCGCCGCCAATGCCGCCGCCGATGATAACTACCTGTACTTCTTCCGGAAGAGTGGACATCTTACTCTCGTTCAAGGTTTCAGCGCGATATGAACCAGCCCGCCAGAGTGCTGGACGCTGTGCATCATCGCGGCTACGATTTGATCGGTATCGAAAGTTTCAGCGCGGAAAGCCGATAAATCGATCGCGTCCGCGGCGATTAGTGCCAGCACGTCTGCTGCCAACTCGTGGGGGAACCAGAACGAACCCACCACGCTGTTGCTGTTGCGCATCAACAGGCTTGTGTTGAAAGCCGCACGCGCGGTTAGGGCACCGACAAACACGATAGTCCCGAAGCGACGCAGCCGCTCCGACAAGGCGACGGATGTCAAGGCGTTGTCGCCTCCCGCGCAGTCCAGGACGAAGTCCAGCGGGGATTGATCGTCCGGGCCTTCGACCACGATGCGGCTGTCCAGAGCAGCGAGCTGCTGGAGAACTGACGTCCTGCGCCCGACAAGGCGCACTTGGGCCGCTCCGGTGGCCAAGGCCACGACAGCAGCGGAGGTGCCGAGCAGACCCGCGGCACCGTTGATCGCGACGACCCCGCCAGGCTTGAATCCCCCTCGCCTAAAGCCGGCCAAGGCGGTTGCGAACCATCCCAGCCGACACAGAATTTCGGGCGGCGTTCGCACGTTATCGGGGACGGGTGTAAAGCAATGTTCGGGTCCGACGAACTCCTGCGCGAAGGTACCGTTCGGCCATTTGGCGAGATGCCGGCTTGCGGCCGGCGTCAGCCCGAAGCAGCCGATAAATCCATGATCGGCTTCAGATCCCGCACCTTCGATATACATGTCGCAATACACAGACTGGCCCTGACGCAACGGGCAGTCCGGATCGGCTGTTTCTTCGACGACGCCAATCGCGCACTGACCGGGAGTGAAGGGTCGTGGAGGCGTCTGCCAGCTCCCTGAAGGCAAATGATCGAAATAGGGGGGCAAGAACGCAGCCTGTATGCGGACACGCACGGCGCCCGCGGGCAGTGCCGGACGTTCGATGTCCTGCGCGACGAACTGCGCATTCCCTTCGACCACTCGGACCGATTTCATCGTCTACACTCCGGGCCGGGCCGGCGCCGCCAAGTTCATCCAGACGGTCTTCGCTTCCGTGTACTGCTCATGCGCCTCCAAGCCATTGTCGCGTCCCCCGAAGCCGGACTGCTTGAAGCCGCCGAAGGGGGTCGAGATTTCACCTTCGGAGTAGCAGTTCACAGAGATTGTGCCTGCGTTGATCCGCCGCGAAAGCTTGTGAGCCTTGCCCACGTCCGTGGTGTAAAGCGACGCAGTCAGGCCATATTCGGTGTCGTTGGCCAGCTCAATCGCGTGATCGTCGTCCCGCGCTTCGGTGATGGTGAGCACGGGGCCAAAGATCTCTTCGCGGTAAATGGTCATATCGGGCGTGACGCGGTCGAACACCGTCGCCTCGATGAAGTACCCGGGCCGATCCAACTGGTTACCGCCGCAGGCGAGTGTCGCACCCTCCGCGCGTCCCTTCTCGAGATACTTCTTGATGTTGTTGCAGTGGTTTGCGCCCACCACTGGGCCGAGCTGTGTGGCCGGCTCGAGAGGATCGCCCAGTTTCCAGTTCCTGCAAGCGGCGACGATCTTCTCGGCCAATTCGTCCTTGATTGCCCTGTGCACGATCAGGCGGCTGTTCGAGGCGCAATTCTGGCCCATGTTGGTCAGAATTGAGAACGCCTGCTGCTCGGCCACAAAATCGAGGCTAGGCGCATCGGCCAACACAACGGCGGGATTCTTTCCGCCCAGCTCCAGCACTATTCGCTTGAGGTTCGAGCGTCGGGAATAGTCCAGGAACATTCGCCCGACTTCGGTAGAACCAGTAAACGAAATCACCCGGACGTCTCGGTGAAGACCGAGCGCCTCTCCAACCTCACCCGACCCGGTCACGACGTTCAGGACACCCGCCGGGATCCCGGCCTCGACCGCCAATTCGGCCATGCGCAGTGCGGTCAATGTCGTCATCTGCGACGGCTTCAGCACCACCGAATTCCCGGTGGCCAAGGCCGGACCCAGCTTCCAGCCAGCCATGAGCATCGGGAAGTTCCAAGGAAGCACGAGGCCCACCACACCCAGCGGCTCGCGCATGATCATCCCGAGCGCATTGCTGTCGGTCGGCGCGATTCTGGAGAACAGCTTATCCTGGGCTTCAGCGTGCCACGCGATGGTGCTGGCCGTGAACGGCACGTCGACCGTCAAACAGTCGGTGATAGGCTTGCCCGAATCCAGGCTTTCCAGAACCGCGAGCTCCTGCAGGTTCTTGTTGATGAGCTCCGCAAAACGCAGCAGCACGGCCTTGCGTTCGGACGGGTGTTTCTGCGACCACACGCCGGACTCGAACGTAGCTTTCGCGACCGCCACAGCGGCATCCACGTCGGATGGACTGCAGCCCTCGATTTCCGCAAGAACTTCTCCGGTGGCCGGGTTGACGCTCTTGAATGATCTTCCGGCCGTGGCGGTGCGGTAATTGCCACCGATGAACGGGCGCGAAGGCATCCTCAGCGCAGCAGCGATCGAGAGGGCATCATTATGAGTAAAACTTGTCATGGAAATTCCAATTCTCAGGCAGCGACAGCCGGCTGCAGCCGATAACCCGGGTCTTCCTTGTTGAGTATCGAGACGAGAGCGCGAAAGTGCCCTTCGGAGAATCCCCGGTATTCTCGCCACTGCCGCGCCGTCTTAGCCGCTACTTCATGCGGCAGACGCTTAACTTGCTTCCCAGTGGAATAGGCCAGCACGAGATTCATACAGGCGCGTTCGAGGTGATAGAGCGTATCGAAGGCATGCGCCACGCTGGGACCCACCACCATCACGCCGTGCCCGCCAAGGAGCACGACATCCTTGTCACCGAGGAGCTTAGCGACTCGTCCCGGCTCCTCGGAATCGACGAACATCCCGCCGTAGTCTTTGTCGTAGGCTACGTTGCCATAGAATCGCGCCGAATTCTGGCAAATCGGCAGGATCTCCGGATCTTCCAGGCAGCTCCAGGCCGTCGCGTAGGGCATGTGGGTGTGCAGAATACACTGCGCCCGCGGGATGTTCCGATGAAGGTATGAATGCAATTCCCACGCTGTGCGGTCTGGCGCGTCAGGACCTCTCGGCGCCTCATTCGTGGCCGAACTGAGCAGGAGCAGATCCCGCGCCTTGATTTGGGAGAAATGCGCCATGTTCGGATTCATGAGAAACCGACCGCCCTCCCCATCGATCGCGACCGAGAAATGGTTCGCAGTCGCCTCGTGCAAACCGAGCCGCGCGGTCCAGCGAAACGCTGCGGCAAGGTCATTGCGCAAGCGAGCTTCTTGGCTATTCATCATCGGGATTCCAGGTTGACACTGCCGTACTGGCTCGTTCGGCTAGGCTGCCCTCGCCAACTGCAAAGGCTTAAGAGCCGCTGCTATTTTTACCTCTTCGTCCGGACCCACCTCGCAAACGGGCGCGCGCACAGTGCCACCGTCAAAGCCCATCTGGCGCGATGCCGCCTTGACGGCCGGGATGTAATCGTTCTGCCAGCAGTAAGCGACGATCGGGAACATTGACTGCCACAGCTTCAGGCCCTCGGCGTGGTTGCCGCTATCGATAAGGTTGAAGAGCTGGACCGCCTCGCGCGGAAAAATATTGGCGCAGCCCCAAATCGTACCTGCCGTACCCAACATGAAGGAGAACGGTGCGTTCGGGTCGGCGCCGTTCAGGATATTGCCCCCGCATGCCAACAGCGCCTGCTGCTTGCATAGATCGCCTGAGCTGTCCTTGATGAAGTTGAAATTGTCCAATTGCAGCAAGCGGGTATAGAGCTTAGGAGTGAGTTCGATGCCCGTCGCTCCGGGGATATTGTAGCCGATGACGTCGATAGACACTTCCTTGCAGACCGCTTCGTAGAAAGCGAAAATGCCATCATCGTGCTTCGGGCCCTCGAAGAAAGGCGGCAGGATCATCAGCGCATTTACACCGGCATCTTGCGCGGCCTTCGAGCGACGGATCACTTCTTGCAGGTTCAAAGCCGAGGTCTGCGCAGTAATCGCTGCACGACCATTAATGCGCTTTACGCCTGTTGCGAACAGCTTGTTGCATTCTTCCTCCGTGAGATAGGCATGCTGGCCGGTGCCCGAACTGAGCACGAAGCCGTGCATCCCGGTTTCCAAATATTGGTCGAGCAGCCTGTCCCAACGCACGAAATCGATCGACCCGTCCTTATGGAAGGGGGTCTGCATCGCAAGGTTTATTCCTCTCAGATTAGCCATGTTCGTAACTCCTGAATTAATTTTAGCGCGGCTATACTTCACGCCCGGCTCTCCAGAGCCGGTATCTGGTCGAATATCGGACGCCGAGCGAGGTGATGAGCTTTGGGTAAGCCGGGCTCGGCCTCGCCTTGTTCTGCAGAATGCGGATGGGCTTGCTGTCCTGACCGCAGGCGAGCTCGGCTACGGCCTTTCCGTAGATTGCGCCGCGGGAGACGCCAGTGCCGTTGCAAAAGCCCGCCCCGAAAACCCGGTCACTCAGTTGACCGAAAACGAAACCGCCGTTCTGCGCCAGGCTAAGGGCGCCACCCCAGGTGTATTCGAAGCCGATCGAAGATATTTCAGGGAAACGGCGATCGAACGATTTCTGATGACTGCGCTTGGCGCGGGCGATCTGCGTTCCGGTGGTATGGAAACCGTCGGCATAGTCGTAGATGTTCCGAATGAAAAGCCGATTGTCAGCGGTCCTGCGCACTGTGGTCCCGAAGCTCTCCGCCGGAATTAAGCCGTAGGTGGCTCGCGCACCGATTCTCGCGCTTTCCGCAGCCGTCAAGGGACGAGTCATGCTCGCATATGTGTAAACCGGGATGGCACTATTCTCGTAGAAGCCAAACTCTGAGATGAACCCATTGTTGGCCAGGATGATGTTCTTGGCATGGATCTCTCCATTAGCCGTGCGTAGGACATGGCGTGGTGAGCCGTACACAACCTCAAGGATTGGCGTCTTTTCATAGACTTTCGCATTGTCTCCGAGATTGGCCGAGATGCCGCGGAGCAAGGCTGCTGGCTGCAGTAGGACAGTTCCGGGGGTGTGCAGTCCTCTCGTGTAGTACGAGCTGCCAACCATCTCTTTCATCTGGCGAGCGTCGTACCATTGATATTCTGCTCCAATCCGATCGAGTGCTTGAGCAAAAGTTGCAAGACAAGCCTGGCCTCTCGCGGTCACAGCCGAGTGCGTCTTTCCTTCAGGGCTCCAATCGCATTTGATGTCATACCTCTCCACGGCATCCCGCAGATAGGCTATGCCCTCCAGATTGATGTCGCGCTCTTCGATGTTCCCCTTTTCATCTTCGACAAAATTCGCGTTGCGAGGGTTGTGCGCAAGATCGATCGCGTAGCCAGCGCAGCGCCCCGCCGCGTTGTTGCCGATTTCGCCTGCATCGATCAGCAGAACCGAATCCTGGCGACGAAGCTCTGCTATGCGCCTGGCCGCGTTAGTACCGAACCATCCCCCACCCACTACAACCCAATCAGCGTCGACCCGACCAGACAGCGGTGCAGCGAGATTTATATCCCGCAAATTCGCGAACCACCCACTGACGGTCAGTTCTGAGGGCAAGTTGCTGACTTTGACCTTCCTCGTGGACAAAGCGGGAGCATGGGTGTCGGCAAGAGTCATGAGAAAACATTCTATAATAAACATACTTGTGTGAGGCCTTGGTCGCTCACCGGAGCGGGCGCGCATGTAGAGAAGGTCACCGTATAATCATTTTGGGCACTTGGAGAGGTCAAAACTCACGTCTTGTGCCTTCATTATTTTGCCGCTGCTATAGAGACAATTTATGTACTCATCGACACGCTTCGGTGGGTTCCTATGCGGGCTGCGGCGAGCGGATGCGGCTTCGCCGTTTGTTAAACAGGCCGAAGACATCGCCGTGCCACTTTATCGTTCGATCGGGTTTGTTGAATGCAGCTGTTTGCGCAGCGCTGCTTCCGGAAGCTGATGGGATCGGTACCTTCGGTAGAGTGGGGTCTGGCTCAGAATTCCTGCCAGGTTCACCGTCGCCACATCCTTCCCTGCGGCGTGATCATCATGATCGACGCGCAACCCTCGGCCTTGTTGCAATAACCGAAATCGAAATGCCGCTGTCGGACATCCAGGCGCCCCATTTGCCGACACCAGCCCTGCGCTGCAGCACTCCGGACGCCCGAGATAGATCATCAGGCGCGCCGCGGAGCGCATGCTCGAGGCCCATCGAGCCCCTCCGCCCATTTGATGACCGACGAAACGAAGGCGTTCAAGATCTCTGGCGAGAACGTCGCCGAACATGAGACCGTTAAGCATTCCAGCCGCGAATATGTTCGCAATGCCGTCAACATCAATTCGCCGAGGGTTCACCTCCCCGTCCGCGCTACGCCAAATGCGCCGAAGCGCGACGCGGGATGGCCATGAAACCAGCAGTAGCTGTGTCTTTGGTTGATAAGCCGCATACGATTTAAACAGCCTATGTTCTGATCCCTCCAGGTGTAAAGGGGGTTGCTCCAAGGTTTCTCACCCCTTGAGAATGGGGAGTACCTTTGAGTTTCTCTTGCAATCGGCTTTGTCGCGAGTTACTGTGAACCGATCAAAAGAAGCAGCGCAGGCTGTTTATCTTGATCCGGGCAGACCAATGCTTCTGAATTGCATTCATGTTGCTCGGATTCCGTATGATTTAATGGAGAAGAGCGATCGTCCGCAAGTACTATAACCTCCCGCCATTGACAACTTTGGCCGTGTTTGAGGCGACGGCTCGGCATGCGAACTTTAAAAGCGCTGCAGACGAAATGAACGTAACTGCCGGTGCGGTAAGCCGGCAGATAAAGGCGCTAGAGGATGAACTCGGTCTTAAGCTTTTCATCCGACATAAAAATGGAGTTCAGCTGACCGCGGCCGCGCAAGACTTGTTCTCCGAGGTAGCCGCTAGTCTGTCGCGTTGCTCTGAAGCGGTCCAGGCCTTAAGGATTGAAAAGGACGAGGAAATCGTCACTTTCGCGTGTACTGATGCTTTCGCAACGCACTGGCTTATGCCAAGAATGGAAGATTTCTGGACCAAATTTCCGCGTATTACGGTCAATCATTTTATTTCGGATCAAGTTCGTGATTTTCGTAACGCCGAGGTAGACCTTTTTGTAAGACCTGCCGCAGGAATATGGGCAAACGAAAGTACCGAACCCCTGTCCAAAGACCTTATTTATCCTGTTTGTGGTGCGGAGTTTGCAGAAGAACATCGCTTTACTAAGCCATCAGACTTGTCAGTCCTTCCTCTACTTCATGTGGATTGGAACAACCCGCATTGGCCTCGATGGCATGATTTTCTTCAAAGCGCATCTGTTCCCTACCAAGGATTGCGCGGGAGCAGATTTAACAGATATTCGGCTCTCCTTATGGCAGCTGAGGCAAATCAAGGCCTAGCGCTAGGATGGGACTCACTGGTGAGACCGATGGTGCGTCAGGGAAGACTCGTCAGGTTTTCCGACGTCGCGATGCGTGACCCTGTCGGCTTTTGTCTAGCTTGGAACAACAGGAAGCCGCTCTCAAGGCCCGCGTCAACAATGCGTGCGTGGCTATTGGAACAAGCATACGCTGCGGCCCTTTAGTGTCCATTGCAAGCCAGGAATTTACCATGCGTAATGGGGGTGTTTAGGATCGTATCCGTGGACGTAGATGGCGGCCAATGGGCGTGCTTTCCGACGTGGGCCGGAGGGTAATTCGCTGGCCTACAAATCCTGGAACAAGGCAGCTTTGCAAGGCCAAGGATGCCGCTGGCCGGGGCAGTTTGAAGCCTTGTTCGAAGATCTTGGCTGGCGCCGAGTCAGCGTGCCACAGTGGGCAGACTGATCTCATTTGGCGATGGCCTTCAAGCACGTCCCGTTAACTCGCTTTTGGATTGCAGGATTTGCGATGTTTTTGGGCTTTCTTGGACGTTTAATACGATTCCACGCTGCGCTGCGGCGAGGCGAATCGAGGAGGCGGGGATGGCCAGGCCACGCGAAAAGCGCGCGACGGTAGAGCAGGACCTTGTCCACTCCGAGCTTGATCAGATCACTAACATCGAGCACTTGCATCCGGATGATGCCTGTCGCTGCAACCACACTGGCAGGCAATGCCATCAGGCTCAATCCCCTGTTCGACGCGCGCCAGGCTCGGGGCCGCGGCGCCTTGCGCTCCTTACGCGCCGCCGCGTTTTCGGGATCGCTTTCTCCTCGACACAGGCGATCTACGCCCGTGTTTCGACAATTGCCGTCTCACGCGTTTTTACGGCTGGCGCCCGGATAAGCTCAGCAATGACCCAGGGATCAGAGGCACGCTTGCCCCGCCAGATGCGTTCGCCTTCACGTCGGATCGCACTGCCGCCTCTTTCATCGATACGTCGAGACCAATCTGTTTTGCGATGGCCTTGCTCCCTTAGATGGTTGCGCCCGGCATCCAGTCGCGTTTCCGTATTTCATCCTAGCGAGGAATAGCCACCCTCCAAAACCATGAAATTCTCAGGGCAAGCCGCTCCCGCGATTACCCCATATGAATGCGAGCTTACCAAGCAGCATCCCAATGCCAAACGTCATAGTGTTAGCGCCACGCAAAAGAGAGGCCGGCCCATAAAGGCGATTACGATCAGGTGTTGATCTGGCAGAAAATGTTTTCAGGTCAACGGAAGGCGGCTGACGCGTCCGTATTGTCCCGCCCGCCAAACTTTACGCGCGCCGTAGACGCGGTTGTTCTCTTCGAACACACCTCGGGCCGTCACCTTCAGGGCCTCATCGCGCTTCGCCCCGGCTGACAGGTATGGCCGGAATCGCGCCGGTTGCCAGCATGGTGTTGATAGGTCGAGGGGCGATCCGCAGCACCTTGCAGATAGGCTCAACCCACGCGCAGCGCGGCGATCGTCGATGAAGGCAATTATTGGCTTGGACCGGCGGTCGAGCTCACCATCGCAAAATAGGCGGACAATTGCGTAGTTTGTCATTGGCCTGTCTGAATTAGCGGGTTCTCTCCCTCGAGAGCCTTCATCAGCTCGGACACCTGGCTGGCCCTCCGGCGCCCACGCCGCTGTCTAGGTTGGAGCCTCAGGCCAACCCCGGCGCGGTTCAATGCATTACACTCAACTCTGGTTGATTTTATTTTCCTTTGAGCTCTCGGCACGCGCATCTTATGTTCTCTCAGGAGCAACGGATCGAGGCGCTGTTCAATCGGCGGCGTGCGTTGGGTGCTTTCGCTGCGGCGACGTAACGATTCTCATAGAACCTCCAGAGCTGGAAACTTCGTCGCTCGGCTCGGCGAGACAGCCTCGTTGGGCGTGCGAAGCATAGGTGAGTGACTCTCATGACACACGACACTACGAAGCCAGATGCCACGCTTCCGGGGAAATCGACCTGGAACTACCATCCCGACCTTCCGCTGGAGGACCGGTCGCTGTTCAACTTGAAACGCGGACCGATCCTTGGGCTGAAGGTACTGTGGAATTCTTGGCTACCGATATCGGATCGGTTGCTCGTGGTTGGCGTGTCATTCCTGACGTGGTTCTACCTATCGCCTTCGTTGGAAACAGCACGAACCTTTGCTTTCGATTGGATCGCGGCCGTTTATCTACGCAACCTCGCTCTGATGGTTCTCGTGGCAGGAGGGATGCATCTATATCTCTACACTTTTAAAAGACAAGGCAACCATCTGCGGTATGATGCCCGCCCCTTTCATAAGAAAAACGGCCTCTATACATTCAAAAGCCAATTCCTGGACAATGTGTTTTGGTCGATTGCTAGTGGGGTGACGATTTGGACGGCATATGAAGTTCTGGGCCTCTGGGCATACGCCAACGGCTATGCGCCGATGCTGAGTTTTTCTGAACACCCTATATGGTGTGTCCTTTGGTTTGTGGTTTTGCCAATATACGGCGTGTTTCACTTTTACTGGATCCATCGCTTACTGCATTGGGGGCCAATATATAATAGGTTTCACTCTCTACATCATCGCAACGTGAACGTCGGCCCGTGGTCTGGGATGTCGATGCACCCTGTCGAGCACATCATCTATCTGAGCTCCGTTGTAGTCCATATGGTGATTCCCTCACATCCAATACACTTCCTCTTCCACCTGCAGCAAAAGGTACTTTTGGCAATCAGTGGGCACTCTGGCTACGAGATCATGACCGCTGGAGAGGACAGCGATTCCGGACTGAAAGTAGGAGGTTTTTTCCACCAACTTCATCACCGTTATTTCGAGTGCAACTACGGCGAGGCGGAAGTGCCTCTCGATAAATGGTTTGGTACTTTTCATGATGGCACGGAAGAATCTACGGCCCGCACCCGAGCCCGCTTGAAAGAAATGCGAAAGAAGTAATACACCGAGCGCGGTTCGCCGGGTCTGCAGGTTGTTGGCACTAGAGGTCTAGGGAGATCGCGATGATCAAGATCACTTACGTGGAACATAATGGTCGGGAGCATGTTGTGGACGTTCCTCGCGGCGCCACGGTCATGGAAGGAGCCCGAGACAACGGCATCCCCGGTATCGAGGCAGATTGTGGCGGCGCCTGTTCCTGCGCGACCTGTCACGTCTATGTCGACCCGACCTGGGTGGGTAAGCTCCCGCCGAAAGAGGCGATGGAAGACGATATGCTCGATTTCGCATTCGAGCCAGATCCTGTCCGCTCCCGCCTGACCTGTCAGATCAGGGTCAATGATGCATTGGAAGGACTTGTTCTTCGCATGCCCCAAAAGCAGGTATGAGTCCTCGGACGATCGTCGAACGCTCGGGCAAGTAAGTCCCGATCTGCGGAAGGAATTTGTTCATGGCCGGCATCGTCGTCGTTGGTGCCGGTCAAGCCGGGGCGTCGCTCGCAGCCAAGGTGCGGGCCTTGGGGTACGACGGGCCGGTAACGCTTATTGGCGAAGAGCCCGCGCCGCCCTATCAACGGCCGCCGCTGTCCAAGGGCTATCTTCTTCGAGATATGGACCTGGAGCGGCTTTACCTTCGCGCACCCTCGTTCTGGAAAGAGAATGAAATCAAACTCAAATTGTCCGCACCTGTTACGTCGATCGATCGGTCGGCTAAGACACTGTTCGCGGGCGATGAATCAATCCCTTATGAGAAGCTTGCGCTGACAATGGGCTCCGGCCCACGGCGGATCCCGGCGACGGCGGGCGGCGATTTGAGAGGCGTGTATACGATTCGAACGCTCGCCGATGCCGACGCAATGGCTACAGAATTCCAACCCGGACGGAAGCTGCTTATTATCGGGGGCGGGTATCTCGGGCTCGAGGCCGCCGCCGTCGGGATCAAGCTTGGGCTTGAGATTACGCTGATTGAGATGGCCCCCCGGATTCTCCAGCGTGTCGCGGCGCCGCCAACGTCCGACTTTTTCCGTAATCTGCACTCCAAGCATGGCGTTAAGATTCTTGAGAATGTGGGACTAGACCGTCTGACCGGGCCAGGCCGGGTTTCCTGCGCCGTGCTCTCCAATGGCATGGACATCCCGGTTGATTTTGTCATTGTTGCCATTGGGGTCACGCCTAGAACCGGCCTCGCCGAGGAAGCGGGCCTTGAGATCGAAGATGGCATCCGCACCGACTGCCAAGGCCGAACTTCGGACTCCAGCATTTGGTCAGCCGGGGAGTGCGCCTCCTTCCCTTATGACGGCAGGCGCATCCGACTTGAAAGCGTCGGCAATGCCATCGACCATGCCGAACTGGTCGCCAGAAACATCCTTGGTGCGTCCGAGAACTACGAGGCTAAACCTTGGTTCTGGTCGGATCAATTTGACGTCAAGCTGCAGATAGCTGGCTTGAATACCGGTTACGATCTGATCGTCCAACGAAAGGGCGATCATGATCGGTCACTGTCGATTTGGTACTACGGCGGAATACGGCTCCTGGCTGTCGATGCAATGAACGACCCGCGCTCCTACATGGTCGGCAAACGGATTATAGAAGCTGGGCAGACCGTTGCACCCGAGCACATAGCGGATCCTTCGAAGGATGCCAAAGCTGTGTTATCACTTGCAACGGATTTGTGAGATTCGTTCCCTGCAGCAAGACATGCTCCAAGGCTTCCCGAAGTAATATGCACGTTGATCACGCTTAGTGCGCCGCAAGGCCGGATCGTTGCCAACGTCGCGCCGTCACCTACGACGCGACCCTTAAGCAACTGCGTTTCGGGAGCGCTTCCAATTAGAGGGACCGAATACCGCTCGCAGGTGGGTCAGCGAGCAGAGGGCATGCCGGAGCCTATGCGGGCCCTTCAGCCACGGTCGGAAAATGCGGAAGCGCTTTCGAAGATACGGATCGGAACCGGATGCAAGTTACTGCATGGAGTATAGATGTTCAAAGGGACAAGGCAGTCCTTCAGAGCACAAGCAAAGCTGGAAAGCGGCTTCATCACGCCTGGTTACTACCGATGCTTGGTCCCTTGTACTGACAATGAGTCGGCAGCTGCCATCGACGTGAGAGACGAGGCCTGCCGAAGCCCGCGCTCGAGCACGATGCTTCCTCGTTCTCTTCCTTCAGCCAAAAGGTCGTCGTGCATCTGCTGCACCAACTCGTCGTCGGAAAGGCTCGGCGAGGATGATCGTCGGACATTGATTTTCAAAATGGGCCGGCAGCTGCCGAAGTGAAAAAAGTGCCGGCCCAATGCGCCCCCACGAGACGGGCTTAGGCGTCCAGCCACACGTTCTGGAACTCCATTGTGTAGGTCGGGTGCATGGCGTAGTTCTTTACCTTCTTGTTCATGTGGCAGTAGAGCTTCGTCCAGAACGGCTGGATCATGATGCCGGACTCCTGCAGGATCTGCTCGACGTCTTTCATGACTTCCTTGCGTTTGGCAACGTCTGTCAGCGACAGCGCGTCTTTGAGCTTGGCGTCGAAATTAGGGTCGGAGTAGGCCGTCTCGTTCCAAGCCTCCCCAGTGCGGTATGCCAATGCGAGGACCTGAACCCCGAGCGGGCGCATGTACCATTGCGTTGTGGAATAGGGGTATTTGTTCCAGTCGTTCCAGTAGGTCGAGGCCGGTATAACGGTGCGCTTAACCTTGATACCGGCTTCGCGCAATTGAGCAGCGATTGCGTCACCGGTGTTCTTTTGCCATTCGTCGCCGATCGAGATTATCTCGTGCTCGAAGTCGGCCTGTCCAGCATCCATCATCAGCTTCTTGGCACCCGCAATATCGCGCGCTTTTTTCGGGAGCGGATAGTACTCTGGATGAATGGGGCTCACATGGTGGTTCTCGCCGACTGTGCCATGGCCACTGTAACCAAGCTGCAGTACGGCGGTGTTGTCGACTGCCATCTGCAGCGCGTTGCGCACCCGTTTGTCGTCGTAGGGCTTGTGGGTCGTATTCGTCCGGCAAATCAAGGTATTCGCTGTATCGATTTCGGATTTGACCAGGCCCATCTTGTCCATGATGTCGATGAAGTCCGACGGCGTCTCAAAATTAAGGTCGATCTCACCGGAATCGAAAGCATTCACCGAGGCACTGAAATCGGCGCCGTAGTCAATGAACTCGACACTGTCGAGGGGCGCTTCGCCACCCCACCACCTGCCGTTCTCGCGACGCTTGACGACCGCCTTGGAGCCGACCTCATAGGACACCAGTTCGAATGCTCCGGTACCGATGGGCTTCTTGATCGGGTCGGCGCCGTCCTTGTCGAAGTCACGATGTACGACAAGCGCCGGATAGTCAGTGAACCCTGCTATCAGCGTAATGTCGGGCGCGGAGAGCTTCAATTTGACCGTATGGTCGTCGACCTTAGTAATCGCACCGTCCCTAGCTTTGCCGGTCTTGACATCGACCAACCCGCTGACACGTCCCGCCATGGAATTGCCCGAGACATCTTTCTCGCACCAGCGATTTAGGTTGGCGACCACATCCTCAGCACTGAAAGCATCGCCATTGTTCCAGGTAACGCCTTTCCGCACATGCAGCGTGTATTCGGTGGCGTCGTCGCTGACATCCCAGCTTTCGAGCAGAACTGGCTCAAAGGTGAACTGGCGCGTGTAGCGGATGAGCGGCTCGAGCCACGAGCGGGTGACGTTTGCCATTTCCGTCCAGTCATAGGTCCGAGGGTCCTTTTGACCTTTAACGAACATTGAGACGCGCAGCGTTCCGCCCTTCTTTGGCTCTTCAGCCGCGGCTTTTGTGGGCGCTGCAAGACCGATCATGCCGTAGGCAACTGCGGTAGACGCGCCGAAGGCAGTCGCGAGAGCCAGAAATTCACGCCGATCCATACGACCCGCATGCGTCTGTTCCGCCATGGCCTTAATTGCAGCTGGAACTCGCTCGCCGTTGCTCTTGAAAACTCCCATGTGCTTTCCCCTTTACGCCTTTGTTTATGTTGATATGCCTTTGCGAACATTCTGCGTGTATTCGGTTGCTTCCCTCGCTGACATTCTAGTTTCGAAAAAACGCGGTTCAATGTGTATTCTTGAGTGGCTCTACCAGCGGTTCCAAGAACTGCCGATAATGTCGGAGGTCATGTCGTTAATCACTTACCCTGGGATCCTGGGCATAAGTCTGCCATCCCTGTCGCAGTACCTCATCTGGCCCTCCGAGATAGAAGATGGTTAGCTGGCGAATGCGCAAACCACCGGCTTTGCCTCAGGGTACTCGCCGATGAATATAGGGTGAAATCATATGTTGCGATTACGGGCTTCTGAAAGGCGAAAAAAAAACGACCGATATAATCGCAGTTTATGCCTAAGAATGTAGCCGTCGCCATCGGACGCGTCTGTCGAGTCCTCTATAGGATCGGCAGTGACGTCGGTTTCGAGAGCTGCGACACAGGATTCGCCCAGCACGGCTCGCCACTCAGCAGCAAGATCATCCATGGATCCTAAGCACCTCGGACTTTTAACCGCCGGACGGGCCAAGCGCGGTGCTGCTTGCCTTGCATCGACCCGAGAGGCTATCAGATCAAAGTTGATTTCCGATGCTGTCTCTCCCAAAGTTCAAATGGCCCGTAAGCCACATTGGAAACGGATAGCTCCCAGACGACCACCTCTGGGACCTCGCCCTACTATAACCCATAAGGACATTGATATGGACGTACGCGCGGCCGTTGCCGTTCAGGCCGGAAAACCCCTTGAAATCATGACCGTGCAGCTCGATGGGCCGCGCGACGGCGAGGTGCTGGTCGAGATCAAGGCAACCGGCATCTGCCACACCGACGAGTTCACTTTGTCGGGCGCCGACCCTGAAGGCCTCTTTCCAGCGATTCTTGGCCATGAGGGCGCCGGCATCGTCGTCGACGTCGGCAAGGGTGTCACCTCGGTCAAGAAGGGCGACCATGTCATTCCGCTCTATACGCCGGAATGCCGGCAGTGCCCGTCGTGCCTGTCGCGCAAGACCAATCTGTGCACCGCCATCCGCGCCACGCAGGGGCAAGGGTTGATGCCGGACGGCTCGTCGCGCTTCTCGATCGGCAAGGACAAGCTCTTCCACTATATGGGCTGTTCGACCTTCTCGAACTTCACCGTGCTGCCCGAGATCGCGCTGGCCAAGGTCAATCCCGACGCTCCCTTCGACAAGATCTGCTACATCGGCTGCGGCGTCACCACCGGCATCGGCGCGGTGATCAACACGGCCAAGGTCGAGCAAGGGGCGACATCAGTCGTCTTCGGCCTCGGCGGCATCGGCCTCAACGTCATCCAGGGCCTGCGCCTTGCCGGCGCCGACATGATCATCGGCGTCGATCTCAACAACGACAAGAAGGCCTGGGGCGAAAAATTCGGCATGACGCATTTCGTCAATCCGAAGGAGATCGACGGCGATGTTGTGCCTCACCTCGTCAACATGACCAAGCGCGGCGCCGACCAGATCGGCGGCGCCGACTACACCTTCGACTGCACCGGCAGCACCAAGGTGATGCGCCAGGCGCTGGAAGCCTCGCATCGCGGCTGGGGCAAGTCGGTCGTCATCGGCGTGGCCGGTGCCGGCCAGGAGATCTCGACGCGGCCGTTCCAGCTGGTCACCGGGCGCACCTGGATGGGCACTGCCTTTGGCGGCGCACGCGGCCGCACCGACGTGCCAAAAATCGTCGACTGGTACATGGACGGCAAGATCGAGATCGACCCGATGATCACCCACACGCTGAAGCTCGACGACATCAACAAGGGCTTTGATCTCATGCACGAGGGCAAGTCGATCAGGAGCGTTGTGGTCTATTAACGCCAGGGAAAAATCTCACTACATCGAATGGGGGGACTTGGACAGCGCAACGGGCCAGCTTGACGTGGCAAATATCCTGGGATTAAGCCCGGCCATGCCTGAGCTCTCCAGCTTAACCGAAGCGCGAGCGCGCGCACGAATGAATCGACTGCACCCGCCCAGGCCCGGTTTGGCGAAGCCGCTCAGGACGCGCAAAGCTACCAAATGGGGTTATCAATGATACTGGAGGTCTGATGCAACAACTTAAGGTTCTTCAATCGCTCTGGGCGATGGAACGACGGGAGCCTGATGGGTTTGAGCGAACGCTAGACGAGAACCTCCGCATGATTGCGGACGGATCCTTCGATGGCGTTAGCGCTTTTGTTGGGAATAAGGAGCAGACACAGGCGCTTCAAGGGGCTCTAAGGGGAACCGGCCTGCTTCTCGAAGCATGTGGGGCACCTGCCACCGATGATGATTTGAAGCTTCAGATCGATTTAGCTGGTGAGCTTGGCGCACTGCATTTCAATGTGCAACCAGACGTAAGGCTGCGCCGGCTAAGCGACGGAGTCGATCTTATTCAGCGTTGGATAAAGATAAGCGAAGACGCTGGTCTGCCTGTCTACTTCGAGACACACCGCAATCGACTCACGACCGACCTATTCTACACCCTCGATTTGTTGGAAGCCGCGCCCAACCTTCCGCTTCTCGCGGACCTGTCGCATTTCCTTGTAGGTCGTGAATTTGCGTGGCCAGTGAGCGACGAAAATCATCGACTGATTGAGCAGATCTTGGATTCCTCATGGGCATTTCACGGCCGAGTGGCATCACGCGAACAGGTCCAAATCGAGATTTCCTTCCCCCATCACCAGATGTGGGTGGATCTTTTCGCGGGATGGTGGCGCTACGGCTTCGCTAGCTGGCGCCGCCGCTCGAAGTCTGACGCCATACTAAGCTTTACGTGCGAGCTTGGACCACGTCCCTACGCAATCACAACACGAACTGCAAATGACTCGACAGACCGGTGGGCCGAAGCGTTGCTGATGCGCGATCTGGTAAGGGACATTTGGAGTGCGCCGACATAAACTCGCACCGAGCGCCTGACGCCGGAATTTCCCATTCGCAACCGGCCGCTCAGGGCCAGATCGGGCGGTTTGTAGCAAGTGTTGTTATCAATGACCACCTGCAAATCATATGGCTTATCCATAGCCTGTGTGCGGCATATGTTCGTTTGTTTCGGCCTCAGATCTCACCAAACGATTTTCTCAAAAACGGGGACGTTATGGCGAACGTCTACACGCTGACATCGATTTCACCGTATTCGAAGCACTCTGAACCGTGGAAGGGTCGCTGCCAATAGTTGCACCTCGTCGAGATAAGCTTCGCCGCCCCACCAGCTTCCGTTCGTGGCGGCGCGTCAAAGGCGCATCGTGCTCTGAGAACGACATCCCTCGGCCATGCGTCCGCCGGCCGGCTGTCCGTTCCAGAGGCGCTTTTGATGGAAGAAGTTGGTGCGCGAGAACCGCTGCGAAAGAGAGTTGCCGCCGCCGCTGGCGGCGCGATCATGCTCAAGCCTGCCGAACAGACCCACTCGTGGCGGGCGCAATGTTTGCCTCGCTGGCGCCGGCTATTGCCTTCGAAGACCCTGACCAGGCGGTCCGTGAGGCGATACGATCTCTGGGCTTGCGACCTATTTAGCGCGTATGGCATGTCGCCGAGGCGCTTGAATATGAAATGGTCGGCTTCACACCGGACGCATGTTCTCGAAAGCCGCGCGCCCTGCGGCGCCACCAAGCACTCAGGCATCGGCCGCAAGGGGCTCCAGGATTGTCTCGAGATGAAATACGTCTGCATAGCCGGAATATGAGCCCGACGGAGGTGAGCCGCTACTCGTAAGCTTGCCAGGAGAGCACGAGCTCGAGAGTCATCACACGCCCACTGCACACGTACGACGTGTGCCCTCGCACCAGACCTTGTAAAGGTCAGCCCGGCCCCGACGTGCCAAGCATGCAAGGTCTCGTTCGGACTGTTGGCGATCACGCCGATGGCGATCATATGGGGACCATGTATCCACGGCGACGAACTTCAGTAGGAACCGTCGAGCGCAAGAGTGGTGCCGTCACCTTCCCGGATTCGGCAAAGGCTCTCCTGCAAAGTAGGGACATGAGCGGTTGTCACTCCGGCCAGCTGTGGGGGGATGGACATGCCAAACGATCCCCTTGGACAGGTCCAATTGTTTAGTGCGACAAAAAAGCCCCTGCCGGCAGGGAGGTGGCACCGGCAGGGGCCGCGCAAGCATCACGGCCGATCGAGACGTGACGACTGCGGCAATCTGGACGTCAAAGCAGGAGCTACGGTCATTCTAGGACCATTCTCAGATACCTATAGCCTCATAAGCCGCAGCGATCCTTCGAATGGCCGCGACGTAAGCCGCTGTCCTGTAGTCACCAAGGTCCGGCTGCTCCTCAAGAAGGTCCGCAATATTGGCCCAGGCGCTTCGCATGACGTCCTCGAGGCCGGAGCGAACCAGGTCGATCTCGGCGCCGCCCTCCAAAAATTCGTCGCGCATGTCAGCGGGGAATGTCTTGCCGGTCATTCGCTCGAGCGCTGTGGCAATGGTGTGATTCCTCCGCTCGCGCCGCCGCCTCTCCATCAAGCCGAAAGGTATGTGAGTCAAATTCTTCACCCATTCGAAATAACTCACCACGACGCCGCCCGCATTGACATAGAGATCGGGCAGGATCGACGCTCCTCGGGAGCGTAGAATTCGATCGGCCCGGTGCGTAACCGGGCCATTGGCAGCTTCAACAACGAGGCGGGCCTTGATCCGCTCGGCGTTTTCGACGTGAATGGCATTCTCCATCGCAGCAGGAATAAGGATATCGCATTCCTCTTCAATTCCGCTCATGTCGCCTGCGAAGGAAGTGGCGCCGTCGAAACCGAGAATGCTGCCGGTGCGCAACTGATGCTGTTTCAAAGCTTCGACGGGCAGGCCTTCGGGATTGGAAACAAAGCCGTCGCGTTCGGCGATCAGTACAATCCGCGCTCCATCGTCTTCTGAAAGGAATTTGGCGGAGTGGTAGCCCACATTGCCAAAGCCCTGAACAATGACACTTGCCCCCTTCAGATCTCGCCGCCCGCAAATTCCCGGGCTACGCGAATCGCGCAGATAGCATTGGATGGCGAACTGCACTCCGCGACCTGTCGCCTCCGTGCGTCCAGCGATGCCGCCCTTAGAGATCGGCTTGCCGGTCACACAAGCGCGCGCATTCACGACATCAGTAGGATTGGCACGGCGGAACTCATCGACCATCCAAGCCATCTCGCGCTCGCTGGTGCCTACATCTGGCGCAGGCACGTTGAGACCGGGTCCGATCAGGCCACGTTTGTTCAACTCCTGAGTGAATCGGCGGGTGATGCGTTCCAGCTCTTGCGGCGCCCACTCGCGTGGGTCGATCTTGAGTGCGCCTTTTGAACCTCCAAACGGTACATCAACCAGCGCGCATTTCAGCGTCATCAGCGCGGCGAGCGCCTCCACTTCTTCAGCATCGGAATCCGGTGCATAGCGAATGCCCCCTTTGACGGGCTCACAGTGTTCGCTATGCACCGAGCGCCATCCGACAAAGCTGTACATACGGCCGCGCAATCTCACCCCGAAGCGGACCGTGTATGTGGAGTTGCACTGTATGATACGCTCGGCAAGTCCCTCGGGGAGGTCCAGGAAGGCCATGGCAGTTCGAAAGTTCAGATCGATGCTCGCCAAAAAGCTCGATGCGGGATTTGGGGCCAAGGCATCCATAAAGTGCTCCGTAGATCGACTAGAGATCGCGTTGCTTGCACTGCTCAGCGAATACTACTTATGCCCACTGCGCTGTTCATTCTGATGCCAACCTCACGAGCGGATGTACTTCGCATGAGCAGAACGTAAACCAGCGTAAATAGCTGTCGGGCGGTATCGTTATCGATAACCAACTTGTCGGCGAGCCTCCTCCTCAGGAATTCGGCGCCCTCTTCGCGAAGGGCACAACGTGCTCCATCAATCTTTGCAAGCGCAGCAACGCTCGCGCGCGGCATGGCATCGTAATAGTTCTCGCAGGTGAGAACGTAATGCTTGAGGAACTTCTGCATCGGAATGAGTGAAATCTGATAGGTATTCACGTTGACGCGCCTTTCGGTGGCGACCTGGATAGCGAGTTCGTCACGGTCCAGCGCGAGATGTAGTCGGTATGGGCCGCGATCATGGCCGACCGGGATAAAAACATTGCTTCGGATCAGATGCGCGACGGCAAGAGAACGGTCCCGTTCGATGTGTTCGTTGCGGCTGAACGGCCCCCTAAGCGAAACCTCACATATGGAAGCCCTCGTCTTCTCCGCGCTCACCCCCTGTGTCAGCCCCAGCGCGAACCGCTCCACAAACACGTCGTTCTTCGGTCCGATCTTCACCTGACTATTGCGGGCGATGGTATCGTCTGGTTTCAAAGCGTGTCCCTTCATTCGGATCCACTTTGCGGTTCACGGTAGAAACCGAGGAATGGCAGGCGTTTCCAAGTGGGTGTGGTGCACTTGGATTTAGGCCAACACCTTGGACCCGGTAAGGGGGAAAAAACGATGGATCGGTATAAGATCAATTTATGTGTGTAGGTACTCTGCCGGCTGCTTCGAGGACACCGGGAGAGCAATAGGGCACGCGATCAAGGTGTTTGCGCCGGCATTGCCGGCTAACGATCGCACGATAAGCACGTTGAGCTTGCTGGCCATGCCCGTGTTCGATGCCGTTTACCTTGGTTGAACGTAAGGTCGGCTAAAGCCGGAAGGATCGACAGTCAGCAAGTCAAAGACGGTTCGCCGCGCCCAATTGGCACGCACACTGCGAGACTCCGCTCGCCCTCGGGACGCGAGTATGCCACGAAACGCCTGTCCTGCAATGGCGTGCGACGAGATCGTCATCGGGCCACAGTCTTCTTCACCTTGCGCCGAACAGGATGGTTGCGCTGTGACCGCGATGGTCGTCGCTCTCGAGCTTCAACTTTGTTTCGCCACCGTCTTGCCGATCGGAAACCCTCGTCATCCCTCTCAATCCCAGAATGTAAGCGAATATCCATTCGAAAAGCAGCGACAGAATTCCCGCCGCGACGAGATCGCACGGGATGAGAAGGGCATAGTCGAAGCTGACCCGCAGAAGGGTCACCCAAGACTGTCCCGACTATCGTCAGGCATCATCGATGATTTGGTCGTCCTTTGGCTTCTTTGGCTACCCAGAAGCGCTCAGCAGGAATCCAGGCGCGACAAGGGCTGTCTTCCGATGTAGCGATCGTGCGATCTTGTCTCGGCCGGCAGTTTCTGAAGCAAGCGATGAGGTGTCCTGCCCGACTTCCATTGCTGACCCCGACGAATACCG
Source organism: Mesorhizobium sp. WSM4822 (assembly GCF_055811155.1). Classification (NCBI taxonomy): domain Bacteria; kingdom Pseudomonadati; phylum Pseudomonadota; class Alphaproteobacteria; order Hyphomicrobiales; family Phyllobacteriaceae; genus Mesorhizobium; species Mesorhizobium sp. WSM4822. The sequence continues at coordinate 13,442 of NZ_JBVVQM010000025.1, read as the reverse complement.
GGCTAAGTGGGGACTCCGAACTAAGCCGCTGCGCACTCCGCTTTAGCCAAGACCGGGCCTCGCAAGAAAGCCTGACGAACCCCACAGTCTGAAAGAGGACCCGCAAAAAGGCCGCGGCCTAATTATCCAAACGCTCCCTTGGCCACAGGGATACCCCGACTTTCACTGAGCATACTCACGAACTCGGCGAATTTAGACGCATCGTACAACACCATGCGGTGGTCGCTGGCTGTCTCGAATCCGGGAAGGGTCTCGGCTACATAGCTTCCGCCACCCAGAGGCCCGGCAGGAGACTGAGCTCACTGCCGGGCCGGCACGCCTTGGGAGGAGGCGGCGTAAAACGAAGTTCTATTCGCCCTGGATTGCCTTTCGATCAGACCGATGGCTGGCTATTCGTACTGGCCCCTTTGGCGCCACGACTGGCACTGCGAACACCGTGATAAGATCACGTCGTCGACGTAGAACCTCCTTTTTCGCTCCGCGACGGCGGAGCGGCTTAGTCCAATCAGAGCTTTTCCTGGGTTCCGGGCTCCAGGCCTGCGTTGATCCGGTCGGAAATCTGCGAAACCGGCCGCTGCTCTAACGCTACCTCGGTTTCGCAGGTGAGCGGGAAATGGCATTTGAAGCGATGCTCCGCGTTATCCGAGTTAGCTGCAGGCTCGGGGAAAATCCGGCTGCAGATTTCCTGCGCGTACTGGCACCGCGTGTGGAACTCGCAGCCGGTTGGCCGCCTCAGCATGCTCGGCACCTCCCCTTTGATTTCAATGCGGTTGAGAACGGCATCGGGATCGGGCACCGGATTGGCCGAGAGCAAGGCCTGCGTATAAGGATGGCGGGGATGATCGAAGATGTCTTGGGTTGAGCCAATCTCGACAATGCGCCCGAGATACATGATCGCCATACGATCGGCCATGTGGCGGACTACGTTGAGGTTGTGGGTGATGATCAGGATGGCGATCCCGAGTTCATCCTGGAGGCGAGCAAGCAGATTAAGCACCTCGCCCTGGACCGACACGTCGAGCCCAGCTGTGGGCTCGTCGGCGATGATCAGGTCTGGGTTGAAGCGCAAGGGCACGAGCGACGCTGACACGCCGGGCCTGACCGCCGGAGAGCTGGTGGGGATAGCGGCGCCCAAAGTCGGCCGGCAAGCCGACCGTGCGCAACAGGCGCTCCGCTTCGGCACCGGGATCGCGATTGCTCACGCCGTGTATGCGGAATGGCTCGGTGAGCAGGGACTGCACGGTCAGCCGCGGCGAGAGGGAGCCGACGGGATCCTGGAACATCATCGTCATGCGTCGCAGGTGGGACTTTCGTTCGGCCGCTTTGAGGCCGATAAGTTCCTGCCCGTCGAAACGAATGCTGCCGCCAAAAGCCGGCTGAAGGCCGATGATCGTGCGCGCGATGGTGGATTTGCCAGATCCGCTTTCGCCGACGAGGGCAAGCGTCTCGCCCTTGCGGATTTCAAAGGAGACGCCGCACACAGCGTCGATGAAAGGGTCGGCCGTGCCCGTGGTGAGCGCCTTCAGCGACCCCATGGTGCGGAATCGGACGCGCAGGTCCTGGACACTCAGCAGCGCACTCATGCCGCAACCATCCCAGCTCGATCGAGCAGATGGCATCGTGCGACCTGGTCAGCAGCGACACGGTATTCGCCAGGCGTCTCATGTACGCAGCGATCGAAAGCGTGAGGACACCGCGGTCGGAAGATACATCCCTTTTTGATTCCGAGCAGGCTGGGGACGTCTCCGGGTATGGTCGGCAAATTGCGCGTCCGTTGTTTGATCCGTCCAGGATCGCACTCAAGCAACGCCCTTGTGTAGGGATGGCCGGGATTATGGAAGATGTCGCGCACACCTGCTCCACCACCTCGCCCGCATACATGACGGCAACTCGGTCGCACAATTCAGCGACGACGCCGAGATGATGGGAGACAAACAGGATGGAGCAACCGATCTCCCTTTGCAGATCCTTGAGCAGGTGGATGATCTGAACTTCCAACGTTGCATCAAGCGCTGTGGTCGGCTCGTCGGCGATGAGCAGCGCCGGTTTCACCAGAAGTGCCATGGCAATGCAGATGCGCTGGCGCATACCACCAGAGAACTGATGCGGATAATTCCCGATGCGGCTTTGCGGATCGGGAATTCCGACGCGCTTGAGCATGTCGACGGCTCGGTCGCGCTTTTCAGTACGGTCTCGTTGTTCGTGGTGTTGGATATCGATCATCTGGCTCTCGATCGTCCGCACCGGATTGAGCGCTGTCATCGGATCCTGGAAGATCATGGAGAGGCGATCACCCATCAGACTACGTCGCGCCTGCGCGGTCAGTGTGAGTAGGTCGCGGTGCTCAAAGACAATGCTGCCGGCGGTAACCTGAGCGTTTTCCGGAAGCAGCCCCATTACCGTATAAGCAAGCGTGGATTTGCCGGATCCACTCTCCCCGACGATGCCGACTATCTGTCCGGTCGGCACGTCCAGTGATACGTTGCGCAGTGCCCGCCACATAAGTTACTTCCGGCGGGGGCAGATGTGGCGTGTCGTGGGTGAAGTCTTCACGTCCATGCTCGCGCTGCCAGAACCACAGCGGTCTGGCTTCGCTCGAAAGTCAAGGGTACCCCTTCATAGTGTAGAGCCAGAGAGCGAGGACATGCGGCAGACAGTTTCGTCGCAATTTGGCTTGACTATGGAGAACCCGCTCCGCGACCCATTTCAGCGAACTGCGCGTCAGCTTGCAGCCACGCAAATCGATAAGCGGTCGCTTTCGCCGAGGCACATTCCCCTGAGGCCTTCGGCTCGGCGTCGTTCGAGTTGGGAAGCCAGCAAAGTGCCTGCCTCAAGAGAAAGCGTCGATGCTGGCCCGAGCAAGACCGCGCTCCTCACAAAGCCAGGTTGCGCGGGCAGCTCGCAGGTGCATACGGTATGGATGGTAACTCCAAGTTGCTCTGCGATTTACCCGGCCTTCAGCCCCTTTGACGCCCAGCCGTCGGCGACGTGTTGCCCATCGCCCTGCGACTGCCGGAGAATGCACGAGACTGCGCAGCAGCCTCAACGCTTCGATCTGATGGTCATCACCGTTCGACTGACCTGTGCATCATCTCACCCAGTTGGGCCAGATAAGTTTCGTTCTGAGGGGTCCATGGGAACGAGAAGTTAAGCGCTACGAAATTTCGGAAGGAGGCCTCGATCGAGAAGATAGGACCTGGAAGAAAACTGAAGTTTGATTCTACCGCTCGAAGCAAAGCACTAGTAGCATCGAACCCGACGGGCCCTCGTACCCAGCACATAAACCCGCCGACCGGGGGCGACACAACACATTCACTTGGAAAATATTCCGCGATCAAATCGAGGCCCCGTTGCATTCTATCGGCAAGTGTGCAGCGCAATTGCCTCAAATGTCGATCCTGACTACGGGTAGCCAGAAAAGTGGCGATTGCGCGTTGGACAATACCATCACCGCTGTTCAGCCCGTGTGTATACTGGTGAGTCATCAAACGTCGCGTGTGAGTGCCGGCAATTATCCAACCCAATCCATACGCTGGGGGGAACGAGGCCATGAAACTCCCGAATTGCACCACGATATCAGAGGGATCGTGTTGCTTGAACGAAGGCTGCCTGCTGCCATCGTAGTTGAGATCGCTGAACATGTCATTTTCAAGGATAAGCACCTGGTGTTGGCGAGCGATTTCCACGACACGGCGCATAGTTTGCTCGGAATATGTCACGCCTGTGGGATAGTGATGGGAGCCCATAAGCAATGCCACACGAACCGAATTAGAACGAACAAGATGCAGGAATTGTTCGGCATCGATGCCCGAGCGCGGGTGGGAATAAAGTTCTACGACGGAGAGGCTTTTGCGGTTCAATCCGGCCAGCATTGGAAAATAAGAAGGACTTTCGACAAGAATGACGTCACCTGGCTTGGTAAATGCATTGAGGCACATGTCGAAGCACGACATGCCCGTGTTCCCGACAACGATTTCCCCATGTGATACGACGCTTCCTCGCCTTGATGCGCGGCGCGATATTTCATGTCGCAACTGCACGTCGCCTTGTGGCGAATCGCACCCAACAAGCCGGGTCTCGCCCTGGCGCAAAAGCTGGCGCAGCAGGCGGTCTATGTCGCTGCGGTCGAATAGGTCCGGACTCGGGTAGAAGCTGCCGAATGCGTCAAGGTCATTTGAATACCAAATATGGAGCAAAGCCTCAGGCAAGTTTTTTACCGCATCTCCACCGACATCATGGGCGTTGTTCTCTGGATCTGTCACTGGCGCCTGTACACCGGCGACATAGAAGCCAGACCGGGGCCGGGCCTCGCAAACCCCCTCAGCCTCTAAGAGCTCATATGCATGATGCACTGTCATCGGGCTGTAACCGGTATCTACGCTTAACTGCCGAACAGACGGCAGGCGATCACCGCCCCTCAGAGTCCCTGTGCGAATGCGACGCTTGATGAGGTCAACGACAGATTCGTAGCGGCGCATGGCCGATGTCTTAGGAACATGGGTCATAGGATTGGGATTCCTATCGTAACTGGCACCTGCGGTCTCTGCACAAGAAAGCCGTTTTACCTTTAAACGTACAACGGGTGGCAGTCCGATCCCTTCGCGGTGACTGAGCCCATCACCGCCTTTGCCCGCGATCGCACAATATGGATTCTTCTGACCGGTAAAATGCGCAAAAGCCGCCTATTCCATGGAGCACAGCTTCGGCCGAGGAGCGCTTCTAGGCATTGCTTTGGAAACTCGGCCGTCTGTGCTGAACGAATTTGCAGGGATTTGACACTGGTGCATCTCCAAGGTTTTTGGTTTTGTTGTCATGTTGGTAACGTTCAAAGTTGCCAAGCGCTGAGGAAAGTTTATGGAAACGGTCGTTATCATCGGAGGAGGACTAGCAGGACATCGTGCTGCCACAACGCTCGCCGAGCTGTGTCCTGAGCAGCGCACGGTCCTGATTCATGGCGAGAGCGGGACACCCTATGACAGGCCGCCGCTGTCCAAGGACTTTCTCTTGGAGGGCAAGAGGCCGACTCTCAAAGGGTCTCAGCTGTATGCAGACCGCGTCGTTTTGCGAAATGGAACGAAGGCCACGTTCATCGACCCTCTTCGACGCATCGTCCATACTGATAACGGTGATCCTGAACACTACGACAAGCTTTTGATCGCCACGGGATCTCGGGTCCGGCATTTGGAGAACTTTAGTGTGGACCCGGCACAAGTTCACTATTTGCGCACCGAATCAGACGCTTCGCGGTTACGTGCGGCTCTTGCGCCAGGCCAGCGGCTGGCAGTCATCGGCGGCGGCTTTATAGGACTGGAGGTATCGGGGATCGCTCGCCGCTTGGGCTGTCAAACAACGGTCTTTGAGCTGGCACCACGACTGCTGCCGCGCAGCGCCTCGCTCTCTTTATCAGAATGGGTCGCGACGCGTCACGCGAGCGAAGGTGGTGAGCTCCGTTTGAACTGTGCAAATCTGCGCATGTCGAATAACTCAAAGGGCGAGGTCGTTCTGACTTGGGATGGGGGGTCGGCCGTTGCTGACATGGTCCTTATTGCCATCGGGATCGGGCCGAATGCGGAAATCGCCGCTGACGCCGGCATCGACACCGCGGACGGGATCGTCGTGAATGCACGCTGCGAAACGTCTATTCCGGGAATATATGCTGCCGGAGAAGTGACGAACTATCCTGTGCCCGCGCTTGGCCGGCGGCTACGCAGTGAGAGCTGGACTGTGGCCGGCGATCAGGCCGTTGTGGCCGCACAAGTAATGTGCGGTCTGGATGCCCAGTATCAGGACCTACCTTGGTTCTGGTCCGATCAGTGCGGCGTAACCCTCCAGTCACTCGGACTGCCAGCCCTCGCGACGCGCCTGTATCGCATCGGGGACGTCGCGAGCGAGCGGTGGCTGGAGATTGGCACCGATGACCATGGACGTTTTGTCAGTGCCGTGGGGGTCAACCCTGGTCGTGACATGACGCAGCTTCGGCGAGACGCAAAGGCTGCCAAGCCCATATCGCCGGATATTATTAGCCGGGCCGAGCAAGTCGATCCGTCTGACTTATACCTGGCAGCTGGCTAATTACGGCCATCGGAGTGAACTGTGACAACAGCAGAAAAGAACATAGATACTGCGCCGCAAAATTCTGAATGGATAATTCTTTGCGCCATTTCCGATCTTGAAGAGGATACCGTAACGCCGGTCGAAATCGACGAAAATAGGATTGCTATCTACCTGATCGACAACAAAGTATATGCGACCAATAACGTGTGTTCACACGCGTTCGCTCTCCTTTCCGACGGCTGGCTGGAGGGGACCCTTATCGAGTGCCCTTTGCATGGTGCTCAATTTGAAATCACCTCGGGAGAAGTGGTTCAAGGCCCGGCTGACTGCCCGATCACTGTGTTCGAGACCAAGGTCGAAGGCGGCCAAGTCCTGGTGCGTCTTCCCGTAGCGTGAAGTCGCGCCGTAACTGGGGCCGAAGCACGCTGTGTACATTGTGCCCGCGCACGTATTCGAGTGCCTATGACAGCGCTTGGGCAGACGGCATCGTCTTTCGCACCAGGTGCCATCGGAGATCTGTCAGATCTCTTGGGTCGTGTATGCCCTGGGTTGCATCGACCAGCTCAAGTTGGGGAGGAACGGGGTGGATTAGTCAACGTTGGAAGGACCGGCCTCAAGGTCTCTCGGATCTGTCTTGGCTGTTTGAGCTTCGGCTTGGCTGAGCGGCGCTGGGGTTTGAGCGAGGATCAGAGCCGACCGATCATAAAGCGCGCGATCGAAGGCGGAATCAATTTTTTCGATACCGCCAACACGTACGGGGACGGCGCGAGTGAGGAGGTTCTGGGCCGAGCAGTGCATGATTATGCACGGCGGGACGAGGTAGTGATCGCGACGAAGGTCTACTACCCGATGCGGGCCGATCCAAACGGACGCGGCCTGTCACGCAAGGCGATCATGGCGGAGGTGGAGGCGAGCCTGCGCCGCCTCAACACCGATTACATCGACCTTTACCAGATCCATCGCTGGGACGACGCTACTCCTATCGAAGAGACGCTCGACTCACTACACGACGTCGTGAAATCCGGGAAGGTTCGGTATATCGGTGCATCCTCAATGGCCGCATGGCAATTCTGCAAAGCGCTCCAAATCGCCGGCAATCATGGTTGGACCCGCTTTGTCTCTATGCAGCCGCACTACAGTCTTCTTTATCGCGAGGAGGAACGCGAGATGCTACCTCTGTGCGAGAGCGAAGGTGTCGGCGTCATATCGTGGAGCCCTCTTGCGCGCGGGCGTCTCGCCCGCCCTTGGCAGGAAGAGCCAGATACCCTTCGCGGCCGCACCGACGATATCGGTACGGACATCTACGCCCAAACCCAGGAAGTGGACAGGATAGTCGTCGACCGTCTTACGTCGCTATCGCAAACTCGGGGCCTCCCTCATGCGCAGCTTGCCTTGGCGTGGCTTCTTTCGAAGCCGGTGGTGACTGCACCCATCGTCGGCGTGACGAAGCTGCAACATCTCGAGGACGCGTTCGCGGCCGTCGGCGTGAAGCTATCGGAAGATGAGGTCAAATTACTCGAGGCGCCGTACGTGCCACATCCAGTTTCAGGACTTTAGCTATAGGCGACGGGGACCGCAGCGAGAAAGAGCGACGCGATACATTTCAAATCAATCTCAATCGCGGACAGCCTTTGATTTTGCCACAGGATTCGATCAAGCATAGGAGCGGTCAATGGTTCAGCGCATGAAATTCTACATCGATGGCATATGGGCGGAGCCCGCGTCGCCGAACCGGATGGCCGTAGTCAATCCTGCAAACGAAGAGACAATGTATGAGATAGCTCTCGGGTCGAAGGCTGATGTAGATGCGGCGGTCGATGCCGCCAAACGGTCATTCAAGGACTTTTCCAACACATCACGCGACGAGCGCCTCGCACTCCTGGGACGAGTTATCGACGTTTACCGTTCAAGGATCGCAGACATTGCGGCATCCATTTCCGACGAAATGGGCGCACCTTTGGGGCTTGCAGAAAGAGAACACGCTGCGGCAGGCTTGGCCCATTTTGAAACGATACGCAGTGTTCTTGAGAAGTACAGCTTCGAGGAAACGATCGGCTCGGCGTTGGTCGTCCGAGAACCAATTGGTGTAGTGGGGATGATTACGCCGTGGAACTGGCCCATGAATCAGATCGGGTGCAAAGTCGCAGCAGCGCTCGCGACCGGCTGCTGCATGGTCCTGAAGCCTTCTGAGTTTACGCCAAGTTGCGCATTGATCTTTACAGAGATTTTGCATGAGGCTGGCGTGCCCCCCGGTGTATTCAACCTCGTCAATGGCTTAGGGCCTGAGGTTGGTGTTGCAATGAGCGAGCATCCTGACATCGACATGATGTCCTTCACTGGTTCGACGCGCGCGGGCGTAGACGTGGCCGTCCGCTCTGCCGCCACCGTCAAGCGTGTCAGCCAAGAACTGGGCGGAAAGTCGCCCAATATCATTTTGGATGATGCAGATCTTGAGCAGGCTGTCGCTAGCGGTGTCGCCTATATGATGCTCAATACTGGCCAGTCATGCGACGCACCCAGTCGAATGATTGTCCCCGCAGACAGGATGCGGGAGGCCGCGCGCATAGCGAAAATGGCTGTGGAGCAGATGAGGGTCGGGGACCCGCGAGCGGTAGCCACCACCCACGGACCCGTCGTTAATCGGACTCAGTGGGAGAGAATTCAAGCGTGGATTGAAAGGGGTCTTGCAGACGGCGCGACGTTGGTTGCAGGCGGCACAGGCCTGCCAGAGGGCATTAGTAAAGGCTACTATGTGCAACCAACCATTTTCGCAGACGTAACGTCCGAAATGGCAATCGCGCAGGAAGAGATTTTCGGCCCTGTTTTGGTGCTGATGAAGGCTGAGGATGAGGCGCACGCGATACGCATCGCCAATGATACCCCGTATGGTCTTGCCGGCTACGTTACGTCTGGCTCGATCGAGCGTGCTCGCAACGTTGCTCGGCAGGTGCGCGCGGGCAGTGTCAACATTCAAGGGGCGTTTCCTGAGTTGGCGGTGCCATTCGGTGGATATAAGAGATCGGGAAACGGCCGTGAATGGGGAAGGTTCGGGATGGAAGACTTCTTAGAGACAAAAGCGATCGCGGGCTACTAGTCGAGTCATCACGGGCGTCTCTTGGCGGGAAAGTAGCAGAGCAACTCCATCCAGCCGTTCGCGATGTCGGTGAGGCTCTGGATGGAACTGCGGCGAGCTGGGCGACGAGGCACGGCGCCACGATGAACCTGGCGCCGGATTTTCCGATTCCGCCGAGTCCGATGGAATGCTCAGTGGCAGGCGGGCGCCGCATGTCGGCATCGGAGACTTCCCAAGCCTTCCCTCGGGTCGGTCCCAGCGTCCTCTCGATTGTGCCTCGCTCATCGCCAGCAATTTGCCTACGATGGAATGTGATTCAATCGGCATATGACCTCGTAGCCGGTTAAGCTCCCCTCGGATCTTGCCAGACGGAGGATGAGTTTGCCGCGCACGCCGCGGCGGCGAAGACTCGAGGGTCAGGTCCTGGATGAGCGCTTCGCTGACGTCGAGGTCCCTGGCGACGTGCCGGGTGGGCTGCGATGCGCGCCAGGATATCGATGAGCCAGGCCTGAGGGTCGATGTCATTCAACTTGGCGCTGGCGATCAGGCTGTGGAGAACGGCAGCGCGCTGTTCGCCGCGATCGGAGCCGCAGTACAGCCGGGAATTTCTGCCGAGAGCGATGCCGCGCAGGGCTCGCTCGGCTGCATTGTTCGATAGGCAGATCCGCCCTATCGTCGAGGGTGTGAAGGATGACCAGCGGCGCAGCATGTAGTTGAAGGCCTTGGTCAGATCGTGTCCGCGCGAGAGCTTGTCGCGCGTCTCGATCATCCAGCGCTCGAGTTCGGTGACCAGCGGCACGCTCCGCTCCTGGCGCACGGCGTAGCGTTGGGCCGGCGACTCGTTGATCTCGCGCTCGATATCGAACAGGGCATCGATTCGCTTCACGGCTTCAACCGCGAGCGGATTGTTGGGCTTCTCGCCGCGCGCCATCTTGCGCGCCGCGGCTTCGATATCGGCCAGCTCGAACACTTTGCGCCGGCTGTGAGCCCAACAGCTGGCTTCCATAACAGGCGCGGGCTGACGACCCGTCGCATAGAGATCGCTATAACCGCCATAGGCATCGGCCTGCAGAATGCCGCTCCAGCCGGCGAGATGCGCCGCGGGATGTTCGCCTCGACGATCGCGGGAATAATAGAACACCGCGCCGGCGGATCGGCGCCGCCGAACGGTCGGTCATCGCGCACATAGGTCCATAATCGGCCGGTATCGCACTGCCCTTAGCCAAGACCGGCACCGTCGTGTCGTCGCTGTGCCGACGTGAAGCGACCAGCACATGGGGCGAGGCCTTTATGGCGCCTTCCCACGCAAATCACTTGGCGTGACGTCCAAAGGTATTGGGCAGAGATATGGGCGCCCCCCCCTTTGTTGCTTCAACTCCGTCTTTGCACGAGCGATGACTTCTGGATTGCGTATGCAATCTGCCGCCGTAGAAGCCATCACCTTGGCAGCCAATACCATCCCCTTGTGGGCTGCAGGCAAATCGCCTTGGGTGACGAGCTGCCAACTGTGGAAGGACGTGCCAATAGCGAAACAGGCTGTTAGACACTGTGCAGTGGGCACAATCCAGCTAACGTCGCCCACATCTGTCGAGCTCATATCGAATTGGTCTGTCCCCAAGGGCAAGAGGCTATCGTGGAGGACCTTGTCCTTCAACGAAATATCGCGCCCCGCGACGCTGGCCAGCGCATCTTCCTCCGTCAGCGCCATCTTGCGAAGCTCCTTGGCGAATTCATAGTCAGCACTGTCAAAGGGGGGCGGGCCGACACGGCGCATGTTCTCGTACATGAGATCATACAGGGCTTTGTTGGGCAAAACGTTGGAATAGCCGCCAGTGATTTGCACCTTCACCGATGTCTCGGTCATAAGCGCAGCACCTTCTGCAATCTTTTTCACGCGCGCGAACACCTGCTCAGCATCTTGCAAGTTCGGAGAACGAATAGAATACGATGACTCGGCATACGCCTGCACTGTGTTAGGGAACTCGCCGCCGGCGTTGGTAATGGCATAGTGCACGCGAGCGTTTGAGGGCATGTGCTCGCGCATGTAGTTGACGCCAACATTCATTAACTCGACCGCGTCGAGCGCGCTGCGCCCCAAATGTGGATCGACCGCCGCGTGCGCAGCGCGACCGGTAAAGGAGAAACGAGCCCACTTTGCAGCGTTGCAGGATTTTGTTAACACGTCGTTGGCCACTGCTGGGTGCCAGCAGAAGGCAACATCGAGATCGTTAAAAGCGCCGGCTCGAGCCATAAAGGTCTTACCCCCTCCAGCTTCCTCTGCCGGGCAGCCGTAAAAGCGCACTGTACCTTCAATACGTTCCGCTGCGAGCGCATCCTTTAATGCAACTGCTGCAAGCGCCGAGCCAGCGCCGAGAAGATTATGCCCGCAGCCATGACCTGGTCCACTACCGTCGGTCGAGCTGAGTTCAGTCGCGCCCGAGACTTGAGCAAGACCGGGAAGCGCATCGTATTCGCCGAGGATGCCAATGATGGGGCTGCCCTCGCCGAACTCGGCGATGAAGGCGGTAGCGATGCCGCCGACATTCCTGGTGATGCGAAAACCTTCGCGGTCGAGCATAGCGATGTGCTCTGCAACCGAGCGATGCTCCTCAAATGCTAATTCTGGCATTGCCCAGATGCGGTCGCTTAAAGCGCAGTAGTCGGCGGCTTTCGCATTCACGCGGCGGACGATTTCATCAAGGCTGAGGGGGTCATTTTCCATAGTTATTGAAGTCCCTGAGGTTACGGCTATCGTTACGGCAAGCAGGCGTTGAGTTTCCTACCGATAGACCCGTTTGCTACACTTTATATTTCTAGTTAGATACTTTATTGCAGTACTGAACCTCTTCATTGCATGGGGATATTTGCAACCAGCGTGATTGCGCCTATTGCAGCATTTGGCGAGGCATTTGACATCGGAGTCTGGGCGCATGAATTTCGGCGGCGGCACGGTGACAACGAGACCCCTCCCAACAATAATATTGCTCGTCGGTCTCTGTGATTATCCGAGCCCGGATTCTATTCTCTTCGATGGCCCGCTCCGCCAAGCAAAGTAGGCATCAAGCTCCAACCAATTTGTAGATGCAGATATCGGACAATTGCATCATTACAGCGCCACCGTCAGGTGCCTAAGTGACAATGGCCAGCCTGACTCCCAGAGTAATCATAGGGAGCGCGTGTCTGCGCTAATCTGCGTTCATCGCGGTCCTGCTTGACAGTTCCAACTCAGTACACCTGCAAAACCTAGATCGAGTATCCTTATAACGAGCTCGTCCGAGACGACATCGACGCCGGAACGCCAGTAGTGTGGTTCGAGCAACGCCGCGAGAAAATGCTCGTCACTATCGTGCAGCCGCCCGTCGCGTAGTCGCCCACTATGTTCTCAGGCGCGACTGGCTTGCCATTGCATCATTGCATCATTGCATCATTGCGTCTGCTCGGAACGGCAATTTTGTCGCAGGCCCGGCTCGAAGGTTCTCACGGGAGCGCCGCGACGACTGAGGCGGATCCGTTGAGCGATACAACATAGTTAAGTCAAAGCCTGAGGGCTCAGGCCCGGCGCTACGGCATCAACCAGAAGACGGTGGCGAAGTGGAAGAACCGGACCTCGGTGGCTGATGTGCCGACTGGCACGGAAGAACCAAGGTCGACGGTGCTGTCGATCGACGAGAAGGCGATCAACATCGTCGCTGGCTACTTCCACATCGATATCGCCGAGGTTGACGCAGAACCATAGAGTGGTCAGCTATCATGGCAAATGCGTTTCACGATGGGCGATGACAAGTCGAATTCGCCCTAGTCACGCCACAAGCCAGCAACGCTGAAGGGCATAGCCTCCCGACAGTTCGAAGTTCGAGTCGTTGACCCAGCCCCCGATGTTCGGGCCGGTCGCGTCGATGTAGTCGTTGAACATTGGCGCGATAACGCCACCCTCGTCGCGGACGATATGACCCATGTCTGCATAGAGTTTCCTACGCTTGCCGACATCGTGTTCGCCGCGTGCCTGGACCAGCATTTGGTCGAAATTTTCGTTAAACAAGTGCGTTTCGTTGTAGGTAGCCTTCGAATAATAGGCAGTGGAATACATCTGATCCTGCGTGGGACGGCCGGCCCAATTAGACTGCGAGAAGGGCATCCTGAGGTATTCTGACCAATAGCCGTCGCCAGGCTCACGCTTAACCTCAATGGTGATCCCCGCGTTCCCCGCGCTTCGCTGATAGAGTTGGGCGGCGTCGATGGCGCCGGGAAAGGCTACTTCGGAAGAATGAAGCCGGATCGAACCAGAATGACCGGACTTCTTGTAGTGGAAGGCGGC
>NZ_JBVVQM010000024.1:0-41245 GCF_055811155.1 Mesorhizobium sp. WSM4822 | reverse complement strand
GGGCAGTGTTCCGCTACATCCAGCTGCCGAAGATGAACCGCGTGCTTCTGATCGCGGTGCTGCTGCGCTTCATGGATTCATTCATGATCTACACCGAGCCGTTCGTCGTCACCGGCGGAGGTCCCGGCAATTCGACGACGTTCCTGTCGATAGACCTGGTCAAGATTGCCATCGGTCAGTTCGATCTCGGGCCGGCGGCCGCCATGTCGATCATCTACTTCCTGATCATCCTTCTGCTGTCTTGGGTGTTCTACACCGTCATGACCAATGTCGATGCGGAGCGCTGAGATGAGCGGCGCCAACGAAGGAACGACGAGGCAGGACCGAGTGCGTGAGACGGCGGGTTCGGACGGGCTCGCCAGCACCTTGTCGCAGGACCAGCTTGCGCGGCTGATGCGCCGGCGCGGCGAAGAATCCCGGTTCTGGTGGTTGGTGCCGACGATCTACATCATCTTTCTGATGCTGCCGATCTACTGGCTGGTCAATATGAGCTTCAAGACCAATCAGGAGATCCTGGGCGCGTTTTCGCTTTGGCCGAAGAGCCCGACCCTGGCCAACTACATCGTGATCTTCACCGACCCGTCCTGGTACAAGGGCTACATCAATTCGATCATCTATGTCGTCATGAACATGGTGATCTCGGTTTCGGTGGCGCTGCCGGCGGCCTATGCCTTTTCGCGCTACCGGTTCCTCGGCGACAAGCACCTCTTCTTCTGGCTGTTGACAAACCGCATGGCGCCGCCGGCAGTGTTCGCGCTGCCCTTCTTCCAGCTCTATTCGGCCTTCGGCCTGATCGACACGCATATCGCGGTGGCGCTGGCACACTGCCTGTTCAACGTGCCGCTGGCGGTGTGGATCCTCGAGGGTTTCATGTCCGGCGTGCCGAAGGAGATCGATGAGACCGCCTATATCGATGGCTACTCCTTCCCGCGCTTCTTCCTGAAAATCTTCATGCCGCTGATCGCCAGCGGCGTCGGCGTGGCCTGCTTCTTCTGCTTCATGTTCTCATGGGTCGAGCTGCTGATCGCGCGCACCTTGACCACGACCGCCGCCAAGCCGATCGCGGCGATCATGACGCGCACGGTCTCGGCCTCCGGGCTCGACTGGGGCGTGCTCGCCGCCGCCGGCGTGCTCACCATCCTTCCAGGCGCGCTCGTGATCTGGTTCGTCCGTAATTACATCGCCAAGGGCTTCGCCCTGGGGAGGGTATGACCATGAACCTCACCTGGATGGCATGGACGCTGCCAACGGCGATCTTTTTCATCACGATCCTGGTGCTGCTCTGTGGCATGGCGGTCTGGGAATACGCCTCGCCTGGCGGCAATCCCCGGGTCGGCGTCCTGCGCTTTGAGACGACGCGCGGCGACCGCCTCTTTGTTTCGCTGCTCGGCAGCGCCTTTATCCATCTCGCTTGGCTGGGTCTTGTCGGACCCAACCTGTGGTGGGCTCTCGCTCTCTCCGTAGTCTACGCCGTCGGCGTGTTCCGCTACGTATAGAGGGGGAAACTGTTGGAGCGACCGCGTGCCGACGACCGCTCCAGATGCACTTGAAACTGAAAAGTGGAGGAAACGAAATGCGAAGGCAATTTTTAACATCAACGACTGCGCTTGTCCTGCTCTGGGGAGCAGGCCAGGCCTATGCCGGAATGGACGAAGCCAAGACCTTCCTCGATACCGAAATCAAGGATTTGTCGACGCTCGATCGCGCCGGCCAGGAAGCCGAGATGCAATGGTTCATCGATGCGGCGAAGCCTTTCGCCGGGATGGACATCAAGGTGGTCTCCGAGACCATCGATACGCATAGCTATGAGTCCAAGGTTCTGGCGCCCGCTTTCACCGCGATCACCGGCATCAAGATCACCCACGACCTGATCGGCGAAGGCGATGTCGTCGAAAAGCTGCAGACGCAGATGCAGTCGGGCGAGAATATCTATGACGCCTACGTCAACGACTCCGACCTGATCGGCACGCACTGGCGCTACCAGCAGGCGCGCAGCCTGACCAAGTGGATGGCGAACGAGGGCAAGGACGTCACCAATCCCAACCTCGACCTCGCCGACTTCATCGGCACCAAGTTCACGACCGCTCCGGACGGCGACCTCTACCAGCTGCCCGACCAGCAGTTCGCGAACCTCTACTGGTTCCGCTATGACTGGTTCAACGACGAGAAGAACAAGGCCGATTTCAAGGCCAAGTACGGCTACGACCTCGGCGTTCCGGTCAACTGGTCGGCCTATGAGGACATCGCCGAGTTCTTCACCGGCCGCGAGATCGACGGCAAGAAGGTCTATGGCCACATGGACTACGGCAAGAAGGATCCGTCGCTCGGCTGGCGGTTCACCGATGCGTGGCTGTCCATGGCCGGCAATGGCGACAAGGGCCTGCCGAACGGTCTTCCGGTCGACGAATGGGGCATCAAGGTCAACGAGAAGTCGCAGCCTGTCGGCTCGTGCGTCGCGCGCGGCGGCGACACCAATGGCCCGGCTTCCGTGTATTCGATCCAGAAGTACCTGGATTGGCTGAAGGCTTATGCCCCGCCGGAAGCCCAGGGCATGACGTTCGGCGAATCCGGCCCCGTCCCGTCGCAGGGCACGGTCGCGCAGCAGATGTTCACTTACACCGCCTTCACCGCCTCCTTCGTCAAGGACGGGCTGCCGGTCGTGAACGCGGACGGCACGCCGAAATGGCGCTTTGCTCCCTCGCCGCATGGCGTCTACTGGAAGGACGGCATGAAGCTCGGCTACCAGGACGTGGGTTCATGGACGCTTCTCAAGTCCACGCCTGACGATCGCGCCAAGGCCGCCTGGCTCTATGCGCAGTTCGTGGTGTCGAAGACGGTCGACGTGAAGAAGAGCCATGTCGGCCTGACGCTCATCCGCGAGTCGACGATCCAGGACAAGAGCTTCACGGAACGCGCTCCGAAGCTCGGCGGCCTGATCGAATTCTACCGCTCGCCGGCCCGTGTTCAGTGGTCGCCGACCGGAACGAACGTTCCGGACTATCCGAAGCTGGCACAGCTCTGGTGGCAGGCGATCGGCGATGCGTCGTCGGGCGCCAAGACGGCGCAGGAGGCGATGGACTCGCTTTGCTCTGAGCAGGAAAAGGTCATGGAACGCCTGGAAAAGGCCGGCATCCAGGGCGACATCGGTCCGAAGATGGCCGAAGAGCATGACCTCGCCTACTGGAACGCCGACGCGGTCAAGAAGGGCAATCTCGCTCCTCAGCTGAAGATCGAGAACGAGAAGGAAAAGCCGGTCACCATCAATTACGACGAGCTGGTGAAGAGCTGGCAGAAGTAAGATTGTTCTAAGCGGGCGTCTGCGCCCGTATGACATTGGGGGAGGCGGCATCTTGCCGTCTCCCCTGTTTGTGTAAAAGACTAAGCGGGGAGGCATAATGACCGGATATATCCTTGCCATCGACCAGGGCACGACTTCGACCCGGGCGATCTTGTTCGACGGCGAGATGAAGGTCGCCGGCAGTGGGCAAAAGGAATTCGCCCAGCACTATCCGGCCTCCGGCTGGGTCGAGCACGATCCGGAAGATATCTGGGCGAGTGTGGTGTCGACCGTGAAGGCGGCGCTGAAGAAGGCCGGCCGGAATGCTTCCGACGTGGCCGCGATCGGCATCACCAATCAGCGCGAGACCGTCGTCATCTGGGACCGGGCGACCGGCAAGCCGATCCACAATGCGATCGTCTGGCAGGACCGGCGCACCGCGCCGCTGTGCCAGAAACTCAGGAAGCAGGGGTTGGAGAAAAAGTTCACCCGCAAGACCGGCCTGCTGCTCGATCCCTATTTTTCCGGCACCAAGATCGCCTGGATGTTGGACAAGGTGAAAGGCGCGAGAAAACGCGCCGAGAAGGGCGAATTGCTCGCCGGCACCATCGACAGCTTTTTGATCTGGCGGCTGACCGGCGGCAAGGTCCACGCCACGGACGCCACCAACGCCTCGCGCACGCTGGTCTACAACATCGCTGAGAATGCCTGGGACGACGAGCTGCTGTCGATCCTCAACATCCCGGTAGAAATGCTTCCAGAGGTGAAGGACTGCGCCGATGACTATGGAATCACGGAGAAAAATCTCTTTGGCGCCGAGATAAGAATCCTCGGTGTCGCCGGCGACCAGCATGCGGCAACCATCGGCCAAGCCTGCTTCGAGCCAGGCATGATGAAATCGACCTACGGCACCGGCTGTTTTGCGCTCCTCAACACAGGCAGCGACCTGGTGCGTTCGAAAAACCGGCTCTTGACCACTATTGCCTACCGGCTGAACGGCAAGACGACCTACGCGCTTGAGGGTTCGATCTTCATTGCCGGCGCCGCGGTCCAATGGCTGCGCGATGGCATCAAGGTGATCGGCAAGGCCGAACAAAGCGGCAAACTGGCTGATGAAGCCGATCCAACCCAAAACATCTACCTGGTGCCGGCCTTCGTCGGGCTCGGCGCGCCGCATTGGGACGCCGAGGCACGCGGCGCCATTTTCGGACTGACGCGCAATTCCGGCCCGGCGGAGTTTGCCCGCGCCGCGCTTGAATCTGTGGCCTACCAGACACGCGACCTGCTCGACGCCATGCGCAAGGACTGGAAGGGGGCTTCGGCCAAGACCGTGCTGCGGGTCGACGGCGGCATGGTGGCGTCGGACTGGACCATGCAGCGTCTGGCCGACATCCTCGATGCACCGGTCGACCGCCCGACCATTCTCGAGACGACCGCGCTCGGTGCAGCCTGGCTGGCCGGCTCGAAAGCTGGCGTTTGGCCGGATGCCAGGAAGTTCGCGAAGAGCTGGGCGCTGGAACGACGCTTCCAGCCGGACATGGATGGCTCCGTGCGCGTAGCCAAGCTCGCGGGTTGGCGCGATGCTGTGCGACGGACGTTGAGCGTGTCATAAAGAGCCATCAGTGGTGGGTGATGGGGCGCGAGGAATGCAGCCAGATTGGTATCCTGCTTGGCGCGACGAGGCTATCGAACAGCTGAAGGCCAAAAATGCACGCGCGAACAAGGAGTTTCGCCTCGGCGATTGCTCGCGCTATGACTACGACCTGACGGCCGGAACGCTTCTGTTCTCGCAAGACCGGGTCGCCAAGGTGGTCACCGAGATCCAGATTGTCGGCTCAACGAGCACCGAGGCCGGCAACTGGCTGTGGGCTTGGGCAAATTCAAGCCTGCCCAGCGAGCTCCTCAGCGATGCAAAGCTGGTTCGATCCTTCGGAGAGCAGAATGGCATTGACGAACTGGCCCAAGCCTATGCGACGGATGCGGACAATGCGCTGGAAGTGGTTGGTTGGGAACTCAGTGCGGTGATGGCCCGTATCTGCAATGGGTTGGGTATCTATCGTTGTCCCAACAGAGAGGACGGCGGTGGCTTTTATCTGATGCTCAAGAGCATCAACTGGGCAAGTTGACGGCAACTGTTCTCGTCCGGCCAATCGATCAAAAGCCCGCGCCGTTGCCGGCGCGAGCTCCACTCAACGTATCTCAGCTACTTAAACGCGCCTTGATCAGTAAGGCGAACGGCACTCCTTGCGAGGGCCGTAATTCGGCTGGAACGTGTTGTCCGAAGCACGGTAGCTGCGATAGCGGTCGTAGCACCACTGGACGTGGGCGTTGCCTCCGTAGACGCGGTTGTTCTCGTTGTTGATGATGGCACCGGTGATCAGCGCGCCAGTCGCGAACGCCGCGAGCGGGAACCAATAATCGCCGTGACGACGGTAGCCGGGGCGATATTCGCGATAGCCGCGATGGCCGTTCCAATACGCGCCGCGATTGCGGGAAAAATTACGGTCGCGCGAAAAACTGCGGTCACGCGAAAAATTGCGATTGTAGCGGTCCTTGCGCCATTCCCGGTACTGGACTGTCTGCACATCCGGCACCGCGACCTGGGATTGCGGCACATAGTTCGGTTGGGCGTTAACCGACACGGCCTCCGCCGCAACGAATGTGGCGGAGAGAGTGGCCGCCAGAAGGCTCGTTGTGATTCTGTTCATTGGTTTTCTCCTCGATGGTTTTGGCGGACGTCCCTGTGCCGGGAAAACGAGCGGCGCATACAATTGTTCCCCAGACTGGATGCCGCTGTCGGGCAGAAATGCCAGTGTTCCCTTGGCTGTTCTCCCACCGGTGGCGCGGCTGGCAAGTGTCGCGACAGGCCGAAGCCACCCGTGTTTGCGAGCTCTCTTTTTCCGGTTGACCGGTCGAGGCACTCTCCCTATGTTCCGCGCAATTTCGAGGGCCGCCTTTCGCCCGCGGGAGCGCGTAGCTCAGCCGGTAGAGCAACTGACTTTTAATCAGTAGGTCATGGGTTCGAATCCCATCGCGCTCACCAAATCCACGCGATAAACTGTCACCCATCTCTCGGGAAGGGCACACCACAACCGGTGGGGAAGCCGTCAACGCTTCCAGAAATCGCGGTGCGGTGCGAGCAACTCGTCGGCGATTTCGGGGAAGGGGCCAAAGACCTCGATCTTTTTCTGGCCGGAGTCGAGGACTGTGCGCGAAGAGAGGCTCATCGTCGGATTCTCCGCGTGATCTCCGGTGAGCGCCAGCAGCTCGGTCTCCTCGACCCCGTAAACCAGCCGCCCGATATTGGCCCAATACATCGTGCCGGCGCACATGGCGCACGGCTCGAAGGTTGAGACCAGCGTGCATTGCCACAGGAACTCCGGCTCATAGGCCGCCGCCGCGCGCCGGGCGAGCTCCGTCTCGGCATGGCGCACCGTGTCGAGATTGCCCTGCCGCATCAGCACGCGATCGTCCGGCCCGACCAGCACGCAACCGAACGGATGGTGCCCATGCGCCGCCGTGTCGCGCGCGACGGCATCGGCGGACCGCAGGTGGGCGAGCATCTGATCGCGGGTCATGGCAAGATCCTGTCATGCCGACATCCACCGATGAGCGGCTGAGCGAGATTGGTGCCAACGGACGCGAGTGGCAAGAGCCAACTTTTGCTTGAGACCTTTGCCTCGGGATATCAGACGTTTGCCCTACAATCGCCGGCCGGTCTTGGCGTCGAACAGATGAGCACAGGCGCGGCAAAGCGGAAAGCCGGCTGAAAAGGCCATCCTCGCCGAGCTTCTCGAAGGAGTTCGGCGGCGCGAAAATGCGAACAGCGTCAGACGGAAGGCTCCCCGAACACCAGCGAAACATTCCCTCCGGCATGGCGCTCGAGGCGGCCGGCGAGGTCGAGTTCCAGCAGCACCATGAACACCTGGGCCGGGTGCAGGCGGGTGTGGCGGATGATCTCGTCGACCGCCACTGGCGTCGGGCCGAGCGCCTCGACGACGCGGGCGCGGTCGCTTTCGCCGGGCGGTGGTGTGGCCGAGAAGTCGGGCGGCTCTTCGAACGGCGGCACGTCGGGCGCCCGCATGCCGGTCAGCGGAGCGATTGCCCGCGAAACGTCCGCTGCGTCGGTGACCAGGGTGGCGCCATCCTTGAGTAGGCCGTTGGTACCGGCGGCGCGTGGATCGAGCGGTGAGCCCGGCACGGCGAAGACCAGTCGGCCCATTTCGCCGGCAAGCCTGGCGCTGATCAGGGAGCCCGAGCGTTGCGCTGCCTCGACCACCACCAGCCCAAGGACCGCACCCGCGACAAGGCGGTTGCGGCGCGGGAAATCCTGGGCGCGCGGCTGCCAGCCGAAAGGCATCTCCGAAACGATAGCGCCGCGCTCGGCAATCTCGTCGCACAGGCGGGCATTTTCAGGCGGGTAAGGCAGGTCGAGACCGCCAGCCAGGACGCCGATCGTGCCGGTGGCCAGGCTGCCCTGATGCGCCGCCGTGTCGATGCCGCGCGCAAGGCCGGAGACGATTGCGTAGCCGTCGCGGCCGAGGTCGGCCGCCAGCATGCGTGCCATCTTGATGCCGGCCAGCGACGCGTTGCGTGCCCCAACGATGGCGACACCCGGCAGCCGGAAAACAGCTGCGTTGCCCTTTACCGCCAGCAACGGCGGCGGATGGTCCATGTTGCGCAATAGGGGTGGGTAGTCTGTTTCACCGATCCCGACAAAGCGGGCGCCGGCCTTTCCGGCTAATTCCAGTTCGGCCTCGGCTTCGGCAATGGAAGGGATGCGAGCGATCCGGATGGCGCCGCCTGAAATCATCAGTTCCGGCAATATTTCCAGCGCCACCTCGGCCGAACCGAAACGGTTGATGAGGTCGCGAAAGGATGCGGGGCCGACATTCTGGGTGCGGATCAGCCGCAGCCAGCTCAGCCGCTGCCGGTCGCTGAGACGCGGCCCGGCGGCCGGCCCACTCACCACGGCGGCAGGCTCGCTCACCCCCTGGCTCCGATCTTGCCCTCGGTGCCGGCGAGCAGGCGCGAAATGTTTTCCCGGTGCTTGATGAAAACGATGATGCTCATCAACACGAACAAGGCCGCATTCTGCGGTGTGCTCAGGACATAGAGGGCGATCGGCACGATGACCGCCGCTGTCAGCGCCGCCAGCGAGGAATAACGGAACAGGAATGCCATCACCAGCCAGGCTACGGCGAAGATCAGGGCCACCTGCCAGGCAAGGCCGATCAGCACGCCGAGATAGGTGGCGACGCCCTTGCCGCCCTTGAACCCGAGCCAGACCGGGAAGAGATGACCGAGAAAGGCGCCAAGACCGGCCCAGATCGCCAGGTCAGGCGCGAAATGGCCTGCTATCAGCACGGCGACCGTGCCCTTCAGCGCGTCGAGCAGCAGCGTCGCGGCGGCAAGGCCCTTGTTGCCAGTGCGCAGAACATTGGTGGCGCCGATATTGCCGGAGCCGATCTTGCGCACATCGCCAAGGCCAGCCGCGCGCGTCAGCAGGAGCCCGAACGGGATCGAGCCAAGCAGATAGCCGAGCACCAGCGCTGGGATGAGGCTGTAAGTCATTGTTTCCCCCGCATTTCCCCCTGACGAGCCGGATCACGCGCGGTGCGCGGTGGCCGGCTCAGACGGAGAACACTGTGCGGCCCGCAACCAGCGTTTGCAAGACCTTGCCTTGTAGCCGCGCGCCTTCGAAACAGGTGTTTTTCGAGCGCGAACGAATGCCGCTTTCGCTGACGATCCAGGGTTCGTCGAGGTCGACAAGCGCAAGATCGGCGACAGCGCCCGGCTTCAGCGTGCCGCCGGGCAGGCCGAACAGTTTTGCGGGAGCGGTGGACAGGGTCTCGATCAGCCGCAGCAACGGCACATCGCCATTGTGGTAGAGCCGCAGTGCGGCGCCCAGCAGCGTCTCCAACCCTATGGCGCCGGCCGCCGCATCGGCGAAGGGCAGGCGCTTGGTGTCGACATCCTGCGGATCGTGCGAGGAGACGATGATGTCGATCGTGCCGTCCCTGACCGCCTCGATCATCGCCAACCGGTCTTCCTCGGCGCGCAAAGGTGGGGTCAGACGGAAGAAGGTGCGGTATTCGCCGACATCGTTTTCATTGAGCGACAGATTGTGGATCGCCACGCCTGACGTCACCGTCGCCCCGTCGGCTTTCGCACGTGTGACGGCGTTTGCTGCCATCGCCGTCGAGATCTTTGCTGCATGGTACGAACCACGCGTCAGCCGCGCCAGGGCCAGATCGCGCTCCAGCGGGATGGATTCGGCTTCGCGCGGAATGCCGGAGAGGCCCAGCCAGCTGGCGTAGAGGCCCTCGTTCATCACGCCGGATGAACCGAGGTCCGCATCCTGCGTCTCGTGCACGATGGTGGCGCCGAAGTCGCGCGCATAGGTCAGCGCGCGGCGCATCACCAGCGCGCTCGATATGGTGTGGCGGCCATCGGTAAAGGCGACCGCGCCGGCTTCCCGCAGCAGGCCGAACTCGGTCATTTCGCGCCCGTCGAGGCCCTTGGTGATCGCCGCAGCAGGAAAGACGTTGACGATGGCCGTGTCCTTGGCGGTGCGCAGCACGAACTCGACCAGCGCCACATTGTCGATCACCGGGTCGGTGTCGGGCATCATGACGATGGAGGTGACGCCGCCGGCCGCCGCCGCGACACTTGCCGACGCGATGGTTTCGCGATGCTCGCCGCCCGGTTCGCCGATGAAGACGCGGCCGTCGATCAGGCCTGGAATGATCGCCTTGCCGGCGCAGTCGGCAACGGTGGCGCCCTCGGGCGCGCCCTGGTTTAGCGCCGCCTTGCCGGCGGCAACGATCTTGCGGCCGTCGACGACGACGGCGCCGACTTCGTCGATGCCGCGCGACGGGTCGATAATGCGGACGCGCTCGAAGACCGTTATGCTCATGCGCCGCGGCCTTCATGATTGCGGCGCGGATCGAGCAGCGCTTCCATGACGGCCATGCGCACGGCGACGCCCATTTCGACCTGTTCCTGGATGACGCTCTGCGGACCGTCGGCGATTTCCGAGGCGATCTCGACGCCGCGGTTCATCGGCCCGGGGTGCATCACCAGCGCATCGCCCTTGGCCGCCTTCAGTTTTTCCGCATCGAGGCCGAAATAGCGGAAATACTCGCGCACCGAAGGCACGAACGCGCCTTCCATGCGCTCGCGCTGCAGGCGCAGCATCATCACCACATCGGCGTCCTTGAGGCCCTCGGCCATCGAGCGGGTGACGATGACGCCCATCTTCTCGATGCCGGTGGGCAGAAGCGTCGACGGTGCGACGACGCGCACCTGCGCGCCGAGCGCGTTGAGCAGCATGATGTTGGAACGTGCCACGCGCGAATGCAGGATGTCGCCGCAGATTGCCACGATGAGCTTCGACAGCGGGCCCTTGGCGCGACGAATGGTCAGCGCATCGAGCAGCGCCTGTGTCGGGTGTTCATGCGCGCCGTCGCCGGCATTGACGACGGAGCAGCCGACCTTCTGCGCCAGAAGCGCGGCCGCACCGGCCGATTGGTGACGGATGATCAATATGTCGGGCCGCATCGCATTCAGCGTCATCGCCGTATCGATGAGCGTTTCGCCCTTCTTCACCGAAGAACTCGCAACCGACATGTTCATCACATCGGCGCCGAGCCGCTTTCCGGCCAACTCGAACGACGACTGCGTGCGCGTCGAGGCTTCATAAAAGAGGTTGATCTGTGTGCGGCCGCGCAGCGTCGAGGTTTTCTTCTCGGACTGCCGCGAGATCGCGACCGCTCGGTCCGCCCTGTCGAGCAACAGCTCGATATCGGCGGGGGAAAGGTCGCGGATGCCCAGAAGATGGCGATGAGGATAGGGGGACGAAGCGTCGGTCATCTCAAGGCGCTGCTATAGGGTGGAGACTTTGCGGCTGCAAGCGCCAGCTTTGCATTGCAGCCGTTCTCCTCAATTTTTTCGTATAGATGGCCGATTGTATCGGCCGGTATTTTCATCGCGCGCGCTGCATGGCTTGGCTATATCTAGCCGACAGCCTCGGATTCGTGGCTTTCTGACGATAGAAGGATTGGGCGTGACCGACGACGTGACGAACCAGCCGCCGCCGCTGACGGGCGGCAACGCCTGGCGGGGCGATCCGTTGCTGATCCAGCTCGCGGAGCGTTTTTCCGATCCGGTGCGCAAAGATCTCGACGGTCTCGGCCGCTTCGTGCTGACGCAGGAGGCGCAGGAACTGGCGCGCCTCGCCAATGTCGAGACGCCGAAGCTCAGGACGCATGATCGCCAGGGACGGCGCATCGACGTGGTCGAGTTCCATCCCGCCTATCACGCCTTGATGCGCCGCTCTGTGGCCAACGGGCTGCATTCCTCGGTGTGGGAGAACGGCGACACCGAGATCGGCCGCCGCCATCAAGTCCGTGCCGCCCGGTTTTATCTGACGGCGGAGCTGGAGACCGGGCATCTGTGCCCCATCACCATGACCAACGCTTCGCTGGCGGCCTTGATGGCCAGCCCGAAACTGTTTCGCGAATGGGCGCCGCGCGTGACGACGCGCAAATACGACCAGAGCCAGAAACCGCCGGTCGAGAAGACCGGGCTGACGCTCGGCATGGGCATGACCGAGAAGCAGGGCGGCACCGATGTGCGCGCCAATGTGACGAGGGCGGAACGCGCCGGCAGCGGTTTTTATCGTCTGACGGGGCACAAATGGTTCATGTCGGCGCCGATGTCGGATGCGTTCCTGGTGCTGGCGCAGGCGCCGGAGGGGCTGTCGTGCTTCCTCGTGCCGCGGGTTCTCGGTGATGGTTCGGGCAACGGCTTCCGCTTTCAGCGACTGAAGGACAAGCTCGGCAACCGTTCCAACGCCTCCTCCGAAGTCGAATTCGTCAATGCCATCGGCGAGATGGTCGGCGAACCCGGTGCCGGTGTGAAGACGATCATGGACATGGTCACCCTGACCCGGCTCGATTGTGCCATCGCCTCGTCGGCGATCATGCGCGCGGGCCTCGCCGAGGCCGTTCACCACGCCCGCCATCGCCAGGTGTTCGGTTCGACCCTGATCGAGCAGCCGTTGATGCAGCGCGTTCTGGCCGACATGGCGCTCGACGTCGCCGCCGCCACCGCGCTGTCGTTCCGGTTGGCGCGCTCCTTCGACGAGGCGGCCAGCGATCGCGGCGAGGCGGCGTTTGCCCGGGCCATGACGCCGGTCGTCAAATACTGGGTCTGCAAGATCGCGCCCCCGCTGCTCTATGAGGCGATGGAGTGCCTAGGCGGCAACGGCTACGTCGAGGAGGCGCCACTCGCCCGCTACTATCGCGAGGCCCCGGTCAACGCGATCTGGGAAGGCTCGGGCAATGTCATGGCGCTTGATGTGCTGCGCGTGCTCGGCCGTGCGCCCGGCCTGTTCGAGGATGTGCTGGCCGGCATCGACCGTGATCTCGGCGCCGGCGGACGCGGCACGATCGGCGTTCTGAAGGCGGCGATGCAGGTTGCTTCAACCGACGAAGGTTCGGCCCGGCTGCTGACCGAGCAGCTGGCACTGTCGGCTGCGGCGGCGGAATTGCGCCGTTTGGGGGCCGGGCGGATCGCCGACGCTTTCGTCGAGACGCGTTTGGCCGGCCAATGGCGCAACACCTATGGCATGGTCGACTCGCGCCACGATGCACGCATGATCATCGACACGCTCTATCCGCCGGTGAACTGAGCGGCGAGCATCGCAAAAACCGGCGCCATCCACAGTTTTGACGCGTTGGCGGGCATCCTCACGCGTATGGCTGATCACCGTTAACCTTAACAAATGGTTTCCGTTGCGATGGCGGACGGCAAGGCCCACTGTCCCGGCGCGAGCAGGGAATGGTTCAGATTGGCCGTCTCTTGCTTTGCGAAGCAGGAACACCGATGCGACAGGTACTGACCTCTTTTCTGGCCTTGCACTGGGCGATTGTTTTCGCCCTGCTTGCGCTCATCTGCATCGACGGAAACCGCGGTGTGGCGGCGGCACTCGGCGTGCTGGGCACCACAATCGAGGGTACCCGCTTCGTCGACCTCGACAATTTCGTTGTCGTGGCGCCGCTCGCCACCGCATTGCTTGTCGTCGCGGTTCTGTTTTTCTGGGCCTTTGTCGAAGCCCTGGTCAACGACGCGACCAGTCCCGGCGCCGACAGCGTCGCCCGCATCGCCTTCATCAGCGCGTCCGGCATGTTGTCGCTGATCGTCATCGGAGGTGCCGCGCAAGGCATCAACGGGCTGTTCATGGCAGTTGCCGTGCAGCTGACGGCACTTCTGGCGTCCTACGTCGCCATGCTTGCCGAGCGGCGGTCCGTGGTTGCGGCAGCGGCTTCCGGCGAAAGCGAGATCCATGCCGTCGCGCATGACATGGCAAAAGCCGCGGCTCACAATTCGCTGCTCTCACTCATATCAGGCCGAACGGTCTCCAAGACCGGCTCCAATCACA
The DNA here is from genome assembly GCF_055811155.1 of Mesorhizobium sp. WSM4822. Classification (NCBI taxonomy): domain Bacteria; kingdom Pseudomonadati; phylum Pseudomonadota; class Alphaproteobacteria; order Hyphomicrobiales; family Phyllobacteriaceae; genus Mesorhizobium; species Mesorhizobium sp. WSM4822. The sequence continues at coordinate 27,521 of NZ_JBVVQM010000024.1, read as the reverse complement.
GGGGAGGCCGCTGATGCGTTACATCTTCGGGTTCTGGGCGGCGCCGATGGCGATTTTCTGGGGCTGGTTCTATCTGTCGGCCAATGACATCAATTTCGGCTACACGATGCTCAGCCGACAGATGCACGACTTCTTCTTCCAGCTCTATGGTCAGATGCTCGGCATCGATCCGGCGATCATTCCCGGCATGGTGGCGAAGACGTGCGTCTTCGACGGGTTGCTGCTGATGGCGCTTTGGGCTTTCCGCCGTCGCCGCGAAATCGCCGGCTGGGTCAAACAGCGGTGGGCGGGTCCGGTTCCGTTCGAGCGGATGCGTGGAGCGACTGAAGCCGGTCCAAAACTCCCTGCAGAATAAACGCGGCTGCCGCCGAATCGATCTTGCCGGCGCGCTTGCGGCGCGAGAAATCCATCTCGATCAGCGTCCTTTCGGCCGCGACCGTCGATAGTCTCTCATCCCAGAGCACGAAGGGCAGGTCGCTCATCTGGGCCATGTTGCGAACGAAGGCGCGCGATTTCTGCGCACGCGGACCTTCCGAACCGTCCATGTTGATCGGCAGCCCAATCACCACCGCGCCGGCATTCTCCTTATGCAGCAAGGCGAGCAGCACCGCCGCATCGAGCGAGAATTTCCTTCGCATGATGACCGGGCGCGGATGGGCGAAGGAAAATCTCTGGTCCGAGACCGCGACGCCGATCGTCTTGTCGCCGAGGTCAAGTCCCGCCAGCGTCTTGCCGCCGGTCAGCCGCGCCGGCAATTCCTCGATCGTGATAATGCCCACCGGCCGTCCTTCGCATTTCACCACCACGTGTTTTGTCAAACGCGTGGTGGACACAGTAACCCTTTGATCTCGGGGCCGTCGGCGTTCTATCCTTTGGCAAGATAAAAATCGAGGAATGCATTCATGAAACTGACCTGGTACGGCCACTCGGCCTTTCGCATCGAGACCGCTGATGCCAAGATCCTCATCGATCCCTATCTGATCGGCAATCCGTCCTGGACGGGCGGCTGGGAGGGACCGGCGGAGGGAATCACGCATGTACTGCTGACGCATGGCCACAGCGACCACATCAGCGGCGCGCTGGAAGTGCTTGGCAAAAGCGGCGCCCAGCTAGTCGCCAATTTCGAGATCTGCATGTACCTGGTCGGCAAGGGCGCCAGCGACAAGAAGATCAACCCGGGCAACATCGGCGGCACCGTCGATTGCGGCGGCTTCACCACCACTTTCGTCCAGGCGCTGCATTCATCCTCGTTCCCCGGCGAAGGTGGCCAGAACACCTATCTCGGCAATCCCGGCGGCCTCGTCCTGCATTTCCCGGAAGACAAGACGCTCTACCACATGGGCGACACCGACATCTTTTCCGACATGGCGCTGATCAACGAGCTGCACGAGCCGAAGATCGGCCTGGTGCCGATCGGCGACCGCTTCACCATGGGCGGCGCGGTGGCCGCACTTGCCTGCCGGCGCTTCTTCAAGTTCGACACCGTGGTTCCCTGTCACTTCGGCACCTTTCCGATGATCGACCCGACCGCCGACAAGTTCGAGGCCGGCCTGGAAGGATCCGGCATCAAGGTGGCTTTGCCCAAGATTGGCGAGACGATTACGATTTAGAAGCAGCCAAAATGGAATAAAACCATGGCTTTGAGGCAATCTTTTTGCGTTTCCATACTGGTCGCGGCGTCGCCCGCGCTCGCCGCGGATGATTTCATCGAAGGCGTCTACCTTCAGTCCGAGGAGCTTTGCAAACAGGCCAAGAAGGACACGCTGCAAACGCTGATCGACGCCGGCAACATCGTGCTTTCGGCATACGGCCTGCAAAGCGTCGAGTACAATTGCGAGTTTCTGCAGATCAGCAAGGCGACGGCTTCGCCGAGCTGGGCGGTGACGGCCATCTGCCAGGAACCGGGTTATGTCTTTCCCGACGTTCTCTCGGTGACGCAAATGAACGCGAAGCAGATCGATCTCGTGTCGGTTCGGCCCGTCGACGACGAAAGCGAAGCAAGCGGCAACAGCGGCAGCTACTATCTGTGCGAAGGCGTTGCCCTGCCATAGACGTATTCTGAGAGCCGATGAGCGGGCCGTCGGCACAGCCTGGTCTCTCGCACGATGGATGTTGCGCAGCGCGCGCGGCGCCGCTATAGCCCGAACTGGTTTTCCCCGAGGCAAAAACATGTCCGTAGATCTTCAGACAGTGAAGCGCGTCGCGCATCTCGCCCGCATTGCGGTGAGCGAAGAAGATGCCGAACGGATGACCGGCGAGCTGAATGCCATTTTGGGCTTCGTCGAGCAGCTGAACGAGGTCGATGTTTCCGGTGTCGAGCCAATGACCTCGGTGACGCCGATGGACATGAAGAAGCGCAGCGATGTCGTCACCGACGGCGGCAAGGCGGCCGACATCGTCGTCAACGCGCCGGCGACCGAAGAGAATTTCTTCCTCGTGCCGAAGGTCGTGGAGTAAGTCCGCCGATGGCAATCGAGATCGCCATTGAGACGCCGCTCCAGGACGACCTGCGCGGGCTGGTCACCGAACTCAACGAGACCTTGCTCGAACTGACGCCGCCGGAGCATTGCTACCATTTGACGGTTGAGCAGATGGCCGGTCAGGACACGACGGTTTTCATCGCCCGAGATAAAGGCCTGGCCATTGGCTGCGGCGCGCTGAAGCGTCATGACGGCGCCATTGGCGAGGTCAAGCGCATGTATATCAGGCCGTCGCATCGCGGCCAGAAGATCGGCGCGAAAATCGTCGAGCGGGTCGAGGCGCTGGCGCGCAACGAGGGACTGAAGCGACTGGTGCTGGAGACGGGCGATCGTCATCCCGCGGCGTGGACAGTCTACGAACGCGCCGGGTTTTCGCGTTGCGGCCCGGTGCTGGATTATCCCGATTCTGAGTGGTCGGTGTTTTACGAAAAGAGCCTTTGATGAGCGACCTGACCCAGCTGACGATTTCACAGGCCCGCGCCAAGCTGCGCGGCAAGGAAATCACCGCGACCGAGATCACCGAGGCCTATCTCGGCGCTATCGAGCGCGCCAATCCGGCGCTCAATGCCTATGTCGCCGTGACCGGCGACAAGGCGCGCGACATGGCCAAGGCGTCCGACGCCAGGCTGGTCAAGGGCGAGGGCGGTGCGCTGGAAGGCATTCCGTTGGGGATCAAGGACCTGTTCGGCACCGAAGGCGTCCACACGCAGGCTTGCAGCCATGTGCTCGACGGGTTCAAGCCGCGCTACGAGTCGACCGTTACGTCAAATCTGTGGGCCGACGGCGCCGTTATGCTCGGCAAGCTCAACATGGACGAGTTCGCCATGGGTTCGTCCAACGAGACGTCCTACTATGGTCCGGTCATCAATCCGTGGCGGCGCTCGCGCCTCGATACTGCGGTGATGCCGACGACGCATCAGGGCGACGGCGGCTTCGTCTCGGCCGGCGGCACGAGGACCGTGCGCAGCCTGGACAATGCGCAGTTGGTGCCGGGTGGCTCTTCTGGCGGGTCGGCCACGGCAGTCTCCGCCTTCCTGTGCGCCGGCGCGACCGCGACGGATACTGGCGGCTCGATCCGCCAGCCGGCCGCCTTCACCGGGACGGTCGGCATCAAGCCGACCTATGGCCGCTGCTCGCGCTGGGGTATCGTCGCGTTCGCCTCGTCGCTCGATCAGGCCGGCCCGATCGCGCGCGACGTACGCGATGCCGCGATCCTGTTGCAGTCGATGGCCTCGGTCGATCCGAAGGACACGACGTCGGTCGACCGGCCGGTGCCGGACTATGAGGCCGCGATCGGCAAGCCGATCAAGGGCATGAAGGTCGGCATTCCCAGGGAATACCGCGTCGACGGCATGCCCGAAGAGATCGAGGCGCTGTGGCAGAAGGGCATTGCCTGGCTGAAGGACGCCGGCGCCGAGATTGTCGACATTTCCCTCCCGCACACCAAATACGCGCTGCCCGCCTATTACATCGTGGCGCCCGCCGAGGCTTCGTCCAACCTCGCCCGCTATGATGGCGTCCGCTACGGCTTGCGCGTGCCGGGCAAGGATATCGTCGACATGTATGAGAAGACCCGCGCCGCCGGTTTCGGCCGCGAGGTCAAGCGCCGCATCATGATCGGCACCTATGTGCTGTCGGCCGGCTACTACGACGCCTACTATCTGCAGGCGCAGAAGGTGCGCAATCTGATCAAGCGGGATTTCGAGACGGTCTTCGCCGCCGGCGTCGATGTCATCCTGACCCCGGCAACGCCGTCCGCCGCCTTCGGCGTCGCCGATGAGGACATGGCTGCCGATCCGGTCAAGATGTACCTCAACGACATCTTCACCGTCACGGTGAACATGGCCGGCCTGCCGGGCATCGCCGTGCCCGCCGGGCTCGACGCCAAGGGCCTGCCGCTCGGGCTGCAGCTGATCGGTCGGCCGTTCGACGAGGAAACCCTGTTCCAGACCGCCGCCGTCATCGAGCAGGCCGCAGGCACGTTCCAGCCGGAGAAGTGGTGGTAGGGACGTCGCTCGTCTAGCGGATGCCCTGAAAGTCGGAATCGATTTTCGGAAGGATGCTGCGCAAAATCAAAGTGTTAGCGTCCTTTGAGCGCCCACGCCCGCGCGGCGCTGCAATGGGGTGAGCGATGTTCTTCTACCTGTCCAAGATATTCTGGTTCTTCATCCAGCCGCTGAACCTGGCGATCTTCCTGCTGCTGGCGGGATTGCTCGCGGCCATGATAGGGCGCCGGCGGCTGGCGGCCACCGGCAGCGTGCTGGCATTTCTGGTCCTTGCGTTGTCGGCGTGGACGTCGCTCGGCGCCATGATGCTCAATCCGCTGGAAGAGCGCTTCGCGCGCCCGCCGCTGCCGGCAAAGGTCGACGGCATCGTCGTGCTCGGCGGCGGCTTTGAGGGCGCCATCAATCTGGCGCGCGGCGGCTATGAGTTGAACAGCAGCGGCGATCGGATGGTCGAGACCGCAGTTCTGGCCCGGCGCTTTCCCACCGCCAAGGTGGTCGTCTCCGGCGGCACCGGCGCGTTGTTTCTCGATGGCGAGGGCGATGCCGCAACCGCGCCGCGCCTGCTCACCGCGCTTGGCGTGGCCGCCGATCGTCTGATCCTGGAGAACAAATCCCGCAACACCTATGAGAACGCGGTCTTCACCAAGGAGTTGGTCACGCCGAAGCCCGGCGAGACCTGGCTGCTCGTGACCTCAGCCTTCCATATGCCGCGCGCCAAGGCGCTGTTCGACAAGGCTGGCTTCGCCACCGTTCCCTGGCCGGTCGACTATCGCACCTCGGGCAAAGAAGGCATCGGGCTGTTCCGCGATAATCCGGCCGACTCACTGCAGGCCACCACCATGGCCATCCGCGAATGGATCGGGCTTTTTGCCTATTGGCTGTCTGGCCGGATCGATCAGCCTTTTCCAGGCGGCTGACCGATCACCGCCTGCCTGGCGGCCGAGAAGAACTGGCGCCGCACCAGAACGGCCAGCAGCAACAGCGTCGACAACACGAACACCATGGGGTCGACGAACCAGCCGAGATAACCGATCGAGAAGAACACCCCGCGCAGGCCGGAGTTGAAGTGCTTTCCGGCCAGCATGTTCATTTGCGCCGCACGCCACACCGCCGTTTCGGTGACCGGATTGCGTGAGGCTTCGCCATGCGGGATCGGCACGGCGCCGATCAGGATCGTGCAATAGTTGAACAGCCGGTACGCCCAGCCGAATTTGAAGAACGAAAACGCCAGGATCAGCACCAGTCCGAACACCTTTATCTGAAAAGCCGCGCGCGACGGCGCGCCACCCAAGGGCAGGTCGCTGAGCACTTCAAGAACCCGGTCGGACGCGCCGAGCAAGGCAAAGCAGCCGCCGATCGCGATCAGCGAGCTGGAGGCGAAGAAGGCGGTGCCTTGCTGCAGCCCGCTCATAATGGCGGTGTCGACGATGCGGATCTCGCGCTCGGCCATGGTCCGCATCCAGGCTTGCCGCTGTGCATTCATCGCCGTCGTCAGCGACATGCGGCTGACCAGCTTGCCGTCGGAGGCGAACGTGTGCAGCAGCCACGCGACGAGGAAGAAGGCCAGCGCCGCGAGATCGGCTGTCGAAAGATCGAGGGAATCGCCCATGGACTGAATTTATCACATTCAGCGCAATCGCTTCGATGTCCGCATACAGCGATCGTACCAATGTCGCTGCCGGAGCAAACAAGGTCGGCGGGTGCAGCGCCGCGATTTCCAAAAGAGCGGAAACATCGTGGGAATTCCTATATGTAGTCCTCGACCTGACTCCAGGAGACAACGCCGCGTGTTCCTTTCGGTTTTCGACCTGTTCAAGATCGGCATAGGACCGTCGAGTTCGCACACGATGGGGCCGATGACCGCCGCTGCGCGGTTTCTCGACGAGGTCGCGGGAAATGACTGGCCGCGTCCGGCGGGCGTCAAGGTTGACCGGCTTGGCGCAAGCCTGCACGGGTCACTCGCCTACACCGGTATTGGCCACGGCAGTGATCGCGCCGTCATGCTCGGCCTTGCCGGTCTGACGCCGCAGACGGTCGATCCCGACCAGGCCGATGGCATTGCCAGCCGCATCGCCACCGAAAAGCGCATTTCGCCTCCCGGCCATCCCTCGTATCGCTTCGATCCGGCCACCGATCTGGTGCTGGACCGCAAGACGCCGCTCACCGGCCACGCCAACGGCATGGCGTTCTACGCCTATGACGCCGGCGGCCGCCTGCTGCTCAAACGCATCTATTATTCGATCGGCGGCGGCTTCGTGGTTTCCGAAGAAGAACTGCAGCGGATGAAAGCCAAGGGTTCGGTGACAACCGAAGGCAAGAAAGTGCCTTATCCGTTCAAGCATGCGGTCGAGATGCTGGCCATGGCCGGCAAAAGCGGTCTTTCCATCGCCGACATGAAACGCGTTAACGAGGAGACGCAGATGACGCGCGAGGAGCTCGACGCCGGCCTCGACGGAATCTGGAGCGCCATGAAGGGCTGCATCGACCGTGGCCTGTCGCAGGATGGCATCATGCCGGGTGGGCTGAAGGTGCGCCGCCGTGCCCGCATGCTGCACGATAAGCTGCAGGAGCAGTGGCAGCAGAACAAGCCCAATCCTTTGCTCGCCAATGACTGGCTGTCGATCTACGCCATGGCCGTGAACGAGGAAAATGCCGCCGGCGGCCGCGTGGTCACCGCGCCGACCAATGGCGCTGCCGGCACGCTGCCGGCGGTGCTGCGCTACTGGCTGCATTTCCATCCCGAGGCGGACCAGCCGAGCATTCGTGATTTCCTGCTGACGGCTGCCGCCGTTGGCGGCATCATCAAGACCAACGCATCGATCTCGGGCGCCGAGGTCGGCTGCCAGGGTGAGGTCGGGTCGGCATCGGCGATGGCGGCGGCCGGCCTGTGCGCCGTCATGGGCGGCACGCCCGAGCAGGTCGAGAATGCCGCCGAGATCGCGCTCGAACATCATCTCGGCATGACCTGCGATCCGGTCGGCGGGCTGGTGCAGGTGCCGTGCATAGAACGCAATGCGCTGGGCGCGGTCAAGGCGGTGACCGCAGCGTCACTGGCCATCAAGGGCGACGGCATCCATTTCGTACCGCTCGATGCGGCGATCGAGACCATGCGCCAGACCGGCCTCGACATGAACGAGAAGTACAAGGAAACCAGCCTTGGCGGGCTTGCAGTCAACGTCGTGGAGTGCTGAAGGCTGGCCTAAACCGCCACTGTGGAGAAGTCGATCCGGTCGTTGACGCGTTCGCGTGCGGGACTAACCTTAAGCGATGTCTCTCAATCTCATAAAACTCTGTGTCGGCTGCGACAGCGTCGAGGATCTCGAAGAGTGGATCGCCTTCCGCCTCGACGAGCGGCGGCGCGCCGGTGAGCCGGTCGAGCAGTATCACACCACCCGCATGATGCCGACGCGCGGCGCCGAGGTTACCGATGGCGGTTCGCTCTATTGGGTGATCAAAGGCAATGTGCAGTGCCGCCAGTTGATCACCGAAATCCGGCCGTTCACCGACAGTGAAGGCATAGGCCGTTGCCATCTGATACTCGACCCCGAGATTGTACGCACCGACTGGCAGCCGCGCCGGGCTTTTCAGGGCTGGCGCTACCTGAAATCGGCGGACGCGCCGCTCGATCTGGGCAAGGGCAAGGCCGGATTGATCGAGATGCCGCCGAAACTCAGGCGCGAGCTGGCCGATCTCGGTCTGCTCTGACCCCAGGTGGCATCACCGCCTGGCCCTTTGCACCGCCCGATGTGGGGCTTGCAAGCGATGTGGCAACGCCACATCTTGTTTTTCATGAGTGATAAGAAGCAGCCTGTGCCAGCGAGGACCAGTCCTGCGCCGGTCAAGCCTCAATCCAACGCCGGCGAGATCGACGCCTTCATTCGTCAGGCGAGGACACTTGCCGCGTCGGCGACCGGTTCGGGCAGGCTGATCCTTGCCCTCGACGCGACGATGAGCCGCCAGCCGACCTGGGATCTGGCCTGCACGCTGCAGGGCCAGATGTTCGACGCAGTCGGCAAGGCCGGAACCCTCAGCGTGCAACTGGTTTATTTTCGCGGCCTCGGCGAGTGCCGTTCGTCGGCTTTCGTGAGCGACACCAATGCCTTGAAGCAGCTGATGACGCGGATCGAATGCCGCAGCGGCCACACCCAGATCGGAAAGGTCCTGACGCATGCGCTGAAACAGACGGCGGCCGCCAAGGTCAATGCGCTGGTCTACATCGGCGACGCGATGGAAGAGAATATCGACGATCTGGCCGAAAAGGCCGGCAGCCTCGGCCTTCATGGCGTTCCTGTCTTCGTGTTTCAGGAAGGCCATGATTCCGGCGCGGAAAAGGCGTTCAAAGAGATTGCGCGGCTTTCCAAGGGGGCTTGGTTCCGATTTGATCGGCGGGCTGCCGCGACCTTGGCAGGGCTGCTTTCGGCCGTCGCCGTGTATGCGACCGGCGGGTTGAAGGCGCTCGAAGCCAGGGGCAGGCCGGAAGACCGGCTGATGATCGAGCATCTGCGGGGCGGCGGAAAATAATGGGCGCAATCATCGCTTTTGTAGCGTTGCTTCTGCTGCTTCTCGGCGCGGTGACGATCTTTCTGCGTGCCGAGCCGGCGAAACTGGCGAGCACGCTGCGAACGCTCGGGCCGGCTCTTCTGGCAGTTGTCGGCGTCGCCGTGCTTGTGGTCGGCCGTGAAGGCATCGGCGGCATGATTCTCACCGGGGCAATTGCCTGGTATGGTTCCATGCGAATGAAAGGCCAGCCGGCCGGCCTTGCCCCGGGCAAACGCTCGACGGTGCGCACGGCGGCATTGGAAATGGAGCTCGATCACGATACCGGCGGCCTCGAAGGACTGGTCCTGGCTGGCCGCCACGAAGGCAAGATGCTTGGCGCGATGGGGCTGGCGGAATTGCAACACCTCTACCGCGAACTCTCCAGCGACCCGGAGAGCCGACAGCTGCTAGAGACGTATCTTGACGGCAGATTTCCCGTCTGGCGCAAAAACGCTGAGACGAACGGTGGCGAAGGGCTGGGTGTTACGCCAGGTCCGGGCGCCATGACTAAGGAGGAGGCCTACAAGGTCCTTGGTCTTGAAGCGGGGGCCGCCGCGGCGGATGTCCGCAAGGCGCACCGCCGCCTGATGCAGCGCCTGCACCCCGATGTCGGCGGCACGTCTTTCCTGGCGGCGCGGATTAACGAAGCCAAGGACGTCTTGCTCTCCAATCACAACTAGTCTCCTTCGACGCAGAATTTTTCCGGGAGATGGCTTGCACGCCGTCCTACTGCTGGACGGCGTAGCACTCGATGTTCTTCTTCTTCAAAGCGGTACAGGCCTTCCAGGCGGCGGTCTTCGAACCGAAACCACCGAAGCGGGCGCGGTAATAGGTGACGCCATCCTTGTCGAAGGCGACAGTGAAGCCGGAAGCGTCCGCCAGCAGCTTGGGCGCCTGCTTGGTGGTCTTGTCGAGAAAGGCCTGGGCCTCGGACTGCTTGGGCGACGAGGCGACCTGAATGGCCCAGCCCGACGGCACCGACGCGGTGTTGACCGGGTCGACAGCCGCCGGCGTCGGCTCGGCATAGGCCGCTACCACCTGGGCCGTCGCGACCTGGGGGGCTGAAACGATGACGGTCTTGACCTTTCTGGTCTTGACGACGGGAGCTGCTTCCTCGGCCTGCGCGGTGTCGTCTTCGGCGACCGTGGCGTCCTCGGCAACGATGGCATCGTCCTGCGCTATGACAGGCTTGTCGTCCGGTGTCGGAGCGTCATGCTTGGGCAGAAGAACCTTGGCGAGGGCGGTGATCGGGTTGTTGCCACCGGCCTTGGCGACCAGATCGCCACCGCCGCGAGTCGATGCCCTCGGCAGATAGGTGTTGATCAGGTTGGCCATCTGATTGTCACGGCTGCCGCCCGAGGTGCCGCCCATGACCACGCCGACGATGCGGCGATTGCCATCGGAAACCGACGAGACGAGGTTGAAGCCGGAGGCGCGGGTGTAGCCCGTCTTGATGCCGTCGACACCCTTGATACGTCCAAGCAGGCGGTTGTGGCCGTTGATGCGCTTGCGTCCGTAGAGAAAGGAGCGCTGCGAGAAATAGCCGTAATACTGCGGAAAATGCTCGCGCAGCGCGATGCCGAGCGTCGCCATGTCGCGCGCGGTGGTGAACTGGCCGGGGTCGGGCAGGCCATTGGCGTTTCTAAATACGGTGCCGTTCATGCCCAGCGCACGCGCCTTGGCGGTCATCATGCGGGCAAAAGTGGTTTCATTGCCGCCGAGCATTTCGCCGAGCGCGGTGGCCGAGTCGTTCGCCGATTTGGTGACGATCGACAGGATCGCGGTCTCGACCGTGACGGAACCGCCCGGCTTCACGCCAAGTTTCGTCGGCGCCTCGGCGGAGGCCTTGGCGGAAAACACCACTGGCGTGTTCCTGCTGATCTTGCCCTTCGCCATCGCTTCGAAGGTCAGATACAGCGTCATCATCTTGGTCAGCGAAGCTGGGTAGCGCCTGCCGTTGGCATCTGCGGAGTAAAGCACCTTGCCGGTCTTGGCATCCACGACGATGGCCGCCTGCCTGGCCGCCAGCGACGAGGCAACGTCGCCAAAAACGAATGTCATCGCCAAGGCGACGATCATCATCGTTTTGAGAGGGGAGGTGGATTTGGAAACGATGCCCAACAACGCCTTACGCACTGGTACTTCCCTTGGATTTCTTCGTTGCGTTGGAGGCGGCAAAGGGTCCTGCCTCGCTTCCGGTCAAGCTACCGGCGCAGCGTTACCAATCCGTTTATGGTAACCGCCGCGTTCACCATTTTCTTCGGGCTTGAGGTTCTCTTTATTCGATTTTTAGCCATTGGCTGCGCAGGCGGGTCCGCAAGCCCGCGAAATCTTGACTTTTGTGCGGCGCACAATATATTATCTTGCATTGCACAAGGGCGCCCCGAAGAAGGACGCTTCAACCGTCAAGGGAATCGTGAAATGACCCAGACCTATGAGGACTTCAGCAAATACGGCAAAGAGTTCGCCGACACCGGATTGAAGAGCTTCGCGTCGCTGTCCAAGGGCGCGCAGGCGATTGCCACCGAGGCTGGTGAATACACCAAGAAGAGTTTTGAAACCGGCAGCGCCACTGTGGAGAAGCTGTTTTCAGCCAAGTCGCTGGAAAAGGCGATCGAGATCCAGTCGGACTACGCCAAGCAGTCTTATGAGGCGTTCGTCGCCGAGGCCACCAAGATCGGCGATCTCTATGCCGAACTCGCCAAGGAAGCTTACAAGCCATTCGAATCGATCGTTGCCAAGGCAAAGTAATTTTGCCCGGGCGAACTGATTTCGCCTGACGTGACCCCAGATTCAGCCTTTGAACCCGAGAAAAAGCCCGGCCACGGAAACGCGGCCGGGCTTTTTTCGTGTCAATTTCCGTTCCAGAGCCTCGCGCCCCTTCACGATTGCGAAAATCGTCCAAGTTGGTGACCTAGCCATATTGTCAGCTAACCAGAAGGGCTTAAAATCGTACATCGAACACCTACATGTCGAACTCGCATGGGGAATCGAAAGAGGCAGGAATACGTGACTTCAGGTTTGACTGCCACGAGACGAGTGGTGCGAATGCAAGACGGCGACGGTAACGGCAATGGGGCCGGCCGTGGGACGGCCGTCATCACGCGCACCAAAACCAAGACCAAGAAGCCCAGCCTTTATCGGGTCCTCATCCTCAACGACGACTACACTCCGATGGAGTTCGTGGTTCACGTGCTGGAGCGTTTTTTCCAGAAGGATCGCGAAGCCGCCACACGCATCATGCTTCATGTTCACAATCATGGAGTGGGCGAGTGCGGGGTCTATACATTCGAGGTGGCCGAGACCAAAGTGTCCCAGGTCATGGATTTCGCCCGACAGAATCAGCATCCGCTGCAATGCGTGATGGAGAAGAAGTGAGGTAACATGCCGGCTTTCTCCCAAGGCCTGGAAAAGGCGCTTCACCAGGCGCTGACGCTCGCCAATGAGCGGCACCATGAATATGCAACCCTAGAACATCTGCTGCTCGCGCTCATCGACGACACCGAGGCGGCCGCCGTCATGCGCGCCTGCAATGTCGATCTCGATGAGCTCAAGCACACGGTTCTCACCTATATCGACACCGAGCTGGACAACCTCGTCACCGGTTACGACGAGGACTCCAAGCCGACCGCCGGTTTCCAGCGCGTCATCCAGCGCGCGGTGATCCATGTGCAGTCGTCTGGCCGCGAGGAGGTTTCGGGCGCCAACGTGCTCGTCGCCATTTTCGCCGAGCGCGAGAGCCATGCCGCCTATTTCCTGCAGGAACAGCAGATGACCCGCTACGATGCGGTCAACTACATCTCGCACGGCATTGCCAAGCGTCCGGGCGCGTCGGAGACACGCTCGCCGCGCGGCGCCGACGACGAGCAGGGCGGCCAGAACGGCGCCGAGCCACAAGAGGAAGGCGGCAAGAAGAAGCAGCAGCAGGATGCGCTGACGGCTTATTGCGTCAATCTCAACAACAAGGCCAAGGCCGGCAAGATCGATCCGCTGATCGGCCGCGAATCCGAGATCAACCGCACCATCCAGGTGCTGTGCCGCCGCTCCAAGAACAACCCGCTCTATGTCGGCGACCCCGGCGTCGGCAAGACGGCGATCGCCGAGGGTCTGGCCAAGCGCATCGTCGAGGGCGACGTTCCCGAAGTGCTGCACAACGCCACCATCTTCGCGCTCGACATGGGCACGCTGCTCGCCGGCACGCGCTATCGCGGCGATTTCGAGGAACGGCTGAAGCAGGTCGTCAAGGAGCTCGAGGACTATCCCGGTGCCGTGCTGTTCATCGACGAGATTCACACGGTCATCGGGGCAGGGGCAACATCAGGCGGCGCCATGGATGCGTCCAACCTGTTGAAGCCGGCGCTGTCATCGGGTGCGATCCGCTGCATCGGCTCGACCACCTACAAGGAATTCCGCCAGTTCTTCGAGAAGGACCGTGCTTTGGTGCGGCGCTTCCAGAAGATCGACGTCAACGAGCCGACCATCGAGGACGCCATCGAGATCATGAAGGGCCTCAAGCCCTATTATGAGGAGTTCCACAAGGTGAAGTTCACCAATGAGGCGATCAAGGCCTCGGTGGAACTGTCGGCACGTTACATCAACGACCGCAAGCTGCCGGACAAGGCGATCGACGTGATCGACGAGACCGGCGCCTCGCAGATGCTGGTGCCGGAAGCCAAGCGCAAGAAGACGATCGGCATCAAGGAGATCGAGGCGACGATCGCCACCATGGCCCGCATCCCGCCGAAGACGGTTTCGGCCGATGACGAGAAGGTGCTGCAGGGCCTCGATATCGAGCTGAAGCGCGTCGTCTATGGCCAGGACACTGCGATCACCGCGCTGACCTCGGCGATCAAGCTGGCACGTGCCGGCCTGCGCGAACCGGAGAAGCCGATCGGCTCCTACCTGTTCTCCGGCCCGACCGGCGTCGGCAAGACCGAAGTGGCCAAGCAGTTGGCCGCCTCGCTCGGCGTCGAGCTGATTCGCTTCGACATGTCGGAATATATGGAACGCCACACCGTCTCGCGGCTGATCGGCGCGCCTCCGGGCTATGTCGGCTTCGACCAGGGCGGTCTTCTGACGGACGGCGTCGACCAGCATCCGCATTGCGTGCTGTTGCTCGACGAGGTCGAGAAGGCGCATCCGGACCTGTTCAACATCCTGTTGCAGGTGATGGACCACGGCAAACTGACCGACCATAACGGCAAGCAGATCGACTTCCGCAATGTGATCCTGATCATGACCACCAATGCGGGCGCGTCGGATGCGCAGCGCGCGGCGATCGGCTTCGGCTCGACCAAGCGCGAAGGCGACGATGTCGAGGCGATCAACCGGTTGTTCACGCCGGAGTTCCGCAACCGGCTCGATGCGATCATCCCGTTCGGCTCGCTGCCGGTGCCGGTCATCCATCAGGTGGTGCAGAAGTTCGTCATGCAGTTGGAGGCCCAGCTCTCAGAGCGTGGCGTCACCTTCGACCTGTCGGCGGATGCGATCGCCTGGCTCGCCGACAAGGGCTATGATGAGCGCATGGGAGCGCGGCCGCTTGGCCGCGTGATCCAGGAGCACATCAAGAAGCCGTTGGCCGATGAGGTGCTGTTCGGCAAGCTCAAGAAGGGCGGCACGGTGCGCGTCACCGTCGAGAAGAAGGAAACCGGCGAGACCGGCCTGAAGCTCGAATCGCTGGCCGACGAGGCGCCGGTGAAGCCGAAGAAGGAAGAGCCTGAAGAAACGCCGAAGCCAAGAAAGGCCGTAGCGAAGAAGCCGGCGGCCAAGAAGCTGGTGGCGCAGAAGCCCGAAGCCAAGGGCAAGGACGGCGGCAAGCGCAGTCTTGTCCCGCAACTGCCCAGAAAGAACTGACCTTGAGGAAAGTCGAAAAGCCCCGGAAACGGGGCTTTTTTCGTTTGCAAGGAGGAGGGGCATGAGCGGCCAGATCATCATCCTGAACGGTGCGCCGCGATCGGGAAAAACAAGCATCGCCAGAGCTGTTCAGGAGCGCTTCGATGGCGTCTGGATCAATCTCGGCGTCGACGTTTACGAGCAGGCTACGCCGGCACGCTATCGGCCCGGGATAGGATTGCGGCCCGGTGGCGAGCGTCCGGACCTTGAGGCCCTCGTGCCCGGACTATACGCCGCGCTCTACGAATCGATCGCCGCCCACAGCCGGCTGGGGCTGAATGTCGTGGCGGATATCGGCCATCACGACGCCTATTCGAGACCACTTCACATTGTGGCCGATTGCGCGCGCCGGCTTGTAGGTCTGCCGGTGCTGTTTGTCGGTGTTCGCTGCCCGCTGGAAATCATCATGGAAAGGCGTGCCGCCAGCGCGGCGGACAAGAGATATGTAACCGGCTCATCAGACGATCCGGTGCCGTTGCCCGTGCGCCTGTGGCAGGAGGAGGTCCACCGCCCAGGCGTGTACGATCTGGAAGTCGATACCTCGCTCCTGAGCCCGAAGCAATGCGCGGATACGATCGCAGAACAGCTTCGGCAAGCACCGTATCCAACAACGTTTCAGAAACTATCCAACCCATCCAGCGCGGCCCTTGAGCCGTTTTGACCGGCATGGCCGCCGCAGGCGGGTTCGTCCAGATCGGCGAATTTACAGCCTGCAAACGGCCGGCGATTGCATCGTGGAGCTCTCGATTTCAGCGGCCATGCGGTCCGGCGCGAAACGGGTCAGCAAATATCCGCACACCTTCCAGATCGCGATCATCAGGAATGCACCCGCATAGCCATCCAAGGCATAGTGCCAGCCAAGCACGACGGAACCGACCATAATGACGCCGGCGAATAACCACATCACAAGACCGGCCAGCCGAGACCGCCGTGTTGCATAGAGGGCGAACAGCACCGCCATCGCAACGTGCAGGGATGGGAAGGCGGATATGCCGACGCTGCCGGTGGTTGCGCCGGTATAGCCACTCCACAGCATATCCTGCGTGCTGAGCGCCCAGATCGGATAGACGCGATCGGCAACGGCAAGTGCTTGCATGAGGGGGTGAAAGTCGTTGCCGAACCCCAATCGCTCGTAAAAGCAAGGGCCAGCCGACGACAGGCCCATCGCGAGGAAAAAGCCGCCCAGTGTCCACACCGTCATGAAGCTCATCAGGAACTGATGACGCAGCTTCGTATCCTTGCGTGTGATGCACACGGTGAAAACCGCGATGATGAGCACGACGAACCAGAAATTGTACGCGATGTTGATGATTTTCAATGCAAGCGGCGACTGGACGACAAACCACAACCATTCGTGCGGGGCTCGACCGAAATGCAGGATGCGATCGGCGTGAGCCAATGCTTTGTCCCATGCAAACGGAGAGAGGATTGCAATGGCTCCCTTCAACACACCGATCGCGGATATGAAGGCAAGACCGGCACCCAAGCCATTCAGGCTGTTGGCAATGCGTTCGGCATCGCCAAAGAATCTACCCAGTGACTTGAGGAAGGTGTGCAGCGGTTCGGTTTCCCGCTGGACCAGCGCAAGGTGGAAAAGCGTCCCAAGTGCAAGGGCTGAGCCGCAAATCCAAAAGGCGATGAAAAGATACTCGGCGTATTCCGCCAGAACGCCGAAATCCGGCATGTTTCCAGTGTGCCACCCGACTGCGCTTGCCAGAAGCAGCGCAGCGGTAGCCATAGCGTGCAGCAGCCGGTGTCGCCAAAAGGCATCCGCCAAGATGCCAGGAAAAGCACGTCCGACAATGGCCCCCGTCAGTGGGGCCGATGCCGCAACCGAATGTTCCATGGTTTTGAAGCCCAGCTCGCCACGCCGTTACCATTTTACCGTGAGACGGTTCAATATTTCCTAATCAGACGATTAGAGTTGCAAACCGTTGAGTCCCGGCGCCGGCACGCCCGGGCATTAGAATCGTCTTCTCGGCTGAACGGCGCTACCCGGTCCGCCACATCGGCTGACCTCGCGTTTCTCAATTTTCGAGTGCAGTCCGGATCTTTTCGGCATTTTCGGTCAGCACCTCCGGCTTCTCCATTCCTCCCGTGTGCGGCTTCAGCGGGATGCCGTCGAAGCGCGGAATGACATGTACGTGCAGATGATAGACGGTTTGCCCCGATGCCGGCTCATTGAACTGCATGATGGTGACGCCGTCGGCGCCAAAGGCCTTTTTCACCGCCAGCGCCACTTTCTGAACGACGCTCAAGAGATGGCCGAAAATTGACGGGTCGGCGTCGAGCAGGTTGCGCGACGGCGCTTTCGGCACCACCAGCGTGTGGCCCGGCCCCTGCGGCATCACATCCATGAAGGCGATGACAGCGTCATCCTCGTAGACGCGGTGCGAGGGAATTTCGCCGCGCAGGATCTTGGCGAAGATGTTGTCGGTATCGTAGGCGGCCTCGGTCATGGCGAACGCTCCGGATTGTGCCTTTCGTGTAGCGAAACGGTGGAAAATCGGCAAGACGATCGGACGAAGTCGGCCCTGCTCGTCAAGGCGGCCCTGTTGCTACTCCTCCAGATCCTTGCGGAACGGGGTGTGCTCTTCCAGATATTCGCTCA
This sequence comes from Mesorhizobium sp. WSM4822, assembly GCF_055811155.1. Lineage (NCBI taxonomy): Bacteria > Pseudomonadati > Pseudomonadota > Alphaproteobacteria > Hyphomicrobiales > Phyllobacteriaceae > Mesorhizobium > Mesorhizobium sp. WSM4822. The sequence continues at coordinate 9,993 of NZ_JBVVQM010000024.1, read as the reverse complement.
TCCGCTTCACCTCCTGCCGTTCGCGCCCGAGGTAGTCGGCCACGGCATTGCGCAGGCCTGGGTGTGCAATGTAGTGCGCGGAATGCATGGTCACCGGCCGGTAGCCGCGCGCCAGCTTGTGCTCGCCCTGCGCGCCTGCCTCGACAACCTTCAGCTTGCGTTCGATGGCGAAGTCGATCGCCTGGTGATAGCAGACCTCGAAATGCAGGAAAGGATGGTCCTCGATGCAGCCCCAGTTGCGGCCATAGAGTGCGTCCGAACCGATGAAATTGATGGCGCCGGCGATATAGCGGCCATTGCGCCTGGCCATCACCAGCAGGATGTCGTCGGCCATGCGTTCGCCGATCAGCGAGAAGAATTGACGGTTGAGATAGGGCCGACCCCATTTGCGGCTGCCGGTGTCCATGTAGAAGGCGAAGAAATCGTCCCAGGCCTTCTCCGTGAGGTCCTTGCCGGTCAGCCGATCGATCGAAATGCCTGGGGTAAGCGCTTCACGCCTTTCCTTCTTCATCGCCTTTCGCTTGCGCGAGGCAAGGGTGGCGAGGAAGTCGTCATAGGTCGAAAAGCTTTCGTTGAAGAAATGGAATTGCTGGTCGGTACGGTGCAGGAAGCCTGCCGCTTCCAGCACCTCCACATCGCTCTCTTGCGCGAAGGTGACATGCGCGGAAGAGACGCCGAGTTTTTGCGTCACCGCCTTCAAGCCCGCCGCGAGACCGGCCTTCACTTTGGCGCTGTCCTCGCCCTTGCTGACCAGCAGGCGAGGGCCGGTGACCGGGGAGAACGGCACGGCACTTTGCAGTTTGGGATAGTAACGGCCGCCGGCGCGCTCGAAGGCATCCGACCAGCCATGATCGAACACATATTCGCCCTGGCTGTGCGATTTGAGATAACAGGGCACCGCGCCCAGCAATCTGCCTTGCCCGTCCTCCAGCCTGAGGTGATGGCCATGCCAGCCGGTGCGCCGCACGGCGCATCCAGAATCTTCGAGTGCGCTTAGAAAAGCGAAGGAAACCAAAGGATTGTAACTGGTTTCTGAATTTCCGCGCGCAGTTCCGGCAAAGCCGTTCCATTCATCACAGGTGAAGGCGCCGATGCCGGCGGCGACGCGGATCGAATAGTCCGCATTGGCCGTTTGTCCGTCACCCTCGTCGCCCTGATCCATGAGGCTTATTTAAGCTCCGTCCGGCCTGGTACAAGTCACGTTTCAGACACTCAGGCGACTTTGACCAGATCGGGCTCGAACCCCTCGAACGTCATCTGGTCGGCATATCTGAAGGTCAGGTCGACCGCCGGCTGGTCGTGCACCGTCCAGGTGATAACAGGCATTTTCAGCCTTTCACGCACGAAGCTGACAAATGGGTTCGGCAGGTCGCCGGCCGCGTAGGAGGTGAAGGCGATCTCATGCGCCAGCATGGCGAAATGCGCCTCGATCAACCCGACGTCCTTGCCGTAGGCGGTGAGCCCCCCCGGGATACCCGGCGCGTCCTTCGGAAAATCGCGGACCAGCCAGTGGTCGAACGACATGATCGCCGCCTTGCCCTTGTAGCGCTTGAGCATCTTGCCGACGCTTGCCACCAGGCCTTCGTCATAGCCGGGCGTGCCTTTCAACTCGACCACCAATGGCACGCGGCCGTTCACCAGGTCGAGCGCTTCCTGCAGCGTCGGCACATGGTCCGCCGTGCCACCGACCCTGAGCGCCGCGAGTTCTGCTGCGGTGCGCTGCCAGACGAAACCATCCTGGCCGGTCAGGCGCTTGAGATCTCCGTCATGGATGATGACAGGAACGCGGTCGGACGACAGGTGGACGTCGCATTCGATGGCATAGCCGCGTTCGGCGGCCGCAGCGAAGGCTGACAGCGTGTTTTCCCAGCGCGTCTTGTTCATGTCGTGGAAGCCGCGATGGGCGACGGGCCGGGCGGTCAGCCAGGATAGGTCGGTCATATCTGTCCCCTGGCTCATTCGATTTCGAAGACGGCTTCGATTTCCACTGCGGCATTAAGCGGCAGGCAGGCGGTGCCGACGGCGGAGCGCGCATGCTTGCCACGCTCGCCAAGGGCCGCCACCAGGAAATCGGAGGCGCCGTTGGCAACCAGATGCTGCTCGGCGAACTCAGGTGTCGAGGCGACGAAAACGGTGATCTTCACCAGACGGCTAATCTTCTCGAGGTCGCCGAGTGCTGCCTTGGCCTGCGCCAGGATGTTGATCGCGCAGTATTTTGCCGCATCCTTGCCACCTGCGGTATCGAGATCGCGACCTAACAGCCCGCTCGCCTGCAGCTTGCCGTCCTTGAGCGGCAATTGTCCGGCGGTGAACAGCAGATTGCCGGTCCGGCAATAGGGCACGTAGTTGGCGGCGGGCGCGGCGGCGACGGGAAGCGTCACACCCAGATCGCTTAGCCGCTTTTCGATTGTTTCACTCATGGTATTTCCCTATTGCTTGGTGACGCCGCGCCGGCCGGGCCGAAATTGCTATTTTTGCCTCGCTTCCGCCACGACTTTTTTTAAGCTGGACCATCTTTCCCTGCGGCCTGCCATCAGTCGCGACGATCGGAGTACCTCATGCGCGCAACGCGCCTCGCATTCCATGCCGTCCTGTTGTCGGGGGTCTTCTCGATAGGCCCTGCCTTCGCAGCGCCGGCGTTGCAAGCCCACCGCGCCGTCTACGATCTTACCTTGAAAAAAGCGTCCGATCAGTCCGGCATCACAGGCATATCCGGCCGCATGGTCTATGAGTTCAATGGCTCGGCCTGCGAAGGCTATACGGTGAAATTCCGCTTCGTCACCCAGATCGTCACCGCCGACAACACCAGGCTGACCGACCAGCAGACGACCACTTTCGAGGACGCCGAAGGCAAGACATTTTCGTTCGTGACAAAATCCTTCGTCGACCAGAATCTCGACAAGGAGGTCAAGGGCATCGCCACCAAAGAGACCAAGGGCCTGAAGGTCGACATCGACAAGCCTGAAAAGAACAGCGTCGAGCTGGCGACAACCCAATTCCCGACCCAGCATCTGGTCGAGCTGATCGGCAAGGCCGAAAAGGGCGAGAATTTTTACGAAACCAACCTGTTCGACGGTTCCGAAGACGCCAACAAGGTGATGACCACCACCGTCGTGGTCGGCAAGAAAACCGATGCCGACAAGGCCGACCCGGAAGCTTCGGCACTGGCAAAGCTCGCTACCGACAAATACTGGCCGGTCGACATCGCCTATTTCGACGACACCAACAAGACGGGCGAAGAGGTGCCGGAATACCGTATCAGCTTCAAGCTGCATGAGAACGGCATCACCCGCGATCTCGTCATGGACTATGGCGACTTCTCGATGACCGGCAAGCTGGTCAACCTGTCGCTGTTCGACCAGACGAAACCCTGTCCCGCCAAATAGTGCCGGTCTAGGCAGTTGATTTACCACGACACGGCGTGGTCGTAACGATCGACTTGAACGTGCCGCAATCGTCTCTCAACCTCTCCCCGGCGTCCAGGCGCGAGGGGGATCAGCTTGAGCAGGATCGATACATTCGTGGCGCCGCGGCCCAACCCGGCACTGATCAGGGCCATGACATCCGTCAACCGGACCGTCATGCTCCGCGGCATTCCCGGATTTCGGGATATCTTGCCGTTCAATCGCCTGGCCGGTCTGCGCGGCGTCTCAAATGTCCGCCATATCGACTTTCCCCACGCCGACCTTGAGCGGCTGAAGGCCAGTTGCGGGGCAGGGAAGGCGACCTTCATCACGCCCAATCATCCCGAGTTCTTCACCGACTGGATGATCGACAAGGAAATCGTGTCGCAGGTCAGCCCGCTCACGGCCTCATGGGCAACCAATGGTGTCGTCAACGGCCTTGGCCGGCTGATGCAGAAGTTCTGGCTGGCCAACAACCTCATCGCTCAGATTCCCGGCAACAGCGGGGCAGCCAAGGAACACTCCATCGCCTGGGCCTTGAAAGGCCATGGCGTGCTGCTGCATCCCGAAGGCGGCGTCGGCTGGCATGCCAATGTCGTTGCGCCTTTGCTGCCGGGTGCCATCGAGATGGGGCTGGAGGCCCTCAAGCGCGGCCGGGTCACGGATTCCGATTTCAAGGTCTGGATCGCGCCAGTCGTCTGGAAGCTCGCCTTCACCGGGAATGTCGAAGCGGCGCTGGCGAAGGAATGCGCTTATGTCGAGAAAAGCCTGAAAATAGAACGCCTTGCGACCGACACGCTGCCGCAGCGCATCCACCATGTCTATTCGGCGCTGCTGGCCCGCGATGAAGCAGCATCGGGCATGCCATCCGACGAAGGCGCAACCTATGCCGAGCGCCAGCAGGCGTTGGTTGCTGAACTCGGCCGCCGACTCGGCGAAAGCATCTCATGCGACGCTGCCATAACCGACACCGCAGAGCTTCTGCGGCGTGCGCGTCGCTGGCAGCGCGAAAACACCGACGATGCGGAACGGCAAAGGCAGGTCCGCGCGCTCGCCGATAGGGTTCAGAGGCTGCAACGCGTCGGACCCTGGGCCTGCGCCAATCCGCGCATCACGCAGGAGGATATCGCCGAACATCTGAAGCGGATCCGCAACGACTATTGTCGAGGTGGGCTGCGCGACACGATGAATCGGTTCGTTCCGCAGCCGGTCGGGCCGCGTTGCGCCCACATCCGGGTGCCGGAGGCACTGGGCTTGCATGAGCATACGGACTCTATCGACGATGCGGTTGCCGAGCTGCACCGTCGCATGCAGGATACAGTCACCAACATTGTGGCCGAGCTTGCAGCCAAGGGCAGCTTCATTTTCTATCCGAATCCATTCTATCGTCCCTGACATCCTGACGGGCCACGTGGCCCGCTGTGGTGGAGGATGGAAGGCAAACAGCAAGCTTCATGGCGGTCTATGTCGACGCAGCGATCTGGAACTGGGCCGGCCATCGCTGGTGCCATCTGTTGGCCGACGACACCGACGAGTTGCATCGCTTTGCCGCCCGGCTCGGTCTCAAGCGCTCATCCTACCAGGGGCCGCCCAAGACGTCGGCGCCGCATTATGACATAACCGGCTTCGAGCGCGATCGAGCGGTGCGGCTCGGCGCCATCGAATGCAGCCGCGAAGAGATCGTCGCGGTCTTCCGGCGAGTGCGAGTGCCGAACGGGAAGATAAAGCGCTGACGGCAGGGCGCGGATCGTCGCACGCCGCATCACAAATCCCGCGGCGCTTGCGTTTATCGCGCATCCCCTCTATATGCGCGCTCATTCCACACACGGACTTTGGTGTCTGCCCGGGAGAAATCCGGCTGAAACCTCCGGTGGCGTTCGAGGACAAAGTCCAAAAATGCCTGTGTCCGTGGAGGCTAACCGGAAAGGAACTTTGAATGGCACTGCCTGATTTCAGTATGCGCCAGCTTTTGGAAGCTGGCATTCACTTCGGCCACCAGACCCACCGCTGGAACCCGAAGATGGCGCCCTACATCTATGGCGCCCGCAACAACATCCACATCATCGACCTGTCGCAGACGGTGCCTTTGCTGCACCAGGCGCTTAAGCAGGTTTCCGACACCGTCGCCAAGGGTGGCCGCGTGCTGTTCGTCGGCACCAAGCGCCAGGCGTCCGACATCGTCGCCGATGCTGCACAGCGTTCGGCTCAGTATTATGTCAACTCGCGTTGGCTCGGCGGCATGCTGACCAACTGGAAGACGATCTCGAATTCGATCCAGCGCCTGCGCAAGCTCGACGAGATGCTGGCCGGCGAGGCGCAAGGGTTGACCAAGAAGGAACGCCTGAACCTCGACCGCGAGCGCGAGAAGCTCGACAAGGCGCTGGGCGGCATCAAGGACATGGGCTCGACGCCCGACCTGATGTTCGTGATCGACACCAACAAGGAAGCGATCGCGATCCTCGAGGCCAAGCGCCTCGGCATCCCGGTCGTCGCCATCATCGATTCGAACTGCGATCCGGACAAGATCGACTTCCCGATCCCCGGCAATGACGACGCGGCCCGCGCCATCCAGCTCTATTGCGATCTGATCGCCAAGGCTGCGATCGACGGCATCGCCCGCCAGCAGGGTGCGCTCGGCGTCGACATCGGCGCTTCGGTCGAAGCTCCGGTCGAACCCGCGCTCGACCCGGCTCCGGCTCCGGCGTCGGAAGCTCCCGAAGCTTGATAATCGAAGGCGGGTTGCGGCCTTCATCTTTCTCATATTCTGGCACGCTAAACAGACGCACCATCGAATACCGATGGTGCGTCGGTGCATTTAAAACAAAGAGGCGACAATGAGCATTTCGGCTGCACAGGTCAAAGAACTCCGCGACTTGACCGGCGCGGGCATGATGGATTGCAAGGCCGCGTTGACCGAGACCAACGGCAACATGGAAGAGGCCGTCGACTGGCTGCGCAAGAAGGGTATCTCCAAGGCCGACAAGAAGGCTGGCCGCACTGCGGCTGAAGGTCTGATCGGCGTCGACAATGGCGTGCGCGAAGCCGCCGTCGTGGAAGTCAATTCCGAGACCGACTTCGTGGCCCGCAACGCCGCGTTTCAGGAAATCGTCGGCAACGTTGCCAAGGTTGCGCTGGCCTATGGCACGACGGAGGCTGTGGCCGCCGCAAAGTATCCAGGTTCCGACAAGTCGGTTGCCGACACCATCAAGGACGCTGTCGGCACCATCGGCGAAAACATGGGCTTCCGCCGCTCGGCCAAGCTCACCGTCCCGCACGGCGCTGTCGCTACCTACGTCCACAACGCGGTTGCCGACGGCCTTGGCAAGCTCGGTGTGCTGGTCGCGATCGAGACCACGGGCAATGAGCATGCAGCCAACGCCTTTGGCCGCCAGGTGGCCATGCATGTTGCCGCCACCAACCCTCTGGCGCTGACCGCAGAGCAGATCGATCCGGCCGCGGTCGAACGCGAGAAGGCGATCTTCTCCGACCAGGCGCGCCAGTCCGGCAAGCCGGAAGCGATCATCGAGAAGATGGTCGAGGGCCGTCTGCGCAAGTTCTACGAGGAAGTCGTGCTCCTGAAGCAGGCCTTCGTGCTCAATCCCGACATCACTGTCGAGAAGGCGCTGAAGGATGCCGAGAAGGACATCGGCGCCCCGGCCAAGATCACCGCCTACCTGCGCTTTGCGCTGGGCGAGGGCATCGAGAAGGAAGAGACCGATTTCGCCGCGGAAGTCGCTGCAGCGGTCAAGAAGTAAGCTGCCAAGCAGCTTTTCGGCTCAGGCAACTCGGCCGGGCGCTCGCGAGGGTGTCCGGCCGATTTCTTGTGTGACGTCGACAAAGGCGCGCAGCTTCGGTGCCATTGCCGCCCGGCGCGGAAAGTAGAGAAACAGGCCTGGTTCCTCGATTGCCGACTGCGGCAACACCTGGACAAGCCGACCAGCGGCCAGGTCGGCGCGCACCAGCGGCTCGAACACATAGGCCAGTCCCATTCCCGACAGCGCCAGGTCGATCGCGGCAAGCGAATCGGTGACGATGGCGGTGCCGCGCGTTTCCACGGCCACGTCCTTGCCGTCCTCCGTCAAATCCCAACGATAGACCGCGCCGGATCGCACCAGACGGTAGCCGATGCAATTGTGGGCGGCGAGATCGGCCAGGCTGTGCGGGCGGCCATGCCGGCCGATATAGGCTGGTGACGCTACGATGATCACCTGGAATGGCGGGGTCATCCGGATCGCGATCATGTCCTGCGCGATCATTTCGCCAAGTCTGATGCCGGCGTCAAAGCCTTCGCTGACGATATCGACCAATCCTTCATTGGCAAAGATTTCCACTGTCACCTCCGGATAGCGCTCGGCCATGGCCGTCACCACCGGCGTCACCGCCATCGGGACGGCGATATGTGATACATTGATTCTGAGCAGTCCCGCCGGGCGACCCTTGATGCCGCGGATACGCTCCATCCGCTCGGCGATATCCTGCAGCGCGGGCTCGGCCGTCGAGATAAGCGCCTGACCGGCCTCGCTCAGCGATACGCTGCGGGTCGTGCGGGCAAAGAGCGGCTGGCCGATGCGCTCCTCCACAAGGCGTACAGCGTGGCTGACCGCCGAAGGGCTCATGCCGAGTTCGGCAGCGGCAAGCGCAAAGCCGCCTCGCCGCGCCACGGCGACGATAACGGGAAGGTGGCTGAGCAGGTCGCGATCCATTCATGCATAATATCGCATAGTCCATGCGAATAATGCAATCTTTTCGATGCCGGCCTGTTGGCCCACATTGTCGCCAGCAAACCGGCGACGGGCCGATGCGCAAAGGAGAAGAGACATGAATGCATTGAGGTATGCCACCTTCGCGGCGGGTATCGCGCTGGCGCCGGTCGATGCCGGCGGAGCCGAATCGTCCCCTGAAATCACGCTCGCCGATGAGCGCGCCGTCATACGCATCGCCGATGCCATCGACCGCGCGGTCGATGCCCAGGATTGGCGGCTCGCCCGTAGTTACTTCGCCGACCGCGTCACCGTCGACTTCAGCAGCCTGAGTGGGCAGCCTGCGGCCACCATCGCGTCGGACGACCTGATCGGGACCTGGGCCGCCAACCTCAGGGGCAACAAGACCAGCCTGCACCTGCGCACCAACCATCAGGTCGCCATCGACGGCGACGCCGCGACTGTCTCCTCCAACGGCTACGCCTGGAACCGGATGGAAGGCAATGGCGAACCGCTATGGGAAGTCTGGGGCACCTACGAACACCACCTGACCCGTTCGGGAGCCGACTGGAGCGTGGACGGCTTCACATTCCGCATGACGCATGAACGCGGCAACCCGTGGGTCAAGACGACCCCCGGACAGGATCGGCATTGAAGATTGGATCAGGATCGGAGCGACATCATGACCATGCCCTTCTACACCCTTGGCAGCAGCGGGCTTCGTGTCACCCGGCTGGCGCTCGGAACCATGACCTTCGGCACCGAATGGGGCTGGGGCGCCGACAAGGAGACGGCCCGCGCCCTGGTCGATGCCTATGTCGAGGCAGGCGGCAATTTCTTCGATACGGCCGATGCCTATACCGGCGGCACCTCCGAGACCTGGCTTGGCGAGTTCATAGCCGAACGCGGTCTGCGCGACAGAGCGGTGATCAGCACCAAGTTCAGCATGAATCTGGAGCAGGGCAATCCGAATGCCGGCGGCAACGGCCGCAAGAACATCATCCGCGCCGTCGAAGGCTCGCTGAAGCGGCTCGGCACCGATTATATCGACCTCTATGTCCTGCATGCCTGGGACAGGCTGACTTCACCGGAAGAGGTGATGCGGACGCTGGACGATCTGGTACGCGCCGGAAAGATCCGCCATGTCGGTCTCTCCGACGTCCCCGCCTGGTACGCGAGCCGGGCGCAGTCCATCGCCGAGCAGCGCGGCTATGAACCGGTTTCGGCGCTGCAGCTCGAATATTCGTTGGTCGAGCGCAACATAGAGCATGAATTCGTGCCGTTCGGCACGCGCTATGGCGCCGGCATCATGGTCTGGAGCCCGCTGGCCAGCGGCTTGCTGAGCGGCAAATATCGTTCAGATACAATCAGCAACGCCGGCGGCAGGCTGGAGGCGATGCGCGGTTCGACCAATCCCGGCTTCCAGAAATTCACCGACCGCAACTGGGCAATCGTTGCCGAACTGGAAAAGGTCGCCGGCAAACTTGGCCGCGGCATGGCCCAAATCGCCTTGAACTGGGCGGCAACGCGGCCCGGTGTCGCTTCGGTGATCATCGGTGCGACGAGGCTCGATCAGCTCAGGGACAATCTCGGCGCGCTCGATTTCGAGATTCCCCAAGAGCTCCTGGCAAGGCTCGACGCAGTCAGCCTGCCGGTCACGCCGTTCCCGTACTCGTTCTTCGGTCCGGAAATCCAGGGCGGCCTTACCGGGGGCCAGGCCGTCGGCTACAAGCCGGCGGGCTATTTCCCTGACCTGCTCATGGCAGGTGCATTTGCCGGCGTGAGTTGACAAAAGGCGAGAGAATTCCGGGTCGGGGGGGGGGGGGGGGGGGGGGGGGGGGGGGGGGGGGGGGGGGGGGGGGGGGGGGGGGGGGGGGGGGGGGGGGGGG
>NZ_JBVVQM010000023.1:0-46794 GCF_055811155.1 Mesorhizobium sp. WSM4822 | reverse complement strand
ACGGGCGCCGGCGATCTCTATGCCGCCGGCTTCCTGCATGGCTACACGCAAGGCCGCGACCTGCAGACTTGCGGCGACCTTGGCTCACTGGCGGCCGGATTGGTGATCCAGCAGATCGGCCCCAGGCCACGGCAGAATCTGCGCCGCGAGGCTGAGCAGGCGGGGTTGCTGTAGAGAAAGCTCTTCCCTTCTCCCCCTGTGGGAGAAGGTGTCGCCGAAGGCGACGGATGAGGGGTGCTCCAGCTTGGCACTGACGGTACTCCGTCCAACACCCCTCAACCGTCTTGGCGCTGCGCGCCAATCCACCTTCTCCCACAGGGGGAGAAGGGAAGGCCGCCTCCGCTTCTCACCGTCGCGCGGCTGTCACACATCGCACCTACACGCAATCTGGCGCCCCGCGACTGACCTTTCGGGGCGCCAACAGCCAGTTGGGATGTCAAGAAATGCAAGACAGCGAGCTGTCGGGCCGCAGCATCTGTTGCCGTCGCGATTTCCGCTTTACGCTCTAGAGATTCAAAAGCCGGCCGCAGCTGTGGGAGGAGAGCGCGGCCCAGAAGACAGATGTATGAACAGATTTCAGATCCAGGGCCTCAAGCAGGACGACTTCGCCGAGATGGTCGCCGAAGACGTCGAACGCGCGCTTGCCCACTATGACGAGACCATCAACAAGCCCACCATGGTCTCGGTCGGCAAAATCGCCGGCAGCATAGCGTCCGCCGTCACCTTGCTGTCACCGAAGCACCAGCGCGCTATCGACGCCATCCATACCGACCTGCCCGGCCTGGCCTCGAAATTCGTGCGCGCGCTGGCGGCGGAAGCCGCGCGCCGCAGCGAAGCCGGTATAGCCGGCGTGATCAATCCGCCGACGACCCCGTTGGCCGATGTCGAGCCTCCTTCGCTGCCAAAATCCGACGATCTCGAATCGATGCTGATCGAGGACTGGGCGGGCCGCGTCGCCGGCTCGACCTATCTGGAAGAGAATTTGCGTATCGCCCGCTCGACCCTGCACCGCTGGCAGCGGCGGGGCGAGGTCATCGCCTTGCGCAAGGGCGGCCGCAAACATGTCTTCCCGCTGGCGCAGTTCGTCGACGGCCGGCCGGTAGCGGGCATTCGCGACGTGCTGTCGCTGATCAGCAATCCCAGACTGGTGTGGCTGTGGCTGACTCGCCCCTCGGCGCAGCTCGACGGCCGCGTCCCGATCGACTTGCTGCGGCAGGATCAGGTGGACGAGGTCGTCGAGGCCGCGCGCGTGTTCGCGCCGGGCTGAACGCCTCCCGGACTCACCGCTAAGGCTCGCCGCTCAAGTCCCCGCCGTATACGCCGCGATCGCCGCCATGTTGACGATGTCCGAGTCCTTGGCGTTCAGCGACACGATCTGAACCGGCTTGTTCAGTCCCACCAGCAGCGGGCCGATCACGGTCGAGCCGCCGAGTTCCTGCAGCATCTTGGTCGAGATCGAGGCCGAGTGGAACGCCGGCATGATCAGCACATTGGCCGGGCCGGTCAGCCTTATGAACGGATATTGCGCCATGGCCCGCGCGTTGAGCGCCACGTCGGCGGCCATTTCGCCGTCATATTCGAAATCGACGCGGCGCTTGTCGAGGATGCGCACCGCTTCCTGGACGCGTTCGGAGCGCTCGCCCTGTGGATGGCCGAAGGTGGAATAGGCGAGCATGGCGAGCCTCGGCTCATAACCCATGCGGCGGGCAAAGCCCGCGGCCTCCTCGGCGATGTCGGCGATCTGCTCGGCATTCGGCATATCGTGCACGGCGGTGTCGGCGACCAGCACGGTCTTGCCTCGCGCCAGCACGATCGAGACGCCGATGACGCGGTGGCCGGGCTTGGCGTCGATGACGCGGCGGATGTCGTCGAGCGCGGTCGAATAGTTGCGGGTGACTCCGGTGACGATGCCGTCGGCGTCGCCCAGCGCCACCATGCAGGCGGCAAAGTGGTTGCGATCGTTGTTGATCAGCCGCTGGCAGTCGCGGAACAGGAAGCCTTTGCGCTGCATGCGCTCGTAGAGATAGTCGGTGTAGATGCCGTTGCGGCGCGACAACCTTGCATTGATGATCTCGATGCCTTGCTTGTTGAGGTCGATGCCGGCGTGCTTGGCGTTCTCCTTGATGACGTCGTCGCGTCCGAGCAGGATGGCGGTGCCGAGCTTCTGGTTCACATAGGAGACGGCGGCACGCATGACCTGCTCCTCCTCGCCCTCGGCGAAGACGATGCGCTTGGGCTGGCGGCGCACCCGGTCGTAGATGCGCTGCAGGGTCGAGGCGATCGGGTCGCGGCGGGCCGACAGCTCCTGCGCGTAACGGTCGAGATCGAGGATCGGCTTGCGGGCGACGCCTGAATCCATCGCCGCCTTGGCGACCGCGATCGGAATGGCCGAGATCAGGCGCGGGTCGAACGGCACCGGGATGATGTAGTTGGGGCCGAATTTCGGCCGGTTGCCCTGATAGGCAGCGGCGACATCGTCGGGCACATCCTGGCGCGCCAGCGCCGCCAGCGCCTGCGCGGCGGCGATCTTCATGTCGTCATTGATCGTGGTTGCCCTGACATCCAGCGCGCCGCGGAAGATGTAGGGGAAGCCGAGCACGTTGTTGACCTGATTGGGGTAATCAGAACGACCGGTGGCCATGATGGCGTCGGTGCGGATCTCGGCCACTTCCTCCGGCGTGATTTCCGGGTCGGGATTGGCCATGGCGAAGATTATCGGGTTCTTGGCCATCGACTGCACCATGGCGGTGGTCAGCGCGCCCTTGGCGGAGAGGCCGAGGAAGACGTCGGCGCCGTCGAGCGCCTCGGCGAGGCTGCGCGCCTCGGTCTTGACCGCATGCGCCGATTTCCACTGGTTCATGCCTTCGGTGCGGCCCTGGAAAACGACGCCCTTGGTGTCGCACAGGATGATGTTTTCCGGCGCAAAGCCCATCGCCTTCATCAGCTCGATGCAGGCGATGCCGGCGGCGCCAGCGCCGTTGCAGACCATCTTCGTGGTCTTCATGTCGCGGCCGGTGATCTCCAGCGCGTTGATCAGGCCGGCGGCCGAGATGATGGCGGTGCCGTGCTGGTCGTCGTGAAAGACGGGAATGTCCATCAACTCGCGCAGGCGTTGCTCGATGATGAAGCACTCCGGCGCCTTGATGTCCTCGAGGTTGATGCCGCCGAAAGAGGGCCCGAGGAACCGCACGCAGTTGATGAATTCGTCGGCGTCCTCGGTGTCGACCTCGAGGTCGATGGAATCGACATCGGCGAAGCGCTTGAACAGCACCGCCTTGCCCTCCATCACCGGCTTGGAGGCCAGCGCGCCGAGATTGCCTAGACCGAGGATAGCCGTGCCGTTGGAGATGACGGCGACCATGTTGCCGCGCGTCGTGTAGTCGAAGGCGCGGCTGGGGTCCTCGGCGATGGCCAGGACCGGAACCGCGACACCAGGCGAATAGGCGAGGCTGAGGTCGCGTTGCGTCGCCATCGGCTTGGTGGCGACGACCTCCAGCTTGCCCGGCCGACCCATGGCGTGGAATTCGAGCGCTTCCTGCGCGCTGACGGACGGACCGCTGTTCTCGGTTTTCCTGGCCATGATGTTCTTGATTTCCTCACCGGTGCGGCACCTCCTTGAAGCGGGTGCTTTGTTTCGGTCCGAATTAAGACCACGCGCCGCCGCGTGTAAACCGCCAGCGCGCGGGAATCGCCGTCCGCATCGGCAATTGCGGACAAGCTGCCGTCCAGTCGTCCCCTGTTTTTCGAAGCGCCGGCATTAAACCGCATCATCACATCTGCTAGCGTGCCGCGCATGAACATGCACAGCCCGAACGAGCCAGACGCCCCCGAGGCGATGACGCCGGCGCCGACCGTCCACGCCGGCGCCACGCCGATGATCGAGCAATTTATCGAGATCAAGGCGGCGAACCCCGATTCGCTGCTGTTCTATCGCATGGGCGATTTCTACGAGCTGTTCTTCGACGACGCCGAGAAGGCGAGCCGGGCGCTCGGCATCGTGCTGACCAAGCGCGGCAAGTATCAAGGGCTCGACATCCCGATGTGCGGGGTGCCGGTGCATGCCGCCGACGACTATCTGCAGAAGCTGATCGGCCAGGGTTTCCGCGTCGCCGTCTGCGAACAGATCGAGGATCCGGCCGAGGCCAAGAAACGCGGCGGCAAATCGGTGGTGCGCCGCGACGTCGTGCGGCTGGTGACACCGGGCACCATCACCGAGGACAAATTGCTGGCGCCCTCGGAATCGAGCTTCCTGATGGCACTGGGGCGGGTGAAAGGCGGAGCGGACCACTCCTTCGCGCTGGCCTGGATCGACATCTCGACCGGCGCCTTCCGCGTCACCGACACCACCGCCGACCGGCTGCTGGCCGACATCTTCCGAGTCGATCCGCGCGAACTGATCGTTGCCGAGCCGGTGTTCCACGATCCGGAGTTGAAACCGGTGTTCGACGTGCTCGGCCGCGTCGCCAGCCCGCAGCCGCCGTCGCTGTTTGATTCGGCCTCGGCCACGGGACGCATCGCCCGCTTCTTCGATGTGGCGACGCCGGATAGTTTTGGCGCCTTTTCGCGCGCCGAACTGTCGGCGATCTCTGGCGCCATCGCCTATGTCGAGAAGACGCAGAAGGCCGAGCGCCCGCCGCTGTCGCGGCCCGAGCGCGAAGAGCAGGGCTCGACCCTGTTCATCGATCCGGCGACGCGCGGCAATCTCGAGCTGCTGCGCACACTGTCGGGCAGCCGCGAAGGGTCGCTGTTCAAGGCGATCGACCGCACGGTGACCGGCGGCGGCGCAAGGCTGCTCGCCGACCGGCTGATGGCGCCGCTGACCGACCCGGCTGCGATCGGCGCCAGGCTGGATTCGGTGTCGTTCTTCCGTTCCGAAACGCGGCTCTGCCAGGCGGTGCGGTCGAGCCTGAAGAGCGTTGCTGACATGCCGCGCGCACTGTCGAGGCTGGCGCTCAACCGGGGTGGGCCGCGCGACCTTGGCGCGCTGCGCGCCGGCTTCGAGGCGGCAGGCGCGATCGCCGAAATCTTTGCCGCGACCGCCCTGCCCCCGGAACTTGCGGCGGCACTCGCCGCCATCCATGCTCTGCCCCAGGCGCTGGCCCAGCATCTGACCCAGGCGCTGGGCGACGAACTGCCGCTGCTCAAGCGCGATGGCGGCTTCTTGCGCGGCGGCTACCATGCCGATCTCGACGAGATGCGGGCGCTGCGCGACGAATCGCGAAAGGTGATCGCCGGGCTGGAGCGCTCGCTGATCGACGAGACCGGCATCCGCTCGCTGAAAATCCGGCACAACAATGTGCTTGGCTACTATATCGAGGTGACCGCCAACCATCATGCGGTGATGACCGGCAGCGATGGCGCCAAGGCGCGCTTCATCCACCGCCAGACCATGGCCAACGCCATGCGCTTCACCACGACCGAGCTTGCCGAACTCGAGACCAAGATCGCCAATGCCGCCGACCGGGCGCTGAGCATCGAACTGACCGCCTTCGAGGCGCTGACGGCGGAAGCGGTTGGCGAGGCGGAAAAGATCCGTGCCGGCGCCGATGCGCTGGCCGTGCTCGACGTGTCGGCGGCGCTCGCGCTGCTTTCGGAAAGCGAAGCCTGGTGCCGGCCGGTGGTGGATTCGAGCCTTGCCTTCGAGATTACGGGCGGGCGGCATCCGGTGGTCGAACAGGCCTTGCGCCGTTCGGGCGAAGGCCCGTTCGTTGCCAATGATTGCGACCTGTCGCCGGAGGGCAGCGCCAGGAACGGCGCGATCTGGCTCCTGACCGGCCCCAACATGGGCGGCAAATCGACGTTCCTGCGGCAGAACGCACTGATCGCCATCCTGGCCCAGACCGGCTCCTTCGTGCCGGCGACATCGGCCCATATCGGCGTCGTCGACCGGCTGTTCTCGCGGGTCGGCGCCTCGGACGATCTGGCGCGCGGCCGCTCGACCTTCATGGTCGAGATGGTCGAGACGGCGGCGATCCTCAACCAGGCCGGCGAGCGCGCACTGGTTATCCTCGACGAGATCGGCCGCGGCACCGCCACTTTCGACGGCCTGTCGATCGCGTGGGCGGCGGTCGAGTATCTGCATGAGAAGAACCGCTGCCGGGCGATCTTCGCTACTCACTTTCACGAAATGACCTCGCTGGCCGGCAAGCTGGCGCGGCTCTCCAACGTGACCATGCGGGTCAAGGAATGGGAAAACGACGTCGTCTTCCTGCACGAGGTCGGCAAGGGGGCCGCCGACCGCTCCTACGGCGTGCAGGTGGCACGGCTGGCCGGCCTGCCGGAAGCGGTGGTCGACCGGGCCAAGGAAGTGCTGCACCAGCTTGAGGAAGGTGAGGTTTCGGGCAAGACGAACCGGCTGGTGGACGATTTGCCGCTGTTTTCGGTGGCGGTGAAGCGGGAAGCGCCGAAGCCGCCCAAAAGCGATGCGCTGGGGGCGGCGCTCGGCGAGATCAATCCCGACGAGATGACGCCGCGCGAGGCACTGGAAGCACTCTACCGGCTGAAGGGGCTGGCGGGGACATAGTCAGATCATCTCCAACCCGCGCTTGCGCGCTGGTGGCGGGAAGGCGCGGTCGAGATCGGCGATGTCCTGCGGCGTCAGCTTGATGTCGAGCGCCGCGATGTTCTGGCGGACATGCTCCCGGCTGCTGGCCTTCGGGATGGCGATGATGCCCTCCTGATGCACCACCCAGGCCAAGGCGATCTGCGCGGAGGTCGCATCGTGGCGAGCGGCGACCGCGTCGAGCCTGGCATTGCGCGCCAACGCGCCCTGCTCAACCGGCGAATAGGCCATCAGCGGAATGTTGCGCTGCCGGCTCCAGGGCGCCAGGTCGAATTCGAGGCCGCGCCGGACCAGATTGTAAAGCACCTGGTTGGTCTGGACATTGCCGCCATCGGGCACGCCAATCAGCTCTTCCATCTCGTCGGTGTCGAAATTGCTGACGCCCCAGTGGCGGATCTTGCCAGCCTTTTTCAAGGTCTCGAAAGCCGCGACCGTTTCGGTCAGAGGCACGCTGCCGGGCCAATGCAAGAGATAGAGGTCGATGCGGTCGGTGCGCAGGCGTTTCAGGCTGTTTTCGCAGGCGCGCTGCACGCCCGCGCGTGAAGCGTTCGACGGCAGAACTTTCGAGACCAGGAAGGTCTCGTCTCGGCGCCCGGCAATGGCGTCGGCCACCACCTCCTCGGCACCGCCGCTGGCATACATTTCGGCGGTGTCGATCAACGTGATGCCGAGGTCGAGGCCGAGCTTCAGAGCATTCACCTCATCGGCGCGGCGACTGATATCCTCGCCCATCTTCCATGTGCCCTGGCCAAGCACCTGAACGGCTTCGCCTGAGGGCAGTTTGGTGGTTCTGATGGTCGACGGCATGGCGGGCTCCATTTGGGCCGATCGCATCACAGGCTGGACGAGAAATCCAGAGGCGCTCTCGCCGCGCTGGCGATGGCTGAAGACTTACTTCACCGGATGGGCGGCGAGCCAGGCCTGCATCTGCTTGATCTCGGCTTCCTGCGCGGCGATGACGCCTTCGGCCAGCTTGCGGATTTCCGGATCCTTGCCATTGGCGAGTTCGACCTTGGCCATGTCGATCGCACCCTGATGGTGCGGGATCATGCCTCTGACGAAATCGACATCGGCATTGCCGGTATAGTCGGACGCCATCATGTCGGTATGCATCTTGTCCATCGCCGCCTTGTAGCCTTCCGTCGAAGGGCTGGTCGCATCCGCCGCCATGGCGCCCATGTCGTGTTTCATCTCTTCGCTTTGCGCCGGAACGCTTTCGAGGAAGACGGCAACCAGCATTCCGGCTGCCATCAGCAGCAGCACGAGTTTTTTGGCGAAGGTCATTCATGGTCTCCTGTTGGATGGGTTTCGTATTTGGGGGCTTGGATCAGAGTTTCAATGTTCTCAGCCGCAACGCGTTTGCGATCACCGACACCGAAGACAGGCTCATCGCCGCCGCCGCCAGCATCGGCGACAGAAGCGTGCCGGTGAGCGGATAGAGCACGCCGGCGGCGACCGGCACGCCAAGCACATTGTAGAGGAAGGCAAAGAACAGGTTCTGGCGGATGTTGCGGATCGTCGCCTGCGCCAGCGTGCGGGCGCGCACGATACCGTTGAGGTCGCCCTTGACCAGAGTGATACCGGCGCTTTCGACAGCGACATCGGCGCCATTGCCCATGGCGATGCCGACATCGGCGGCGGCAAGGGCCGGTGCGTCGTTGACGCCGTCGCCGGCCATGGCAACACCGGCGCCTTTTGCGCGCAGTTCCTCGACAAGGGCTGCCTTCTGTTCCGGCAGCAGGGCGGCGCGGACCTCGTCGATGCCGAGGCTTCTGGCGATCGCGTTGGCCGTGCGTTCATTGTCGCCGGTCGCCATGATGATGCGCAAGCCGCTTTCATGCAGCGCCTTGATCGCCTCGGCCGTCGTTGCCTTGATAGGGTCGGCGACGGCGACGATGCCGGCCAGCTTCTTGTCGACAGCGACGAACATCGCCGTCTTGCCTTCGAGTTGCAACGCCTCGGCCTTGGCAGAGATGGCTGCGATGTCGACGCCAAGGTCCGCCATCATCGCGGCATTGCCGAGCGCGACCGTCTTTCCCGAGACCGAACCGGACACGCCCTTGCCGGTGACCGCCTCGAAGGCGCTGGCCTCGGCAACGGTCACGCCGCGCGTAGCAGCGCCGTCGACGATGGCTTCAGCCAGAGGATGCTCCGACCCCTTCTCCAGACCGGCGGCAAGCGCCAGCAATTCCTCCTCGGAAAAACCGTTTGCCGCAACGACATCGGTCAGCTTCGGCCGGCCTTCGGTCAGCGTCCCCGTCTTGTCGACGATCAGCGTGTCGACGGAAGCGAAGCGTTCGAGTGCTGCGGCCTCCTTGATCAGCACGCCGGCATGCGCTCCGCGCCCGGTTGCGGTCATGATCGACATCGGCGTGGCGAGGCCGAGCGCACAGGGGCAAGCGATGATCAGCACCGACACCGCCGAGACGATGGCAAAGATCAGGCTGGGCTCGGGTCCAAACACGGCCCAGGCGATGAAAGCGACAATCGCGACAAGGACGACGGCCGGGACAAAGTAGAAAGAAACGCGATCGGCCAACCCTTGAATCGGGGCGCGCGAGCGCTGCGCCTTGGCGACGAGATCGACGATGCGCGCCAGCGTCGTCTCGGCGCCGACCTTCTCAGCGCGCATGATCAGCGCACCATTCTTGTTGAGCGTGCCGCCGGTCAGCGCATCGCCCTCGACCTTCTCGACCGGCAACGGCTCGCCCGTGATCATCGATTCGTCGATCGAGGATCGCCCTTCCAGCACCGTGCCATCGACCGGCACGGCGTCACCGGGGCGTATGCGCAGGCGATCGCCGGCTTTGACGGCATCGAGCGGCACATCGCTTTCGGAACCGTCGGCGGCGATCAGCCGCGCGGTCTTCGGCGCGAGATCAAGCAAGGCGCGGATTGCCGAGCCGGTCTTTTCACGGGCGCGGAGCTCCAGCACCTGGCCAAGGAAGACCAGCGCAACGATGACGGCAGCAGCCTCGAAATAGACCGGTACCGCACCGCCATGGCCGCGGAACTGATGCGGAAAGATATCCGGAAACAGTGTGGCGACGACGCTGTAGAGATAGGCAGCACCAACGCCGAGCGAGATCAGCGTCCACATGTTGGGGCTGCGGTTGACGAGCGAGTCCCAGCCGCGGTGGAAGAAGGGGAAGGCGGCCCAAAGCACCACCGGACTTGCCAGGACCAGTTCGATCCAGACTTTTGCCCGGTCCTCGACCAGACCTTCAAACGTCAGGCCGATCATGGGTGCCATGGCGATGATCAGAAGGGGGACCGACAAGGCAGCGCTCACCCAGAACCGCCTGGTGAAATCGACCAGCTCGGGATTTGGCCCTTCATCGCCCGTTGGTACGCCCATCGGCTCCAGCGCCATGCCACAGATCGGGCAGGATCCTGGCTTGTCGCGGATGATTTCGGGATGCATCGGGCAGGTGTATTGCGTGCCTTTGGGCATCGGCTGCGGTGCCGGCCTGTCGCCGAGATATTTTTGCGGCTCCGCCTCGAATTTCGCCTGGCAGGCGGCCGAGCAGAAGTAAAAGCCCTGGCCTTCGTGGCGGGCAAAGTGCCTGGCTGTCGCGCGGTCGACGCTCATACCGCAGACCGGATCGGTGGCCGTCAGGAATTTTTCCGGCTCGGCGACGAATTTCGCGCGGCAGCCCTGGCTGCAGAAATGATAGGGATGGCCATTATGCTCGGTCGTCGCCTTGCCGGCGACCGGATCGACAGTCATGCCGCAGACCGGGTCGCGGACGACGCTCTTCGTGGTGGGCACCGCGCCTTTTGTCGAGCAGCAGCTACCATGCGCGTGATGATCGTGATCGGAATGCGTCATTCGAAAATGCCTCGATGGATCGGTGTGTGACGTGGAGATAGGGCTTCCAGTAACTGGAAGGTCAAGGGCTGTTTCGACTTTTCTTCTCCGGTCCACCGCGCGTCCATCCACCCCAAAAAAAGTCTCACGCGGCAACACCACGCCTGCTAGAGAGCGAGCGTCCCGGGGTGAGATTTTCTTTGGCAATGAAGCGTCTGGTCATCAATCTCGATCGGTCTCCCGATCGCCTTGCCCGTGTGACGGCGGAGTTTGCCCGCATCGACGTCCCATTCGAACGCGTTCAGGCCATCGACGCACGGGATCGGCCGGACCTGGACCAGCTGCCGCAAAATGTCGGATATCGGAACAGGCTGCCATTGACTGACGGCGAGATCGCCTGCCTGCTCAGTCACCGGGCCTGCTGGGCCGCCATCGCGCAAGGCGACGCTCGCTACGGGGCAATCTTCGAGGACGACATCGTCTTTGCCGCGAAAGCCGGCGCATTGCTTCGCGACAGCGACTGGATTCCAGCCGATGCCGAAGTCGTCAAGCTCGAAAGCTATTTTTGCAAGACCGTGATCCGACGCAAGCGCATTGCCATCGGTCACGGCTTTTCCACATCCAAACTCGACGCCGGACATATAGGAACCGCCGGCTACATCATCTCCAGGCAAACCGCGCTCGACCTGATCAAGGCCACAGAGGAGATCGGCATCGCTGTCGACGACCTTGTCTTCAACCCCGAGTTTTCGGTTTTGCGAGACGAGACGATCTATCAGCTTGTTCCTGCGCTCTGCGCACAAGATCAGTTCCTTGGCGACAGGGCGCTCCAATTG
The DNA here is from genome assembly GCF_055811155.1 of Mesorhizobium sp. WSM4822. NCBI lineage: Bacteria > Pseudomonadati > Pseudomonadota > Alphaproteobacteria > Hyphomicrobiales > Phyllobacteriaceae > Mesorhizobium > Mesorhizobium sp. WSM4822. The sequence goes on along the minus strand of NZ_JBVVQM010000023.1, from coordinate 35,585 downwards.
CCAAGCCTGCTCAGGGAAAAGCGCGATATCCAGTGCGCCGCCGGGACCGGGAGACGCAGAAAGACAGCCATAGCGAAGGTAAAAGCCGAGGCTCGGCGAATAGTCAAGCGCATTGCCGATTTCTGTCGACTGAAGCGGAGAATGGTCATTCCATTTATCTATCCGAGCCAGAGCTCAGCCGGGTCTTGAACCGGCTTTCAACGCCCCATACCCAGCGCCGCGAAAACGCGCTATAGACGCCGCCGAAACGGCAAGGCCGGCTGGGTATATGGCAAGAATCTCCCTGAAGCTCGACGAATTGATCGACGGCGAAGCCTTGCGCCGCGAGATGACCGCGCTGACCGCGGCCACGGCGGGCGACGGCTCCGGGCAGGTCGCGCGCAATGGCGTGCTCCAACTGCTCAAGGGACGACTGGCGGAAGGGCGCGCCATTGCCGAACGCATGCTGATGGACGATGGCGGCGGCAGCGCCTGCGCGGCGCGGCTGTCGCACCTCATGGACGAGATCATCCGGGCGCTTTACGATTTCGCCGTCACCCATGTCTACCGGGTCAAGAACCCGTCTTCGGCGGAGCGCATGGCCGTTGTCGCTGTCGGCGGCTACGGCCGTGGAACGCTGGCGCCCGGATCCGACATCGACCTTCTGTTCCTGCTGCCCTACAAGCAGACGCCGTGGGGCGAACAGACAGTCGAATACATGCTCTACATGCTGTGGGACCTGGGGCTGAAGGTCGGCCACGCCACCCGTAACATCGACGAATGCCTGCGCCTGTCGCGCACCGATGTCACCATTCGCACCTCGATCCTCGAAGCACGTTTCCTGTGGGGCGAGGAAAAGCTCTATGATGAACTGATGCTGCGGTTCGACCATGAGGTGGTGCGCACGACCGGCCCCGAATATGTCCAGGCCAAGCTTGCCGAACGCGATGACCGCCATGCCAAGGCCGGCGAAAGCCGCTATCTGGTCGAGCCCAACGTCAAGGACGGCAAGGGCGGCCTGCGCGACCTGCAGACGCTGTTTTGGATCGGCAAATATTTCTATCGGGTGCGCACCGGTGAGGAACTGGTCGACAAGGGCGTCTTCACCGAGGGCGAATACCGCGAGTTCCAGAAGGCCGAGGATTTCCTGTGGGCGGTACGCTGCCACATGCATTTCCTCACCGGCAAGGCCGAAGAGCGGTTGCATTTCGACATCCAGCGCGAGATCGCCGAACGGCTCGGCTACACCACACACCCCGGCCTGTCGGCGGTCGAGCGCTTCATGAAGCACTACTTTCTCGTTGCCAAGGACGTCGGCGACCTGACCCGCATCTTCTGCGCCGCGCTCGAGGAGGAGCAGGCCAAGCACGTACCTGGCTTCAACCGCATCTTCCTGACTTTCTCCAGGCGCAAGCGCAAGCTGGCCGGTACTTCCGACTTCATTGTCGACAACCACCGCATCAACATCGCCGACGACCAGGTGTTCGAGCGCGATCCGGTCAATCTGCTCAGGCTGTTCTGGTTCGCCGACAAGCACGGTCTGGAATTCCACCCTGACGCGCTGAAGCTGCTGACCCGTTCGCTCGGCCTGGTCAACAAGTCGCTGCGGCGCGACGAGGAGGCCAACCGGCTGTTCCTCGACATATTGACCTCGGATCGCAATGCCGAACTCAATCTGCGTCGCATGAACGAAGCCGGACTGCTCGGCAGGCTGATCCCGGATTTCGGCAAGATCGTCGCCATGATGCAGTTCTCGATGTACCACCACTACACGGTGGACGAGCATCTGATCCGCTGCATCGGCGTGCTGGCCGAGATCGAGCGCGGCGACGGCGAAAAGGTCCACCCCCTGTCGCACACGCTGATGCCGGGCCTGAAGAAGAGCCGCGAGGCGCTCTATGTCGCCGTACTGCTGCACGACATCGCCAAGGGCAGGCCGGAGGACCATTCCGAGGCCGGGGCCAGGATCGCCCGTCGCATCTGCCCGCATATGGGGCTGTCGCCGGCCGATACCGAAACCGTGGCCTGGCTGGTCGAGAACCACCTCGTGATGTCGATGACGGCGCAGACCCGCGACCTCAACGACCGCAAGACCATCGAGGATTTTGCCGCGATCGTGCAGTCGGTCGAGCGGCTGAAGCTGCTTTTGATCCTCACCGTCTGCGACATCAGGGGCGTCGGACCCGGTGTCTGGAACGGCTGGAAGGGCCAGCTGCTGCGCACGCTCTACTACGAGACCGAATTGCTGCTGACCGGCGGGTTTTCGGAAGTGTCGCGCGCCCAGCGCACGGCGGCGGCGCGCGAGCTTCTGGCCGAGGCGCTTGCCGACTGGCCGGACAAGGCCCGCAAGCGCTATGTCGGCCAACACTACGAGAATTACCTTTTGACCGTCGATCTCGCAGACCAGTTGCGCCATGCCGAGTTCATCCGCGAAGCCGACGTGTCAGGCAACAAGCTTGCCACCATGGTCAAGACCCACCAGTTCGAGGCGGTGACCGAAATCACCGTGCTGGCGCAGGACCACCCCCGTCTGCTCTCGGTCATCGCCGGGGCTTGCGCCGGAGCCGGCGGCAACATTGTCGACGCGCAGATCTTCACGACGTCGGATGGCCGCGCCCTCGACACGATCCTGATCAGCAGAGAATTCGATCGCGACGAGGACGAGCGCCGGCGTGCCGAGCGTGTCGGCCGGCTGATCGAGGACGTGCTGTCGGGCAAGAGCTGGCTGCCGGAAATGATCGAGAAGCGCACCAAGCCGCGGCGCGGCTCCAAGGTGTTCAAGATCCCGCCGCGCGCCGAAATCCGCAACACGCTGTCGAACCGTTTTTCAGTCATCGAGGTCGAGGGCCTCGACCGGCCGGGACTGCTGTCGGAGATCACCGGAACGCTTTCCGACCTGTCGCTCGACATCGCATCGGCCCACATCACCACCTTCGGCGAAAAGGTCATCGACACTTTCTATGTCACCGATCTCACTGGCCAGAAGATAGATAGCCCGGCCCGCATCGCCACCATCCGCAATCGGCTGATGGCAACGCTCGAAGGCATCGTGCCCGAACGCGGCGGCAAGTCCAGGGCGGCGGCCGAGTGACAACGACCATCACTTTGTCCCAATTTCGCAGGCAGTTCCCAAAAGCATGAGCCTCGTCAAGAAATTCGCAACGGTCGCTTCCGGCACGCTGATGAGCCGCGCGCTCGGTTTCGGCCGCGAGATGCTGATGGCCGCCGCACTCGGTACCGGACCGGTCGCCGATGCCTTCAACGCCGCTTTCCAGTTTCCCAACACCTTTCGCCGGCTGTTTGCCGAAGGCGCCTTCAACGCCGCCTTCGTGCCGCTGTTCGCCAAGGAGATCGAGACCCACGGTACCGAAGGCGCCAAGCGCTTTTCTGAGGAAGTGTTCGGCGTGCTGTTCACGGCGCTGCTGGCGCTGACGATCATCATGGAACTGTCGATGCCGCTGATCGTGCGCTATCTGGTGGCGCCGGGTTTTGCCGGCACGCCGGGGAAGTTCGACACCACGGTGACGCTGGCGACGATCATGTTTCCCTATCTGATCTGCATGTCGCTGGGCGCGATGATGGCGGGCATGCTGAATTCGCTGCGCCGCTATTTCGCCGCCGCGGTGGCACCGGTGTTCCTCAACATCATCCTGATCGGCGTGCTCGCCTATGCCTGGTATAAGGGCTCGGATGCCCTCACCGTCGGCTACGGGCTGTCCTGGGGCGTGCTTGCCGCCGGACTGGTGCAACTGGCGATCGTCTGGGTGGCGGTGCGCCACGCCGGCATCTCGATCGGCTTCCGCCGGCCGAAAATGACGCCCGCGGTCAAGCGGCTGCTGATCCTGGCGCTGCCGGCGGCGATCACCGGCGGCATCACCCAGATCAACCAACTGATCGGCACAGCAATCGCCTCGGCGCAGAACAGCGCAGTGTCCTCGCTCGCCTATGCCGACCGCATCTACCAGCTGCCGCTCGGCGTGGTCGGCGTCGCGGTCGCAATCGTGCTGTTGCCCGAACTGTCGCGGGCGCTGAAGTCGGGTAATCTGATCGAGGCGGCCAATCTGCAGAACCGCTCGGTGGAATTCACGCTGTTCCTGACGCTGCCGGCAGCAGCCGCACTCTGGGTGATGTCGGAGCCGATCGTGCGGCTGGTCTATGAGCGGGGCGCATTTGCCGCCAACGGCTCGACGCCGACAGTGGCGGCTATCCTGGCCATCTTCGGCCTCGGCCTGCCGGCCTTCGTGCTGATCAAGGCGTTCACGCCAGGTTACTTTGCCCGCGAGGATACGCGAACGCCGATGATCTTTGCCGCCATCTCGGTGGCGGTCAACGTCACCACGGCACTGACGCTGTTTCCACGGATGGGGGCGCCCGGCATTGCGGTGGCCTCGGCCGTCGCCGGCTGGGTCAACGCGCTGATGCTGCTCGGCGTCTTGATTCGGCGCGGCCATTGGGGGCGCGACGTGCCGCTGATGAAACGCATTCCGCGGCTGGTGCTGTCGGCGATCGTGATGGGAGCGGCGCTCTATTTTGCCGAGCACTGGTTCGCCGTCAGGCTCGGGCCGGGCTCGCCGCTGGTGGTCAAGGCGACGACGCTGCTGTCGCTGGTTGCCGGCGGAGCACTGCTCTACTTCATCACCGCGTTTGCCACCGGCGGCGCCGATTTCGGCATGATCCGACGCAACGTCAAGCGGGGATCGGGCAAGTCGGCGCCACCGGTCGCAAAGACCGACCTGGACGAGTAGAGCGCCCGACACGCCCGCAGCGCCGTCTTGATCGCAGCGCCGTCTTCGTCCATAAGCGCGCCGTCGCAAGACTTTCGCCGCGCGCGGTTTCCAGCCGCGCGATTGGCTCCGAAAAGTCTGCAACTTTTCGGAATCACGCTTATACGGCCCTCCACAAGCCATGAGGACAATCATGACCGCCTTCAAGCCACTCGTCTTTTCCGGTGTCCAGCCGACCGGCAATCTGCACCTCGGCAACTATCTCGGCGCCATCAAGAAATTCGTTGCCCTGCAGGACACCTCCGATTGCATCTATTGCGTCGTCGACCTGCATTCGCTGACAGCCCAACTCGTTTATGAAGACCTAGCCGATCAGACGCGGTCGATCACCGCTGCGTTCCTTGCCTCGGGCATCGACCCGAAGAAGCACATCGTCTTCAACCAGTCGCGGGTCATGCAGCACGCCGAGCTCGCCTGGATCTTCAATTGCGTGGCGCGCATCGGCTGGATGAACCGTATGACGCAGTTCAAGGACAAGGCCGGCAAGGATCGCGAGAACGCCTCGCTCGGCCTGCTTGCCTATCCTTCGCTGATGGCTGCCGACATCCTGCTCTACCGTGCCACCCACGTGCCGGTGGGCGAGGACCAGAAGCAGCATCTGGAACTCACCCGCGACATCGCGCAGAAATTCAACAACGACTTCTCCGACCGCATCGCGGCCCTTGCCGTCGGCGTCGAGATGCAGGTCGGCGAAGAGACCGTCAACGGCTATTTCCCGCTGACCGAGCCGGTCATCGGCGGGCCGGCGGCGCGCATCATGTCGCTGCGCGACGGCTCCAAGAAAATGTCCAAATCGGACCCGTCGGATTTGTCGCGCATCAACCTGACTGACGATGCCGACGACATCTCGAAGAAGATCCGCAAGGCCAAGACCGATCCCGAAGCGTTGCCGAGCGAGCTGGACGGCCTGGCCGGCCGACCCGAGGCGGAGAACCTGGTCGGCATCTATGCGGGTCTCGCCGAGATATCGAAGGCGGATGTACTCAAGGAATTCGCCGGTCAGCAGTTTTCCGTGTTCAAGCCGGCCTTGGCCGATCTTGCAGTGGAAAAACTGGCGCCGATCGCCAGCGAGATGCGCCGCATTTCGGATGACCGCGCCTATGTCGACGCTGTGCTCAAGGACGGCGGCGAGCGCGCCGGCGTGCTGGCCGAAGCGACGATGAAGACGGTGCGCGACATTATCGGCCTGCTGCAGGGCTGATCGCGACATCGGGTGCACTGGCACAAGGCCGGCGACTTGCCGCCGGTCCCCCGCAGTGGCAGATTGCGGCCGCACGACACCGAGTAGATAGACATGGTCTCCAAACGCCTCAGCCGCGAAGCCGGCCATCGCAGGAAATTCCTGACGATCATCGACGACACGCCGGAATGCGAGCGTGCCGTCGCCTATGCCTCGAAACGGGCGCAGAGCACCAGCGGCACGCTGGTGCTGCTCTATGTCATCGTGCCGGACGATTTCCAGCATTGGCTGGGTGTCGAGAAGATCATGCGCGAGGAAGCCAACGCCACGGCGCGCGCCGCGCTCGACAGCTATGCCAACAAGGTGCGCCAGAAGCTCGGCATCGAGCCCGAGATGGTGGTGCGCGAAGGCAAGCCGACGGAAGAGATCCACAAATTGATCGAGGAAGACCAGGACATCGCCATCCTGGTGCTGGCCGCCGGTGCGGGCAAGGAAGGCCCGGGGCCACTGGTCGGCGCCGTGGCCGGCAAGGGTGCCGCCTTCCCGATCCCGGTGACTGTCGTGCCGCAGAACCTGTCGGACGAGGAAATCGACAGCCTGGCCTGAGATTCTGCTCTTCAGGTGATGCCGGTCCGATGATGGGCGCGAAAAAACATTCCGCCGGCCAGCTGTTCCGACGATGCGTTTCGCTTGAATGTCCAGCCAATTGAGCCTATTTAGAATTGTTCCAAACTAGATGCCCAAACGGGCACGGAGACGGCCATGTTCATCCAGACCGAATCGACGCCAAACCCGGCGACGCTGAAATTCCTGCCCGGCAAGGAAGTGCTTCTGGAAGGCACCGCCGATTTCCGCGATGCCGACAGCGCCGCTGTCGCCTCGCCGCTGGCCGGCCGGCTGTTCGAAATTCCTGGCGTCACCGGCGTTTTCTTCGGCTATGACTTCATCACCGTGACCAAGGATGGCCCCGACTGGCAGCATTTGAAGCCGGCGATCCTCGGCGCCATCATGGAGCATTTCATGTCCGGCGCGCCCGTCATGGCCAAGGCCGGCCCGGCCGCCGAGACCAGCCAGACCGGTGAGTTCTACGACAAGGCCGACGAGGAGCTGGTCATCACCATCAAGGAACTGCTCGACACGCGGGTGCGCCCGGCGGTCGCCCAGGATGGCGGCGACATCACCTTCCGCGGCTTCGAGAATGGCACGGTGTTCCTGCATATGAAGGGCGCCTGCGCCGGCTGCCCATCCTCGACGGCGACGCTGAAGCACGGCATCCAGAACCTTCTGCGCCATTTCGTGCCGGAAGTGCAGCAGGTCGAGCAGGTCTCCTGACGCCCCCTTTAAAATTCTACCCTGCTGACCATCTGGTCCGATTTCTTCGCTTCCGGCGCCTCGGCCGGAAGGAACTCCAAAATGATCTACGAACTTCGGGTTTACCGGGCTTTGCCGGGACGCTTGCCGGCGCTTCTTGATCGCTTCGACAAGATCACCCTCAAATTATGGGAAAAGCACGGTATCCGCCAAGCGGGTTTCTTTACCACGCTGATCGGTGCTTCGAACAACGACCTGACCTACATGCTGGCATGGGAATCGCTGGCCGAACGCGAAGAGCGCTGGACGGCGTTCGTGAAGGACCCGGCCTGGACACAGGCGCGGGAAGATTCCGAGCGTGACGGCCAGATCACCGAGACAATCACCAACCAAATTTTGGCCCCCACCTCGTTCTCGGCGGTGTCCTGACCACCGAGCAGGCGTCGCATCGCGCAAACAACAAAAAACCGGGCCGAATTGCCCGGTTTTCTGCTTGGGACGTCCGTTGTTGCCTAGACGGTCCGCGTACGAAAACTGCCTCTAGAGAACGATGACCTTGGCGCCGACCGAGGCGCGGTCATAGAGGTCGATAATGTCCTGATTCATCAGGCGGATGCAGCCAGACGACATCGCCTTGCCGATCGAATTCCACTCCGGGCTGCCATGCAGGCGATAGCCTGAATCACCGCCCTTGTTGAACAGGTACATGGCGCGCGCGCCGAGCGGGTTCTTCAGGCCTGGCTGCATGCCGCCGGCAAACTTTTCCAATTCCGGCTGGCGCTGGATCATCTGCCTCGGCGGCGTCCAGGTCGGCCATTCGCGCTTGAGCGCAATGTGGGCGGTGCCATGCCACTCGAAGCCCTCGCGGCCGACGCCGATGCCGTAACGAATGGCCCTTCCGTCGCCCTCGATGAAGTAGAGGAACTTGTTCTGCGTATCGACGATGATCGTGCCCGGCTTTTCCGGGCTGTCGTAGTTCACTTCCTGCCGATGGTACTTCATCGGCACTTTCTCGATCGGGATGCGCGGCAGCTGATAACCTGCGTCGGTGACCGCGCCGTAGTTGTTGGAGAATATCTGCGAGCCGATGGTGCTGCAACCGGCGATAGCAGTGGAGAGCGCCAGTGCGGCGATGATTGCAAACGACTTCATGCGCATCAGGTGATCCGGTGCCCCGCCCAACTTCGGCGGCACGAGTCGGCCGCTCTCTCATCATCATTCATGCTGGCATTTGCTTTGCTTGCCAAGCGCGCGATGCCTATATGCCTGCCTTGACGTACCGGTAAGCGTATCACTATGGCATTTTGGCCACAGGACTCACAGGATTGTGAAGCAAATTCAAGGGGCCTGCTCCATGGGCTCCTGGAAATCGAGGAGAACCGTCATGAATGTCGGTGACGCCGCCCACCGCTCCGGCCTGCCGGCCAAGACTATCCGCTACTATGAAGAGATCGGCCTGATCGCCCCGGCGCGCGCCGCCAACGGCTACCGCGATTATTCCGGAGACGACATCCACCGGCTGGCCTTCCTGCGCCGCGCGCGCAATCTCGGCTTTTCCATCGACGATTGCCGCCAGTTGATGGCGCTTTACCAGGATCGCAGCCGCGCCAGCCAGAACGTGCGCGAAATCGCCGCCGCCCATGTCACGGCGATCGAGGAGAAAGTGCGCGAGCTGCAGTCGATGCGCTCGACGCTGCAGAAACTGATCCATGCCTGCCACGGCGACGAAAGGCCGGATTGTCCGATCCTTGATGACATGGCGGGGGCGGCGTTGCCCAGCGACAAGGCCGCCTCTGCGCCTGCACAATGACCGTACGTCGACGAGGCCCGACGCCTGGTCGACTCCTGCCGGGAGGACATCCGCAATGGTCTCGATGACCGTCGAACTGCGCAATGTGGAGGACACGCAAGCCGCCATGGGCTGGGCCGGCGGCCACACGATCATCGTCGACCGGCCCGAAGGCAAGGCTGGCGGCATGGGCCTGGGCTTCAATGGCGGCCAACTGCTCGCCCTGGCGATCGGCGGCTGCTTCTACAACGACCTTCGCTACGTCGCCGAGGAAATGGGTGTAACGCTCAACAAGATCGCGGTGACCGTCACGCTGAACCTCGAAGGCAAGCCTTTGCTCGCGACCTCGTCAATCATGAAGGTTTCATGCACGACGCTGGACGGCTCCGACCCGGCGGAGATCATCACAAGGGCCGCGGCGATTTCCACGGTCAGCAACTCCCTGCGCCAGGGCGTGCCGGTGAGCATCGAAACGGACGCAACGGCGACCGGCTTGTCGGAGGAATGATCCCTGGGAACAGGCGCATTTGGCCGCGTGGATTGTCGGAGACCGCTAAAAAGATCCGCCGCCGGCACGGCAGGGGGATTGACCCAATTTTCTTCGGCATCTGGGCGCGTCAATCTGCCGCTCTATGTCTTCCCTTGTCGCAATGATCAACGATGGAGGTTGGCATGGATCGGCGATTGTTTCTGACTGGAATGCTTGGGCTTGCAGGGGCTGCGACCGTCGTCGCAATCGCGCGTCCTGCCACCGCCCTGGCCGGCATCCCTGATACGGGGCCCGGCATTCTCGATGAACTCGACAAATCATCCGACGACATTCTCGGCCCGGATGGTCCCGATGTTCAGGACGGCGTCGAGTTCGTGCGGCACCGCAGATGGCACCGCCGCCGTCGCCGACGCGGGTGGAGGCGGGTTTGCCGTCGCTATTGGCGCAATGGCTATTGGCGCCGGCGATGCTTCCGCAGATCCTTCTGGATCCACTTCTGACGGGATCACCAAACGCGAAGGCTCCGGCATCCGCCGGAGCCTTCGCTATCGCTGCGGGCTTGAATCCAATCGGCAAAAAAGGCCCGCCGCCCCTCGGCAGCGGGCAGGTCCTGGAGTGCCGGGGGATCAACCCGGCATGGGGTCAACGAGCGGATCACCGGTTGGTTGCAGGGATCGGCCCGGTAGCCTTCCTTTGGGTGGACCGCCACCGGGCCTGACCGGAGCGGGGTGTATTGGGGGAGCCCCGGCTGCTTCCAAAATATCACCTTTCACTTAAATTAGCTTTATCTAATTTACAGAAAGCCATGCGCCACCCGCAGATGGGTTGCGCACTTCACGGAAATGTCGAAGTGACGTCTCCCTGCTTATGCCATTCGACATTCGCGGAACTAAAGCGGTTGCATCTGACTTTGGTTGGTAACGCGCAAAGACTTTTTTCTGCTATCTTAAGGTTACTAAATGGAAATTGATCGGCGCGGCATATCAAGGCGATTCGCGCTGACGATCTCTTTGTTTTTCGAGGAACTGCTTGGCGTGTTCCGCCCAATCAGCCGCCGTGACTTTATGCTCCCGAACGGACTTTCTGAAAGCCTTGCGCAGAGCGTCAAGGTCAAAGGCCCATACTTGTTGGCCTTCTTTAGTGTTCGATTTTGCGTCACCCGTCCCCATGGAAGCGACGGTACGCACCGCAAAGTCAATCTTTCAAGGATCAATGCCTGACTTCTTTTGGGTATATCCGGGTATATCGAATATACAATCGTCTGCATAAAACAGGTTCAAACCGTGAACAAAATCTGGCATGGTGCCTGGCATGCCGATCATCTCCCCCATCCTCATCAACCCTCTCATCGACGGCCGCCAGTCCGAACGCGCCATGCTGGTGCGGCGCGGCGTACAGCGGCTGCTCATGGATATGGGCGCACATGTGTTGCCCGAACTGTCGCTGGCCACGGGCCGCCGCGCCGACCTCGTCGCGCTGACCCGGCAGGGCGATATCTGGATCATCGAGATCAAATCCTCGATCGAGGATTTCAGGGTCGACCGCAAATGGCCCGACTACCGGCTGCATTCCGACCGCTTCTTCTTCGCCACCCATCCCGGCGTGCCCTCGGAGATATTTCCCCAGGAGTGCGGCTTCATCCTCTCCGACGGCTACGGCGCCGAGATCCTGCGCGATGCGCCCGAGCACCGCATGGCAGCGGCAACGCGCAAAGCGCTGATGCTGCGGATCGCGCGGGCCGGCGCTTCGCGGCTGCTGGCGGCAGAGCTTGCCGGCGTGTCGGTGCCGGCGCTGGAGGGTGAGAGCGAGTAGCGATTGTCCCCCAAGTCCTAAGACTGCCTCTACTCTTCACCGTCCTCCACGCCACCCCTGGCGGGCGCCATGAGCAGCACGGCAGCGCCCAGGATAGCGGCGATGAAGGAACCGGCGAGGATGCCGACCTTGACCGCGTCCTGCAGCGCCACGTCGCCGGCGAAGGCGAGCAGGCCGATGAACAGGCTCATGGTGAAGCCGATGCCGCACAGCAGCGATATGCCGATCATGTGCGTCCAGCCGGCATTGGCTGGCAGGTCGGCAAGACCGAGCCGGATGGCAAGTGCCGAGGAGCCGAACACGCCGACCAGCTTGCCGACCACCAGGCCGGCGGCGACACCCAGCGTCAACGGCTCAATCAGCGCACTGACGCTGAGACCGGCGAGCGAAACGCCGGCATTGGCAAAGCCGAAGATCGGGATGACGACGAAGGCCACTATCTTGTGCAGGCCGTGCTCGAGCCGGTGCAGGGGCGAACGGTCGAGATCGTGGCCGATCCCGGCGGAACGCTCAAGCGGGATGGTCAGCGCCAGCGCCACGCCGGCGAGCGTGGCATGGACGCCGGATTTCAGAACCAGCACCCACAGGATGACGCCGAGCACGAGATAGGGAACCAGCGTCATCACCCGCATGCGGTTGAGCACGACAAGCGCGGCAATGACGGCGAAGGCAGCACCCAGATAAGCCAGCGAAAGGCCGCTGGTGTAGAAGATGGCGATGATGATGACGGCACCGAGGTCGTCGATGATGGCGAGTGCTGTGAGGAACACCTTCAGCGAAGCCGGCACGCGGCTGCCGAGCAGCGACAGCACGCCGAGCGCGAAAGCGATGTCGGTGGCGGTCGGGATCGCCCAGCCGGACAGGGCGGCCGCATTGTTGCGGTTGACGGCCACATAGACGAGTGCCGGAACCAACATGCCGCCGGCGGCTGCAATGCCGGGCAGCACGCGCCGGGGCCAGGTGGAGAGCTGGCCGTCCAGCATCTCGCGCTTAATCTCCAGTCCGACGAGCAGGAAGAACACCGCCATCAGCCCGTCATTGACCCAATGCGAGACACTGAGCGGGCCGAGATAGGCGTGGAGCACGGAGAAATAGTTTTCGGCGAGCGGCGAGTTGGCGACGATCAGCGCCAGTGCCGCCGCCACCATCAGGATGATGCCGCCGGCCGCTTCGCTATCGAGAAATTCGCGGAAAACGGAAAACGGCCGCTGCTTCAGATCCTGCATGTCGCCTCCGTTAAGCCGCCTGTTTGGCGGGCTTCATTGTCCAAGCGCTAGCGCCGCCCCTCACCTGCCTGCCGGCATCCTCTCCCCGTATAGTGACGGGGAGAGGGACGCTGTCATTTATGATTTCGCCAATCACCAACGTTACAGAAATTACGCCTAGGTTGCGGCTAGCCCCTTCTCCCCGTCACCATACGGGGAGAAGTGCCCGGCAGGGCGATGAGGGGCGGCGCTGACTTCGGCGATTGGGCCCTCTCCGCCGCTGGTTACAAACTTGGCCCCAAGCGACACCCTGCGATCCTAACGTGGCGCGCGCTTGGCCAGTATGCGCTGCAAGGTGCGGCGGTGCATGTTGAGCCGGCGCGCTGTCTCGGAGACGTTGCGCTCGCACATCTCATAGACGCGCTGGATATGCTCCCAACGGACGCGGTCGGCCGACATCGGGTTTTCAGGCGGCGCCGCGCGCTCGCCGGCGGTGCGGGTGAGTGCCGCGAAAATATCATCGGCGTCGGCGGGCTTGGAGAGATAATCGACCGCACCGAGCTTCACCGCGGTCACCGCGGTGGCGATGTTGCCATAGCCGGTCAGGATGATGGTGCGGGAATCCTCGCGCTTTTCGCGGATGGCCGCGACCACGTCGAGGCCGTTGCCGTCGCCCAGCCGCATGTCGACCACGGCGTAGGCGGGTGGATTGGCGCGCGCCTTGGCAACCGCCTCCTCGACGCTCTCGGCCGTCTCGACCACGAAGCCCCTGGCTTCCATGGCGCGGGCCAGACGCGTGAGGAACGGCTTGTCGTCATCGACGACAAGCAGCGAGGTGTCCTCGCCTTCAACCATTGCGCCAATATTCTCGTCGCCTGTCATAGTCTCAAAATTCCTGCTGCCTTAATTTTACGCAAATATAGTTCCTGAGCCCGATTGTCCAATTTTTAGACGTCCTTCAAGGCTCTCAGGCGGTGTCGAACATGCTGGCCGAAGTGATTTCCGGATTGAGGAACACACCACGCGGCCACGATATCTGTACCATGGCGCCCTCGCCCAGGCCGCTGGAATTGCGGAAATCGAGCACGGCACCGGAGCGTTCGAGCAGGGTCTTGGCGATGAACAGGCCGAGGCCCAGACCGCCGCCGGTTTCATTGCCCTGACGCGTCGACATATAGGGCTCGCCGATGCGGTCGATGATCTCGGCCGGAAAGCCGGGGCCGTCATCGATGATCGAGAAGGTGACGGTGGCCTCGTCCCAGCTCCAGTGCACGGTGACGCTTTTGCGGGCGAAATCGACGGCGTTCTCGACCAAATTGCCGAGGCCGTAGATGACGCCCGGATTGCGTCGCCCGACCGGCTCGGGGCCGATGCGTTCGCCGGGCCGAAGCTTGATCGAGATGCCGAAGTCCCGGTGCGGCGCGGTGACCTCCTCGACCAGCGAGGTCAATGGCAGCCGCGAAAGATGCGCCTCGCCCTCGGAGGACAGGCTGGTCAGCCGCTTGAGAATCTCGCGGCAGCGCTCGCTCTGCGAACGCAACAGCGTTACGTCTTCCCCATATTTCGGATCCTTGCCGAGCGCCTTTTCCATCTCCTTGGCGACAAGTGCGATGGTGGCGAGCGGCGTGCCGAGCTCGTGCGCGGCCGCGGCGGCCAGCCCGTCGAGGGCCGAAAGGTGCTGCTCGCGCTGCAGCACCAGCTCTGTTGCGGCGAGCGCATTGGCCAGAAGCCGGGCTTCGGCGGCCACCCGGAAGGCGTATATGGCGGTGAAGGCGATCGAGGACAGCACCGCCATCCACATGCCGGCGACATAGAGAAAAGGCATCGCCAGCGGCGCGTCCTCATGCCAGGGCAGCGGCAGGTGGACAAAGACCAGAAAGGTCGCCGCCGACATGACCAGCCCGCCGAGGATGGCGGTCAGGCGCAGGGGCAGCGATGTCGCCGAAATGACGACAGGCACGGTCATGAGCAGCGAGAACGGGTTGGTGAGGCCACCGGTCATATAGAGCAGGCCGGCAAGCTGCAGGCTGTCGAAGATGAGGATGCCGAAGGCGGCAAGCGGCGTGAGCCGGTGCGCCGCCGGAAAGCGGAAGGCGAGAAACAGGTTCATCCATGCCGAACAGGCGATCAGGGCAAAGCAGAGGCTGACCGGCAGCGGAAACTTCAGCCCATAGGCGACGACCAGCACCGTCAGGCTCTGCCCGACAATGGCAAGCCAGCGCAACCGGATCAGCGTGTTGAGGCGCAGTCTCTGGCTCTGCTGGAAATCGGGCGAACGCAAAACGTTGATCATGGCCATGGATTACAGCCGCGAAGCGGCAAACGCTAGGTACCGCCCCAATCCGAGGAGTCGGAATGGGGCTCTACTTCTTGTTTGAGCATGATCTTTTCCAAAAACCGGCTTTCACTTTTTGGGATCATGCTCTGGGTTTGGCGCGGGCGGTGGCGGTCGCGAGCAGCGGGTTTTCCGGCCAGACATGCTTGGGATAGCGGCCGCGCATGTCGGCGCGCACATCGGCCCAGGAGCCGCGCCAGAAGCCGGGCAGGTCGCGCGTCGTCTGGATCGGCCGGTGCGCCGGCGACAGGAGTTCGAGCGTCAGCGGCACGGCGCCATTGGCGATCGAAGGATGGCGGTCGAGGCCGAACAGCTCCTGCACGCGAATCGCCAGCACCGGCCATTCGCCGTCATAGCGGATCGGCACATGGCTGCCCGACGGAGCATCGAAATGGGTCGGCGCCAGCGTATCGATCCTGCGCTGCAGATCGTGTGGCACGAGGCTGGCCAGCCCGGCCGAGACAACGCCCGCATCGATGGCGGCAAACGACGCCGCGCCGGACAGGTAAGGCAGCAGCCAGTCGTCGAGGCGCTCGATGAGGGCGTCATCCGCCATATCGGGCCAGGGCGCGCCAAGGCCGCGATGCAACCAGCCAAGCCGCTGGCGCAGCGTTTGCGCCTCCTTGCTCCAATTCAGCAGCGACAGCCCGTGCTGGCGCACCGCATCGAGGACGTCGCGGTCGGCGTCAGCACCGATTGGCGGCGGCAGCATGCGCTCGGCAAGCGTGATGGCGCCAAGGCGCACGGTTTCGCGGACGCGCACGGCGCGCTTGTCGCGGTCGAAGCTCGTTTCACGGCGGACCTCGATCCTGTCCGCCAGCGCGGCGCGGACATCGTCCTCGCCGATCGCTGCCGCCGCCGTGATGCGCGCATTCTGTGCCTTGCCCTGCAGGTCGGCGACGACCAGAAACGGCTCGCCCGCCAGCGGATCGGCGGCGTCGAGCATGGCGCCGGAGCCGTTGGCCAGCACGAAACGGCCACGCTCGCCGCGCGCCTTCGCCACCCGATCCGGCCAGGCGTGGACGAGCAGGGGACCGGCTGCCGCAGCTTCGCTGCCCTTCGCCTCGCCAGCCTGCCTCGCCAGCCGTTCGGCGAGCTGCTTGGCGGCTGTAGCGCGTGGCGATTTTTCCCCGCGAAAACGCATCAGCCGCCGCTCCAGATCGGCGCCGTCGCCACCAAGGCCGCGTTCGGTGAGCAGCACGGCAAGCATCGCCGCCTCGAAGGCATGGCCGCTGCCGGCTGCCTCGGCAACCATGTGCGCCAACCGCACCGGCAGGGCGAGCTTGCGCATCGCTGCACCCGCGTCCGTCAGGCGCCCCATGTCGTCGATGGCATCCAGCGCGCGTAGTAGCCCCCTTGCCTCGTTAAGGGCCGGAACAGGCGGCGGATCGAGAAAAGCGAGCCCTGCCGGATCGGCAACGCCAAAGGCAGCGCAATCGAGCAGCAGTCCGGACAGATCGGCCTCAAGGATTTCCGGCGGCGTGAAGGCGGGGAGTGCAGCAGTCTGCTCGGCCCGCCACAACCGGATGGCGACGCCTGGCTGCGTGCGCCCGGCACGGCCGGCGCGCTGGTCGGCGGAAGCCTTGCTGACGCGCACGGTCTCCAACCGGGTGAGGCCGCTGGCCGGCTCATAGCGCGGCAGCCGCGACAGGCCCGAATCGATGACGACGCGCACGCCGTCGATGGTGATGGAGGTCTCGGCGATCGAGGTGGCCAACACCACCTTGCGGCGGCCTGATGGTGCCGGTTTGATCGCGGCGTCCTGCGCCTTGCCGTCGAGCATGCCGTAGAGCGGCACGATGTCGGTTTCAGTGCCAACCTTGCCGGCCAGCCGTTCGGCGGTGCGCTCGATCTCGCGCTGGCCGGGCAGGAAGGCAAGGACGCTGCCGCTCTCGTCGGCAAGGGCGGCGCGGATCGCCTTGGCCATGGCATCCTCGATGGCGATGCCGGCGGGGCGTTCGTCATGCCGGATGTCTACGGGGAAGGCGCGACCCTCGCTTTCGACGACCGGTGCGCCCGACATGAGTTTGGCGACACGCGCGCCGTCGAGCGTCGCCGACATCACTGCCAAGCGCAGATCCGGCCTGAGCGCCCCTTGGACGTCGAGCGCCAGAGCGAGACCAAAATCGCCGTCGAGCGAGCGCTCGTGGAATTCGTCGAAAATGACAGCCGAAACACCGGGCAGTTCGGGATCGTCGAGGATCATGCGCGCCAGCACGCCTTCGGTGACGACCACGATCCTGGTCTTTGCCGAAATGCGGTTTTCCATGCGCATGGCATAGCCGACGGTGGCGCCGGGTTCCTCACCAAGCAATTCAGCCATACGGCGGGCGGCGGCGCGGGCGGGGAGCCGGCGCGGTTCAAGCAGGATGATCTTGCCGGCGCCGAGCCAAGGCGTGTCAAGCAGCGCCAGCGGCACCAGCGTCGTCTTGCCGGCGCCCGGCGGCGCAACCAGCACGGCGCTGTTGCCATGGCCGAGCGCTTCCCTCAGCGCCGGCAGCACGGCGGATACAGGAAGCTCCGGCAGGGGTTTTGTGGTCATGGCGCCCGCATATCAGCGGTTACGGCCACGGCGCAACCAGAGTCGGTTCAAAGCCGGGTGCGCGAAAACGGGTTCCAGCGCACGGTGCCCAGCCGCGCTTCCTCCCGCACCATGGTCAACAGGCCGGCACCGCCAACGACCGCCAGGCCAACCAGCGACAGCCTGTCCGGATATTCCTGGAAGAACAACGCGCCGAGGATCACCGCCCAGGCGATCTGCGAATAATGGGTCGGCGCGACGCGGTTGGCGGGCGCGTATTTCATGGCCAGCAGTTGAAGGAATTGTCCACCTGCGGTGAAGGCACCGGCCATTGCCAGCCACAGCAACTGCCTTCCGCTGGGAACAGTGAAGGCGGTGGCGGCGGCACCGATGCCGTTGAACAGCAGGCCGCAACCGACCAGTACCCCGAGCATGGTGGTGCGCTTTTCCTGCTGCGCCAGCGAGCGCATCAGGATGACGCTGGTGGCCGCGAGGAAAGCAACGCCGAAGGCGGCAAGATGGCCGAGATTGAGTTCGCGAAAGCCAGGCCGCACCACCAGCATGACGCCGGCAAAACCGGCGACCACCGCCAGCCAGCGCCAGGGGCCGACCTTCTCCTTGAGGATCACCGTGGAGAGAATGGTGACGCAGAGCGGCGCCAGGAAGATCAGCGCATAGGACTCGGCCAGAGGAATGGTGGTGAAGGCGTAGACGCTGAGCACGCCGGAAGCGATGCCCGCCCAGGCGCGCGCCTGCACCGCCCATGGTCTTTTGGTGCGCCAGAAATCGCGCCAGCGTTCGCCCGCAGGTCGCGTGAAGAACAGGAAGAAGCCCGCGAACAAAGTTATGAAAAAGCCGATCTCGAAGATCGTGAGTTGACCGCCCAGGCTTTTGACAACGGCATCGCTGCCCGAATAGCTTGCGTAGGCGATCAGGGCGAGCAGGATTCCGTTCGTCACGTTGTTCCAGTTCCGGGGAGAGAGTGATTTGAAAATCCTGGCGCTCGGTGCCCATCCGGACGACATCGAGATCTTCATGTTCGGTACGATGGCCGCCTATGCCGCGCAAGGCGCAGAGCTCACTTTTGCCATGGCTACGGATGGTGCCAGGGGCGGCACGAGTGATCCCGCTGTTCTCGCTCGTGTCCGTCGCGATGAAGCAACGGCCGCGGCTGCGCTGGTAGGCGCAATGCCACGCTTCCTCGACTTCCCGGACGGCGAGTTGGTGGCCGATGCAGCGCTGATCGGAGCTCTGAAAGCACTGATTGGTCAAACCGGCCCGGATCTGGTGATCACGCATGCGCCCAACGACTATCATGCCGACCATCGCGCGCTGTCGGACGGCGTGCGCATCGCGGCGTCTTTCGCCGTCCCGGTGCTGCATGCCGACACGATGGGCGGCACCGGTTTTTCGCCGACGCACTATGTCGACATTTCCGCCCATGCCGACGTCAAGGCCGAGGCGATCCGAATGCATCAGTCGCAGGATCCCGACCGCTTCGTCGACATCGCGCGGACACAGAACGCCTTTCGAGCCGGCCAGTGCAACGGCGCGCAAGGCTCATCGGCCGAAGCCTTCCGCTTCGAACCGTCGTTCCCGTTCGCCGATATCCGCGCGCTGCTGCCGCCGGCGCCGCCGATCCGGAAGGTGATGGTGAGCACCAGAAGGGTCGATTGAGAAGCCGAGGCGACCCACGGCCCTGGCCAGAAGCGGCTTGAACGGCTTCGGTGAGCCGACCAGCGAGCCGCGCTTCTCCAACGTTTTCAGACATCGCGATAAGCATGCTGCGGCGCAGCAACGAATTCGCTTGCTTTGTTTAGTAAAAATTGCATCACTAAACAAATTACTAAACATCCGCAGCATAACCGCGCAGCCATGTTTGGGCCCCTGAGGAGAGGGGTTGAGGGCTTTTTGAAACCGTCATCCGGGCGCGTTTCGCAAATGGGAGGAAGTCATGAAATCGAGCTTGAAACTGGCGTTGGGACTGACCTCGGCGATCACAGCGTCGACAGCCGTCTCGAACGTCGCGCACGCTGAAGACCTGACGCTGTGCTGGGCCGCCTGGGACCCGGCCAACGCGCTTGTCGAACTGTCCAAGGATTTTACCAAGGAAACCGGCATCGGCATGAAATTCGAGTTCGTGCCATGGACCAACTATGCCGACCGTTTCCTCAACGAGCTGAACTCGCACGGCAAATTGTGCGACCTGATCATCGGCGACAGCCAGTGGATCGGCGGCGCTGCCGAGAACGGCCATTACGTCAAGCTGAACGACTTCTTCGACAAGGAGAAGATCAGCATGGACGATTTCGTGCCGGCAACCGTCGTCGGCTATTCGGAATGGCCGAAGAACACGCCGAACTACTGGGCGCTGCCGGCCATGGGCGACGTCGTCGGCTGGACCTATCGCAAGGACTGGTTCTCCAAGCCGGAACTGCAGAAGGAATTCAAGGAGAAGTACGGTTGGGATCTCGGCCCGCCGACCACTTTCGACCAGTTGAAGCAGGTCGCCGAGTTCTTCCAGAAGCGTGAGATCGACGGCAAGACCGTCTACGGCGCCTCGATCTACACCGAGCGCGGCTCGGAAGGCATCACCATGGGCGCCATGGACGTGCTCTACAGCTATGGCTTCCAGTACGAAAACCCCAAAAAGCCCTACGAAATGGAAGGCTTCGTCAACTCCGACAAATCGGTAAAGGGGCTGGAGTTCTACAAGGCGCTCTATGATTGCTGCACGCCTCCGGGTGCCTCGAACAGCTATATGGGCGAAGGCGTCGATGCCTTCAAATCCGGCCAGGTGGCGATGCACATGAACTTCGCCTTCACATGGCCAGGCCTGCAGAAGGACGAGAATGTCGGCGGCGACAAAATCGGTTACTTCGTCAACCCGAAGGGTCCGGACGGCGAGCAGTTCGCCCAGCTCGGCGGCCAGGGCATCTCCGTGGTGTCCTATTCCGACAAGCAGGAAGCGGCGCTGAAATACATCAAATGGTTCGCCAACAAGGACGTGCAAGCCAAATGGTGGTCGCTCGGCGGCTATTCCTGCCTCAACGCGGTGGTCAAGGACCCGGGCTTCCCGGCCAGCCAGCCCTACGCGCAGACCTTCCTCGACTCGATGGCCATCGTGAAGGACTTCTGGGCCGAGCCGAGCTACGCCCCGCTGCTGCAGGCCTCGCAGAAGCGTTTCCACGACTATGTCGTCGCCGGCCAAGGTTCGGCCAAGGATGCGCTGGACGGCCTGGTCAAGGACTGGACGCAGGTCTTCCAGGACGACGGTAAGATGTAACTGGGGCAAGATGTAACCCGGCTCCTCCCGAGCTCGACCCATGCGTCCCGTGCCGCCCTTGGCACGGGACGCAGTTCAGATAAATTCCATGACAGAGACGACCAAGTGACCGAAGCAGGACTCACCATGCTCAATCGGACCGCGGAGAACGTTGCCCGGGCGACTCCGGAGCCGTTGGCCCGCAAGGTCCGGGGCATCAGCGACAAGGGCCTCGCCTGGCTGTTCATCTCGCCGACGATCCTGTTGCTGCTGGCCATCAACATCTTTCCGCTGTTCTGGGCGATCTATCTGTCGTTCACCAACTACCGCGCCAACCGCCCGAACGAGGTGGTGAAGAACCTCGGCTTTGCCAACTACCAGCGCATCCTCGGCGACAAGGATATCTGGATCGCCATGCAGACGACGGCGCATTTCGTGTTCTGGACCATCCTGTTGCAGACGCTGATCGGCTTCACCCTGGCCTGGCTGATCGACAGGAAGTTCCGCGGCCACGCCTTCTGGACGACGCTGATCCTGGTGCCCATGATGCTGTCGCCGGCGGTGGTCGGTAATTTCTGGCGCTTCCTCTATGAGCCGCAGATCGGCCTGTTCGCCTACGCCATATCCTTCGTCACGAGGATCCCGCCGACCGATATCCAGATGCTCTCCAACGTGTCGCTGGCGCCCTGGTCGATCATCATCGTCGACACCTGGATGTGGACACCCTACGTGATGCTGATCTGCCTCGCGGGCCTACGCTCCATCCCCGAATACATCTACGAGGCGGCCGAGGTCGACCGCGCCTCCAACTGGCGGCAATTCTGGTCGATCACGCTGCCGATGGCGCTGCCCTTCATCATGCTGGCTGTGCTGTTTCGCGGCATCGAGAACTTCAAGATGTTCGACATGGTCAATCTGTTGACCGGCGGCGGGCCGGGCTCGACCACCGAGGTCGCCTCGATAACGCTGAAGCGGCAGGCTTTCGAAAGCTGGCGCACCGGCTATTCCTCGGCCTTCGCAATCATTCTTTTCGTGGCGGTGTTCGGCCTCGCCAACATCTACGTCAAGGCGCTCAACAAGGTGAAGCAGAGATGAGCCTGACCACAGCCCATTCGGTCGTCGCACCGAGCAGCAACTCGAAACGGATCGCCGGCACGATCATCGTACTTTACGCACTGATCTCGATCGTGCCGCTGCTGTGGATCTTCGCCACCAGCTTCAAGACGCCGCCGGATTCGATCGCCTATCCGCCCAAGATCCTGTTCCAGCCAAGCCTTGAGGGCTACTGCAATCTGTTCACGACTCGGACCCGGCAGACGCCGGAATACATCAACTCGCTGGGCCCGGCGACAGGCTTCTGCGACGAGACCACGCGCAAGCGCAACATGGTGATCGCCGGCCCGTCCAACTTCCTGCCGCGCTTCGTCAATTCGCTGATCATCGCCTTCGGTTCGACTTTCTGCGCCGTCTTCCTCGGCACGCTGTCGGCCTACGGCTTCTCACGCTTCAAGGTGCCGCTCGCCGACGACCTTTTGTTCTTCATCCTGTCGACGCGCTTCATGCCGCCGATCGCCGTCGCCATTCCGATCTATCTGATGTACCGCGAGCTTGGCCTGTCGGACACCGCGCTCGGCATGATCCTGCTCTACACGGCGGTCAATGTTTCGCTGGCGGTGTGGCTGCTGAAAGGCTTCATCGACGAAATCCCGCGCGAGTACGAAGAGGCGGCGATGATCGACGGCTATACGCGGCTGCAGGCCTTCTGGCGCACCGTGCTGCCGCAAGCGACGACCGGCATTGCAGCGACCGCGATCTTCTGCCTGATCTTCGCCTGGAACGAGTATGCGTTCGCGGCACTCCTGACCTCGGGCACCGCGCAGACCGCGCCGCCCTTCATCCCGACCATCATCGGCGAAGGCGGCCAGGACTGGCCGGCGGTCGCGGCCGGCACGACGATCTTCCTGGTGCCGATCCTGGTCTTCACCATCCTGCTCCGCAAGCAATTGCTGCGCGGCATCACCTTCGGCGCGGTGCGCAAATGAGCATGACCAAGCCTCAGAAACGCAAGTCGCGCTGGCCGGTCTGGGCCAGGCGCGGGCTGATGGAAAACATCGCCACGGCGCTGATCGCCATCGGCTTCCTGATGCTGTTCCAGCCCTTCGCGCTGTCGCTCTACACCTACTCCTTCATCACTATGCTCGCCGGCACCGTGATGTTCATCATCGTCTCGAAATTCCCGGAATAATCATGGCCGAAATCCGCGTCCAGCACCTGAGAAAGGCCTTCGGCGATTTCGTCGCCGTGCAGGATTCCAACTTCGTCGTCGAGGATGGCGAGTTCTTCGTCATGCTCGGGCCGTCGGGCTGCGGCAAGACGACGACCTTGCGCATGATAGCCGGGCTCGAACTGCCGACCGGCGGCCAGATCCTGCTCGGCGGCGACGACGTCACCATGCTGCGGGCACGCGAGCGCGACATCGCCTTCGTCTTCCAGCTGTTCGCGCTCTATCCGCACATGAACGTGCGCAAGAACATCGGCTTCCCGCTGTTGGCGCAAGGCATGCCTTCGGCCGAGATCCGCACCCGTGTCGAGGAAACGGCAAAACTGCTGCGCATCGATCATCTGCTCAACAAATCCGTCTCCGGACTTGCCGGTGGTGACCGCCAGCGGGTCGCGCTCGGCCGCGCCATCGTGCGGCGGCCAAAATGCTTCCTGATGGATGAGCCGCTCGGCACGCTCGACACCGAATTCCGCGATTTGATGGTCCATGAACTGCGCGAACTGCACAACCGCATCCGTGCCACGACGGTCTATGTCACGCACGACCAGATGGAAGCGATGTCGATGGCCGACAAGATCGCTGTGATGAACCATGGCGTCATCGAACAGTTCGGAAGTCCACGCGAAATCTACGACCGCCCAGCGACCATGTTCGTCGCCGACTTCATCGGCTCGCCGCCGATGAACTTTTTGGGATTTGGCGGCGGGCTGGCCAAAGGCGCCAGGGAGATCATCGTGCAAGGTGCGAAGGTCGCGGTGCCGGAGGTACGAGAGGACATCGCACCCAGCGACATGGCCCTTGGCATCCGCCCGGAGCACATACGCTTCGACGACGCCTCCAAGCTGCGCGGCGCCATCTATGGCACCGAATATCTCGGCACCACGCAGATTGTCGCGGTCGAAACGGCGGACGGTATCATCAAGGCACGCGTGCCGGCCGAAATCCGGCTCTCCACCGGCGACCATGTCGGCCTGACGCTGAGCAGCGCGCGGCTGTCGCTGTTCGAGAAGGGATCGGGCCGCGCGGTGAGAACCGCGATCCACGATGTCGCCTCGGAGCGGAGGGCCCAGCATGGCTGAGGTGCACATCAAGAACGTGACCAAGAGTTTCGGCGACCATGTCGCCGTCGACGGCCTCGACCTGCACATAGCAGATGGCGAGTTCGTCGTGCTGCTCGGGCCGACGGGGGCAGGCAAGACGACGACGCTGCGGCTCATCGCCGGTTTGGAACGGCCGGATTCCGGCATGATCGAGATTGGGGGCCACAATGCCACGACACTGTCGCCGGCCGAGCGCGACACGGCCTTCGTTTTCCAGCAATATTCGCTCTATCCCCACCTCTCGGTGTTCGACAATCTCGCCTTCCCGCTGCGCTCGCCGGCGCGGAAAATGCCGGAGGACCAGATCCGCCGCCGAGTCGAGGAGGTGGCGAAGATGGTGCGCATCCATCACAAGCTCGCCAACCGCTCGACCAAGCTTTCGGGCGGCGAAATGCAGCGCGTCGCCATCGGCCGCGCGCTGGTGCGCAAGCCTTCGATCTATCTGATGGACGAGCCGCTGTCGTCGCTCGATGCCAAGCTGCGCGGCGATCTCAGGCTCGAGCTGAAGCGCATCCAGACCGAACTCGGCGCCACCATGCTTTATGTCACGCATGATCAGATCGAGGCGATGACCATGGCCGACCGTATCGGCATCCTCACTGAGGGCGTGCTGGTGCAGATCGGTTCGCCGCGCACCATCTATTCCGAGCCGGCAAACCTTCATGTCGCGGCAAGGCTCGGCCAACCGGCGATCAATCTTCTGCCGACCGGACTGCTGCCTGACGGCGGCGCACCGGCCGGGACCAAGACGATCGGCGCGCGCACCGAACATCTTTCGATCGCGAAGGCTGCGAATGGTCATGCCGACGGCGTCGTCGACTGGGTCGAGCATCTCGGTGATCAGAACCATTTGCATGTGACGGTGGGGACCAAGAAACTGGTGACGCTGACCGATCCCGACACGGATCTGGCGCAGGGCGACAAAGTGGTGATCCGCTACCGGGCGCCGCTGTATTTCGGCGCCGATGGACAGCGATTGATGTGAGCGGTTTTCGGTGATTCAGCACCGGTTTTGACTTTGCCAGTACGGGACGAATTCGATGAAGCACTTTTTCAATCGCAGGGAAACGATCGTCACCGAGGCGCTGGACGGCCTGTTGCGGACCATCGGATCAGGCGATCTCGCGCGCCTCGACGGCTATCCCGAGATCAAGGTCATCCTGCGCGCCGACTGGGACAAGGCGAAAGTCAGTGTCGTCTCCGGCGGCGGGGCCGGGCACGAACCGTCCCATGCCGGCTTCGTCGGCAAAGGCATGCTGACGGCGGCGGTCTCAGGCGAGATCTTTGCCTCACCGAGCGTCGAGGCGGTGCTGGCCGCCATTCGCGCGGTCACCGGTCCGGCCGGCTGTCTGTTGATCGTCAAGAACTATACCGGCGACCGCCTCAATTTCGGTCTGGCGGCCGAGAAGGCGCGCGCCGAAGGGTTTCGTGTCGAGATGGTGATCGTCGCCGACGACATCGCGCTGCCGGACATCAACCAGCCACGCGGCGTTGCCGGCACCTTGTTCGTGCACAAGATCGCAGGCCATCTGTCGGAGGCCGGCCATGATCTGGCATTCGTCGCAACGGCCGCTCGCGCGGCGGCGAAGGATATCGTTTCGCTCGGCATCTCGCTGTCGTCCTGCTCGATCCCCGGCCAGCCGCACGAAGACAGGTTTGGCGAGAACGATGGTGAACTCGGCCTCGGCATTCATGGCGAGCCGGGCGTCGAAAGGATTGCGGTGCAGAGTGCCGACAGACTGGTGGCGATCATGGTGGAGCGCCTCGCGGCACGGCTTGATCCCGAGGCCACCTACGCCTTGCTGATCAACAATCTCGGCTCCGTGCCGCCGCTCGAAATGTCTGTCGTCGCCAATGCGGTGCTTGCATCGCCGCTGGCCAAAACCATCAAGCTGACGATCGGCCCGGGCCCGCTGATGACGGCGCTCAACATGAACGGCTTCTCGCTGTCGCTGATCCGGCTGGATGCGGCGCGCGAAACCGCCTTGCAGGCGCCGGTCGGTCCGCACGCCTGGATGCCGGCAAAGCCGGTTGTTTCACCTGCCGTCGTGCCGATGGCGAAAGCGGCCGGACAGAGCGCGGCACGCAAGCCCAGCCAGGATGCGCGGACCCGCTCTCTTCTCGTCACCATCTGCGAACGGCTGATCGCGCTGGAAACCACGTTGAACGGGCTCGACGCCAAGACAGGCGACGGCGACACCGGCTCGACGGTGGCGACCGGCGCGCGCAGTGTTCTCGAGCGGCTTGATGCGCTGCCGCTTGCCGAGCCGGCGGCGACCCTTGGCGCGATAGGTGACATTCTGAGCGCGTCGATGGGCGGCTCCAGCGGCGTGCTGCTGTCGATCTTGTTCACCGCCGCAGCGCAAGCTCTGGAGAGCGGCGCGAGCTTAGCCAAGGCGCTGCTTGCCGGCCTCGACCGAATGACTTTCTATGGCGGGGCCAGGATGGGGGATCGCACCATGGTCGATGCCCTCGAGCCAGCCCTCAGAGCGCTCGATGCCAAGAGCGTGGACGAAGCGGCTGTGGCGGCCCGACGCGGTGCCGAAGCCACCTCCGCCATGGACAAAGCTAAGGCCGGACGGTCCGCCTATGTCGGCAGCAAATTGCAGGGTGTGGTCGACCCCGGCGCTCACGCGGTGGCCGAAGTCTTCGCGGCCGCCGCCGCACTGCACGAAGCGGCCTGATTCATGCTCCAGTTGTCGAATGATCGTTCTTTCGATACTGCCGGCAAGATAGAAACCGGAAATGCGGGTGACATGGCGGCGTTGAACCTTGCCAGGCTGATCGCGGCCGCTGCGGATACCATTGCCGCTCACGCCGAGGAGTTGACGGCGCTCGACCAGGCGATCGGCGACGGCGACCACGGGCTGAACATGAAGCGCGGCTTCGAGGCCGTGCGCGCGGAAGCCGAAGCATTTTCGGCCAAACCGCTGCCCGATGCCTTGAAGGCAATCGGCACCAAGCTGGTGATGACGGTCGGCGGCGCCTCCGGCCCGCTATTCGGCACCCTTTTCCTGGCACTCGGCAAGGAGATTTCAGCGGCGCCTGATCGCGCCAATCTGACGGCGGCGTTCGGCAAGGCGATCGAAGCGGTGGCAGCACGGGGCAAGTCGCAGGTTGGACAAAAAACCATGCTCGACGTGCTGCAGCCGGTGCATGACGCGTTGCTGCAGGGAAAGACGGCGCCGGAAATCGCAGGTATCGCCGATGCGGCCGCCGAGGCGACCGTGCCGATGAAGGCCCGGCGCGGCCGTGCGTCGTTCCTTGGCGACCGGTCGATCGGCCACATGGATGCCGGTGCACGCTCGACCGCGCTTCTGGTGCGCACGATCGTCGAAACGCTGGAAGGTCAGCCATGAGCAATGTCGGCATCGTCATCGTTTCGCATTCGCCGCTGGTTGCCGAGGGCACGGCCGACATGGTGCGGCAGATGGTGGGCGACGAAGTGCCGCTTGCATGGTGCGGCGGAAACGGCCATGGCGGGCTCGGCACCAATGTCGAGGCGATCATGGGCGCCATCGACAAGGCCTGGTCGGAAGCCGGTGTCGCCATTCTGGTCGATCTCGGCGGTGCCGAGACCAACTCGGAAATGGCGGTGGAGATGATCGGCGAGCCACGCTCGCACAAGATCATCGTCTGCAACGCGCCGATCGTCGAAGGCGCGGTGATGGCGGCGACCGAGGCCTCCGGCGGCGCCTCGCTCCGGGAAGTGGTGGCGACGGCACATGAATTGTCGCCGTCGTGAGTGAACGGGAAGTTTGAAGACATGTCCGCATCCGCCGAAGCGACCGTTGTGATCACCCACGAGGTGGGCCTGCACGCGCGTCCTTCGGTGAAGTTCACCAAGCTGGCCAAGAGCTTTGCCGCCGAGGTGGAAATCGCGCTTGCCGCCAACGGCCCCTGGTTCGACGCCAAGAGCATCGTCAAGGTGATGGCGACCAAGGCGCCGAAGGGTACGCTGTTGCACATCAGGGCCAGCGGAGACGGCGCCAATGATGCCGTCGACGCGCTGGTCGAACTGGTGCGGCGCGATTTCGACGAAGGCGCGGACCATGCCCGAACCGCTTAGGATTAAAGGCATTTCGGCCTCGGCCGGTTATGCCGAAGGGCCGCTGTTCGACCTCGACCAGACTGTCGGCTCCTATGTCGGCAAAGAAACAGCCGACGATGAGAAGGCCGCGCTCGATGCCGCAATCGGCATCGCCACGGGCCGTCTCACTGCAATGATCGGGATGGCCGAGGGCGATGCCGCCGACATTCTCGAGTTTCAGATCGCCATGCTGCAAGACGATGCGCTGAGCAGCCCGGCCTATGCCGCGATCCGCACCGGCCTGCCGGCCGACACGGCGTGGCGGCAGGCGCTTAACGCTGAAATCGCCGGCTACGATGCTTCGGACCAGGATTATTTCCGCGCGCGCGCCGCCGACATCCGCGATATCAGGGACCAGGTGCTGCGGGCTCTGTCGGAGGTTGGCAACGTCGAGCCGCCCGCCGGCGCCATCCTCTATGGCGAGGATATCGCGCCGACGCGTTTTCTCGAAACCGACTGGAGCAGCGGCGGCGGCATCGCGCTGAGGGCGGGCAGCACGGCCAGCCATGTCGCCATGCTGGCGCGCTCGCGCGGCGTACCCATGATCGTCGGTCTCGGTGCTTCGCCGGCTCATCTCGCCGGTATCGCCCTGCTCGACGCCGAACATGGCGGCATCGTGGTGTCGCCCTCCAGGACCGAAATCGCCGCTTTTCGGCTATCCTCCTCATCATTCCGGGCGCGCCGCGATCGGGCCGGGACCTTCCTGGCGCGACCGGCGGTGACCAAGGCCGGCACGGCGGTGCGGATGCAGGTCAACATCGCCGACCCGTCCGAGGTCGACGGCATCGATATCGCCACCTGCGACGGGGTCGGGCTGATGCGCACCGAATTCCTGTTCGGCAAGACGCTGCCGGACGAGGGGACACAGTATCGCGCCTATCGCAAGGTGCTGGAATGGGCTGGTGAAAAACCGGTGACGATCCGCACCGTCGATGCCGGCGGCGACAAGCCGGTGCCCGGCTTCACCATCGAGGAGAGCAATCCGTTCCTCGGCCTGCGCGGAATCAGGCTGTCGCTGGCAAGGCCGGAGGTGTTTCGTGTACAGATCCGGGCACTGCTGCGCGCCGCGGTGCACGGCAATCTGAAAGTGATGTTTCCGATGATCGCCATTGTGGAGGAATACCGACAGGCAGCGGCGATGTTCGCCGAGGAGCAGACCGCACTTGCCGCGCGCGGCATCGCGAGCAAGATGCCGCCGCTCGGCATCATGGTCGAGGTGCCGTCGGTGGCGATCCTGCCGGAAGCCTTTGCTGATGCCGCCTTCTTCTCGATCGGCTCCAACGACCTCACCCAGTATGTCATGGCGGCTGCCCGCGATAACGCTGCCGTGGCACATCTCAATTCGGTCCGTCATCCGGCCGTGCTGCGGCTGATCGCTGCCGTGACCGCGTTTGGCCAGCGGGAAGGAATCCCGGTCAGCCTGTGCGGCGATGCAGGCGGCGATCCCGCCTCGATCCCGTCACTGCTCGAGGCCGGCCTGCGCGATCTTTCCGTCGCTCCGGCGCAACTCGCCATGGCCAAGGCGGCCATCGCGGACGTTTCTGTCTAGGCGCGGCCGGCATGGTCGACATCAAACCCGAACCTGGCTCCGAGGACGCGATCCGCGCCTACAAGACGATCCTGTCGCACGTCATCGACCAGCGCCCATCCGGCATGCGCCAGCGCCTGGCCGATGCGCTCGGCAAACACCGAAGCTTCGTCACGCAGATTTCCAGTCCTGCCTATTCAATTCCGATCCCGTCTAAACATTTGCCGGCTATATTTTCGGTCTGCCATTTCAGTCCGGTTGAGCGCGATCAGTTTCTCGCCGCCTACCATCAGGCGCATCCGGGGAAAATTTCGGTCGCGGCAGGCATGCGCAAGACGCGGCATGTCTCGCTTGTGGTGCCGGATTTCGGCGACGACAAGCAGAACGCCGCACTCGACAAAGCGGTGAACGACTTTATCCAGAAGATCACCAGCATCACCGGCAAGGGTAGCTGATCGAACTCTTTGTTTTACGCAATTCCGGAAAAAACCGCGACACATTTTTCCTGGAATTGTTTGGAAGGCCTATTTCGGGAGGAGACGATCGTGAAGAAGTTCATGAACTCGGTGGACACGGTGCTGACCGAGAGCCTCGACGGTTTCGTGGCCGCCCATGCCGACATCCTGGTGCTTGGCGACGAGCACAAATTCATCCGCCGCAAGACCTTGCGGCCGGGCAAGGTGGCGTTGATCTCCGGCGGAGGCTCCGGCCACGAGCCGCTGCATGGCGGCTTTGTCGGGCACGGCATGCTCGACGCCGCCTGCCCCGGCCAGGTGTTCACCTCGCCGACGCCGGACCAGATGCTGGCGGCGGCGCAAGCCGTCGACACGGGCGCCGGCTGCCTGTTCATCGTCAAGAACTATGAAGGCGACGTCATGAACTTCGACATGGCGGCCGAAATGTCGGAAGGCATCCTGCAGATCGTGACCAATGACGATGTCGCCGTCGAGAATTCTTCCTATACGACGGGCCGGCGCGGCGTCGCCGGCACGCTGGTGGTGGAAAAGATCGTCGGAGCCGCTGCCGAACATGGCCTGGCGCTGGCGCCGCTGAAGGCGCTGGGCGACGGCGTCAACGCTGCTACCCGCTCGATGGGCGTGGCGCTGACCAGTTGCACCGTACCGGCGGCGGGCAGGCCGACTTTCGACATCGGCGATGGCGAGATGGAATTCGGCGTCGGCATCCATGGCGAGCCCGGCCGCCGGCGCGACACGCTGAAAAGCGCCGATGCTATCGCGCAGGAGATTTGCACCGCGATCCTGGGCGATCTCGGCGATAGGGCGAAGGGTCCGGCGCTGCTGTTCGTCAACGGCTTCGGCGGCACGCCGCTGATGGAACTCTATCTGATGTACAACAGCGCGCGGGCGATCTTCGAAAAACACGGCGTGACGGTGACCCGTTCGCTGGTAGGCTCCTACGTCACCTCGCTCGACATGGCCGGCTGCTCGATCACGCTGACCATGCTCGACGACGAGACGACCGCATTCTGGGACGCGCCGGTGCACACAGCAGCGCTGCGCTGGGGCATGTAAAGCTGGCTTCCACCCTGCTTTTCTGCAACATCTTTCCCTTCAATCGCAACATTGTCCAGGTTGATGCTGCCACCGCTTACCCCTGCCGAAGAAAAGCTGCTGCTGCGCTACGCAGATCCGGAGGCGCCGACTGTCGACGTCGATAATTTGTCGGCAAAGACGCTGATGTCGCTGCTCGACAACGCCGAATTCCATGGCGTCTTGCCGATCATGCTGCGCAGGCTCAGCGGCGACGCGCAACTGCCGTCGGATCAGGAGCTGCGAGACAAACTGGAGGACCTGCGCCAGAAAGCGACGATCGCCACCGGCCAGTCGATGCTGTTGAAGTATCATGGCGACCGCATCATGAAGGGACTGGCGGCGGACAATGTTCCGGCGCGGATCGTCAAGGGGCCGGTCTTCGCGCGCAAGCTCTACCGCAACGTCGCCGACAGGCCGTTCACCGACATCGACATCTTGGTCGAACCCGCCAATCTGGCCAGGGCAAACCAGGTGATCGCGGCATGCGGCTTCGAGCTTGGCAGCGACGAGGCCGAATCCTACGAATTGCAGGAATTCAAATGGCTCGAAAAGGAGAATTCCAGCCTGCTGGTCGAACTGCATGGCGACCTCGTGCATGACACCGGCATGCGGCGGCGCCTGTCGCTGGGTTTCCCTGAATTGCGCGCCATCGACGGCGACGCGACAGACACGCCGGCGGCTCTTCTCACGATCGCCATCGTGCATGCCGCCGGCGGCCACAAATTCCACCGGCTGCAGCTTTGCGTCGACGTGCTGCAAGGCGTGCGGGCGCTGCAATCACCCGAAGCGGAAGCACGCCTCTTCGACGCTGCCCGTACCACCGGCATCGAGCTCGAGTTGGCAATCGTGCTCGATGTGACCGGCCAGTTGTTCGACGAAAGCCGCGCGCTCGAACTCGCCGGCCGCATCAAACCCGATCTCTCCATACGGCTGGCCAGGCGGTTGATCACCACGAATACGCTGCTCGGCGTCAATTCCAGGGACAAGCTTGGTTCGCGCCTACGCCGCGACGCCTTCCGCTGGATCCAACGGCTGGCCAGGGCCAGAGCAATTCCAGGAAAAGTGTGAGACGTTCTCCCCCGGAAAAGCGTCGCGCCATCACCTCAGGTCGGAAAGTGATGGCGCTCTTGGCTTGGCCGCTCTGAGTCTTTAGCCTGCGTCGGGAAGCACACGACGAAGGATTGAGGAATTTGGCCGATCTCAATACCCACATTGCGAATGCTGCGCGTGATCGGAGTTCCCCGCGAGTCGTCGCGGTCCTTACGACACGGAACGAAGAACGGTTCGTCTCCGGATGTCTCGAGAACCTCTTTCGTCAAGGCGTACAGGTCTACATCTGCGACAATCAGTCGACGGACCGAACGCTTGAGATTGCCCAACGCTACTGCGGAGCCGGATTGATAGGATTCGAAACCATCCCGCATAACGGCTGGTATTGCTGGGAGCACCTTCTTCGTCGCAAAGAGGAACTGTTTCAGTCGCTCGAAGCAGACTGGTTCATGCATGTTGACGCTGACGAGATCCACCTTCCGCCGACTTCGTACTCATCGTTGGTCTCCGCCATTGCGGCAGCCGACGCACTCGGCTTCAATGCGATCGAATCTTCCGAGTTTACGTTCATTCCTACCAGAGAAGCTCCCGATCACGACAATCCCGATTATCAACACACGCTGCGCACCTACTACCCGTTCCGGCCAACCTCCCCACACTGCGTCCGTGCCTACAAGAAACAGGACGGCCCCATGGAGATTGCGTGGTCAGGCGGCCATCTCGTACGGTTCGCGGGTCCGGTGAGGCTTTACTCCGAGCGTTTTCGCATGAAGCACTATCTGTTCCTTAGCGCAGAGCACGCCGCATGCAAGTATGCTGGCCGCCGGTTCCTGAGCGAAGAGGTCATTGGTCGTGGCTGGCACGGATGGCGACCCCGCTTGCGATCAGAGGATATTCTGCTGCCGGACGCCAGCCACGTGCGCGCCAGCGCGACGGACGACGATCTGGACGAGGCCAATCCATGGTCGGCACACTGGCTTGAGCGGTACGCCTCGTGAATGAGGTACACCTCCCCCGCGTCCTGGCGATCGCGGATCGACCCGGCTGGGCGATTGATCGCAAGACCCAAAATCTCCGGCGCGTGCTGGAAAGAAGGTTCGAGATCGTCCAACGATTTCAACATGATGTGACTGAGTCGGACGTGAACACGGCGGACATCGTGCTCATCTTCTATTGGCTCCAGATCTCGAAGCTGCCCCTGCCGGAATCGGCCCTCGCCAGGCGGTCTGACAGGCTGCTCGTCGGGATCTGCAGCCACAGAGAGCTGGAGGGCGAATTCCGCGAGCCCGGGCTCGCCGCCCTGCACCGGCTGGCGCGCGCTGTCTTTGTCAACAATCGGCAGCTCGAGCACGAATACGGTCCTCTACTGCGTGTTCCGGTCCACTACACGCCCAATGGAGTCGACACGACGTTCTTTTGTCCCGCACAAGAGCCACAACCCGGTTCTGGCGAGCTCCGTGTCGGATGGGCGGGAAGTCTCGGCAACCATGGTCCAGCACATCGCGGCTTCCACGACGTCATCGAGCCCGCGGTAGCGGCCGTGCCGGGCGCGCGCCTACTGACGGCGATTCGCGAGCAACGCTGGCGTAGCCATGACGAGATGCCCGGCTTCTATCGGGATCTCGACGTTTATGTCTGCGCCAGCCTCAGCGAAGGCACTCCCAATCCTTGCTTGGAGGCGGCGGCGTGCGGTGTCCCTTTGGTGACCACCCGTGTGGGAAACATGCCCGAGCTGATTCGGGATGGCGACAACGGGCTGTTCTTCGATGGAACTGCGGAGGGGCTTGCGAACAAGCTAGCCTTGTTGCGGGACACGCCATCGCTCCGGTCGAGGATGGCCGCCCGCATGATCGAGACGATCCAAGAGTGGGATTGGGGCGTGCAGGCGGAGAACTACGCGCGCATGTTTGCCTCGTTGCTTACTGCGGGCGGAGCTGTCGGGCCCATGAGATGAGCGGCTTCGGGTGTGCCCTGCCAAACCTGACCTTTGTAGCGCCATTCGAGTTTTCCCGGACCCTTGCTCTTCCGTACCTCGCGCAGCAAGGATAACGAGGCGGCGCTGCGCTTAAATCGTTGTTTTTGCGCAAAACTGCGAAGTAGAAGCACTCCGAAACACGCTATCCCCACGCCCTTGGGAACAAGGAATAGCGGCCCCACGTTGCCTGGGGTATTCAGTCCCGAGTCGTCAGAGCGGCGCTGATCAGTGCCGCCGCGTCAGCCGGGCGCGCGCCCACCTCCAACCGGAAGGTCGGCACCGCATTGACCAGCCCGGCGATGGTCGCCAGCCGGCGTTTCTGCATCGGCAGCAGCCCGGTCATACCGGTGCGGACGTTGTCCACCGCCAGTGCCACCATTGCGTCGGTGCCGGCCATGGCGACGAGCCGGCTCTGGCTTCCGGCGGAACGCGCCAGGTGCAGAAGGGCCGCCACCGGCCGGGCGGACGCGTTTTCCACCCGGATGATATCCTCCAGCCTTTCAAGCGAGACGGGCTGTTCGCTGTTGCGATCCCAAGTCTGGCCAAGGCAGGGCGCCACCTGCGGGATCATCTCCGCGGTCTTCCGATGGATCTTGACGGCGCGCGGCAGACCCCAGGCTACGACCTTGCCCGAAGTGGCATGCACGATCATGGCGTCGTCGGAGCAGAGGCCAAAGCCCTGAGTTGCCAGCGCGAGTGACGTCGTGGTCTTGCCGGTGCCGCTCGGAGCATGGATCAGCACCACCGCATCGCTGTCCGGCAACGTCAAGCCGGCAGTGTGCAGCATATGCTGGCCACCGGCGTCGAGCGCGGCGTCGAGCACCAGCATTGCCGGTGTCCACGCGGCTTTCGCGCCGGGGCGGATCCGGAGTTCGGCCCATCCCGCCACGCCGTTGATGGCAACGGTCTGACGCCCGGGAAAGACCAGATGGATGATACCACCATCCTCGAACATCCGGCAGGGACCATCCTCCGGCACCTCGCCATCGAAGACGAGGGATCCGTTGGGCGCCTCGTCCAGGGTGTCTGTCTCGGCGATCTCGAGACGAAAGTCCGGCTCGACGGGTTCCGCGATACGCAGGCTGCCCAGCATCCGGTCGAAATCCTGCCACAGCTCCGGGCGCTCGGCCGATATGCCAAGGATCAGGCCGTTGAGGCCATAGCAGGCTGAAGGTCTGGTCAAGCGGGACGCGCCTTTACGGCATCGGCATGATGACGATAGATTTCGACCATGCCGGGAAGCTTGTCGCTGACCACCGGCCAGATATTTCCGGGCATTTCAACCGTTTACGACGGCATGCCCTTTCTCGACAGGATGAAAGCGATAGCGTTGCCCT
>NZ_JBVVQM010000022.1:0-56643 GCF_055811155.1 Mesorhizobium sp. WSM4822 | reverse complement strand
TCGGCATCGACGATTTTCAGGCCGGCTTCGATGCGATGCGCAGCGGCAGTTCCGGCAAGGTGGTGATGGACTGGTAGGGCGATGGCCGGCTTAACTTTGCGAAGGTGGTGATGGACACCGCCTGGCTGTCGGCGATCTCCTCGCCTGGGAGCTGGCTGGTGCAATGGCTCCCCTCCAACGTGAGCCGAATGGTCGGCGACGTAGGCGGCCCAATCGGACGAGGCTCGTAGCAATTCGCCCAGATCGGTCAAGGAATGCTCACAGGCCCCATCGTCTGCTTTCCAATGCTAGGATCGAGGCCGAGGTGTTGTGGGCGTTTCAGGCGGTAAGATGGGATATGTGATCTCCGGTCGCTTTCCGGTCAGCGAATGAAGGTAGGCAACGATCCGATCGATTTCGATTTGGGTTAGCTCTTCGCCAAGCTGGGTGGTGCCCATGATCGCGACCGCCTTGCCCAGGTCCCAGACCTTGCCCGAATGAAAGTATGGCGCGGTGATTGCTACATTGCGCAGCGACGGCACACGGAAGACATAGGAATCCTCTGGTAAATTGGTGACGGCAAATCGTCCCTTGTCATTCTCGGGGAGAATGTCGGCGCTAGGCTTCTCAACGAGGCCGAATGGATAATAACCGTCCCCACCAAGATTGACACCGGAATGGCAGGATGAGCAGCCCTTTTCGATGAAAAGGGCCAGGCCCTCTTTCGCTTCGGGGCCGATGGCGGTGTCATCGCCATTGAGGTAGGCGTCGAAGGGGGCCGGCGTGACCAGCGTCGCCTCATAATCTGCGAGTGCGGTGGCTAGGTTATCGAAGGTGATGGGGTCGACCTCCCCCGGGAAAGCTGAGTGGAACCACTCCACATATTGCGGCATCGATTTGAACGTCTCGACCACTTGGTGCGATGTGTTGGCCATCTCGGCACCGGCCTGTATCGGCCCTTTGGCCTGAGCTTTCAGGTCTTCGGCGCGACCGTCCCAGAACTGTGATTTGTTAAAGGCAGAGTTAAACACCGTCGGCGCGTTGCGCTGCCCCTTCTGCCAACCATGGCCAATCGAAGTTTCACGATTGTCGTCGCCGCCGGTGGCCAGGTTGTGGCACGAGTTGCAGGAGAAAACGCCTGAGGCCGAGAGGCGCGGATCGAAGAACAGGGCTTTGCCGAGGGCAATCTTCTCCGGCGTGCTCGGGTTGTTGGTAACCGCCGGTATGGACGGCAAGGGCTTGAAGATGGCCAGTGCCGTTTCTCTGAGGTCTGGCGGAATGGACCGCGCAGCAAAAGCTGTGGCTGCCGCCAATGCAACAGCCCCCGCAGGGAATAGAGTTTTCATAAATGGAGTCCTTAGGATGTGCACGGGAGCCATTGTCCACATGCGGCCCGGGAACGCCCTGCGATAGATCAGCGGATCGAGGGAATCGTGTCTGCCGTCCAAGCCAATCGAGCGGCGGGAACAGTGACTGCGGTTCTTCGCCCGACGGCGGATTTTAATGGTGGGTGCGCGCAATCGCTGTTTGTTCGCCTGAGGGTTTGTTCGGTTTCGTGGTCTGTCGCCACTGCCGCAAGGCCAATCCATACGCGCAAGCTGCGCCCGGCGCATTCACGGCTCTTGGTGCTTTACGAGCCTTCTGCGTCTTTCTTTTGCACTTCAGACCGACGAGATCGGGGCTGAACGCGGATACCGTCGCAGTTATGGACAGCGATTGCCGCGCAGATTAGTGTCACGACAGCGTGGAGTGGCGCTATAAACCTCAATCCTGGACGAGCAACGAACAATGCTGTCGCGAGATTTGTTGCTTTTAACGGGAATCACCCCTAGAAGCGACCGCTCCGCAAACCAATCCACCGGAGAGTTTCATGTCAGAAGAAGACTTTGAAAAAGCCAACAACCTCATCGATCTTACCGCGGATGTTGTCTCAGCCTATGTTTCCAACAATCCGGTTCCGGTGGGCGAACTGTCTACCCTGATCGGCCAGGTGCACGAAGCTTTGAAACGCACGGCCGCCGGTCGCGTCTCGGCACAAGAGCCGACGGCGTTGACGCCGGCCGTCCCGATCAGAAAATCGGTGACGCCGGATTACATTGTCTCCCTTGAGGACGGCAAAAAATTCAAATCGTTAAAGCGTCATCTGGCGACCCATTACAGGCTGACCCCCAACGAATATCGCGCCAAATGGGGTCTGCCTTCAGACTATCCCATGGTCGCGCCGAACTACGCGGCTGCGCGCTCTGCGTTGGCCAAGACGATGGGACTCGGCCGCAAACCGAAAGAGCCTGAGGTCTCGACGCCCGAGAAGCGGTCTAGAAAGAAGGTACCA
Source organism: Mesorhizobium sp. WSM4822 (assembly GCF_055811155.1). Classification (NCBI taxonomy): domain Bacteria; kingdom Pseudomonadati; phylum Pseudomonadota; class Alphaproteobacteria; order Hyphomicrobiales; family Phyllobacteriaceae; genus Mesorhizobium; species Mesorhizobium sp. WSM4822. The sequence continues at coordinate 54,332 of NZ_JBVVQM010000022.1, read as the reverse complement.
GCGTGACTTCCTCCATCCAGACCCGTTGTGGGGCTGGCGGCTCGATCAGCAAGATGTGAGCGAAACACTCGAAAAGGCGGGATCAAAATCCCGCCTTTTCCTTGCACGGTGTGATTACACGCCGCGAAGCGGAATGGAACTGACATAGCGCAGAGACACAGGAGACCGAAGCGGTAAAAGGACCAACTTTTCAGCTTGGGACGGAAACCGTTGCAGACCTCTATCCTGAAAGAATATCGCGAAGCTCTCCTGCCTTGGTACACCATCTATCCGACTGTAGCGGAGTTCACCGCCAGCGTCGGGGCCGAAAGCTATAAGGAATGGCTCAGAGGTCTGCCTGCTGACGATTCGGTGTCGCTCTATCTGCACATTCCGTTCTGCCAATCGATGTGCTGGTTTTGCGGCTTTCCAACCACGATTGCCCGCAATCAGGGGCCGATCCTCAACTATCTGGACGTTCTGCGTGACGAGATCCGTTTGGTCTCGGAGAAAGTGCAGCAGGGGCTCGTAGTAAATGACGTGCATTTCGGCGGTGGAACCCCAACCCTGATCGGGGCGGCCGAGTTCCTGGCCACCATAAAACTCCTGCGCCGCCGCTTCGCGTTCAGGGAAGCCGCCACGATCGCAGTCGAAATTGATCCGCGCACCTTCACAGCCGAGATCGCCGAAGCGTTGGGAGCAGCGAACGTGAGCCGCGCGAGTCTGGGGGTGCAGAGCTTTGATCCGATCGTTCAAAGAGCGATCAACCGGGTCCAGAGCGAGGCGCAGACGGCCGCTGCCGTCGAAAAGCTGCGCCGGCATGGCGTAAGCGGCATCAACTTCGATCTCATTTTCGGTCTCCCGAACCAGACGCTAGAGTCCTGCGTCCAGACTGCGGCGGCGACTGTCGCCATGCGTCCCAGCCGACTTGCGGTGTTCGCCTACTCCCACATTCCATCGGTGATAAAAAATCAACGCCTGATCGAGAAGACTGCGCTGCCGGACAGCGTCGCCTGCGCCGAACAGGCTGCCGCCGTGGCAGAGACGCTGGTTGCGGCCGGCTACCGTGAGATCGGCCTGGACCATTTCGCCTTGCCGGACGACGAACTTACGCTGGCGCAGACCAGCGGTCGCCTACGGCGTAACTCGCTGGGTTACTCGGCCGACACCTGCAAAACCCTGATCGGTTTCGGTGCGTCCTCTATCGGGCGGGTCGGCGAGGGTTACGTCCAGAATGAGGTGACACGTGAGTCCTACAGCCGGCACATAGAAGCTGGCCGTCTGGCGACTTCAAGAGGCTGCCGGCTCACAGACGAAGACCGCGTGCGAGCCGCAATCATCGAGCGGCTGATGTGCGATTTGCAGGCCGATGTGCCGGCAATTTGTGCGACCTATGGATTCGATCCAACTCGCCTTCTCGATTCGGCTACCGAACGCCTGGCGAAGCTGGCCGAGGATGGGATAATGGACATCGAAAAGGGTTTCATTCGGGTGCGTCAGGAGCATCGATTCGTCATTCGCGCTGTTGCTGCCGCATTCGATGCTTTTCTCGACCGGGTTGTCCCATAGCACAGCCAAACATCGTGAGGTGCCAAAGCGATAGCTCGTGCCAAACGGCCTGCTCGTCAAGCCGCCGCCGGCCCCGGTCACGGCGCCCTGCGCGGATTGAAGTGTTTGACCTTTCCCTCGGCAAGCGTACCGCAGCGTCACAGACGTACAACGGTGACTGGTTTCGCGAGATGCCCGCCGGTCGACATCCGTGCCTATGAATACCACCGTTTCGCCGGCGAGAAATTAGGGCGGACGAAAGATCGTCCGCGCGATGATCTCGTCCATTTCCCGAGGCACGGTCGTGTACATCGCATCAAGTTTCGATGCGGCGGTCCCCTGTTCGTCAGTAATGAGGATCAACAGTTGGGGTAGGGGCGGGACTAGCCTGGCCAAAGCTGATCGCCACGTGGGTACGATCCGAGAATTCTCAGGCCATCAATCTCCGCCAACGCGGCCAAAGCCGGGTGCGTCAAAAAGCGCCAGCGACATCGACGACATAGTGATGGGTGTCCAGCCGCTCGCATGTCGGACGCTGATAGACATTGAGAACGGCCAAGTCGTCCTTCGAGAACCTGTTCAGGACACGACTGAGATTTTGCTCTGAAACGCGGAGGTGAAGTGTTGTCCGGTCAAATCCTGTCGGCGCAGGGGTGCTGCGCCCGAGCACCCACCACGGCGTAACGTTATGCAGGCCTTCTTCAGTTCCTGCTCGCAATATCTGAAGATTGTACAGCTTGGCACCCAGCGCAGGACCAAACGCCGCTATCCAGGGAGAGTTTTGCTCAGCCACGAAAGATGTCGCTCCCCTACGGCTCTCTCGCTCGGCATTGGGCATGTTCTCGTCGAGCCACCTGGCAACTTCCTGCAGGGCCACGGGGTGGCCCACCACCTTAGTGATCGTCGAGAAACTCGCATCCTTGCTGGCCCATGAGGCTGTAGCTCAGGATCTTAGGGTACTCGGCGACAATCCTGGGAGACGTCAAGCGCAGAACTTGGTCGAGGTAGGGAGTGGTTCCGACCAGAGAGGTCGTAGCTGGGACGCATGCAACCTCCACGCAGCCATTCTCATATGCCTCGAACAATCCGCCGCTGAACGGGAGGAGTTCAACTTGGTCACCAAAGAGGTCCAGCGAGGCTTGATGGGTCCAGGTCCCCTCAGGGCCAATGTACCCTGCCCTCTTTGATTCCGGAGGTGTCGATGGCTGGAGGATGGCTGAATTGCTGGTTCATTTCCCCGGCACGATCGATCGAGAATGCGTCAGAGCCCTCATTCATGAAAATCACACGCAGGGGTTCATGACCGAAAATATAGTATTGATGGTGTGAAGCGACCAGGCACACAACAAGCGCAGCCTGATCTCATTTGTCCAGATTCGTTCCGATGCGCGCGGTTGCCGTCGGCATCTGCTACGCAAGAATCTACTGCAGACAATAAGAGGGCTGGACCGGCCCTCTTCACTTGCAAACATCTGTTTCAGTAGAACTCAGCAGCTTCCTGCAATCCGCCGCCCGGTCAGCGGGAGATCCGTGTTCTTGCCCACTCATATGAGGCGGCCAGTGGCCCTTCTGCCCGGCTCTTGCCGGGCAGAAGCAGAAAAAGATTAGCCAGCTTTGCTGAGACTGCCTGCTGAGGACTTGCCGGTACGCCGGTCCTGTTCGACCTCATAGTTGATTTTCTGGCCCTCGTTAAGGGTCGAAAGGCCCGCTCGTTCGACAGCGGAAATGTGGACGAAAACGTCCTGACCTCCGTTGTCAGGCTGGATAAAACCGAATCCCTTGGTGCTGTTGAACCACTTCACCGTTCCAGTCGCCATAGCGTATTCCTTTGTAACCATTCAATGTAGGCAGGCTATAAGCCAGGTCCGCTTCATATCCGAGATTATAGGGGCAGCAAAAGCGAAAATAGCAAAAGCCCGGGTCAAATCGCAAATCGGCTCGAGAGCTCCATCATGACCGCCTGTCACGGAAGCGTCTCCCGCGCTGGCGCTCCGAATGGCAAACATAGGTTCTGCAACGCTCCGGTAAATTCCAGAACCGCGTCTATCGCCGGTTCGGAGCCGTGTTGGGGGACCTCCGATCGGCCGATGGTAGCAAGAGCACGCTGACGACCAGCAACCACGGGCGCGCGCTAACGTCACCATGTTCGCGCCCCTTTGCGAATGGTATTGCACCTAGCAACCTCTTTAACGTGAAGCGCTCCCCGTCGGCGGTGTCTGACGTGGGACAATGTCGGAGGTATGCAACACAGGCTCCGGGTGAATCGGATCGCCGAAACGGCTTCCCATCTGGCACGGCTCGTGCGCGGTTCATGCAAACGCGCAGGAGAGTCGTCCCATGATCCCCAAACAGAAAAATGCCGCCCCACCTTTCGCCGACCTACTTAAAACTGACGTCCGAGCCGGGTCCGGCAGCATCGTGAGGGCTCGTCTGGACCGGCGCTGCCCACCGATCCGCCTTCTCCCAGTGAGGGCGACGAGGACGCAGCACCTTGAAAATGAGGGACAACTCACTTCACCTGGAACCTTGCCCATCACCCGGTCATCACAACAGGAGCCATGGGTAAATCTTCGGTCGGGCTGGCTGCGCGGGACACTCTTTGCGACCGCGCTGTCGTTTGTGACCACCCCTGCTCCGGTTCTGGCGGCCACCGATGACATCAAAGTGACAAATTTCCTGCTCGACAACGGCATGGAGGTCGTCGTCATCCCCGATCACCGCGCGCCCATCGTCACCCATATGGTGTGGTACAAGGTCGGCAGCGCCGACGAACCCCCGGGCAAGTCCGGCATCGCACATTTCTTCGAGCATCTGATGTTCAAAGCGACGGCCAATCATGCCGCCGGCGAATTGAGCCGCGCAGTGGCCGAGATCGGCGGTTCGAAAAACGCCTTCACCTCACACGATTACACCGCCTTCTTTGAAACGGTGCCGCCCTCGGCATTGGAGCAGATGATGGGTTTCGAGGCCGATCGTATGCGCAACCTCGTCTTGACCGACAATGTCATAGCCACCGAGCGTGACGTGGTCCTCGCGGAACGCCGCTCGCGCATCGACAGCAATCCGCAGGCAGTGCTCGGCGAGGAGGTCAATGCGACGCTTTGGCAGAGCCAACCTTACCGCATCCCGGTGATCGGCTGGATGCACGAGATCGAGAAGTTGAATCGCAGCGACGCCGTCGCGTTTTATTACAAATACTACTGGCCGAACAATGCCGTGCTGGTGGTGGCGGGCGATGTCGAACCGGAGAGCGTGATGGCGCTTGCCGAGAGGACCTATGGCAAGCTCCCGCGTGGACCGGAATTGCCGCCGCGTGAGCGCGCGTCTGAGCCGGTGCAGAACACCAAGCGCGTATTGACGCTGAGCGACGACCGCGTTTCGGTCCCCCTCTTCTCCAGACGTTGGGTGGTGCCGTCCTATAGCACCGCCGAGCCCGGCGAAGCCGAGGCGCTGGACCTCCTGGCGGAGATCCTCGGCGGCGGCAGCCGCAGCCGGTTCCACCAGCAGCTTGTCGTTAAGCAGGGTATTGCCGCGGCGGCCTACGCCGATTTCCAGGGCACCATGCTGGATGCTGGCAAGTTCAGCATCCGAGGCTGGCCGCGCGGCGACGCCGAGCTTGCGGATGTCGAGGCCGCCATCGACGCCGAGATAGCACGCATCGCCAAGGACGGCGTCACATCAGGCGATTTGGAGAAGGCCAAGGATCGTTTCGTCCGCTCGATGATCTTCGCCCGCGACAACCAGCGTTCGATGGCCCACATCTACGGCAAGACACTCGCCACCGGCGGCAGCATCAGGGACGTCGAGGAATGGCCCGACCGCATCCGCAAGGTCACCGCCGATCAGGTTAGGGCCGTTGCCGCCCGCTACCTCGTGTCCGACCATTCGACCACCGGCTATCTCCTGCCCAAGGAAAATTGATATGATGACGAACCTCTACCGCAGGGCCATTCCACGAGCGTTGCCCTCTCCTTTTGGACAGGGCCGGCGCCTCGCCTCTTCGCTGGCCGTGCTTTGCCTTGCTATTTTGTTCCTCGTATTCCCGGCACTTGCCGCGCGGGCTGCCGTGAACATCCAGGAGGTGAAATCTGAACAGGGGATCACCGCCTGGCTGGTGGAAGACCATACGCTGCCGATCATGACGCTCCAGTTCGTGTTTGACGGCGGCACCAGCCAAGACCCAGCCGGTAAGGAGGGGCTTGCCAAATTGATGGCTGGCTTGTTCGACGAGGGCGCAGGCGATTACGGCGGCGACTCCTTTCAGGTGCGGCTCGATGATGCCGGCGCTGAGATGGGCTTCCACGCGGGGCGTGACGGCATCTATGGCTCGGTGCGCATGCTTTCCCTGCGCCAGGACGCCGCTTTCGATCTCATCAGGCTCGCGTTGAACAGGCCCCGCTTCGATCAGGAACCCTTTGACCGAATCCGCGCTCAGCTTCTCTCCAGCATCATCGCCAACGAGCGCGAACCTCACGCGATCGGCGTGGATGCGTGGCGACGCAGTATCTACGGCGCACACCCGTATTCGAGGCCGCCCGAGGGTACCAAGGAAAGCCTGGCCCGCATAACGCCCACCGATCTAAGCGCCTTCCACAAGGCCGCTTTCGCCCGCGGCGGGCTGCACGTCGCGGTCGTGGGCGACATAGATGCCAAGTCCCTGAGTGCAAGGCTCGACGAGTTGTTCGGCGATTTGCCCCAGAAACAGGCCCTTGCGCAGGTGCCTGATGTCACCCCGAAGCTCGGCCGGTTGACTTTGGTCGCCTACGCCCTACCCCAGACTTCGCTCCACCTGGCTTTTCCCGGCATCGGACGCAGCGACCCGGAATTCTACGCCGCGCAGCTGATAAACGATATACTGGGTGCGCCATTTACCTCACGGCTGTTCCAGGAAGTGCGCGAAAAGCGTGGCCTTGCCTACGGTGTCTCCTCTAGCTTGGAAAGCCACCAGCATTCCAACACGCTTGTGGTGACCACGTCGACGCGCGCCGACAGGGCGGCCGAGACGCTCGGCCTGATACGACAATTGATCAACGAGCTGGCGGACACGGGCCCAACAGCGGCCGAGCTCGAGGCGAGCAAGAAGCATCTGATCGGCGCCTATGCTATCCACAATCTGGGTTCCTCCAGATCTGTATCAGCCACGCTTCTCGCGTTGCAACTTGACAAGCTCGGCATAGATTACATTGAGCGCCGCCAAGCCCTCATCCAACAAGTGACGATCGACCAGGTCAGGGCGGCGGCGAAGAAGCTGCTTTCGGCCGAGCCCGCCATTTTGGGCATTGGCCCGGGGCTTGCCGATGTTCCATGACGACCGGCAATCTCACGCTCTGCCAAGGTCCGCGCCGATCGTCTTCGGAACGGCGTAAAAGCTGAATCCTAACAATTGGCAGGCAAGGGATTCCAACTTTCCCGTAGAAGCGAAGTTGGGATCTCTGTTTACGTGCGAGCCGGTCGGCAGATCTAAGAGCGCCTCTCGAGGAAAAGAAGTAACCCAAGGAGCAGCTTGTGCCGAGGCAAAGGGCCGAGACACGGGCCCGGCTGCAAAGACAAGATCAGTCAAGACGGCAGCCGCGAGAGTGACAGTATAGACCCAGAAGGCGGGACACGAGCCAAGGCCTCCGACGAGGATGCTGTTTTCCAACTAGGGATCCTCAGCCGCGGGGGCCGAAGCGGATCTTGCGGTTGGGTTGAGCCTGCCAGCGTATCCGACATACTCCGCAACCAGGTTCGTCTCTTTTGAGTATTTTATGGAGTCATTGATTGGGTAATGTCGCCTGTCTCACCGGTTCAAGGTCATGTGCGACTGCAGGCAGTGCTCTCCTCGCGCAAGCGTGATGGCGCCAACTTCCGTTAGGACCAGCGATTTTACTTAGGCTCGAGCACGGCCGCGGCTATCAACACAAAGCCTCAAACGCGCTGAGAGATGCCCCAAAAGAAGCTTGGAAGAAAAGCAACTTCTTCGGACAGGAACCTTCCGCCCCAGTTTTGTCGAGTGATCATCAAATGCAGCCTCACCGTCGCTTTGGCCGAGGAGTCCTATCGTGATGCGCAAAACCAGCCGCGGTGGGGAAGCCGATGGCCATTCTTGAGGTTGCACCTGGTGAGAACCGGAATCGATTCGACTAGAACGGTTCAATCTTCTGGCTTCAGGGTGAGTACAATGGTCTTCCGGCCCTCTGTCCGAGGCGCTATCAGGACCGACAGGGCGCGCAGTACACACAGACGCCCTGTCGACCTAAATATCAGCCGCATTGAAAGGAATACGGTATTGCCTCTGTGCCTGCCGATGATCCGCCACTTGAAATCCCCGGACCTGTTTGGCGCCATTGATCGCCTGCCGGCGCTCGGCACGCCGATTAGCGAGCGGACATTCGAGGTCCTCAATCCGTCGAGCGGTGAGGTCCTGGCGGCACTTCCCGACATGGGCGTGGAGGAGACACGCGCTGCGATCGACAAGGCCTATGTAGCGCAGCCTGGTTGGGCTGCGCTGACCGCCCGAGAACGCAGTGACGTTTTGTGGCGATGGCATGAGCTGATCATTGACCACGCCAATGATCTTGCCGCGATACTCACTGCAGAGATGGGCAAGCCGTTTGCCGAAGCCAAGTCGGAGGTTTCGCACGCGGCCGCGTATCTGCAATGGTACGCCGAAGAAGCCAATCGCATCTATGGCGAGACGATCTCCGCACCGTCGACAGACCGTCGCATGCTGGTGATCAAGCAGCCCATTGGTGTGGTCGGCACGATTACGCCATGGAATTTCCCGGCCTCGATGGTGGCGCGCAAGATCTCGCCGGCCCTGGCGGCGGGCTGCACGATCGTACTTAAGCCTGCTGAACAGACGCCGCTCGTGGCAGGTGCAATGTTCGCCCTCGCCCACCAAGCCGGCTTTCCCGACGGCGTGGTGAACCTAATTTATGCGTCTGAAGGTGATGGCGTCGGACGTGAACTTTGCTCCAACGCGAAGGTCCGAAAGATCAGCTTTACAGGCTCGACCGAGGTTGGCAGGCTGCTCATGCGCCAGTGTTCGGACCAGATCAAGAAGGTCAGCCTCGAGCTCGGCGGCAATGCGCCGTTCATCGTCTTTGACGACGCCGATATCGACGCTGCGGTTGACGGCGCGATCCAGGCGAAGTTCCGCAACGCCGGGCAGACCTGTGTTTCAGCGAACCGTCTTTACGTCCAATCGAGCGTTCACGATGAGTTCGTTGAAAAATTCGTGGAGAAAGTCCGGTCTTTGTCGGTTGGCGACGGCTTCGCTCCGGCAGTGGACGTCGGACCGCTCATCGACGTGCATGCTTTGGCCAAGATCGAGTCCCACATCGCAGATGCCGTTGCCAAGGGTGGCGCAATTCGATGCGGTGGCGAACGCATCGGCAAGGATGGGACCTTCTTCAAACCCACAGTCCTCACTGAAATCACCGGCATTATGGCGGTTGCGCAAGAGGAGACTTTCGGGCCGCTGGCCCCGATCATTCGCTTCCATGATGCGGATCAGGTTGTGCGTGAGGCCAACGACACGATCTACGGTCTCGCCGCGTATTTCTATGCCTCGAATCTGAAGCGTGTCTGGCGCGTTGCCGAGGCATTGGAATACGGCATGGTCGGCATCAACACGGGGCGAATGTCTTCGGAAGCGGCGCCCTTTGGGGGCATCAAGCAATCCGGCATTGGGCGAGAAGGATCCCGTCACGGGCTCGAAGACTACCTCGAAATGAAATACCTCTGCATGGGCGGCATCTGATCTCTATGGGGATGATACCTCAGGCGCAAATTAACCAAAGGCATGATCGAGCGCTCTGGCGAATCTTCTTGCGGCTGGTTTCGGGTCGTTCACCGCGCCCCCTGGCCTGCGCGCCTTAAGTGAGATCCAGACGCCCAGCTAAATGAACGCCTCTACGGCCACGAGGCAAGCCGCCGCTAACGGACTGTCGGTTGCTCACCCTATCCAAGCGCGGCACGTCTTGCCAGGCTAGTGGTTCACTGAAAATGGAACGCGACTGTCCATCAACTGCGCTGACGCAGCGAATGTCGTCAAGCCGACGGTGCTGGGCGTCCGCACGGTGAGCGGGTGCCACCGACACGTTTACGACGCAGCCTCCTTATTGCCGCCCGGCCAGCTGAGCGCCCTTCGCGCATCGCTCTCAATCGGTACAGTCGCCGGCATTCTCGCCTGGAGAACATTCAGTGACACAAGACGTGCCCAGGCCCTGCATGCACGAAAGATTGAGGTTGAGATCCAATGATTACAGCGCATCTGCTCGACATGGACGGGGTCCTGGTCCGGGGCGGCCAACCGATCGCTGGCTCGGTCGACTATGTCGCCGGGCTAATCGCCAGGGGCGAGCCGTTTCAGATCTTCACCAATAACTCGCGTTTCACGCCCGAAGATCATGCCGAGCGTCTAAGAGCGGTTGGCTTCGCAGTACAGCCAGAGCACATCTACACATCGGCGCTCGCCACCGCGCGGTTCATGGAACTGCAAAAGCACGGATCATCTGCCTATGTCATTGGTGACCACGGTCTGGTTGAGGCCCTGCGGCAGGCAGGCTGCCGAATAACGGAGTTTGCCCCCGATTTCGTGGTCCTCGGAGACACGATTTCGTATCATTACGAGCAGATCGCAACTGGCGCCGAGCTTGTGGCGAAGGGCGCGCGTTTTCTCGCCACCAATCCGGATGCGACTGGCCCGACCGAGCGGGGCTCCCATCCGGCGTGCGGGGCAGTCGCAGCACTAATCGAGAAGGCCACCGGCCGTCAGCCCTACTTCGTCGGCAAGCCGAACCCGTTCATGATGCGCAACGCGCTCGATCGGCTGGGAGTACGAGCTGTCGATGCGATCATGGTCGGTGACCGCATGGACACCGACGTGCTCGCAGGGCTGGAATCGGGCCTGAAAACAGCCCTTGTGCTTACGGGGGTGACCAAACGCGGTGACATAGAGCGGTTTCCATTCAGACCGGACTACGTGGTCGAGTGCCTTGCCGATCTGGGCGAGATCGTAGCGAAACAATAAGCCCAACGACCACTACACGAAAACTGAACGCTCCCGCTACATTCCGAATGGCGGCCGTTCAGCCTGGGCATTTCTGGAGCAACAGCTGGCCGCAAAGAAAGTGATAAGCGTGACAACCTAGTTGAAGTGAACCCATGTCGTCCAATGCAGGCCGTTTCTGATCTCTATGAAGCAAGCAGTCTTCGACCGAAGAGCCGCATGCGCCGAAGTAGGCTGCGTCCAGCGAATGGGTCAGGTTGGATCGAACCAGATGCGTTCGCTGCGAAAATCACGCCCGACCTCTTCATGGCTTCAAACAACAAGAAGGGTGTCATTCAACCACTGGAGTTTTGACCCATTTTCTTCGCCGCGTGCTTCGGAGGCGATCCTATACGTGGACGCTACGCAGTTTGTTGGTCGTATCGCATCGCTCTGACAGACGAGTTCGTCGACGTCGATCTGCTCAGCCGTTGGCGCACAAATTCCACAGCCCGTAAGCCGTGGGCGCGTTGCTCATTAGGGAGTGGTTGCGCCTCGCTTTTGTGGTGAACAGAACGGGCAACAGCGCGGCCGCTGAATAGCGCAGCCGACGGACTGCCGAGGAATAGGCGGCTCGGCGGCTGCGGGTAGTGAGCGGCATCGAAGCGCTTCAAGACAACTTTCAATTGAGCAATCGGCCTGCCGCAGGTATTGGGTTCAAGCATCGCGCCTTCCAAATACGTGCTCCTTGACCATCCCATGGTGTGACACCGATGCGATCGCGAAACCTGTCTCTCCACAGGTTCGCCTGCCGCCCTCACGCTCCGTCGCGTGTGCTGACGAAGATCAGATATGAGGTGCCAAGACTACGCTGCGTAGTGAGCCTTTCCGCATTTACTTCAAAGGCGGGATCTCGAGTTGGCAACGGCCGAAACAGTCGCTGCCGTGAACACGGAGCCACAACGACCGCGCTCGAAGTGTGACAATTTATTAGGCCTTGCGCTTCATTTAGGTAGTCATGTCAAACGCTGCGGCAAGTTCCGCCACCTCGACTTCCTTTGGGCACCAGCCCACAGAGCCGAACGCGAAACATTGCGGCTCTTTTTAAAGTCCTAAACGCAAGCACGTCTGAACCCGCATGCCCGGCAGGAGACTGAACTCGCTGCCGGGCCGGGTACGCCTTGGGAGGTGGCGTAAGTCCGCGACCTTCGTGGCGGGGGGAACCACTCGGTGCGTACGTTTTGCTGAGCGTGCATGTACCGTGCCAGGCAAAAAGCATTTGACCACCCAACGCGACAGCACTTTCTAGCGTACTCGACATTGTCACCTATGGGACAATGTCGAACATGCCTCTCAGGATCGACTGTTCCTGAACCAGAGCGCACCTGTAAGGCCGTTCGCCGCCGACCGGGCGAACTGGCGGTGACCGGTCGTAGCTTCGAACTATTCGCCATCTGATGTACAAGGTCGAACTGTACCTTTTCAAAGAAGGAAATCCCTGTACCCTCCATGCATGAGGGCGCGGCTACGGGTGACAGCACGGCGAATGCGGTCGCGCAGATGATCGCGAGGATCCCTCCAGTCGGCATGGACGCGCCGTTGACCGATCAGCGCTTCGGCGAGCTCGCGATGTGACGCCCCAGCAAGCGATCCGTCGAGCGCACGAAGAACGAAGGTCAAACGGGGACCGCGTTTTTCCGAGGGCAACAAGCGGGCGGGCAGGCGCTGACCCAAGTTTAAGGCATTGAGGCACTCGAGCGCCCGCAGGCGGTGCTTCGAAAGGGTCGCTGGCCAAATGGCCTCGGTACGGAGGGCAACGGGGCGCAGGATATCCGCGCCAGAGACGGCGAGCTGGAGCGTGTGCTCCCCATTGCGAAGAATAACATGCTGGCCCTTGTCTGGCGCCAGCAGGACCGCCGCACGGCATTGCAATGCCGAGAGCTCGAACGGCCTTGTCGCCGACCAAGCAGACAGCTGTTCTGCAATCACCGGCAGCACATGAGCGCACCACAGCGGAGACCAGAATACGACCGAATTGCGCTCGTAAGACTCGGCGAAACAGGACGCCCCACCGTGACAGGTTACCGGTCGACGAGACTACGTCGAGAGAGCGTCCGTAGGACAAAGTACTGGCGTGCTGGCTTGCAGCGATCACGTCGCGCTGGAATGCTGGATTGCGACGTAAGAACTCCCAAGCCCACTCGCGAGGCGTCAGACCAGCAGTGTAATCGTATGATCTTTCATCGCGCCAATCCGCCTCGTCTGCGCCTTTCACGAGAACTGCAGGCATTGTTGTGCTCCCCTGCCCGCCCCCAGGCAGGTCGAAACATCATGCCGGTTGGCGAAACACCGGCGCCCGAGCAACCAACCCCCAATGGATGTGTTTCGTCGAAGTGTGTGGGGTCGGCACCCTTCGGGGCAGATCACGCAGGCAAATAGCGTTGACTTGATCGAACCAGCGCAGCCAGCATGGCCCGAGCAGGCCAAGTGAGTTGGTTGGACGCCAGTGGTCGGCTCCTTCGCCACGTTCCTAACGTTCCTTGAAGACCCCATGCTGCGGCGGTGGGTACGTTGATTGTGCGCAGGTCGTGGTAGCGCGGGCGTTGTAAGCGTAGTCATGGGAGGTCTCCTAGGGGAAGCTCCCGCCATTGGAGGACAAGTTCCGGGCTATGGCAGCCTGTATAGGTGTACAGGTAAGCCGACTGTTTAGCGGACCTCAAAGCACGAACGGCGAGGTGGGCAATTCCTTTGCGGTGGTGCTCACGCCGGGCCTTTGGAAGCTTCTTGCACCTGGAGCACGCGGTCGGGATGCGCGCGGTGGCAGGGGCTTGACCAACCATCAAAGCCAGCCGAACGGCCCTCGGACTTCGATTTTTTTCCCGCTCTGGTGTCTAGCCCACAGACGCTTCGTTCCTTCATGGCGGCATCGAGTCGTGGTGTCGTCCGCCAATTGGATCCGGGAGCGTTTAAGCGGTCCGGCGCGAAGATGTAGCGGTCCAGCCAAGTCATTTGAGGTGCCTGAGTTCTGACTGTGTCGCCAAACTCGCCGGCGGAGCTTGATCCGGCCACTACGGGTGCGCTCGCTGTCGGATTGTTGACTATGTCGGCCATGTGACACAGCGCTACTAGAGTCATCCCATTGTTTTCAACGGTTTCACAGTTGGCACGACAGATGCAGTCCCTGTCCGCAAGAGCACTCTGGCGCCTTAACTGAGAAGAACCCTCTGATGATCACGCTTTTCGAAGATGCTGGCGCGCCCGCCAACACTGAGTATTTCCGAGCAGACCGAAACCATTGCGCTTTCACTCGTCCGGTTATCGGGACATGACCGAGTTCGATTTCAGACCAACTGTGAATGCACCCGACGATGACCCCCACCTTTGGCTTGAAGATGTAGAAGGCGAACGGGCACTTGCGTGGACGGCGGGCCAGTCGGCAAAGACCCTGAAGCACTTCGGTGGAGGAAAGTTTGAGCGCGACCGGGCGGCGCTGACAGCAATTTTCGACCACCCAGATCGGATGCCCCTGGTCACGCGCCGCGGTCAGTACCTGTATAATTTTTGGCAGGATGCTGGAAATCCGCGCGGGCTGTGGCGCCGGACCACCCTTTCTGTCTACATGGAGGCGGATCCCCGATGGGAGCTGCTCCTCGACCTTGACGCCCTCGCTGCTACCGACGCAGAGGACTGGATCTGGGGCGGCGCGTCAATCGAGCCGGAGGAACGGGAAAGAGCCATTTTGCGCTTGTCGCGCGGCGGCGGCGACGCAGTTGTGCATCGTGAATTCGACCTGAGCTCTCTGAGCTTTGCCGCCGACGGCTTCAATCTTCCCGAAGCCAAGGGCGGCGTTCATTGGCTCGACCCCAACACCCTTCTGCTTTCCAGTGCGCTTGGTCAGGGTATGGCAACTCGCTCCGGCTATGCGCGCACCGTGCGGCTGTGGAAGCGTGGCGCGGATCCCCTCACCGCGGCGGTAATCTTCAAGACCGGTTACGAAAACCTCGGTGTGTCTGGCCATCTGGACCGCACCGCCGCGACCGAGCGCCTATGGTTCGTCGAGCAACTGGGCTGCTTCGAGAAGCTGGTACGCGTTGGCGACAGAAGCGGCCCGAAGATTGAGATCGACCTTCCCAAGGATGCCAAGTGGGTTAACTTTGGCGATTGGCTCGCGGTAAAGCCGCGCAAAGCATGGACGGTTGCAGGGACGACCTATTGCGCCGACGCGCTGATCGGCATGTCGCTTTCCTCTTTCATCGACGGCGAGCGACGTTTTCGTACCCTGTTTGAACCGGCCGAGCGGCGCTGCCTGCAATCATTCTTCTGGACTGATGGAAAGCTCATCATCACCTACCTGGCGGACCTCGCCCGAAAATTTGAGATGTTTATCCCAGGCCCGCAGGAATGGACGCGCCGAGTGCTGGACACCGTGCCAGCGCAAGGGACTGTTCACCTCTGGTCACTCGATTCCGCAGTTCACGAGAGCAATGGAGAGCTTCTGGTCTTGGCCCAGGACCCGACGACTCCGCCCCAGCTTTCCCTGTTAGATCTCGAAGCCGCGCCGCCTCTCAGCGCTCCGGTAATCCTAAAGCGCAGCCCGGAGAATTTCGACCCATCCGGACTGGTGGTCACGCGCCATGAGGCAGTGTCGATCGATGGCGAGATGATCCCCTACACGCAGGTCGGTCCACGGAACGGGAAGGGTGATGCCCCGGTTCACCTTTCCGCCTATGGTGGATTCGGCGTATCGCTCCTGCCCTCCTACAACTCCTCGCTCGGCAAGCTGTGGCTCGAACGCGGCGGCACCTGTGTGGTGGCGAACATCCGCGGGGGCGGCGAGTTCGGCACCCGCTGGCACGATGCCGGGCGCAGGCAGGGCAAACGTCTCGCCCATGACGATTTCGCCGCTGTTGCCGCCGACCTCGTGCGAAGGGGCATTACGCTGCCGAGGCGCATTGCCGCGCAGGGCGGCTCGAACGGCGGCCTTCTGATCGCCAACATGCTAACGCGCTATCCCGAGCAATTCGGCGCGCTGTTCTGCACAGTTCCCCTTATCGACATGCGACGGTACAGCAAGCTCCTGGCAGGCGCGAGCTGGATCGACGAATATGGCGATCCCGACAAGGCTGACGATTGGGCTTTCCTGAAGGAAATCTCCGCCTATCACACTTCCACTCCGGGACAGCCGTATCCGCCTATCCTGCTCGCCAGTATGAAACGCGACGACCGCGTCCACCCGGGCCATGCGCGTAAGATGGCCGCAAAACTGCAAGCGCTTGGCTATCCCGCTTACTTTTACGAGCCCAGCGCCGGTGGGCACGGCTACGGCAAGGACAATCGCGAGCGAGCAGCGTTCATCAGTCTTGGCATCAATTTTCTTCGCAGCGCGATCGGCTGGCACGCTGACAGCGTCGTAAACGCAGGAGCCAGATAAGAGCAAACTACAGTGAGCGAGTGAGTGCAGGTTCACGGCTGCGGCAAAGCTACAAATGCGAGCACTGCTTGCGCAAAATGCGCCATCGCTCTGTCGCTCTCGGTCATACAGCCTGACCATACGTTCAGTCCACATTTCTGAAGAGCAAGGAGAGAATACGATGGCAACAAGGCAATTGAACGTTGCGCGGGGGCTAATAGCGGCCATCACGCTGATCCTGGTCGGAGAGCAGGCGGCTGCGGCTGACGTTCCAGAGGTCCCGTGCGACCCCCACGAGGGTGCCTGGGTGCCGGAATGGGCTAGCCCTTGGCAGATCCGCCTGCGCGCCTTGGGGGTCATCACTGAGGATTCGGGCTACGTTGATGCGGTGCCCGGCTCTGGTCTTTCTTATTCGAACACCGTGACGCCGGAGCTCGACATCTCGTACTTCTTCACGGACAACGTCGCCGCCGAGCTTATCCTCGGTACCACTTATGCCAATATCACGGGCCAGGGTTCGATTGGTGGGCTGGGCAATATCGGCAAGGTTTGGTTGCTGCCGCCGACGCTGACATTGCAGTACCATTTTACTGATTTCGGGGCCTTCAAACCCTATGTCGGCGCGGGCGTGAATTACACGGTCTTCTATAACCAAGACGCCGGCAGCGCCGACGCTCTCAACGTCAAGAACACGTTCGGCACCGCACTGCAGGTCGGGTTCGACTACATGGTGGATCAGCATTGGGGCCTCAACTTCGACGTGAAGAAGCTTTTTCTCAAGCCAGACTTCGATGTTACAGTGGCTGGCGCAAAGCTGACCGGGAAAGCGGCGCTCGATCCCTGGCTAATAGGCGCAGGTGTCACCTACCGTTTCTGACACGCAAGCCGAAAGCAGCTTATTCACAGCCGCGTCGAATGAAGGGCGCCTCGTGCGCCCTTTTGCCGTCGGCCCGAGGGTCCACTCTTGACGACCCGACATACACCCAAGGTCAATGTAACTTGGGGTTATCCGCTGTCGGATATGCGATCAATCATCCGACACAACCGATCCGATGATCGCCTTGATCTAAAGGGATCTTCCTTTGGTGGGCATATTGCATCGTTCATCCGGAACGGATCAACGGAGTGACGACAGCCATGCAAAGAATGTCGATGGCCAACTTGTGCCGGGCCCAACTCCTGGCCGCTTCGCCTGAGATTCCGCGCCCAAGGGCACTCTAGACCGGGTGAGACAACACAGCCACCCCAGGACACTCGCACCCTGAGCAGGTTGGCAACCCACAGCGGTTCGACTGCAGAGGTGGCGGACATCAGGGCAAAGTCTTCGCCATGTGGCAGGCACGTAGGGCGTAGGGCCGAGCACGCGAGTGGGTCTTCGGCACACAAGGGCCGACGCAGAATCAACGGCCCCTGCTTCTAGAAGCCGCTATCGATACGGCTGTCGACCGCCGCATCGTGTGGTGACGATGGCGCGGCTTTTGGAGCGCAGCACGACTTAAGATCCGGCCTTACACTGGTCAACATTCATGTGTTCAGAACCGCTGCCTCAGCTGACTACACTAGCGACTTGTCCGATGCCGCTTTTTTTACGCAACGATTCACTCTGTCCGACATTCGCCAAATTGTTTGATGAGAAACAAGGCGCGAAAAGCTATAACCAGTATTTATAGTTTAGTTTTCCTGTCTGGCACGTTCCGTGCGGCGTGGCTTGCGAACGCATCAGCAAGAAAATAGTCCCATGATCACACTGACTGAAAACGCCGTCGCCGCCGTCAAGGCCGCGCTTTCCCGCGCCTACGAACCGGCGGAAGGCTTTCGCATCATGGTCCTGGCGGGCGGCTGCGCCGGCCTCAAATACCTGATGGGTCTGGAAAATGTCCCGCGCGAGGGGGATGCCGTTCATGGAGATGGACGGGATCAAGGTGTAATCGACGCAAGCTCCCAGCCCCATCTCGCCGTGTCACGGACCTGGAGTCCTCGGGCTTTGTCTTCGACAATCCCAATACGCGGGACAAGCGCGCCCGCGGCAAGTCCTTCGGCTGACCGAGGCAAGTCTTGGCTGTGAGAATAAGACCGGCCAGGAAGGGAAAACTCCCCATGCGATTCCGCGCGGTGAAGGGCGAGACACCAGTACGGGCCAGCCGGCTTGGCTCGACCGCATCGAACTGGACCATGTCCTCCGGAAGGACTCACCAGAGGGGACAATATCTACCAAAACCTTCGGATCCGAAGCAGAAGCTACGTGCCTCAATGTTGCGGACTTATACAAAAGAATTCCTGTGATTTTCATGATCTTGCAGGACTGTTCCGTTTTTCAGCAACGCCGGGAGGCGAGCCGTCCGAGTGTGGGGTCGGGCTCTGGGCCGTTCGGGCAGACGGCATGAACAGCAGGGTTTCGCGGCGCCAGTTCATAGCGGCGGCTGCCGGCGCCGGGATCTCGGTCAAGATCGGGTTTCTGGGCCGGCCTGCCTCGGCGGCGCTCATTGCCAATCGGTCGGGCCGTTCGCCGAACTGGATCAGACCGGATGGTCGGCCGCGCTTCCGGATCGACGCCGTAGCCAAGGTCACCGGCGACAAGACCTTCACCCGCGATTTTCGCGCCCGCGATGTGGCCGGGTGGCCGCAGGAACAGAGCCATGCTTTCCTTATTCGTGGAACTCGGGCCAACGCTCCGTTCGACGGACTAGACCTCTCATTGCTCGGCGAGGATCTCAAACCCGACCGGCTCGTCCTCGGCGAAGACCTTGTTCGGGATGGCCTTGTGCCGCCGGAAACAGCGGCCCCGGGCTTTTACGGCGACATGTTCCTGGTGCCGAAGGGACGCACGCCGCGCCTGCTCGGCCAGCCCGTTGCGCTCTTGATCTACAAGGATTTCGCGCGCTTCGACGCCGCGAAGCGGCTGGTCCGTTTCGCAGATGGCGTCGTGCGCTGGGCCGCGATCAGCGGCTACGACACGCCGCCGCATTACGGCGCTCGCCGTGTGGTGCGCATCGGCAGTGCGACATCGGACGATCCCGAAATTTATACCCCACTCGAAAAAGGCACGACGGTGTACGGCGATTTCGAGGTAGACCAGGTCGTCTGGCCGAAGCCGGATCAGAGCGGTGATGCCGAGGCCCGTGCCATGTGGGTGGCGGGCGAGATCGACCGCGAGATCGCCGCCACTGGCGACGACGCATTGATCCTGAAGCGACGATACTTCTCGCAATCGATCGACGCCTCGGCAATGGAGGCCGACAACGGCAATATATGGTTCGAGCCGACCAGCTTGACGCTACATGCAATCATCGCAACCCAATCGCCCTACGAGGTCGCGACCTCGGCTCTGGCGATGCTGTCCACATCGCGGTTCGCACTCAAGGCGTTCGATCTCTCGATCGGCTATACGGTCGGGTACGGCACCAAGAATCATTCGATCTTCCCTTACTACGCCGTTCCTGGCAGGCCTCTATGGAGACGGGCGGCCGGTGCGCCTTGCCAACGATCGGTTCGAGCAGTTCCAGATGGGGCTGAAGCGCCATCCCTTCTGGATGGAGGACACGCTCGTCGTCGATCGCTCCACGCACGCTTTCCGCATGATGAAGGGGAGCTATCGCACGGACGGCGGCGGGCGGCGCAACTTGTCGACCGATGTCGGCAATGTCGGCGCCTGCGCGGCGCGCAGTATCTACTACCTGCCGAAGAGCGATTTCTCGGTCGAGGTCCGCGCCTCGCGCGCCGTTGACGCTGGGTCAACGCGTGGATACGGCGCGCTGCAGACCATGGCCGCGACCGAGATGATGGTCGACGAGGCGGCCGAACTGCTCGGCGTCGATGCGATCGAGCTTCGCCTCAAGAATGTGTCCAAGACCAGCATGAAGAACTCGCAGCGCGCCATTCCCGGCGGGGCCCTAAGGACTGAGGAAATCCTGGAGCGGGCCCGTGCCCATCCGCTCTGGAACAATCGCGCCGCGAAGAAAACGGCGTTCGACACCGCCAATCCGGGCAAGCGCTATGGCGTGGGCTTCGCGCAGGTGCAGAAGGATTACGGGACCCGAGCCGACGCAGCAGTGACCACGCTGTCGCTGGATCCGAACGGTCGGTTGATGATGCGGCAGAACGGGAACGATATCGGCACGGGCCTGACCACCTCCCAGGCGGTCATGGTCGCCGATATCATCGGCCGGGTGCCGGACGAATGCGCATTCGGCGTTGTCGATTGGCCGGAAATGCCCCTCGTTTCTACCGAGGAGCCCTATACGACGCCACCGGACGAGGAGGATTCGCTGGCGCAGAACCCGCGCTGGACGCCCTCGTTCATTTCGCCGATGAGCGCCTCCAGCAGCGCCTATTTCGTCGGCCACGCAACGCAGACGGCGGCGCGCGCACTGCTGCGCCTGTCGCTTTGGCCGGCGGCAACCGCGCTCTGGTCGAGCGGACTGGGTGGCGGGCCGCTCACGATCGATATCGCCGATGCGCGAGTCGTCGGCGGCAAATTGAGGGCAGATGGAATGGAGCCGCTCGGACTGGACCAGCTCGCGGCAGTGGCGCACAAGCTCGGCCTCGTAACGGGCGTCAGCGTCCATGTCTTCAACCGCTGGCAATGGGCCGAGGCGGTGTTCGACGTGCCGAAGGTCGGCGCAATCCGGTTGCCGGTCGACGCGCTTTCGGTCTGCTATGGCCGAAGCACGCCAGCTGAGTTCCATTTTCTCGACCGGCGCCGGGTCTTCTACCCGCCGGTGCAGCGACTGAACGCCGCCGTCACCTATACCGGGATGGCGACGATCGCGGAGGTCGCCGTTGACACCGCCTCGGGCGAGGTGAAGCTCTTGTCACATCATTCGATCCTCGATTGTGGCACTCAAATCGTGCCGGAACTCGTCTCGGGTCAGCTCCAAGGGGGCCTGGCGATGGGCGTCGGCCACGCTTTATTCGAGGAATTGCCGCTCTATGAGGACGGTCCCGGCGACGGCACCTGGAACTGGAGCCGGTATCGCCTGCCGCATGCCAGGAATGTCGCGGTCTGGACACAGACATCGGAGGTGTTGGCGCCGCTTTCCGAAACCGACCCACCAAAGGGAATGGCCGAGGTCGTGATGATCGCGATCGTTCCGGCGATCGCGAATGGCGTCAACCATGCCATCGGAAAGCGTTTCTATCAAACGCCGATCACGCCAGAGAGGATTTTGCAGGCCCTGCTGTGACCGTCGCCAAGCGACCACTTTCGATGACCGTCAACGATCGCAAGGTCGGACCGGTCGACGTACCCCTCGAGCTGATGATGATCGACTTCCTGCACGAATATCTCAACCTTACGGGATCGCGGCTTGGCTGCGGCCAAGGCATCTGCCACGCGTGCGCGATCATTCTCGAGGGCCCGGAAGGACGTTCCCGTGAAATCCGCAGCTGCATCACCGCAGCGCATTTCTTCGAGGGGAAGTCTGTCCGCACCATCGAAGCGCATGCCGAACGCGACGCGAATGGCGATGTCGTCCGGCTCTCCGCGATTCAGCAGGCTTTCGTCGAACGTTTTTCGTTCCAGTGCGGCTATTGCACGCTGGGTTTTGTCACCGGTGCAACCGTGCTGGTTGAGCATCTCAAAGAGAAGCCGGTCCGCAGAGCGGATGTCGAGCGCACGATCGAGCAGGCGCTTGCGCCGCACATTTGTCGTTGCACCGGCTATGTCCGTTACTATGAGGCGGTCCGTCACGTGATCCTGAGCACGCCCGGCCTAGTACAGGGCTGAGGTCCGGCGATGAGGGCGCCCGGCTATTTCTCCTGCGGCACTTTCTCCTTCTCGCGCTCGCGGGGACACGTGATTGCAGCCCCGGCGGTGCTCCTCGGCTTCGAAAGCAGAATGTCTTTGACGAGATGCCGCGTGTACCGAGAAACGCGTCCGGTCCACGAGCGCCGGTGAGCGGCGTTAGGCGCGCCGGCTCCGCTATGTCCGGAGGCTCAATAGAATCTCGCACGGGTCAGCTTCAAGCACCGCAGTTACGTCAAGAAATTCAATGATGTCGAGACGCCGCTCCCCACCCTCGTACTTGGCCACGAAGGACTGCGGCCGGCCAAGCTTGTCAGCCACTTGCGCCTGGGTCATGCCTCTGGCCTTGCGCAGCGATATCAGCTGGGTCAGAAAGCGCTGGTGGCGGGGAGATCTAAGGGACTTGGGCATGTAGGCGAACCGGTCAGGTAAAGACCGGCTCAGCCACTAATCCCGGTTCCGGATTATCCCATTTTGGGATATTCTGCCTTGAATCCAGCGATCAACATGCGAGGTTCGCGGCAGACATGAATAGATCAATGGGAACAGATGGGACTCAAAGCTCAGTACTTAGCGACGAGGTCCCTTGGTCGGAGAGCCTCACAAGCTATGACCGGGAGCATTTCCAGGTCTATCTGAGGATCCTCGACGCCTGCGCCGACAATGCCAGCGTAGAGGAGATGGCAGATCTCATTTTCGGCATCGATCCGGCGCTTGAACCCGTGCGCGCCCGGAAGGCTGTTCGCAGCCATATCGACCGGGCGAACTGGATAGTGACAACCGGCTACAAGGAACTGTTCGTCGGCTGACGCAGGCCGCGGATAATGACCTTTTCAAGCAAGGAAGGACCTTCACCTGCCCATGAGCGCACGGCGTCAAGGAACGGCGCGGCGGACGGCGGTCGCGAAAATGATCGAGAGGATCCCTCCGGTCCGCGTAGACACCCCTTTTTGCTGAGCAGCACTTCAGAGGTCCCGCGAACACGCTGGGGCGAGGCATCCGTCGAGTGCTCGAGCCTCGAAATTTTAATCGACGGCGATGTTTTTCCGGCGCAGACAATTCGCCGAATTCTACCCAGGATTACCCGTCCGGAGGCAGCCCTCTGGATTCTGCGCTCCGCATTGCCAAAATGGACATGCTGACCGGCAGCCAATTGCGCTTGGTGCGGATTACAGAACAGGGCCGCCCTGCGCCCCTGGCATTCACCGAACAGAACACCTCAGCGTGAAAGATCGCCCACCCACGCGGAGACTCCGCGCGACAATTGTGGCCTGCTGGGGGGCGAGCGGATCACGCGAAATGCCGGATTGCGCCGGCTAAAAGCGAAGCGTTCGCCAAGCATCGTATGTAGGTCGTCCACGAATTTGCGGAAGCAGTGGTGTGCTAAAAGTCGGATCCAAAGGCACGCCTCCTCTCTGAGGAAGTGCGCACCATTGTAGGCCACATCCCGCCAGGGCAACCTGTGCAGTTGTAGAGATGTTCTCAACGCACAGCAGAACCAGAACCGGCGAGGCGCGCAATCGCCTGCTTGGTGGTCGCCACCCCAAGCTTCCGGCGAGCGTTCCCTAGATGAAAGGCCGCAGTGCGCTGCGTGATTCCCAGGATACAACCGATCTCCCAATCGGACTTGCCTCTTGCCGCCCACTGCAGGCACTCGTATTCGCGCGATGTCAGCGAAACACCATCTATTATTCCATCGGCGTACAATTTGCGGCGAACGAACATATGAAAACAAGTAGCGATATATGGGAGACCTTCTCTGTAGCGTTCTGCTGCGCGGAAAAGTGCAGGATCGGGCTTTTCGGCGGCAAAGGTCATCGCGGCAAAAGTGCCTCGACGATCGATAATGGGAATCGTCACGCCGCAGCGGATGCCAAATTGCGCGGCTTCTTCGAAAACCTGGACCCCGGCAGCCTCCGCGCCGCTCAGATCGGATCCCCATTGAAATGTGCATCCGCCCCCGCGTGCACGTACAATGACCGGATCGACATTCTGGTACCGGTTCTCAAGATAGCGTTTTGTCCAGGAGGCCGGATAATTCGAGATCAAGGTGGGCTTTCCATCAGAACCCCGTGGCAACGACAGGTAGGCAAAGGCGAGCAGATCGAATCCAGAGGCGACATCGGCCATAGCGCCGCGGAAATCAGCCTCATCGACGCTTTCTGAAAGCCTTTCCAAAAATCTCTCGAAGACAGCTTGCACGGATCTGGCCCTACCTTAACTCACCCCCACAGGCTCGAAGCTAATACCGCGGTCCAGGCAGCCGGCCTACTCGCCTGCAATGCAGCACGTCATAGAAGCAGACACATCGCCGGTGAGGTCGGCACCAGGGTTGCCCGTGCCGGTAGCTGAACTTGTCAATCAGGCATTCGGGCAATCGCACCCCAGGGAAATGATCCCGACAATTTCGCGACGATGAAACTGTCCCAGATCGCAGTGCCTGAGGTTCATTTCGCCCTCATACTGCTGTCCAAATTGAGTCGGTCAGAACTTGATCAACGCTTCCCGATTCCCAACATCTCTCAGAACCGCCACTCGTGTGGGCCCAATCGTCGACTCTTTCTCGTCTAACCATGATAATCTCGTCGTCTCGACCAGCGAACCCTTTTCGAAATACACGTTGCCGAGGTCAGTATCCGGGACGCGGGCTGAACCGATCCCCGCTCTTGGGATGATTGTTTTGTTCATGAATTCAATACCAGCTCGCGAGTTGATGCGACCGAGACGAACGCCTGCTGCGATCCCGGCCAGCTGATTGTTGCTCAAATAGAGGATGTGGCATTTGTATCGTAGATGGAAAAGATAGCGTCCGATATAGAACAGCCTCATCTCAAGCTTCGTAGCGGCTCACCACCTCGCCAGCAAATGATATCCGCCGCGAGGCATGATGTGCTTGCTCGAGAGAACTGCGGGATGCCATCCGGGGTACTGCCTGATTTTGACCGTGACTTTGACGAAGTGATGCCGGATCGGACTTTCGGGCAAGTTCTTTGATAGCTCCATAGATTGGAGCATCAACGGGCAAGCCGCGTGACCATCTGCTACCAAACCGGACAACTAGATTAGCTGCCGACATCTGAATTCATGGCAGATTTTTAAGGGGCCGCTTCACCAATGTGCAGCGCAACCCGAAGGATCTGCATCGGCCGTTTGCCGAGCACGAGAACCTCGATAGCGCCATAGCTATATACAAGGAGGTGCGCAAATTGTCCCAGGCATTGGCGCTGACTACGACTGAAGCGTCAAAGGTGGCGGGAGCAAAGGTGGTTACATTCGAGTACTCAGACGTTCGGCTTGAGATCGACTGCACGAGGGAACGTTCCTACCCTACATGATCTTCGAAACCTCCAGTCCGTTCACTGGGCGTAAGATTTTTCAGAAAGGCGCCTGGTTGCGATTTTACTTGGATCGCCGACCGGTAAGAGAAGCGCGAGTTCAGCGCACCCAGCATAGCTCTTAGCTTATTGGCAGTCAGGTCAATGGACATGTGAAGCACGGACGCAAACCCGGGCGGAACTGCTTTCATGAACGACGCAATCGCCACACAAGAACAGGCAAGGCTGCAAGACGAAGGAGTAGTGCTTATAACAAAGCAGGATGGGCTAATCAGACTAATCTTATAACATACAGTGTAGCAAACAGCACGCCTATCATGGTGGCCCACGAACATAGGACCAGCCAAAGGGTTACGCTACTATCTCTGTGACGTTCCGCGTTTTCAGGGGCGGCGATGGAAGACCAAGCCCTAACACCACCGACCCACAAAATCAGCGCGATCAAAAATCCTATTGAAAACACAACAAACTTAACCATAGGTGCTTTGTAGATGCCAACGGCGTTCGAGGCAAGGTTGCGAGGCTCCGTGATTTACTTCGGATCGGCGCCTCCTTGATATCCTGTCGACGGCCAAAGCCGTGCTTGGCACGTAACGAGGCCACCGTCTGAAAAAGAAGGCTGTCGATTCATATCTTTTGCGAGTCGCTCCCGTTGGACGCTCGATCGAAAGCCTCGTGGAAGGGGGAAGCTCTCCCACATGCAGTTCGAGAAGGCGCTGATCCAACTCCTTGTCGGCCGCTGTGAGGCGATGGTTCAGGCGAAGGTAGTCCATCCAGGTCGGCGTGCGGAATGTCTCCGTCCAAAGCAACGGCTCCCGCAGATCACGCTGGATGTTCCAGTGCCGAGCACCGACGCGCCTCTGCACTTGACGTCTTTGCCGCATCAGATCCAGGAAAGCTTCGCCATTCACCTCCGGTATCCAGTACTCGATCTTTACGACGATGGGCCCGCTTCTCGCCTTTACCTCCAGCGCCACTTGCGGGATTTCGAAGCTAAGGACGTCCTGGTCGGCCTCTTTCCATTGACGGATGGGGAGAAGGAGGCCGGTGGCTGCAACCAAAAGCAGCGCGCCAGCCGAACTTTCCAGCGCCAATGTGAGCGAATAGTTCTCCGCCACCGCGCCCCAAAGCCAGCTGCCTGCGGCAACTCCGCCAGAGCACATGGCATAGTGGATCGAAAGCGTCCGGCCAACCACCCATCGTGGGCTCGACAACTGCACGCTCACGTCAAGTCCCGTCCAGGTGACGACCCAGGCCGCGCCGCCAAGCGTCAAGGCAACAGTGGCAACAAATAGGAAAGAAGTGAACGCAAGGGCAAGGCAGCACGCAGCGCTGGCTATGCAGGCCAGCGTCGTCAGCCGCTCCTGCGACAGCGACCGCCTTAGCACGTTGTTGGATATGCCGGCGGTCAAAGCGCCCGCACCAAACCCGGCCATGAGGATGCCATAGACGATTGGTCCTCCGCCCAGTTGATCGCGGGCAATCAGGGGCAGCAACGCCAGTATGGAAATGCTCGTGAGGCCGAAAAGCGCCCCTCGCGCGATTGCGGCCATGATCTCCGCCGACAGCGCCGTGAAGCGCGCTCCGTCATGGATGGCCGTACCCAATGACTCGCGTGGAAGCGGCGAAGAGCGACCAGCCCATTTGCAGCGCCCAATGGCCAACAGCATCATCAGGTAAGTCAGCGTCGCCAGTGCGAAAGCGGTCAAATGTCCAAAGGCCGCGACAACGACGCCGCCGAGCGCCGGACCGATGCTTCTTACGGCATTGTAGCCCACAGAAATCAGCGTGACCGCTGCCGGAACTTCGCGTTTATGCAGGATGTCGCCGACAGAGGCGTGCCAGGCTGGGTCAGTGAAAGCGGCGCCGCATCCATCATGCACCAGCCGAGCGTCATCACGTTGCGGCGGCTAAAATTGTCGGCAATTGCTCCGGCTAAGATCGATAGAATGAACACGGGAAGCGTTGAGGAGGTCTGCACAAGGGCCACCATCACGTCCGAGGTGGAGATGGTCGCCATGAGCCAACTGACCGCAACGGTCTGAATCAGCCAGCCCAGGCTCGACAGCTGTGCGCCAAGCCAGATCGCGCGAAACGTCGGATTCTCCAGCGGAGCAAATGTTGCCGACGAAACTGCCTCCGCGCGCGCAACCCTGCTCATTCCGCTGTGCCATCAGCCATGTGCTCGTTTCTGGCCACCTTTCTCGACCGCCGATACGATGATGGTCCAGTTCCAAGCGTCATGGCACCTGCCGCCCCTTTACGTTGCACGAGCGGCGCGTTTGCCGTGTGCGTCCACACTATCGCTGCCGCCGACACCCAGTTCCGTTGCGTCCTTCCCAAATGGTGATGACATCGCTGCGGTGATTTGACGAAGGGAAACCATTCCAACGGGCTTGCCGCTGCTATCCACCACAAGGGCTTCGTAGGAAGAAGAATTCGTCAGTTCCTTGGCGGCAAGGTCGAGCGTCGAACCTGACCTGAGCGTTGGCAGCAGTCTGTTCCCCGCTTCCAGAACAGGATCCATGACGGCGTTCACCTTGAGGAAGCGGCTGCGATTAACGTCCTTGACGAACCTTGCGATGTAATCGTCTGCCGGGTTCAATAAGATGTCTTGGCTGTCGCCTTGCTGAACAATCGACCCGTCTCGCAAGATAACGATCCGGTCGCCAAGCCGGAGCGCTTCGTCAAGGTCGTGCGTAATGAAGACGATCGTTTTGTTCAACTCCGCCTGCAACTCGAGAAGCATGGATTGCATGTCGGTCCTGATTAACGGATCGAGAGCCGAGTAGGCCTCGTCCATAAGCAGGATCGACGCATCATTGCTAAGGGCACGCGCTAATCCCACCCGTTGTTGCATGCCGCCAGACAATTCCTCCGGATAGCGCTTCTCAAATCCGACCAGGCCCACGCGCTCGATCCAGCGCATGCCAATCTCGCGACACTTGGACTTCTCGATCCCGCGGACCTCAATCCCGAACGTCACATTGTCGATCACGGTCATGTGCGGCAGAAGGGCAAATCTCTGGAACACCATCGCAGTCTTTTTGCGGCGGAATTGCCGCAATTCCAGCTCAGACATTTCGAGAATGTTGCGTCCTTCGATTGTAATCGAGCCGGACGTCGGCTCGATCAAGCGGTTGATGTGCCGGATCAGAGTTGACTTGCCGGATCCGGATAATCCCATCACGACCTGGATCTTGCCGGCAGGTATGGAGATGTTGATATTGCTCAGCCCCAGAATATGTCCATGCTTCTTTCCGAGTTCCGGTTTTGACAAACCATTCCGGACCTGCTCGACGTAACGCTCTGGCGATCTGCCGAAAATCTTGTATAGATCGCGTATCTCGATTGACGCGCCCTTAGTCATGCGCCGTGCCCTGACGCCTTTGCAGCCGGCGCCCATAGGCCTGACTGGTGCGATCGAAAATGACCGCAATGCCGACTATGGCAAAGCCGTTGAAGATACCTTGCGTGAAATACTGGTTGGCAATTGCTTGCAGCACGTTCAGGCCGAGCCCCTGCACTCCGATCATCGAAGCGATTACGACCATGCCAAGGGCCATCATGATGGTCTGATTGACGCCGGCCATGATCGTCGGCATGGCGAGCGGCATCTGGACTTTCCAAAGCTTCTGCAACCGCGAGCAGCCGTAAGCGTCGGCCGCCTCCAGCACCTCCTTGTCGACTAAGCGAATTCCAAGATCAGTGAGGCGGATGATCGGTGGGACAGCGTAGATCACCACGGCAATGAAGCCTGGCACGCGGCCGATACCGAGCAACATGACGACCGGAATAAGATAGACGAAAGGCGGCATCGTTTGCATGACATCGAGGACCGTCTGCATTATCCCGCCGACGCGCCGAAAGCGGTTCATTAGGATGCCGAGTGGCATACCCACAGCGATGGAAAAGATCGTTGCCGTAAAGACGAGCGAAATCGTCTTCATCGCGTCTTGCCATAGGCCAAGTAGGCCGATCGCGATCAACGTCCCAACCACAGCCGCAACCACGGTCCAACGGCGTGCCGCGAACCATGCAACGCCGGCCAGCACGCCGACCACGAGCGGCCATGGCGACCCCGTAATCATGCCTTCAAAGAAGATCAGAACGCGCTGCAGCGGGTAAAAGAAGTTCTCGATCGTGTCACCATAGAGCCGCGTCAGTCCCCTGAGGGAACCGTCCACCGCGCGCTTGATGGTCAGCAGCAAGTCGGGGTCCAACTGCGGAAATTTGAATAGCCAGTCCATAGCAAAGCCCCCAAGCATGTTCGCCGTGAGTTCCGTAAGCGCTCCCAAATTCAGGAGATGATGGCAGGCGAGCTGCCATTCTGCGTTAGTACGAAGAGTCTAGCTGCACGTCTCGCCGCTCTCCGGGTCGTTCAGACCTCAACGCGATCCGAAGCCTCCGCATCGTTAGTTGTTTATTTGGCCGCCGCCTTGATCTTCTCAGCAACGTCAGCCGGGATCCACTTCGTCCAGACTTCAGGCATGTTCTGGATGAACCACTTCGCGCCGTCCTCGCCGTTTGCCTGGTTCTCCGTCATCCACAGCATCACCTTGCCGACCTCGGCTTGGCTCCAACTCCGCTTCGCGAAGTATTCTTTTGCTGGAGCTACGTCATCGCGTTTCAAAAATTTCCCTGAGGCCAAGGTGATTTCTTCGGCCGTCTTCCAGTAATTCGGCTTTGGATCCGGGCAATCTTGCTTCGTGGTGCAGCGCACCCACTCTGCATCGTCGTGTGCAGCTTCGAGCCTCACCATCGGATACTTCACGAGAAGGGATGTCGGAGCCCAGTACGCCGCGATGAAGCCTTTCTTGCTTTCATAAGCCCTGGCGATTGCACCATCGAGCGCCGCCGCAGATCCGCTTGGGATGAGAACAAACCCCTTTTTGTCGGCCTCAAGGGCCTTGAACAGCTGCGCCGTCACCACCGTGTCGCCCCAGCCTTGTGGGCCCTGGATCACGCTGCCCTTGGAAGGATCTTCAGGAGACGGAAACAGTTCCGGATGCTTCATGGCGTCCTCGACCGTCTTGATGTCGGGGTGAGCGTCGGCAAGATATTTTGGAATGTACCAGCCTGAGACCGAGCCATCGCTGATTCCAGTGCCAATTCGGCTGACACGCCCCTCTTCGACGCCTTTGGCGTAGAAATCGCCCAATAGGCTCACGACCACTGACGGAGCAATGTCGGGCTGACCCTTCTCGATCATAGAAGTGACGGTTGGAACCGTGTCACCCGCAACGGTCGTTGCGTTACAGCCATAACCATTATTGAGGATGAACTGATCAACATACGCATTCGCTTCGGCCGACTGCCAACTGAACAGAGCCAAGCTGATGTCGCCGCAAGCAGCATGGGCGGCTCCGGCGCTCATCAGAACCCCGACCGTAGCCAAGGAAAGCAAGTACTTTCTCATCCGACGTTCTCCCATTGTCCGTGGACTTGTTTTGATGATCCACCGCAGTGACGCCAGTTTAGTACTCCGGTTGATCCACGCATCAACGCAGAAAAGAATGGAGCTCAGATAAACTGGCTTTATAGCTGACGAGATTCTATCGCCGTACCGGGCACAGTTTGAAAGTGGTACCTGATGGCCGTTCGCGACGGGATTGATCCCGGATGCGGGCCGCATTCGTTGCCCCTACGTCGTCCCGAGTGATCAGATGAAGAAGATAAGAAACGCCGAGCAAATCGTCGCGCAGGGTGACGTCGCTTCTAGGAAGCTCGTGCTCGAGATCGCCGACCGGACGCTTGAGAAGCTGGACAGCTACAGGCGGATCCGCAGCATCATGCGGATGGAAGGCGACGTGCTGCACATCGGCACACGCTCCTGGGACCTTTCGACTAAGCGCAACATCTACCTTTTTGGCGCCGGCAAAGCTTGCAATCACATGGCGATGGCGGTGGATCACGTGCTCGGTGAACGCCTGACGCGCGGCATCGTGATCGTCAAGATCAGCGAGGAGACTGACCATTTCAACAAGACGGAAGTGTATGTCGGCGGGCACCCGTTGCCGAACGAAGAGGGATTCCGCGCCTCCAAGAAGATTATCGAAGTGGTCGATCAAGCTGGGCCGGATGATCTGTTCATCGTCGTCATAAGCGGTGGGAGCTCCGCCCTGATGTCCTGCCCGATTGACGGCATTTCCCTCCAGGATGAGATCGACACCACCGACGTGCTATTGAAGTCCGGCGCGGGCATCTACGAAATCAACGCCGTCCGCCGCCACATCTCGGCACTGAACGGCGGGATGCTGGCAAAGCGCATCGAGCAGGTCGGGGCCGAACTGATCGGCTTCGGCATCAGCGATGCGGTCGGTTCTCCGGCGACGGGCGACATCGCAGTGCCGTATGCCGCCTACAAGAGCACGCCGATCGGGCCAGATGCTACGACACTCGACGATGCCCGTGCCACGATGGTCAACTTCGACGTCGTCGACCGCCTGCCGAACAGCGTGGTGGACTACCTGATGAACGCGGGTCCGGACAAGGAGACGCCGAAGGCTTTTCCCGACAACACCTATTTCCTGCTGAACACGCTGCCGGACTCCTGCATTTATGCCAAGCAAGTCTGCGAGGAAATGGGCATTCCTGCAGTCATCGTCAGCTCATTCCTGGAAGGCGAAAGCCGAGACGCAGGAACCTTCTTCGCCTCGATGGCGCGGGAAATGCAAACCTACGGCAATCCGGTCAACCCGCCCTGCGTGCTGTTGAGTTCCGGGGAGGTTACCACGCAGATAGCCGACAACAGTCTGATCAAAGGCCATGGGGGGCCAGGCCAGGAAATGACCGTGAGCTTTGCCATCACCGCTGCCAAGACCAAGGGGGCCTGCCTGCTTTCAATCGACAGCGAGGGCACTGACGGCACGGCGACGGTGGCAGGTGGTATCACCGATTCCAGCAGCTTGAAGGCTGCCGTCGAAAAGGGCATCAGCCTCTATCAGGCGCTGCGCGAACACAGCTGCTTCGAGGCGCTATCTGCCATCGGCTCGACGGTCTTCACCGGGAACACCGGCACCAATCTCTGTGACCTCAACATCCTCTATGTCCCGGCGATTGAGGAGTCTCGGTAGCCATGGACGACAGGATTACATCGGTCCGGGCTCAGCAGATCATCGACTGCAAGTGCCGGCCCGCCGTGGAAGTTGAGATCCGCACGGAAAGCGGCGCAGGCGGCCGGGGCGCAGCTCCCACCGGAACCTCGGTCGGCATGCATGAGGCCTTCGTTCTGCGCGATGGAGATCCGGCGAGCTACAAGGGCCTCGGCGTCCACAAGGCCGTCGCCAAAGCAGTGAACGTCATCGGCCCGGCGTTGATCGGCATGAACGTGTTCGACCAGCGCGCCATCGACCAGAAGATGGTCGAACTCGACGGCACGCCGAACAAGCACAATCTCGGCGGCAACACGATCTATTCAGCCTCAATCGCCGCCTTTCGTGCGGCGGCGGACGCACGCCGGATCCCGCTTTACAAATACATTGCGGGCAGAGACATACGCACGGTGCCGGTGCCCTGTTTCAACCTCGTGAACGGCGGCCGCTACGAGGGGTTGACACAGGCGTTCAACGAATTCCTGATCGTGCCCTATGGCACTGACAGCATAGACTTGGCCGTCGAGATGACGGTCGCCGTGTTCCAGCAGCTCTCCGAAGTCCTGACGAAACATCTCGGTCGGAAGCCCCAAATCGCGAGCTCCTATGGCTACGCGGCCCCCTCGGACGACCCGGAGGTGATCCTATCGCTGATGGACCAAGCTATCGACGCCTGCGGCTATCCGGGCCGCATTGCCTTCGCCATCGATTGCGCCTCCAGCGAAATGTACGACCGCGATACCGGAACCTATCTGCTGAAAGGCAGGCGTGTCTCGGCTGACGAACTGATCGCATATGCCAAAGGGCTCACCGACAAGTTCGATCTCGTTTTCATCGAGGACCTGCTCGATGAGAACGATTGGGACGGCTACAGCAAGGCGACCAGGGAACTCACCCGCACAATTGTTCTCGGCGACGATCTCATCGTCACAAACCCTACCCTGCTCAAACGCGCCTACGAAACCCGTGCCGTTGACGGCTTCGTCCTGAAGCCCAATCAGGTCGGCACGATCTCGGAGGCCATAGATGCTCATCGGTTTGCCAGCGAACACGGCATGATCTCGGTGCCGTCAGGCCGTTCCGGCGGCGTCGTCGATGACGTGGTGATGGATTTTTCCGTCGGTCTCGAGGTGCCCTTCCAGAAGAACGGTGCGCCGCGTTCGGGAGAGCGCATCGAAAAGCTGAACTTCCTCATGCGTGCCAACGCGGCAAGCCCCGGCTGCCGCCTCTATGACATCAAGCCCCTGCTCCGCTTCTGACGCCGCCCGCGACAAGGCAGGAACACACTCATTCAATCATAGAAGAGGTTGCCTCCATGTATCCCAGGATCGATTTTCGCTACCTTTCCGAGCCCGACATGATTGCCGCTGGCGTTCAAGAGGCTCAGAGCTGCGTTGACGTATGCGAGGAAACCTTCAGCCTCCTCGGCAAGGGCGACTATTTGATGGGAGGCGCCAACCACAACAATCATGGCCTGAACATCGTCTTTCCGAAGGAAACGAAGTTCCCGAATATGCCCGTGGCCGGACCTGACCGTCGTTTCGCGGCCATGCCTGGATACCTGGGTGGACGGTTCGATGTCTGCGGCAACAAATGGTATGGGTCGAACCATGCGAATGCTGAAAAGGGGTTGCCACGTTCCATCCTGACCATGATGCTCAACGACAAAGACACTGGCGCGCCGCTGGCGCTGATGTCGGCGAATCTTTTGAGCGCCGCGCGCACGGGGGGTGTGCCAGGCGTCGCGGCCAAGCACCTAGCCAACAAGGAAGCACGTGTCGTCTCGGTCGTGGGCTGTGGCCCGATCAACAAGGCCTGTTTTACGGCAATCATCACCCAACTGAGGGCCGTTCAAAAGGTGGTCTGCTTTGACCTCTTTCTCGAAAAGGCCAACGAATTCGCAAGCTGGGTAAATAAAGAATATGGCATTCAGGCCATCGGGGTAGACGAGACAGAGGCCGGGTTCCGCGATGTTGACGTAATCACCATAGCCGCTTCACGACTCAAGCCGCTTCACTTCAACGACGAGTGGATCAAGGCCGGCGCGACCATCCTGGTGTCTGGCCCTTTCAACACGGACGCGTCGTTCCTGACTGAGGCCAAGATCGTCTACGACCACACGGCCTTGCAGGAGGCCTATGTCGAGGATGCGATCGCGTCCGGCAATAAGGAAGCTTACTATAGCAGTGTTATCGGTGGCCCCTTCTTCCGTCTCATCGATGCCGGCAAGCTGCCGGCCCTCAAGGATTCGACGGGCCTTGGCGACGTCGTCAACGGTGAGAAGCCTGGCCGAGAGAGCGCGGAAGAGCGCGTGATCTTCATCGCCTGCGGCATGGCGGTCTTCGACATCAGCTGGGGTTTCGAAGTTCTTCAAAACGCTAAGAGCAAAGGAATCGGGCAAGTCCTAAACCTTTGGGAACGGCCAAGCCAAGCTTAGCTTATTCCATTTATTTCCAGTCTGACTATAAGTGGAGGCGCAACTGATGTGCGTTACCTATGGCCGCGTCTCTCTATGAACGCGTCCGACGAGTGATCCCGCC
This sequence comes from Mesorhizobium sp. WSM4822, assembly GCF_055811155.1. Taxonomy (NCBI): domain Bacteria; kingdom Pseudomonadati; phylum Pseudomonadota; class Alphaproteobacteria; order Hyphomicrobiales; family Phyllobacteriaceae; genus Mesorhizobium; species Mesorhizobium sp. WSM4822. Next base: position 19,709 of record NZ_JBVVQM010000022.1, on the reverse strand, counting down.
GATCGAATGGCCGGTCTTCGTCGAGGACATCGACGCGATCCTGGAACTGAAGCGGCAGCGCAACGCGGTCATCCTGGCGCATAACTACCAGACGCCGGAGATTTTTCACTGCGTGGCTGACATCGTCGGCGACAGTCTGGCGCTGGCCCGCAAAGCAATGACGGTCGATGCCGAAATCATCGTGCTCGCGGGCGCGCATTTTATGGCTGAGACCGCCAAGCTGCTCAACCCGGACACGACGGTGCTCATCCCGGATCTCGGTGCCGACTGTTCGCTGGCCGAGTCGATCACCGCCGAAGACGTGGGCCTGATGCGGCAGCGCTATCCGAGCGTTCCAGTGGTGACCTACGTCAACACCTCCGCCGCGGTGAAGGCTGAATCCGACATCTCCTGCACCTCGGGCAATGCGCTCGCGGCGGTGAAATCGCTCGGCGCGCCGCGTGTGATCATGCTGCCCGATGAATATCTGGCGAAGAACATCGCGGCGCAGACCAAGGTCGAGATCATTGCCTGGAAGGGGCGCTGCGAGGTGCACGAACGCTTCACCGCGGCCGACATCCGCGAGCTGCGTGCGGCCCATCCCGGCATCAGTGTCCTTGCCCATCCCGATGTCCGCCTGGAGTGGTGGCGGAAGCCGACTTCGCCGGCTCGACGGCGGCGATGTCCGCCTATGTCGCACGGCATAGGCCGGCGCGTGTGGTGCTGATGACGGAATGTTCGATGAGCGACAACGTCGCGGTCGAGCATCCGGACGTGGATTTCGTGCGCCCCTGCAATCTATGCCCGCACATGAAACGCATCACGCTCGCCAACATCCGGACCGCGCTCGAGGAGAACCGCCACGTCGTCACGATCGCTCCAGATGTCGCCGAGCGCGCCCGGTGGGCGGTGGAGCGCATGCTCTTCGTATGAGGGCGGACATCCATGACATTGGCGGGGCGCCAGTCATTCATCGTCGGTGCTGGTATCGCCGGGCTCATGACGGCGCTACAGTTGGCGCCGCAACCCGTCGTCCTTCTGTCTGGAACCGCGCTCGGAACCGAAGCCTCGAGCACCCTCGCGCAGGGCGGCCTCGCAGCGAGCCTGGGGGAGGACGACGGCCCCGACCTGCACCTCGCTAATACACTTGCTGCCGGCGATGGGCTTTGCGACGAACAAATGGCCAGGCGGGTGATTGAGGCTGCACCTCAAGCCATCGAAAAACCTCGTCCGCCTGGGCGTTCCCTTCGACCGCTCACTAGACGGGCGGCTGCGGCTGAGCCTGGAAGCGGCGCATTCGCGTCGCCGCATCGTGCACGCCGCCGGCGACGCAACCGGCCGTGAGTTGTTTCGGGCGCTACTCGGCGTAGCGCGGCGAACCCGTTCGATCACGATCATGGAAGGCATGACAGCGCTTCGCCTGGTTGTCGCGGAAGGCAGCATTGTAGGGGTGGTGTCTGCCCTGCACGGCGGCGTGTTCGCATTGCCCAAACGCCGCGTGGTGCTGGCCACCGGTGGTATAGGCGGCCTGTTTTGCGATACAACCAATCCGCTCTCCTCATTCGGGCACGGCCTGGCGCTGGCTGCCTGCGCGGGCGCGGAACTAGCCGATCTGGAATTCGTGCAGTTCCACCCGACCGCGCTCGATGTTCCGCGCCGGCCAATGCCGCTTGTCAGCGAAGCAGTGCGCGGCGAAGGCGCGGTGCCGATTGATGAGCACGGCCATCGCTTCCTGGCAGACACGCCCGGGGCAGAACTCGCATCGCGCGATGTGGTTGCGCGGGCGATCTCCGATCAGCTCGCCGCCGGGCATGGCGTCTATCTCGATGCCCGACATTGTCTCGGGCAGAAATTCGCAAGACGCTTTCCGGCAATCGACGCTATTTGCAAGCATGCCGGCATCGATCCGGCGGTGGAACCCATTCCCGTGCGGCCCGCTGCTCACTATCACATGGGCGGAGTAGCCGTTGACGCCGAGGGCGAACTTCCCTCACCGGCCTGTGGGCCTGTGGCGAAGTCGCATACACAGGACTGCATGGCGCCAACCGGCTTGCCAGCAACTCGCTGACCGAAGCGGTGTGGCTGAAAGCGTCACGGCTACCTCTGCGGGTTGGCAGTGGCCTAGGCTTCCGGCAACTGTTCCCATCCGGCCCCACCCTTCACCTATTCGCCCGATTGTGTCGAATGCGCTTGGCATTGTTCGGAATGGGAAATCATTGCGCGACACGGTCGCGACACTGCTGCCGATCTCTGTCGGCGAGACGGCCGCGGCCGATCCGGCCCTGGTGGCACTGTTGATGGTGATCGCCGCCCTTCGGCGCGAGGAGAGCCGCGCTCCCACTATCGATCCGATTTCCCCGGGCGCGATGCCGCCGCCCTTCCTTCACGACGACTGACGCTCTGCACAGCTTTTGAGAATGCCGTCACGCTTAGATGGCAAGCATCCGACCGGAGCCGTTGACATGATTTCGCTTGCACCAGTTCCTTAGATCATCATGGCCCGTCGTGCGTTGTGCCCTACTGGAAGACCTGGGCAGAGCGAGTGACATCACGAGCGATGCGATCGTCCCCCGTCGATTGCAAGGCTAAAACGCCCGCGTTTGGGTGCGGTTTTATGTATTCGCGCGTGATCATCACGATCATCCAAGCGTGTCCATAGCTGCGCCAGTCCATTGCGCTCGGTGGCGCGCCCGAGCGCCGCGTGCTTATCAGTGACCGGGAGAGCGACATCTACGAGCTCTATTGCACCGCGCAGGCCGAACAGACAGACGAGCGGCCTGCCGATGCTGCCCCACACGATCCTTCTCATCGCGTCTATGCGCAAGTTGCGGCGGGGGGACGTCATCGCATGTGGTTGATCAGGACGAGACCACCTGGCTGCAGGTGAAGTTGGCTGGCATCCGTACCACGCTTCTAAACCGCGCGGAAAGAACTTCGACTGGCAAGTTGGTCACTAGGTTTGACCCAAAAAACTTGCCTGATGCGAGTGGTGCCGCAGCCGTGCCGTCGACCGCGCCGTTACCGCCGCCGGCACAGCAAGCGGCAGCCGCCGTCGGGGGGTTGTAAAGTCTGCCCGGCAATTGCGAATGGAAGACCCACTTCACGCGCCGGCTTCGGCCCTCGATCTTTTCGATCTGCGCGCGCAATAATTCGACGGCGGCATAGGACCGCGCGTTCCTCCTTGACCTCCGAGAGGGAGTTCAGCATCATGTTCTCTATCTGTTCCGGATTTCATAGTCAGGAGTCAAGGCGGAATTGGGCGGGGCTAGACGCCTCACTTCTGCAGACGACCGTCCGCACTGCGTTGGTTGTCATTGAGATCATCGCCGCCGGACGATTTGCACGATAAGCTGGGACAGAATCGAGAAGTCACATGAGCGAAAACACGACTCTTCCTGTTTACTTGGATGGCCACGCGACGTCGCCGCTGGCTCCGGAAGCGGAGACAGCGATGGCGCCCTGGTGGCACCGCCGTGCTGCCAATGCTCATTCTCCTCATCGACGCGGGAGTGAGGCGGCTGCCGCAGTAGAGCAGGCCCGCGTCGAGGTGGCTAACCTCGTTGGAGCCGCCCCGCAGGAGATTGTGTTCACTTCGGGCGCGACGGAATCCAACAATATTGCGATACTCGGCGTTACCGAAGCGGCCGGTCGCGCCGGCGACACACGTCGTGAAATCATCGTCTCAGCGATTGAGCACAAAAGTGTTTTGAACGCGGCTAGAAGTCTCGAGGAGCGCGGCTTTCGTGTTCAGGTCTGTCCGGTAGGAAACGATGGTCGGCTCGATATCATTGCATTCGAGCGTATGCTGTCGGACAGAACGCTTCTGGTCTCCGTGATGGCCGCTAATAACGAAACCGGGACTGTCCAGCCGATCGATGCAGTGCTTCCCATGGTCCGGGCGGTCGGCGCGATGATCCATGTCGATGCAGCTCAGCTCGTTGGCAAGCTCGCGATGGATATCGCCGATTACGATTACGCCAGCATATCGTCGCACAAGATGTATGGGCCGGTGGGTGTTGGTGCCCTGTTCACATCTGCGGCCGCGCAATATCGCCCACGACCACTGTTTCATGGCGGAGTGCAGGAGGCCGGTCTTCGTCCGGGGACTTTGCCGACACCGCTTATTGCTGGCTTTGGCGCAGCGGCGAAGGTCGCGGCGAACAGACTGGAGCAGGATGGCGCCCATGCCCGCGCCTTAGCCAACCGCCTTGTTGCTGGTCTGGAGGCGCGCCAGATTCGCTTTCGAAGGAATGTACCGAATGAACATCAGTTGCCGGGAAGTTTAAGTTTAGGTCTCTTGGGTGTAGACGCGCCGTCCTTAATCGATGCCTTGGCAGATACGGTATGTTTGTCAGAGGGGTCGGCTTGCACTAGCGGTCAAATCCAACCTTCTCACGTACTTACCGCAATGGGTTTTTCGGAGGCAGAAACTCGCGAAACTATCCGTATCTATTGTGGTCGATATAACGACAGCTCGCAAATCGACTACGCTGCGACCGCGATCGCCGACGCGGTTTATAGTTGACCCTTGCGCCCTGGACCGCTCCTCCAGTAAGGTCCTCGCATGAAAGACGCGCTTACCGATTCTAATCTGCGCCTGCAATTCGCAGGTCACGAAACTTTCCCGCTTCGCCTGCTTTGGCTGAAGAAGGCCTTCGACGCCGTCGCGTATCATGGGGCAGATCGCAGAACATTTCAAGAACAGTCGGCGATCGCGCAATTTGGTGTGGGTAAGAATATGGCGCTCGCCATGCGTCATTGGGCGTTAGCGACGGGCATGCTGGCGGACGAGGACGGCTCGCTCGTTCCAACTCCCTTGGCGTGGTTGCTGCTCGACAATCGAGCGGGCCTCGATCCCTTTCTGGAGGACCCGAGTACACTTTGGCTGGTTCATGCTGCCCTGGCGGGAGCACCGGAGCAGTCGACAACGTTTTTCTTCGCCTTCAATATATTGAATCAGGCGGTGTTTGATCGCGAGGGGTTGGTCGAGGCGATCCACGATCTGGCGAAGGTGCGCGGTGCGCGCGCGACGGCGGAGACCGTGAAGCGCGACGTTGAGGTATTCTTGCGCAGCTATGCCCCGCGCACTGGCGACGCGGGCGAGGATGCTGCTGAGCCGCTGCTGGCCGAGCTGGCTTTGATCCGCGAATCTCGGCTGGCGGGCCAGTTCGAGTTCGTGCGAGGCCCAAAGCCGAATCTTCAGGACGGCGTCTTTGCGCTGGTGTTGAAGCGGTTCTGGGCGCGGTGGCATCCGGATGCGCCCACTTTATCGGCCGAGCAGGCAAGCTATAGCCCGGGGTCGCCTGGCCGGGTGTTCAAACTTGATGAGGATAGCGTCATGGCGCGTCTGGCGAAGATTGGCGAGGTTACGGGCGGTGCGATCATTTGGACGGACACCGCCGGTCTTCGACAGGTTTCAATGACCCGCAAACTCGCTACGATTGACGACAAGGCACTCGTCACATCCAGTTATCCCTACCGGAGGGCCGCATGACGACCCTTACGGAGATCGTGCGCGTTGAGCGCCGTTTCGCGCTGTCGGCACGACTTGATTCCGACCTGACGGGGACTCCGCCGTTGACCGGCTATGTTCTCCAGCCGAGCGTACGAAAGTCCCTCGAAGCCATGGTCGCCGCCATCGCGGATGGCGGTCAGCGGGCGTTTACCTGGACAGGCCCATATGGCGGGGGCAAGTCGTGCGCGGCTCTTCTCGTGGCTAACTTGGTTGCAGGCGCGCCCGAGCAGCGCAAGATTGCGCGCGAGATCGCAGGCGAAGAACTAGTAGCGCAATTCGGCCGTGCGTTCGTTGCCAAGGATAGGCATTGGGCCGTCCTAGCCTTGACGGGGCGCCGGGCTAGCCTTGCGGGCGACCTCGTCGCTGCGGCTACAGACGCGTTCAACTGGACGAAGACCACTCGGACAGCGGTCGAGGCGGATGATCGCGTCTTGATTGCGCAGCTTGAAGCCGAGGCGAAAAAGCGTGGCGGCCTCCTGCTCATTGTTGATGAGCTTGGCAAGTTCTTTGAGCATGCAATCGCCGAGGGCGGTGACGTGCATCTGCTTCAAGATCTCGCCGAACGCGCTAGCCGCTCCGAGGGCAGGTTGGTGATCGTTGGTGTGCTGCATCAGTCCTTCGAGCAATATGCGGGGAAGCTCAATCGCACGGCGCGCGACGAATGGGCCAAGGTGCAGGGCCGTTTCCAGAACGTGCCCTTCGTGGCCCAAGCCGATGAGGTTGCGGCGCTCCTGGCGCGAGCAGTCACCAGCGATCGTACCCCAGCTGCGGCCGAGGTCTTGGCTCGGAAGACGGCCGAGGCGGTCTCAGCGCGCCGTCCGGTTGATGCCGACAGTCTGGCAGACGCCTTGCGGCAGGCGTGGCCGCTGCATCCCGTGACCGCTCTCCTGCTCGGCCCCGTTTCTCGCCAGCGTTTCGCTCAGAACGAACGCAGCGTGTTCGGCTTCCTGTCGTCTGCAGAGCCGCATGGCTTTCAGGCGCATTTGGCGGCGACCGACGCGCGAGCGGCTGATGCCTGGTTCGGGCCGGACCAGCTATGGGACTATCTGGTCGCAAACTTTGGGTCGGCACTGTCGGTCGGTCCGGACGGAGCCCGGATGACGCTGGCGATGGAGGCGGTTGAGCGGGCGGCGCTTCGCGGGGCGCTCTGCGCCAAGCTGGCCAAGGCGGCCGCGCTTATCGAGTTCTTCCGAAACGGCTCCGGTCTAGCGGTTGCCGACGACTTCTTGCGCTTGTGCGCGTCCACAGCGACGACGGCGGAGGTCGATGCTGCGCTGGCGGAACTGGTCTCCCGGGCGATCTTGATCCGACAACCGCGGCTGGGCGGTTACGCCCTATTTGCTGGCAGCGACTTTGATCTCGACGAAGCGATCCGTCTGGCGAGCGAGAAGCTCGAAGCAGACGCCCTGACGGATTTGCCGGTTCGGCTGGGGATCGGCCCGATCGCGGCGAAGCGTCATTATTTCGAAACCGGCGCGCTGCGCACGTTCGATGTCTTGCTGCAGTTCGGCGAGAACGTCCCCAAGGACTGTACGCCCTGGGCGGCGGCCATCGCGGCGCGTTTGACCCGGACCAAGCGGCGTGCCAGCGGTGTGCTCATCTTGTTATTGCCTGACGCTTACACGTTTGAGGCTAAACCCGAGACGGCTGCGAAGGTGCTCGGAAAAGCGTTAGAGGATGCCGGGGTTCTTGCCGCCGTTGCTACGGCAAAGAACATCTTCATGCTGCGTGAGCACGCGACGGATCTTTACGCGGTCGACCGTATCGAGGCATCTCATCCTCAGTTGGAAGGGGACCGCATCGCCCGTCGCGAGCTGTCCGCTCGCCGATCACATATCACGGACGCGGTCCGGCGTGAACTGCTAGACGCATTCGCCACCGCGATCTGGTGGCGGCTCGGCGAGCGCGACAAGCATCTCGACGGGCGATCTCTCAGCGTCGTCGCGTCGGCCGTAGCCAGCACGGCGTTCTATGACGCGCCGACCATTCAAAGTGAGTTGCTTTATCGGGATCGCCCGTCGAGTAGCGCCATGGCTGGTTTGCGCGCCTTGGCGCATGCCATGGTGTCCAGATCTGGGGAAGCGGATTTGGGTATAAGCGGGTTTCCGGCGGAGCGGGGTCTCTATCTCACCATCCTGGAGCCGTTCGGGCTTCATCGGCAGGACGATGCTGGGATTTGGCGGTTCCAGGATCCCAATGGCGAAGCCGCCGGCCAGAGTTTGCGCCCAGCCTGGAAGGTGCTCGCCACCGCTCGACGCTTGCCGCTCAACGAGCTCTACGACAAATGGAGTAAGCGGCCCTATGGTCTCAAACGCGGGGTCATGCCGGTCTTGGTTCTTGCCTTTCTCATTGCGCACCGCGCCACGATCGCCGTCTATGTCGATGGGCTGTATCAGGCTGTGATCGACGATGTCTTCGTGGATAGGATGCTGCAGGAGCCCAAGGCGATCGAGTTCCGGCGCGTCGTGCGTTCGAAAAAGGATGATGCCTTCATTCTTGGGCTTGCAACGTTGCTATCGCGGAGCGGCGCGGCAGTTGAAGCCGAGGCCTTGCCGGTTGCGTCAGCGCTCTTTCAGCGCTTCCACGCGCTTCCGATATGGGCGCAGCGCACCGTGAGCTTGCCTCTTGCTGTGACGCGGGTGCGCGACGTCATTTTGAAGGCGAAAGATCCCGAAGCCCTGTTATTTGCCGATCTCGCTGAGGTCTTGAAGGATGAAGTCGATCCCGCAGTTGCGATCGCTAAGGCGTTGGCGGCGTCCGAGACCGCATATCCTAGCATGCTCGCGGCGCTGAAGAGTGCGCTCGCCGATCACCTCGGCGTAGACATAGACACGTTCGAAGGACTAGGCTTTCGGGCAGTCACCGCCGCGGGGGTCACGGCCGACCTGCGTCTGGATGCCTTTGCCATGCGCGCGGGTGCCTTTGAGGCCAATGAAGGCGATATCGAGGGTCTGGCGAGCCTGCTAGTCCATAAGCCACCGCGCAATTGGTCCGACCGTGAGCATGAGCAGGCTCTGTTCGAATTGGCCAAGCTCTCGCGGCGCTTCCGCGAAGCGGAGACCTTTGCTGGCGTGAAGGGTCGGGCGCCTACGTCGCAGGCGATATCAGTGATGGTCGGCCTCAATCCGAAGGAGCAGCCGGTCTTCCATACTTTTGAAGTGACGGACAAGGAGCTTGCGCAAGCCGAAAAGCTTGCGGACGATTTCCTAGGGCGAATGCGCGGACGCAATTTGCGGCCGACCGTCGAGTTGGCGGCGTTAGCTCGGATCGTCGAACGGCTGTCTGTAGAGGAAGCGACGGAGACTGCATGACTGATATTCGCGAGCGTCATATTCTCGGCATCTCTGGTGGACGGGATAGCGCCGCCTTGGCGGTCCATATGCGGCAAACTCGACCGGATTTGGATTTGGAGTATTTTTTCACCGACACCGGCAAGGAACTGGCCGAAGTTTACTCCTTTCTGGACCGTCTTGAAGGTTTTCTGGGGCGGCCGATCACGCGGCTTAATCCGGATCGGGATTTCGATTTTTGGCTCAAGGAATACAAGCATTTCCTTCCGTCGCCGCGCACCCGCTGGTGTACCCGTCAGCTCAAGCTGCGGCCCTTAGAGCACTGGCTCAAGGATGATCTCGAAGCAGGCGTTGTCGTCCATTCCTATGTCGCGATCCGAGCCGACGAACCTAACCGAGAGGGCTACCAAGCTACGAACGGCAACATGGTCGTGCATTTTCCTTTGCGCGAAGCCGGTATTGATCGGGCCGGAGTGATTGACATGCTGGAAAGTGCCGGCGTCGGCGAGCCTGACTATTATCAGTGGCGGACACGATCGGGGTGCACCTTTTGCTTCTTTCAGCAGAAGATCGAGTGGGTCCGACTAAAACGCGAGCATCCCGACGCCTATGAAGATGCCAAGCGATACGAGAAAACCGCCATTGAGCACGGCTCACCCTTTACCTGGAGCCAGGGCGAGAGCCTTATCGACCTTGAACAACCCGATCGGATCACAGCGGTCGAGTTCGAGTTCGAGCAGCGGCGCGCTCGCCTTCTGGCGCGGCGGCGCGTGAACCCCTTGGCAGGCGACAAGACTCTGACCGTTGACGATTACTACGGCATCGACGAAGCCTCGGCCGGCTGCGTGGTATGCCACAAATAGCTCGGGCATGATCGGAAATAGGGCACGAAAGCTTATTCCTTGATAGGATCGTCTACTCGCGGCCGGCTCCAGGACGTAGCCGCGTGACAAAGGAGTGTGGCGCGATTTCGTACTTATCCCGGAGAAAATAGATCAGCCATTCGCGCACGATCTGCCAACGCGCCGCAGCACTCATATCGGACGTTCCGACGAGTGTTTGGATCAGGTCAGCGGCGGCCGCGTCCGAGAGGTCGCTCTGAGCTGCTCTCAGAACGGTGCGGACAGCAGGCATAGTGGAAAAGCGCTCAGCAACCCGCGTGCGAAAAACCGCTTCGTTCAAGTTGGGCTCAATGGCAAGCGCTCGAAGGTCATGATCAGCCGCTTCGATGGCTGAAGACGTCAGTCTCTCCCGAGCCGAGGGTATATAAGCGGCGTACAATCGTTCGGGGGCCGCCAGTTTGGGCAGCCAGGGTTCGGCCAGCGCCTCATCAACCGGCTTGCCCGCAGGAAGAGGCGGTCGTTGCAATCCATCCACGACCGCTTGAATTGCTGCGCGTTCCTCGGCGGTTGCCAGACGCGCCGCAGATAATGCGAGCCGACACCGCAGGACAGCCTCGTCGTCTGACGGGACGGGCATGAGCAGCTCAAGGTTGGGATCGTCGCACCAGCCGAGTGCCGTCGCGGTGAGATTTGCAGAACCGGCGAGGAGCAGATTGTCGGAGGCATAGAGTTTGGCGTGCAGATTGTCGAGAAGCCGCATCGTGACGCCCGGCCGGCCGGCGGCGAGGTCAAACACGGTCAAGTCGCTCACGCCCGCGGCGACTTCCTCAGCATGCCAACGCGTGACGATTTCCACGGCAACATGGGGACTGATAGCGGCGAGCAGGCGCTTAGCGACGCCCATCTTGATGAAAGGTGCGCAGAGCAGCACGCTCGTCTTCGCCCGCGCCAGATGGGCGATGAGCAGATCGCCGTCACGCCGCATTAGTCGAGGCCCGAAATGTCGACCGGATCAAGGAAATCACGAGCAAGCTTGCCCCAGCTCTCTCGGACCCTTTCATACCGCGCTTGGTTTGGTGGATCCTCACGCTCCATACGCGCCCAAGCCGCGAAGAGAAGTTGGACGGCTTGGCCTGCTTTCAGCAGACGATCCTGCAACTCGGTACTGGAGAGAGTATCGAGATCGTCATCGGCGGAAACTGTGTCAAAGACCATATCAAAAGCCGGATGCCGGCGATTGAAGACCACCTCTGTGAGTGGCCCGCGTGCGACAACGGTGAAAAGCTCGGACGATCCCCCAAGGGCTTTGTCGATGAAAACGACCTTCAGGTCGCCGGATACGACCCGCGCAACAATCTCCGACGTATCCTCGGCGTTGCGTCCATCCTCGGTTAGGTCGTCCGAAAGCTCGTTCAGATCGTCGGTCGAGGGCGCAGCATCCCCGTCAGGTAAGGGGTTAATCCCGTCCCGCTGCTTCCAGCGTTTGTTGGCCTCTTCGGTCGGGTCGCCATCGGTGTGGCGCTTGCCGCCTTTCCGCGTTCCCTTGGCCTGAATCTTAATTGTGTTTCGAAGCTGGGAAAGGTTGTTCTTGATGGTTTCGCTGAGATAGAGAAGCACGCCTTTCGGGTCCCCCTCATCCTTCAAACGCGCGACAACCTCGGGCATGGTCTCGCCGGGCTCCGCAAGATCCTTCCAGTCCAGGCTGGACAGTTCGTTGAAAACCGTCGCAGCCTGCTTGTTGTTCGTGACGCCAAAGATTTCATCGAGTGCGGCGGGGAACTCTACCTCGCACCCCCACCAACGATCGCGCGGATCGTACTGAATTGTCCAGGATCGGTCGAGCATTAGCTCCCGGCCCTCCCGCATGACAGAGACGCCGATATTGTTGGCTGCGTCCTTTCCATAAGCGGTGTCACCGCGATTCACCGTGCCAGCGAGATCGAGCGTGATATCCTTGGCGACCGAGTAGCGGGTCTGGACCTGATAGGTCTTATCATTGACCTCCACCGTGACCGGAACGCTGAAAACATCCTTGAACATGGGTTCTTTATTGAACGGCGCCGGCATGGTGGGGGCCGCAATCAGGTACATCGGATCGTTGATTGTGACCGCATCGGACTCCAGACAGCCGTCCTCGCCACCCACCAAACGGATGTTGAGACTCCCATCGCCCACAAACCTGCGATGGATACGCCCGAGCAGCCACCCGGTATTCTTCAATGTAGCCTTGGCCCCCTTCCACGTGAGCCGATCCGGGCTAAGTTTGGTCCAGACGACCAAGGTGCCGCTATGTCCCAAGCTCAGCGCCCGATCGCGCCATTCGACCGGAACCGCCGACGGTTTCGGGATAGGCACGTCCCTGCGCAGCCGGTCACGAATCTCCTGGACATCGAGGAAGCTATGGAGCGCATTGTCGGGCCCGTTCTGCCAACTCCAAACGTCGAGCCTTCCGGCTTGCGAGATGGAGGCATTGGGCAGGCCCATGCCGAACCGACCGATGCCGGAGCGATCGTTTAGGCGCGTCCCATTGCCGAATTGCAGCGCTTTGCGCAGCACCACCGCATCCATCCCCAACCCGTCGTCGAGCACTGCGATCTTGGTGAGCCGCTTCCGCTTGCGGTCCGCAAGTTGCACCTGCTCCTCGATGCAAATGATTTCGATGCCCTTGGCTTCGGCCTGGACAGAATTGTCGATCAACTCCGCCAGAGCATAAGCGGTGTTCTTGTAGCCGCTGTCTCGCATCGCCTGGATTGCGAGATCGGCAGGAATGAAGGACGCGTCTTCGATCGTGGTCTCGTCAGTCGCCATGCCAGACGTCCTCCCAGTTAAAGAATGCCTCGGCGATATCTCCGAACCCAGGATAGGCGGGATCGTGGACAGTGAGGATTTCGCAGTTGTCGTTGCCGCCGGCCCGCGGCCCGCGTGTGGCCCGACCGACCATTTGGCTATAGAGCACAAGGGATTTGGTCGGTCGCGCGATGATGGCTGCGCTCGTGCGCGGGGCATCGAAGCCGGTGGTCAGTACGCCAAAATTACAGATTACCTGCGGCCGGGAGGTCGCACTCTTAAAGGTCTTCAGGATCGAATTTCGCTTAGTGCCAGGAGTTTCCCCTGACACTACGGCGGACATGATACCATGTGCAGCCAAACCGCTAGCCATGTCTTGAGCATGCTCGACGCTGACCGCGAATAAGATGATCCGCGCATGGCCGCGATCGATCAGTCCCTTGGCCGCATCGAGGATCGCAAGGTTCCGGGCGGTGTCGGCGGCGAGCTTGTCCAAAGTCTCATCGGCATAATCATCGAGCCTCGCCAGCTTCTTCAACTCTGCCGGGGACGGCCGTATGGCGGGCGAGTATTCAATCTGTTGAAACGTAGGTCGCGCCAAGTAGCCGTTATCTAGTAGGTATTTGACGGGATTGGGATCGTCGCCTATCTCCAGCACGACCTTCGAACCGCCGAAGAAATCCGAAAGGGCCTCGTCGGCGCCCATATCATTCCAGGACCGCCCCGGAGTGGCGGTCAAGCCGAGCAAGGCGCCTTCTCCTCCCGCGCCGCATAAACCTTCGATCACCTCCCGATAGGTCGGTGCCACGGCCTGGTGGGCCTCGTCCATGATGACCAAGCGAACCTTGGCCGCCAGCTTCAGGAAAGCCAAGCCGTCGCGTTCACGCCATGCATGTAGTTTGGCGAGCCCAGCGATGAGAATGCCATCCGCCATATCTTCTGGCGTTGGTGTGCGCGCGCCCCAGAAACGGCGAAGCTCCAGATCACGATTGCCCAGCGAGGACCAAGCCGCCTCGAAGGTCTCGGCGGCTTGCTCTAAAAGTTCGCGGCTGGTGGCGAGCCAGACAACTATACCCGGCTCGAATTCATTCAGTGCGCGGGATAGCAGGTGCATCGCAGTTCGCGTCTTGCCGGAGCCGGTGGGCATGTGAATGAGCGTTCGACCAAATCCGCTCCCAACACGTGTATAAGCTCGTCGAACCACAGATCGCTGATGGGGAAAGAGAGAGAATGATGGCTGGATCTCTTGGCGGTTTAGAGCAGTCGTTCCAGCGGCTGTATCCTCGCCTTGCAAGCCAAAAAAGCCACTAGCGATGGCCCAAGGCCGGAGTGCCGTGAGATCTCTAATGTCCAGCGCATCCTCTGCGACATCGACCCCTCCTTGAGTTAATCGGTTTTTCAATTCCTCGAGTTTACCAGGATCCAGATTTCGCAGCAGGGTCTTCCTGATTTCGACATCCGAAACGGCTTCTTGTGCGCGGTCTTGCAGAGCGCGCTCTGCCGCAGCGAGAAGAGCAGAACGGTCGCCCTTAGGCTTTGATGGAAGAAGGGGAAGCACGCGTGGGCCAACGATCATTTCAAGGTCGCGCACGGTTAGGCGACCAAGCAAACGTTCCAAGCTTTGCCCTGGAGAAGCTCCCGCATAGCCCCGCTGTGAATCGAACACCAAGATTTATTGCCCCTTTCTACGCGACTGGCCACAAGTCTACCGCTCGGCTTTTTGACCATCAGCATTATCCCATCCGGAATGATTACGCCGAGGCGTGTAAAGCCTGAATGAACTCAGTGACTTCCTTGTACTTATTGGCCTTACTAACAGGGATCAGCTGTACCTTCATATCTCGGAGCCAGCGATCTTTCTCGACATTAGTAATATCTTCCTCCGCCATCAACGCGAAATGGCTTGGGCCTGAGGTTGGGGAAAAAGCATCGGCGATGTAACTCAAGAGGAGCTTGATTTCGGGGTCAGTCATGGACGCGCCGACAAAGACGATCGTGAACATCGTGAACATAGCTGACAGCAGGCTTTGGTATGCGCGCTGCCGATAGATTATATTCCGGTAGTCGACCTCTGTCAGAATGATGCCATTGCCCACTCTGGATGCGTCTCCATGCGCCTTGAGAATGAAGAATTCGCGCTTTGACAACCTTCGCTGTACTTCGCCCGTGTCTGTGAATGTACAAACCGAGACATCGTACATACCAGCGGCGCGATAAGCCTGTTCGATGACGATGTCGTAGTTGGTCGTCAGAACGAATTGAAGTCGGTCAGCTTGGGTCAGTGAGCGATGAAGGTCGGTGGGCTGGGGCTTTGGCGCCATGAATGTTTGATCGATAAACTCATCGAAATAGGCGGACATGTCCTCTTTCAAACTTGCTGCAATCATCAGATACTTGGCGGGGTCTGAGACAAGCTTTCGATACTCGGCAGCCTTGTCGTCGCCGATAACGCGATGGGACTTGGCCACGTCGATCATGTCACTAAGGAACTTGCCCCAAGTGGGGAGGCCGGCCCCGACAGAGGCACCTGCTCCAACAAGTACCGCGCATCTCTTGTCCCTATACGCGGCCTTGAGATTGTCAGGAATTAGGTTGGAGTCGTACGCCATTAGGGTCTCCCGTCAATGTCAGGGCAGAAGGCCCACAATGCCGCGGCGCGGATGGCTAGGTTAGCGGCTGTGCCGCCCTGAAGGCGGAACGCGTTGATGTAGTTGTAGAGGTGCCGGTCCAACGCTCTATCCCTGCGCCGGCCTCGAATTAGTACCTCGGGAGAGCTATTGTATTGCCTGCGGCGGGTCTCAAATGCCTCATAGGCGGCGGCAAGCCTGACCGGGTCAACCTGCGCATCCGCGGCGTGTCGTTGCATGACGAGCCAACACAGGTCGACGAAAATCCACTTTTGGGTAATCCTATAGTTGGCGAGTTGATTAACCTGAGCGAGGACGTTCAACGCGTCGCCAATTTCTGCGGAGAGCTCAAGCACCTCGGCCGCGCGATCAGGGCCGTATTCGACGATCATCGCTCGGAGATCTGGTGCTTTGATGTCCCGAGTGCTGCGGTATGCTGCTATAGCGAAGGCGTGTGTCGCGTAGTCCTGACGCTTGTAGCGAGCATCGGGGATGCGGCTATCAAGGAAGAACTCGTGGGACGTCGCGATCACGTCAATGACGTGTCGCATAGGCCCACCGAGGGCATTCCGCAACTCGGCAGGATTCAGTGACACACCCATCTGCAGTCGGGAAAATAAGTTCGTAATCTCATCCTGGCTGGCTGACTCGATGTCCGCGATGCTGACAACGAAATTGTCGAACCGGCTGCGAAGATGGGCGTCGAGTTCGGCGTAGCGCCGACCAGCGACAAGGCTACCGTCGATGGGCTGCAGCGCTTCAGGATGGTCAAGCACGAGTTTGCCGGCATGAAATTCCCAGATCGCGCGAAGGCGCTGCTGCCCGTCGACTGCATCGTAAGTATGGAGTCCACCGGCCGGAAGAGCGCGCAGATACACCTTCGGGATGTCCATCCCCCGCAAGATCGAGTCAATGAGGAGAACTTGACGCGGGGACTTCCATGCTGGGCCACGTTGCCAGGCCGGATTTAGATTGATCTCTGCCTGGTCACGGACAAGTCTTTCCACCTTCCATCGGCGTTGCCGAATTCGCATTCTGAAACTTCCCCCCCCGAATGCTTCCGCCGTCTGGCGACCCTTGGTGGCCGTCGTGGAGCATCCGCTATTGTCTCGCCGGTTTTGCAGCCGAAGATCTGGCCGGTCTGGCAACTTCACTATCAACTCCAGCCGGCCGCCGATTACTTCGACGTAGTTCCGTAGCGTAGACAGATACATGTGGAGCCGGG
The DNA here is from genome assembly GCF_055811155.1 of Mesorhizobium sp. WSM4822. Classification (NCBI taxonomy): domain Bacteria; kingdom Pseudomonadati; phylum Pseudomonadota; class Alphaproteobacteria; order Hyphomicrobiales; family Phyllobacteriaceae; genus Mesorhizobium; species Mesorhizobium sp. WSM4822. The sequence goes on along the minus strand of NZ_JBVVQM010000022.1, from coordinate 3,444 downwards.
GCGCTTCAATGGCTGCCTTCTGAAATTCCGGCGGAAAGAAGAAGGTCGCTGAGCCGTTCTGACCAAAACAGAGAGCTACTACTCGGACTAAGGATAGGGCATCGCATTAGGAACTATGCCTATGCCGAGGGGAAAGGCGGCAATGAGGCTCCGAGTTCCGATCACCCGAACAACAATCGGGACGACCACGTTGCGGTCCACCTGTGACAGTCGATATCAACCCAGCTTGCAGTCTAAGCTTCAGCCTTGTACCTTGATCCAGTTGCTCTTTGTCTCGGGCGCCTGCCCTGCTCAGTGCAAAAGAGAGCCAAGCAGCCGAGCGTCTCCCACCCGATCCAGAGGCTCCACAACGACGGCTACCGGTCTCCTCACCAAAGACAGCGATAAGACCGGCTGACCACTTTTCTGCGACTTTGCCCTGGCTGTCACTTCTTGGCCTGTCGCGGCCTGGCCAGACATAAATTGAGTTTACCACCAGCTAAAATTTTTAGGCATTCTACTGTGGGCGGCTGATCCCCTATCATGAGTTTCATGGTCAGCAAGCTCCCCGTATCGGCGGTGTAGCTCGTTCTTTACAGTTACTCCGGCGCCGCAGTGTGGATTTGAGGGGACTGACACTGCTCCATTCCCGGGCCGCAAAGGCGACGGTCCGACGATTCCACTCCACACAGCGGAAAAGGTATGAGTTTAACTATAAAAGGATGTTTGCCGGGTCGGATTCCGAACCCTATTCTCATCCAAATTCGAGGCAAAACCATCGGACCATGAAGGCCGTTGGCGTCGATGTGCGACCCTCGCTCGCATCGGTCAGGAAGAGCTCTCCAGACTGCCTTTTGGCGTTATAGAGGGCGGGCTGAACAATCGCGGTCTGCAATGCTGACATCGAGAAGCCGAGCATGGACGCCATGCCCCGCACATGGCTACAACGAAGTTTATCCATGCGGCGGTCGGGCAGCCAATGCGGCGGCGCTCGGCAGGTTTCGGAGCCGAAATGAGTTCGTTCGTTTCTCTCCCCCCATGCGAGCGCTTGTCTAAGTTAAACGTTGGAAGGAGCAACGATGAAGAGGTTTGAAGGTAAGGTCGCCCTCGTGACGGGTGGGCGTAGCGGCATTGGGCTCGCTACCGCCCGACGTCTTAGGGACGAGGGTGCATGCGTCTTCACAGCGCAACGGGGTGAGGACCAGGAATTCGAAGCGATCGCGATCGATTTCGCGGCTCCGGCCGAGGCGGGCCGTGCGGTCGAGGCCGTAGTCAACCAATCCGGGCGGCTGGATGTCCTGGTGAACAACGCTGGAATGATGCAGGAGGCGCGGGTCGAGGAGATGAGCCTGGCGGATTGGGAACGCACGATGGCTGTCAATCTGACCACACCCTTCATGCTGATCAAGGCGGCCATGCCTCACTTGCGGTCGGCGGGCGGCACTATCGTGAACGTCGGCTCAATCGAAGGATTGGGTTCCAATCCGAAACATGCGGCTTATTGCACGTCCAAAGCGGGTATCCACGGCCTCACCCGGGCGGTAGCGATCGACCACAGCGGCGAAGGTGTCCGTTGCAACGCAGTGGCACCCGGCTGGATCGACACTGACATAAACGTGGATTTCATTCAAAACCTACCCGATCCAAAGGGCTTCCGCCAAAAGGTAGGAAAAATCCATCCGGTAGGCCGCACCGGGAAGCCGGAGGAGGTCGCAAGCCTGATTGCTTGGCTCGCATCACCGGAGTCGTCCTTTGTCACTGGACAAGTGTGGACGATAGACGGAGGCCGAATGGCTATGCTGAGCCTGCCGCAGTAAGTGGCAGCGTAACGAAGCTCTGGACACCATCGACGAATCGATCGACGCTGCGCTCGAAAGTGAGCTTGCTCCGGCAAAAACGGTTGCTCAGGCCAGGTGAGAACTCATGAACTTTGCAGATCCCTTCGAGGCACTTGCACTGGCCAGTGAGTTCCGTCGTGCACCGTTCGGGCATCACAGCCCGAACCTGCAGAAGCTTCTGCGCATGTTTCGCAGTGTTCCGATCGCCGGAAAGCACGCCTTGCTCGCAATCCGGCCCAATCGGAGCTGGATGCTCGTCACCCTCACAGGGATCCCCGGCCGACGCATCACAAGACATGAGGACATTGTCTTCGAGGACCTGGCGGAGGCGGAGTGGCACGTGTTCCGCCAACGCTGGCGTCAAATTTTGGAACTGAGCTTCCGGATGGGGCTGAAGCATGAGGACGCTGTCTGGTTACTCAAACGTTATAAGCGCCAAGCCGGGCGACACCGTCGAATTCAAGGTCAGTTCGCACGGCCCCGCGTCGACCTTCTCGGCTCGTCTGGTGCGGCTCATCACTACCGAGGAGCATCCGCGCACCGCCGGTTTGATCGAACGTGAAGTCGATGCCGCGTTCAAGGGGGAATATCGCGCTCGACGGCAGCCAATCCACACTGGGTCTTACGGCTATGTCGAGCATGCGACCGCGTTTTCCGGAGTGGAGGATTTCACGTTCCAGACCTGGCTGTGGCCAACCCTGCTTGGGACCAAGCGTCAAACAATCGCCGGTACTTGGGACGAGAGCCGCAGCTTGGGTTTTGCCATCGAGATCGACGAGATGGGTCGATTGACGTTCCTGATCGGCGATACCACCGCCAATTTGATCACGCCCTTGCTTGAGCGGCAGTGGGTCTTCGTTGCGGCCAGCTACAGCGCAAAAGATCGCACGGTGGTGCTGCACCAGAGTCCCCGCTGTGACATCGGTGATCTCGGCTCTGCGGAAACCCGCAAGTTTGATATTGCCGCCTCTCATGGGAACGCTGCGCAAAGAAATTTCTTCATCGCTGCCCACAAAGCGTCGGCTGGCGACGGACTGTTGTTGGCGGGGGGACATTACAACGGGAAGATCGACTCTCCTAAACTTCACGCCTGCGCCCTTTCCGTTGAGGAGATGGCCTCGCTTGGCAGCGGCGGCGCAGTCGACCGGCTGAACAAGTGTGTTTCGGCCGCTTGGGATTTCAGCATCGATCAGGGCTCGGAGGTCTTCAAGGATGTTTCGGGCAATGGGCGAGACGGTCGCCTGGTCAACATGCCTACCCGGGCCATGAAGGGTTACAACTGGACCGGGAGATTCCATGACTGGCGAGCCGCGCCAAGTGAATATGGTGCCATCCATTTTCACGACGATGACCTCTATGACGCAGGATGGGCGACCGACTTTGCCTTTACGATCCCGAGCGGGCTGGAAAGCGGCGTTTATGCCGCGCGCCTCGACGCTCAGGATGCAAGTCCGGCGTATGTGATCTTCTTCGTGCGGCCGCCCAAGGGCCAGGCCACTTCTGATGTGGTCTACCTGGCCTCTACCGCGACCTACATGGCTTATGCCAACCAGTCGCTCATTGCACGCGACCCGCTCGACGAGATGAGCATGGGCAGCCTTCTGGTGTTCGGAGAAGACGATGTCTT
>NZ_JBVVQM010000021.1:0-57508 GCF_055811155.1 Mesorhizobium sp. WSM4822 | reverse complement strand
CAATCTATATGACGGTGTAAGGGGAAGGGATTATACATTTGTTTTCAGCGGCTTAGCCAAAAACGTCCAAGATGCCGTCCAACCAAGGCTGTGTCGTCAATCCGACAAAGCCGACACAATTGACGGATGTCGACGAACACGCTGAGCGTGCCCCCCCCGCATGGGCACAGGAACACTCCCTTCGCGCTCCGGCCATACATCGGAGAGTCCTCGAACGGCCTCCATATTCGACGCAATCCTCTTCGGCCGGGCATTGCGCCGCATGATTTGAAGTTCTGAACGCGAGTACGTCTGAAATGCATGCCCGGCAAAGACGAAGCTGCCTGCCGGGCTGGGTTCGCCTTGGGAGGTGGCGTAAGCTAGCGACTTTCGTGGCGATGGGACCACTCAATCCGCGATAGCGAGCAGGTACCGTGCCAAGCCAAAAAGCGCTAGAAAAACCCGAGCGTCAGCTTCCTCTCCGTTGCGTACCCGACATTGTCGGCTATCGGACAACGTCTAACGTGCCTCTCAGTATCAACCTACGCCTGAACCAGAGCGCACCCGCAAGGGTGTTCGTGGGTTGTGTGCGTACCTGGCGTTAGAACCATGAGAATGCCGTCGCCTTCGACTTTTCCAGGGAACCATGACCTCAATAATCAACTTGAACAAAGTGACGAATCTGAGCTCTGATCTTGTTACGGCGCCTCAAGGAAGGAGCAGCGATATGCCGAGCGTTTGATTGCGCTGTGGCACATCTTGAGTTTCATTCATGTGCTCATCGTCGCGCGACTTGTACCGAACTTCCTGGGACCTATCGAAAAGCTCAGCCCCTTGCCCGGCTTTGCCAGCGCACCTGCATCGCCAAATCAGAAAGAGCACACTTGCAAAATAGCCCAGCTGAAGAACTAGCGAACAGCCCAGCGTCGTGACGAGTGCTAGACGGAAAGAATGCGAGGCGAAGTAAACCGTCACAGCGTTGCAGCACAGGACCAGCCCGAGGAGCCGACAAAAGGTGATGAAGCGCAATGCCGTTCTCCTGATTTTGTCTCGTCAAATCATGCAGCTCATGCTGCGATCTGGTCGGCCGTGACATGGGTCTGGCAGTTCTTTGGGCAGACGCGGCCGCAGGCTCCGCAGCCAATGCAGCGGCCGGCATAGTCGACAACCATGACCATGCGATTGAGCTCACCGTCGAAATCGTCGTCACCGCCGTCGCAGGCGCCGAGGATTTCACCCGCGTCATCGACGCCGTAAAGATGCATGACCTCGCGCGAGCAGACTTTGAAACAGCGCCCGCAGCCGATACAGATCTTGCCATTTATAGTCGTTAGATATTCCGGCATCCATTTGGAGCCGTCGCGGGTGATGAATGCGCTTCTCACTGTAAACTCTTCATTTTCGTGAGCTCTCTCCTGGCACCGTGCAGCTCCGCATAGACGGCGTGCGCCTTCTCGGCCACTTCCTCTATCTCAGTCCATTTCACCGGAAGACCTTCGGCCAGGTCACGCAGGTTCGTCTTAGCAATTGCTGCGCGCAGTTGAAGCTTTCGGACCTTCTTCACCATCTCATCCAAGTTCGACATGATCCTTCCTCGAAAATCGGTCTTTCACGCCCGCTCGACATTACAATAGCTGCAGTCGCATCATCGACCAGTTTGGTTCCGTCCGCGACTTCCCGGAAATGCCAACCGGCGGACGCCTCGACAGAACGAACAACTGCCGTCCGCGAAAAGCAGAGCCAGAGGCCCAAAAACTTTCAATGTTAGTTTCATCACACCTGAGCTCACCTCGATCGCTATCTATGAAAACATAGTGCCTCCACATCCGGATCCGGATTGCGAATGATCGGACTTGCGGCGCAGTTCCGTGAATGATGAAGCCGGCCAGCAGCTCGGTCCCCGATCTCCTTTGCATGAGCCCTGGGACTGCTGAGCATCGGAAAACCTCCAGAATTACTCCAACAAGGGCAAGGCGCTCGTTGTTGACGGCAGGCCAGGCGCCGTGAGAAATTTCGTTTCCTCAAATTCCAGTCCTCGTCCGCAACGGAGGATTTCTGCTTTCGGGTACGCTGAGTTCGGGCACACCTGCGCAACCGGCGGCTCGCGTGGGGGACCCGATTCAGGGCAATTGAGGTCTTCATGGCCGATCTCGAACCCGTCCTGGACTGAGATGCCTTCAAAGACGTGGCAAAACGGCTCGAACTTCTCTTCCACGCCGTGTCCGCTTGTGGGTCACTAATGTCTGAGCCTATTTGCAGCAAACGATCCCGCCTCTAATGCTTGGGGCATACTTCCTGCCGGCGCCGCCGCAGAAATCGACCAGGTTCAATTCACGTATTCCTTTGTGATCTTTGCTCATCAGGCGGCTGCGGTTTGAGTTTCCGGAGCCTTAGTTTGTGGAACCACGCAGAGATCCGCGTAAGAGGCGTTCTCACCCGTGTAGTTGGCCAAGGCTTGGAGCAAGGGGGTAAGGTAGTACTGTTTGATGTGGTCCGGCATTGGCTCCGGAAGGTCGAGCGATTTCAGCGCAACCTCGATCAGCTCGATCGCGCGAACCTTGTTGCCACGCTCATAGTAATACTGAGCGACCGGAACGTACCAAACAAATTTGAGGGGGCCGTCGCCTTGTGGGGAACTCAGTGCCAAAATCTGTTCAGACAGCTCTTTGCCCATCGCGAAGCGCTCAGCAGGGGGAAGATGGGAGTTGTTCGTCGAGGGATCGAAGAGTTGCTTCAGGGCCATTACCATCCAGGACACGGCCTCAAACTTCTTATCGATAGCGTCGTCGACTAGTTGGCGCATAACTGGCAAGCCGGTCTCCATGTCGCGCATCTTGTGAAGCAGAAGATCCACATGAGTATGCCGGAACCCGTAATTGTCTGGCATTAAAGCGAGGCCTTCTTCGACGGCCGAGAGTGCCGCCTTCCATTCCTGCGCCTGCACCGCCGGCTGGAGTTTGGCGTATATGGGTTCGGTCAGCGCCAGTTCGCGCGCTGTGCGCTGGTTCCCATCGATCCGCCCTTTGTCGGCGGCTTTCGCTTCGTCGCTGCTGCGCCAGCTTCCTCCTATAACTCTGGGTAAAACGTCATCGAGTTCCGATGGGTGGCCGATGAATGCGATGCGGCCGTCGCGGTCCACCAGGAACGAGGCAGGAATCCCGAGAGAAGAACTCGCCTTCATCCAAAGCCTGTTCATTTCGCCTGTGTAATCGAAGGCAATCCGATAATTTAAATTGGGGAATCTCTGAACCAGCCAAGCATCCAAGCTCGTCCGCGTCTCCTCCGCGGTCGGGCCATCTTCGCTAGCTGCGACTCCGACCACCTCAAATCCGCTATTTTTAAATTTGTCCTGTAGCTGCATCAGGTGGGGCATCGCCGCCACACAAGGTCCGCACCCGGTCGCCCAAAACTCAACAAGGTACACCTTGCCGGGTTGAAAGTTCGCGAGGGGCTTGCCACGGAGCCAGTTGCTGACTTTGATCTGAGGAGCCGGGGACTCGATACGCAACACCATGTTGTTCTCCAAAAGCTTTTCCCGGACCTCGTTGGCGTCCATAAGCGATCTGGCACTACCCTCAGGAACGGAACACACGGGAGGCCATCACACCTGTTGCGTGGTCTCATGCGGGTCAACCCACCATCGCCGCCCCTAAACGAGCAAAGGCCGTGCCAGCGCGCCTGGCACGCTGCAAACGCTCTATTGGCTTCGATAAGTCGAACAGAGCCAAGAGGACGGTTGTTTCGATCCCGACATGTTTTCTGCCGGCTGTCAGGTTTTGGACACGCATCTCTGGTGCGTAAATCGCTTAGAACAGCGAACAGCGCCGGGTCGATGAGGCCGGGCATATCGAGTGCGAGCTGCCGGAGTGCGTATGCTGTTTTGACGGCGGATGCCGCATGCACCTTCCACTATTTTCATCACAGAGGTTGAGCAGCGTTGCAGATTCCAGTGCCTCGACCCATGGCTGATTTGACCGGCACTCGGACGGCACCCCAATGCCGGAGCGGTTGCTCAGCGCAGAGCCCACGCCGGCATTTGCAGCAGTAAGGACTGGAAGCTCGGCGTCAACGATTCGCTGGTTCAGTTGGCCAATCTGGTCTCAAGAGTTTGGTAGCGGCTTTCGGGCGCCAGCGGCAGCGAGTAAAGACATTTGTCCTCATCGGCTTTGATTGCCGCGCACCTCCGGTCGAGGCTCGGGTAGCTCATATGCTCGCTGGTCATTTAGGATTTTCTGACTTGCATAGAACGCTAGCACGGGTCCGAGATCAAAGATCGTCCCTGGCGCAAGTCGCCGCACGGACGTGGGCCATGTTTTGGTTGAGACGCCATCGATGCCACGCGCTAGCGTGCTTGCAAATCGGGGCATCAGCGGTGCGAGTGTATGCGCAAGGATAGCAGCGGCCGTTGCCTGAAGCGCGAGCCAGGTCCGGGTGCGGGCGAGATAGAGACTTCGCGCCACTGCATAGTCTTGCGCCTGACGGTAGATTACGCAATCGCGCACGAAATCGCAGGCCTGCACGGCCGCGCGACGGACCGAGAAGCCATCGTCCGAATAGGTGCGTTCCATCGCTGCGCGATGGTTCTCTATCCGAGCAAGGAAAGCGCGATCTGTGGGAGCCCAGTCGCCTGCGTCGGGCACACAGCCGCCAAAGTCCTGCTTGATTTCCCGGTGCAGCGCATCAAGCCAATTCAGCCAGACCCCCTGGAACACCTCATTCTCGGTGCGGTGTAGCGCGTCCAGCGTGAAGTTCGTCCGCTCACCTTCCGGGCGTGTCAGGCCCAAATGAAGACGCACGACGTCGACTGTCCTTGGACCCAGAACCTCCTTACCCCAGACCGCATGGCGGCGGCTGGTCGAGAACTTCTGCCCATCGAGCAGGTAGAACTCATTCACGTGATACCGGACTCGCGGGGTCCAGTGGGAGAACACCTCGGCATAAACAGCGGGGTAGAGTAGCGCGTGGTAGAAGGAATTGTCGAAACCGAAGAAATGGACAATCTGCCAGTCATTGCTGGGCATCGCCGCATTCCAGTCGCGCCCAATCATGCGAGCTAGCGTCTGGATGTTGTAAAGGAATCCGAAAGCCATCTCCGGCCAGACCCAGATCACCTGCCCCGGGAGCCCTTCGGCAGGCCGGCCCCAGTTCGAGGGGTGGGTAATGGGCACGGAAAAGTCGCCGCGTTGGCGTAGACGCGCGAAGAGGTCCATGATCCGAACGGGGGCGCCCGACGCCCTTAAATGCCGGTCTAAATTGACATAGCACCGTTCCAGAGCAAGTTCGGGGCGGCGCACGGAGCCGACCAGCGGCGCCTCGGTCGAGTGCCGTGACCGGGCTGCACCCAGGTCGTGGCATAGGTTCGGCGCGCCGCATTCCTCGCAGATGTTGCCACCAGCGGAGGCGCCACAATCGGGGCAGAGGCCGCTTACATCCGATTCATAAAGGTAATCGCCTATAACGGCGTCAAACAGCGCAGGGCTCTGGCTCTGATCTACCGCCGTGCTGCTCAGAAGACTGCGGAAACACGCAGCTTGAAAGTCGCCATAAGCGGCATCGCCCATCGTGTGTAGGAAGCTGTGGACCTCGCAGTCAAGAAGACTAAGCGTGGTGCGAATCTCGTCCGCGTAGTGGCGAGCCACCTTTTCGGGCGTCGATTGATCGGCATCGGCACGCGTCACAACGTAACTCTGGTAATCGTCGCTCCCAGTCAGGTGGTAGGCTTCGGCCCCCTTCATGCGCAGGAAACGCGTGTAGACATCGGCACCCAAATATGGACCAGAAAGATGCCCCAGATGCAGATCGCCATTAGGCGTCGGCGGCGTGGAGAAGACGAAGATCGGCCGGCCGGGAGCCGCCACCTGTGCAGCGGCATCCAGGGCGGCCTTGCCGTCACGCCAGTAGACATCCACGAACTCTAGATCTTCGTCCCCATCGTTGCACAGTATGCTTCAAAAGGGTGAAACAGAACGATATCGCCGGATTTGATCAAGATTTCGCCCAGGTCGGTCCTGACCTAGCCCGCTCCAGACAGGACCACGAAAGCCTCGATTTCGTCGTGCCGGTGGAGCTCGGATGTGACGCCCGGTGCCACCTTGCCAAATGAAAATCCGGTGCCCGCGCTTCCGGTTCCAAGCGTGGCCACGTCAATACCGAACGCCCGCGACAGTTCCGTTCGAGAAAACGTGGATTTGCGCATAACGAACCTCAGCTATTCAAGCAGTGGTATCTTCGGCCGCCAACGCAAAGCCTCTGCCGCAAGTCACGAAGAGAGGCGGCAGCCCGGACCCGTTGGCGCTCCCGCCAGAATAATCCAACTCTAGCCCCCAGGCGGGCCAGGACGGGCACTCCAGTACGGTTTTAGGCGTCACGGAAGACCGCCCGGCGACCACCCCACAATCGTCGTGCCAAAGCCGTGACGGCTGCGGCGCAGCTCCAGCAGCCCACAATCGAAAACGCAATGCTCTCCGCATTTTGAGCAGCCGATCAGTTTCCTGTGCATGCCTCGCCTAGCTGCGTGAGTTCAATCGCGATAGAAAATGCCGTTTGGCGGCTTGAGATTGTCTAGATCGGCCACTTTGCCCTCTGGCGGATTAACGGCGCGCTTAAGCACATTATATTCGGCGCGGGTCGGCCCACCGGTTGAAGCACGCTGGAAGACCAAGTAGAGCGTCCGCCGCGAACGATTGCTCTTGTTCGGTTGCGAGTAATGCGGTGCGTAATCGTCGAAGATGAAGATGTCGCCAGCCTTCCATATTACGGGTTCCCAGGAGAACGTTTCGGCGACCTCAGGATCAATCACGCCACAGGCATCCATGGGAAATACTCCCTTGTTGTGGTTGCCGGGGCTGAAGAAGAGCCCGCCGTTGTCCGGGTCGGAGTCGTCGATGCCTACCGCAACGACCGCATGGACCATCCGGTCGGGCAGTCCGTGTGGAATGTGATAGATGTCCTGATGCGGGCGATAGCCGCCGCTGTCGGGATAGTGGAAAATCAGCAACTCCTTGAGCCTGCGCGACCGTTCATCAAGCAGCTCCTCGACGGCAGCCTCTATGCGCTGATCGTCGAGGAGCAGATGACGCAATGGATCATGGAAGTCGAGAATATTCTCGGCCTTCGAGGTGATCTTTCGATTATCCGTCGTCTTCTCGAACCACATGAGCCATTTGTCATCGCTGACCTCCCAGCGTGATACGTCTTCAACAAAACTGGAAATGCATTCCACAGCCACGGCATCGAAAAACCTTTCGAGCCTGACATAGCCGTCCCTATGCCACTTTTCTCTTCGTGCGTCAGTCAACATACGAAAAGCCTCCTGTTCGTAGGACGGTGGTCTAACATCCCGCTTATGGCAGTCGGGCTCGGGTCAGGTTGTGCATCGACGCAGACGGTACTCCACGGCATCTGGGGCGGCGGTCCTAAGCACGTTCCGCTCCGGGTATGTTGCAGGGCTTTGTTGTCCCTCCTCACGGGAGGGATCGTCGAGGCTTGTAAACGTCTGCGGGGCGGTACGTCTGAAGGGTACACGGCCGACCATGCTATTGATGATGCGGCTGCTCGGTAGGCGACGTTTCGTGCGATCTGATCCAGCGCAAGCCGTGCCCCACACAAACTTCTGCGACACGGGTCCCATTGGGGCTGGGCGATCAGGGCCGGCACATCCGCGACATGAGCTCCACCGATGAGCCACGACGCCCACTGCTACGGGCCGGCACCCTCCGCTTAGCGTCGACCCAGGAATGACCACCAAGGCCACTGCGCAGTTTCGAGTGAGCGACCTGCTAGGTTCTTTGCGGCCGAAGGCGAAATGCTCGCTCGCGGAGTCATGAGATGGGCCGCTGAGTCCAGCTGGTCAGTTGCGATGATTTCGGAGAAGGCTCCGGCTTTCGCTACGGCGAAGGACGACATCGTTCCTTGGATGCCACCGCTGATGATCCGTAGTCGGCGGGTCATATCCCGCCGCCCATTTCTGCAACGGGGTCGAACCAGCTGTCGACGGAGGTAGGGCTGATGAAGCCGGGATGCTCAGAGTCGGCGCGCGGCGCGCGCCCCAGAAGGCTGTCGAGGATGCGACGCGCTCGCCAGGCCAGTAGGCTTAGATTCGGATCAGCCAGCCCGCGCTGCCCGAGGCTCGCGTTCTGTACGAAGATGCGTCTGTCACACGGTCCGTCCCAGCTCACCGAAAAATCGTCGCCAATGGCCAGTTCATTGTCGATCTTTTCCAGCCGGTGCGCCATCGGTTCCAGGAAGGCTGGTATCGCGTTCTCGTAACCGGTGGCCAGGATGACGATCTCGGCCGTGACTTCTTCGAACTCGTCCATGCCGTGCCGCAGGGTCAGCCTGTGAGCCGCGCCGGCATTGGTGCAGTGCAAGACCGTGCAGCCCGGCCGCAGTGCGATTGCGCATCGGTTTGGCTCAAGAAATGCGTGGCGGTACAGCGCCCGATAAACAGCGCGCAAAGTGCTTTCAGAAATGCCGTCCGAAGCAAGCATAAAACGCCGCAGGAACAGCCTGCGGTGTGACACGCTCATAGCCGCAAAACGATCCGAAAAGCAGGGCATGAACAACTCGTTTGTGAACGGGCTGTCGTCGAGGGGCAGGTAGTTTTCGCGTTGCGAGGCCCAAGTGATTGAGGCAGGCCGCCCTTCTTCCGGCAGGCCGACAAGATGCAACAGCACCTCGGCTCCCGACTGTCCCCCGCCGACCACGCAGACACGCTTTTTGTGCACCTCAGGGTGGATGTGCAGTAATTCAGATGAGTGGAACAGATTGCGTCCAGTCCACCCCTTAAACTGAGGCGGAACTTTCGCCTGCTTGCCAATGCCGATCACGACGTTTCTGGCGCCGAGAGCCGCGTTATCCGTGCGCACCCGAAACTCGCCGTCAAAGCGAATTTCGCGCACCGTCTGGCCGCCCCGGATAAGCGGGTTCCTTTGGAAGGCCCAGCTCAGATATTGCTCGAACTCAGCTCTGAGCACGGCCTCGAACTGTGCATTCAGGAAATGGTAGAGACGCCCGTTCTCGTGCAGGTAGTTTATGAAAGTGTAGGCTGATCGCGGATTCACGAGCGTGACCAGATCCTTGAAATGGCTGACCTGGAGCTCCGAGGAATCGAATGCGCTGCCTGGGTGCCAGCGGAAGTCGACTTGCCGATCCAGGAACAAGGCCCCTTGCCCAATTTGCTCGTGTATCTGACACGCAAGGCTCAAATTAGACGGCCCGGCACCCACTCCAATGCAAGAGAGCTCTACTTGCTCTGCTCGTGAAGGTGTTTCCCAATCAGGCGATGATCGGGGCGAATATCGGCCACTTGGTTTACGCTCCACACGGGCATTCTCCTCCGCGCCGCTGGAGTTGCTAGAAGCTTTCGAGTGGTTAGCTGTGAAGCCCATGGATCCCAGCATAGTGATGAGATCGACACTCATGTCGGCGAGGTGTGGGGCGGCGCGATCGACGGCCCGCTGCCCGCTTCGAATGATCGCGTCTCGGTCAGCGAGATGCTTTCCAAGCTTATCCCGTGTTTTAATCGGGCGCAGTCGCTCCCTCCAACATAAGCCGCCGACGTTTGAGCAGCTTGGGGATTCGCGAGGGCGCGGTCTCGAATACGGCGATAGCATTCTTCCGTGGGCCTGATCATAGGAGGCATCCTTGATGTGTTCGGAAGGACCCCTGCATCTAGCGTGCCACAAGGAAATTGACCGATATCGGACAGTGAGGGGTAAACCGTACGCCGGGCAAGGCCCAAGCGGCCGATCGGTCGAGTTGCGTCATGGCAGGCAACTATGGCCCAGTGGACACAGCCTCGGTTGCAAAGGCCGTCCAGCCACTGTCCGACATACGGGTCCTGACCTCATTGCCAACCCAACGCGACGACTTAGTCCTCTGGTAGTTTTCCGGTTGTCGGGTCCGCCATCCGCGATGCTTTGCTGGTGACACGCGCGCACTCCATGTAGCCGTTGAATCTGCTGAACAGGGTTCTAAGACGCTCCCCGTGGGATTGGGATGTCTTTTTGAGGTCCTCTTTGCCTGGCACCACACGCCGCCGACCGGCATCACGGATTCATTCTCTTGGGCTCTATGAGAGGAGGACCGGCGATCTGCCGGCCGACAGCATCGTTACTGATGTGCCTGTTCTCTACGGGAACAATGAAGCCTACGTGTACGGAAGAGAGCATCTCCAGACGATCAGAACGACTTTGGTAGGCTGTTGTCGGGTTTGTCGAGTTTGTCGAATTCGCGACATGGTGATGTGCGGCCCGATGTGTGGCCGCGTTCGCAACTAAGCCTCTAACGATGCGCAAGCGCTGTTTGGAGTTTCCTGTACAGTTGGCACGGCATTTGATGATCTCCTTGTGCGGCGGCACACGCCGCTAAGGTGCAGCTATTGTTTCATCCCGTGATTTCAAGCTCTAGGAAAGAAAAAATGAAGACCAATATGCAAGAATATGGTGTGACCGAGTTAACGCGCGAAGAAGCATGCGAAACGTCCGGAGGGTGGTTCTGGCTGGCGTCGGCAATATTTGGCGGAGTTGCTGCGATAGGTCTTGGTATCGCAGCCGTGATAGAATATGTTAAGCATCATTAACAGATTTATTTTATTCGAGACTGCTCTGGGTTTGACCTCGGTCATCTCCATGTAGTTGTCGCCTGGGTTTGCCGGCAGCGTGATGTTCGGCCGACGCACTCTCAGTTGGATTGGGAATAAAGCTACAGAACGCCTTTTTGGCCTCTATTTGCGTGGTCGGCATGGGTATCGCCGCCATTCGACGCGGGGGAGTGCTGCCAAGCGGCAGAATGATGGCCGACATTCATCGTTTTGAAAAAGGAAACCAATGAATACCGAGACATCAGTATACGGATTGACCGCGCCAAACCCGAGAAGCGGGATCGTCAACTTCCGGTGGTCTTTGGTTCATAGCCTTAGGTTCTGCGGTAGGATTCGTTGGTGCACGCGCCGAAGACATGGTGGATGATTGGCAACATCGTCGACCAATATCATTGTAACCAGCGAGATCGGCATCATTATCTCACTTGTTCCTGAGCTCGCCAACTGCACTGCAGAGAGCATCCTTTCTCGAGGATCAGAGAGAGCTTTGATCATCTACAAGATTATCGTGCTCTCTGTGGCTGCGGCCTTGGCGTCGCTGCCTTTCATCACCGTAATGCTATCTTTCCAAAGTGCCGGTATTATTCGACCCACCGTTGAGAAGACGCCCCTAGTCGCACCAGTCTCCGGACGCATCTCCCGCATTTTTGCAATTGAAAACGATCTGGTTGCCCAGGGGCAAGAGATCCTAGCCCTCGATGATGAAGTTATTCAGGAAAAGCTCAGGGCGCTGACAGGCGATCTTCGCGCAAAGAGCGATCTTGCCCGTGACCTCGAAACCCTGATCTCCTCCGGTACGCAAGCCGACGACCCGATCCGCCTCTTGACCGCGTCCGCCACAGCCGAACACGCACATTTCCTCAACCTGCTGCGGGAGAACAGATATGCCCGCAGTAATGCCGCCGCGGAACTCGAGCGTGCTAAGCGACTGCTCTCCGCTGCTGTAGCGCCCGGAAAGGCCGTCGAGGAAAAGGCCTTCGCCCTTCAGACAATTGAGGTTCAGGGCGAGATCCTCGCGCGGCGCAAATCCGCCGAATGGAACCAGCAGCTTTTTGATGTCAACCTACGGCGCAGGGAGCTCACGGCCGACTTGCATCAGCTGGAGAACGAACGGGATCTGACACGCATTCGCGCCCCCGTGGCAGGCGCTCTCCAGCAGTTCACAGCTCTCAGCCCAGGCAGCTATGTTCAGGCCGGGCAAACGGTCGCTTGGGTTTCGCCCGACGGTGAATTGGTGGCGGAAATCCACGTTTCGCCCAGCGATATCGGTTTCGTGCGCCCAGGCCAGTCGGTGCATCTCCAAGTGGATGCATTCAACCCCAATCGATGGGGTCTCATAGACGCGAGAGTGCTGAACGTGGCGGAGGACTTTTCTCTCCATGACGGGAGCCCGGTTTTCCTGGTCCGCTGCGCGCTGTCTCGTCGCCATCTCACCCTCAAGCACGGGGCGATCGGTCACCTGAAGAAAGGGATGACCGTGCGGGCCCGCTTCCTCCTGGGCGACCAAACTCTCCTGCAACTCCTCTACAATGAGATCGATGATTGGCTCAATCCGCTCTTGGCGGGACACTGATCCGACATTTCCAAACAGCCAGCCGAGTCACCATGTCGAGCAAAGTCATCAAGTTCAAGCAGCGCGACATCACGGATTGCGGGGCGACCTGCCTTGCTTCTGTGGCGGCCTTCTATGGGTACAAGCTGCCATTGCCGCGGATCCGGCAGTATGCCTCGACCGGTCGCTCCGGCACGACTGTGCTGGGCCTAATGGAAGCGGCACGCAAGCTGGGCTTTATTGCCAAGGGGGTGAAGGGTGGCTTCGACAGCCTATACAAGATCCCCAAGCCGGCGATCGCGCATGTAATCGTCAACGAGGTCCTGCACCACTTCGTCGTAATCCAGGCGATCGATGCTAGGTGGGTCATCATCATGGACCCAGCCTATGGTGAAATCCGCAAACTAGCGCACGAGGAATTCAACAAGCAGTGGACTGGCGCCCTGGTGCTCCTGGCTCCTGCAGACACCTTCAAGCGCGGCGACGAGACCACCTCACCACTACTTCGATTCGCGCGTCTGCTTGCGTCACACAGGGCTGCGATGTCGCAGGCTCTCGTGGGGGCGCTGGTGACCACGATCCTTGGCCTCTCGACGGCCATTTATGTCCAGAAGATCGTCGACCATGTGATTACAGGGGGCAACCGCAATCTGCTCAACCTGATGAGCGTCGCCATGCTGCTGATCTTGGTTGTGCAGATCCTGGTCGATCTCCTCAGAAACCGGCTCGTGCTGCAAACGGGGCAGAAGATCGACGTCCAGCTGATCCTCGGCTACTACAATCACATCCTGAGCTTGCCTCAGAACTTCTTCGACAGCATGCGCATGGGCGAAATCATCTCCCGCATGAATGACGCGGTGAAGATCAGGAGCGTCCTGAACGACGTCTCGATCAACATGTTCGTCGACGTGCTAACGATACTGTTCTCGTTAGGGCTGATGTTCCTCTACTCGTGGAAGATCGCCTTGGTCGTGGCGGTCTCCATCCCCTTGTACCTCTCAGTCTATTGGACCATTAACCGGCTGAATAGGGGCCGCCAGCGCGCTGTGATGGTGAGCGCTGCCGAACTGCAGACGCAACTGGTGGAATCACTCGGAGCTGTCTCCACGATCAAGACCTCCGGCATGGAGAGCTTTGCCAACTTTAAGATGGAGACCCGCTTCATTAAAATGCTGCACTCCGTCTACAGCTCCGGCCTGATCTCGATCTTTGGAAACAGCACCTCGACTTTCCTCGCAACTCTATTCACCATCATGCTGATGTGGTACGGAACGACGCTTGCCCTGGATCAAACCGTCACACCCGGCGAATTACTGTCCTGCTATACCTTGCTGGGCTATGTCACCCGGCCGGTTGCCAGCCTCATCCAGACCAACCGGGTCGTTCAGGATGCTTTTATCGCGGCAGATCGCCTGTTCGATATATTCGACCTGGAGCCGGAAAGCGGTGGGGGCATCGACGCCACCAAATGCGGCATTGGCGACATCCACCTGGGGAATGTCACGTTCCGCTATGGCGGGCAGCTGGACCTTTTCCAGGATCTTAGCGTCACCTTCCCCCGCGGGGGAATGACTGCGGTTGTGGGTGAAAGTGGCTCGGGCAAGAGCACCCTTGCGGCCCTGCTGCAGAATGTCTACCCCCTTGAGGGTGGGCACATCCGGATTGGCCCCTATGCTATCCAAGACCTCTCGACCGTATCCCTGCGCAAGGTCGTCGCTGCGGTGCCCCAATCGATCGACGTGTTCTCGGGATCGGTCATCGACAACATCGCAATTGGCGAATTCGAGCCGGACATCGAGAAGATCCATCGCATCTGCGCTCAAACAGGGCTGGGGGATGTGATCGAGCGCTGGCCGGGTGGCTTCCAGGCCTATCTCGGCGAGAACGGCGTGCGCCTCTCCGGGGGCGAGAAGCAGCGCCTAGCGTTGGCTCGTGCTTTGTACCGGGATCCGGAGATCCTGATCCTCGATGAAGCGACGTCATCACTCGACTCCGTCGGCGAGGCGTTTGTCCTACGCGTGGTTGAGGATCTGCGTCGGGACGGCAAGACTGTCGTCGTCATCTCTCATCGACTGAGCACCATCCGTGGGGCCGACAAAATAGTCGTCTTAGAAAAGGGGCGGGTCGTTGCGGAGGGAAAGCATGCTGATCTGGTGACAAGTGAAGGCGCCTACACCCGCTTGTGGCGAGCGCAAACTGAATCCAGCTAACAGCTGGGTGAGGCTTGATCGCAGAATCTCCCAAGGCCATAAGCTAGACTAGGGTGGCGTAATGTTGTTGCTGTCCGGCCTCAGGGGCGCACTCCAAATCTGCGGCCGCCCGTCGCCTCATGGAATCTTTGTATCATGCGGGCGGTCTGCCTTCGCCGCGCGGAGTTGGTTAGAATTGCGCAGCCGGGGCGAACGCGGCTGGCACTTCGCAGTTTGATGAAGCCCCAGGACGGTCTCATCGATTTCGCAATGGTGGGCAATGTTGGTGGTGGTCCACGCACTGCCCGCGAAAACTCCTGCCGCCCGGCAAGTCGGCTGGAAGCCCGTTCTTAAAAGGCCGCCGCCGTTATGAAGGTAGAACCTGAATTCGCGTCGCGATCTGGCATGGAGTCCTTAGTCGCATTTGGTGGCCCGCATTCTTGCCGTAGATGCGCTTCATCGAAAAACGATCAATTTACGAACAGCAACGAACATGAAATCGCTGCTCGGGACCTTCTGAGGACGATCAGCTGCATGAACTTCCGAGCGGATAGTAGCGGTCTACGGGCCGTCGCCGTTGTTTCGGTTGTCTCATGTCATGCTGGTTTTCAGCTGTCAGCCGCGCGTTCGCTATGGTCGACTTTCTTCTTTGTGATCTCCTGATCAAGTCCGACATCGTCGAGCGGACAGACAGAGGCTAATTCTCGCTACTGGACGTCTGTCCCCGCCGTATTCGACGGAATCTTCCCTGCCCTGCGCGTGCGGTGTCATCTCGGGTGAGCAGAACCACAGGCGCAATTGAAGAAGGGGGACATATTCCCAGTGGCGCCGCGTGCAGATCCTGCAAGGGGCTTCTCGCCGTCTCCTTTCTTGTGCAGCTAGCATCAGAATAGGTCACCCGGGAAGAAGCAGAGCGTCGAACAGCGTCGTCGCAACTCCGGACGAGTCAGCGCGCCAAAAACAGCGGCAAAGTCGGCTTCTCGAATATCCATCGCGTCACACCGCCAAAGAGTCGCTCACGTAATCCACGGCTGCCATAAGCGCCCATGACGATCAGTTCGGCAGACGTGTCGATTGCGTGCTGCGCAAGCACCGAACCGGCCGATTTGCCGGCACTTCGCAGCAGGTCAACCGACACCGGAACACCATGTCGAGTGAGATAGGCAGCGATGTCGGCTCCAGGCTCCGCGCCCTTCCCGTTGTAATTCGCCTTCGGGTCGACCAGGGCGACACGAACGTCCTCAGCAACGCAGAGGAGACCTAGCGCTTCCCGAACCGCACGGGTAGCCTCGACGCGCGAATCCCAACCGACCAGAACGCGCCGTGGCCACAGTGTTGCCTCAGCCCCCATCGGCACCACGAGCACCGGCGTTCCCGTATCGAACAAGCAGCCGTTGACTACAGGAGGTCCGAGACTCTCGTCATTCAGAAGGCCCGGTCCGATGATCGTGAGATCGGAACAGCGCGCCCGCTGTCGTGCCAATTCCCCCAGGCTAGCCGGATCGCAGCAGTCGGTGTCGATGTCAAATGAGAGCGACATGGATCCCAGCAGCTTCTGGAGATCTTTGGAGCGTCTTTCCAGTCTCGCCACGTCCTGTGTAAATCGATCGATTGCCCGAAATCGATCGTTCAATTGGGCAATTGCCAGTCCACGTCCCACAGGCCACTCGGGGACACCATCTCCAATCGACGGATAATACGACATGATGAGCATCGGAGGCGGTAGGATCAGCACGGAAAGATGCGCGCCGACTTCGGCACACAAGCGGGCGGCAGTTCTGACGTCCTGATCGGAACCGTCAGCGCCGGTCACGCAGAGTAAGCTTTTGAAACCCATTTGCCTATTTCCTCCCGAGTTCAAGCCGAACCAGCTCACAGCGAGGAAAGGGCTGTGGGACCAGACCTGGCAGGTGATTTAGCCGTCCGGATTATCGAGGGAGTAGCCGGCCGACCTGACGGTTCGAATGACGCTGCCGGGCGAAGCCGCCTGAAGGGCTTTTCTGATCCGGCTGATATGGACATCGACGGTGCGTGCACCGACATGGATGTTGGGCGGCCAAGCCGCCCGGATAAGTTCGTCCCGGCTGAAAACCTTCCCGGGGGCTTTGATTAATAGCCGCAGCACGTTGAACTCGATGGGTCCGAGATGAATGTCGTGGCCGTTGCCGCGAACCCGGTGGGCATCGAGCTTCATCTCGAGGCCGCCACAGGAGAGCCAGCCGCCGTTTTCAAGACCATTTTCGCCCCGTAGGGGCAGCGCCAGCTTCGCTCGCAGACAGTCCAGCAGCTTGGCCGGCGCGATCGGCCGCACAAAGCTCTCATCAATGCCAGCCTTGAGGAGGCTGAGGTGCTGGTTCTCGGCGCCGGGCGCGATCAGGGCGATAACGGGCAGACCGCCGGTCCGGGGGTGCTGTTTGAGCCGGGAGCAGATTGGGGAGCCGGATATGCTCGCTGGCCCGCAGTCCAGCACCACGGCCTGAAATTCCCGTTCGTCCGCCAGTGCAAGCGCTTCCTTTGCGCCGCCTGCCGGCTCACTGTCGAAGCCGTCCACCTCCAGTATGTGGCTGAGGAACAGATAGAGCTCGGCATCTTGGGAACAGATCAGGACGAGTGGCTTCATCGCCGCTGCCTGATGAGCCCATCGGCCTGGACCGCATCGGCTGAGTAGATCGCGCCGCTCAAGACCTGTCATGACCCCTTTGCTCAAACCCGTTTCCATTACGCACGCGCCACCTCGGGATAGGTTTCGATGGCTGCGATGGCATCGTCGACCAGTTTCGTACCGGCCGCGGCAAGTTTGCAGAACGTCTCGAAGCCAAACCGATGGACGTCTCGCAGGGTCTTGGACAGAACGACCAGCCGCCCGGTGGAGAAAAGCACGCGCCCGAAGCCCTCATGGCTCATTTCGATCATCGGTGTTGCCATCAGACCGCAGCGCTCCTCGATTGCAAGGGCGACGGCAGTGTAGAACTTGTCGAGCCTCCACAGCACGTCCGGATCGGGATCGCCGATGATTGGAATCGTACGGCGCTGTTCCTTGCTGACGATGAAGTCGGCCAGCAACTCAGCGTCCGCTTTGCCGTCCCATGACCCGTGGGAATCTTGAGCACGGATAAGCCGTACGAGGGATTGGAGAAACGGGCTGGCAAGCGCCACCTCGTCTTCGGCGACAGCAGGGCTAACCGCAGGGTCGGTCATTTCGCCTCCTCATTTCAGTCGTCGTCCTCAAAGGACGGTTTCTGTTTCGCGACGCCTGCCTCTGCCAGGACCTTGCGCAGCCAAGGTGGAGGGCAGGTCCTGAGCATGGTCTGCGTGCGAAACAGCACCTCTTGAATGCTTTGAGGCTGCCGCACCTTGATTGGATGGATTTTTGCCGAAACAAGCTTGGCTGCCGAAGGTCCGCCGATCGCCAGGCAAAACAGCAGATGGCAGCCCTTCAGCGCATCGACCTTCGGCGAGATGCGGTCATCCCGCTCGGCCCGTTGTTTCCCAGTTTCGTCGGAGACCTCGTCGAACTCGATAACTTCCACAAGCTCCCACTCCTCGCGAGTCATATCGTAGATGACAAAGCGCTTGGCCGACCCGAAATGGGCATTGAGCTGCTTGACGTCCTGAGTAGCGATTGCCACCCGCAAGGCGCCTGCTTGTCGTTCCCGCATCGGACGGTGAACCTCGTCAGTGACGAGTGAGAGGCGACGCATCGGGCTCACCTGGCGTTTGCCGCTTGCGGAATGGATCAAGCTCCTCAGGCGTCGGCGCACGCCGGTCGGCCTGGAACAGGTTTGCAACCTCGAAGATCAGATCACGGGTTCCTTGATAGAGGATCGAGAGCTTGTGCTGGCTGCCGAGCCGGTCGAAGACGGGGAAGCCGATGCGCATGAGCGGAATGCCAAGGCGTTGCGACGCCTGGCGTCCATGTGAATGGGTGACCAGAAGATGCGCGCCGCCCGCTAGCGCTTCCAGATCGCCGAGATCGCCGACCTGAATCGACTCCGCCGGCACCTTTTCCAGAATTTTCGACATATCGGTCGTCGTGACCGCCGCCGTGATATCGGAGCCCAAGTCGACGAAGAAGGTTGCCAATTGGTAGAGTTGGTCTGGTTCAGCAGCGATCGCAATTTTCTTGCCTCCGAAATGGAAATGTCCGTCGAGCAGCGCATCCTGCAATTGCGCCCGCCGGCGGCGGACACTTGCCGGCGCAGGCTGGCCAGAAATAGCCGACAGCAGGGAAACGAGCTGATCGGCGCCCTTTAATCCAGTCAGCGACTGAAACAGCACGTAAGGCACGCCGGTCGCCCTATAAAGAACCTCGGCCGGGCGGCGCATATGCTCGCCGACGGCGATGCAGTGCCCAGCCGTGCCGAGATCGCGGATATCCTCGATGCTCGTGCCGCCATAGGTGGTCGGGACCCAGTGGTCTGGCACGGTACCGTCAAGCGAGCCTGAGAGGTCCGGCAAAATCACCGATTGCAGCCCAAAGCTTTCGACCATCTCGCGCAAATGCTCGATATCAGCCACAGTGAGGTTCCACCCGGGCAGGATTGCGACCTTCTTCGACTGGCGCGCCCGTTCGCCAGGTCGCGTAATACTTTCCATCATCGCGGTGACAGCCGTGGCCCAGCCCTCTTCGAGGGCACCGGCGAAATCCGGCGTGTTGGCCAGGACGATCTCCGTACCCGCGAGTTCTGCCGCCCGCTTCAGCCTGATGTCGGCGAGGTCGCCTGCGCAATCTTCGCCACGGGTTTCCACGAGGGCCGTGGTGCAGACCCCGATCAGCTTTGGCTTCGTGCGGGTCTTGAGATTGAGGATCGCCTCTTCCAGATTGTCCGACCCGCCGAGGATGGTTGTTACTTCATCCATCGCCGTGGTCTGCAGGGGGATCGTTTCCTTGAAATGCCTCACAAGCAGCACGAGGGCGAAGCTGGTGCAGCCTTGGGTGCCGTGGAACAGCGGCACTGCGCCGTCGATGCCGAGAAAGGCCAAGGCTGCACCCAGCGGCTGTGACGATTTCAGCGGGTTGACCGAGGCTGATTTGGTTTGGGGAAGGATACGGGTCATCGCATCTTCTCAACGTCCATTAAATTGGACGGCGCCTTGCCAGCGAATTCCCGGACGGCGTGCACGCTCTCGGTGTCGTTGCTCTTGCCCGGCGGTTTATCCTCCACATGGTGCGGGCAATCCCACGGAGCGCGCTCGCGCACCTGGCACCAGATCGGATTGTGGATGGCGATGTCGATCTGCCGTACGAGTTCCACCATGCCGTCATATCCGGCATACGGGTGCTGGCGCTCCTGGTTGATGTCGAGCCACGGCGTCTTGGACTTGAGCGCGAGGAACTGCGTGCGTCCGCCCGACAGCATGATATCGGCCTTGCCTCCAGAGAGTATGGCGTAAAGGTCGCGCGCTGGCATCTGCTCGAATGTGTGCTTGTCGTCCTTGAGGACCTGTTTGATGCGCTCCTTATCTTCGACAGTCGATTTCTTGACCGAGGTGCCGACGATCTCGATCCCGATCTCCACCAGCGCGTGGACGACCGACCAGGACTTGACACCACCCGTGTTGAGCAGCACGCGCTTGCCTTGAAGGCGGGCTCGGTAGGCCTCAAGCTTCTTCCATGCAATCGCCTCCTGCTCGGCGATCAGCGTCTCTGTGCGGTCCAGGATCTCCGGATCGGCCCCCTTCCTCACCAGCAGCGTAGCAATTTGGCGGAGTGCCGCCGAAGTATCCGAAATCCCGTAGAAGGAGCCTTCGAAGAAAGGGATGCTCCAGCGCTCGTCCATCTTGCGAGCTAGATTCATGAGGGCCGTAGAGCACACCACCATGGCCGCCCGGGCGCGGTGCGCGGAAGCGATGTCGAGATAGCGCGCGTCGCCCGGAATGCAGGCGCGAACCCGGATGCCGAGCCGGTCGAGGAGCGGCTTTATCAGCCAGAATTCGCCGGAGAGGTTGAATTCACCGAGGATATTGATGTCGTACGGCCCGGCGTCATCGGGTTCCACCGTGCCGATCACATGGTCGAGCAACGCCTCGGCGGCGAGCTTGTTGCCGAGGTTCTTGGAGCCGGCCAGGCCCGGCGCATTGACCGGAACCACGGCCAAGCTGAATTTTTCGGCGGCGCGTTTGCAGACAGCTTCGATATCGTCGCCGATGAGGGCCGTCACGCAGGTCGAATAGACAAACACTGCCGGTGGCGCATACGCTTCCTTGATTTCGCGGATCGCCTTGAAGAGCTTCCGCTCGCCCTGCCCCATCACCACCTCGAGTTCGGTAAGGTCGGTCGTGAAGCTGGTGCGCCACAAGCTTGGCCCGGACGAAGCTGCACCGCGGTTGTCCCAGGAATTGCCCTCGCAGGCGAGCGGCGCATGGACCAAATGCGCAACGTCGGTGATCGGCTGCAGGACGATCTTGGCCCCGTCAAAGGCGCAACCGCCCGCCGCCGCTCCTGGCGTCAGCGCCCTCGCGCAGCCCTGCTTGCGCGCCTTGGCATCCTTGCCGCGGTTCTTGTCGCAGGCGGGCTCCTTGAAAACGTCCTGGATCTTCGCACTGAGCGAGCTCATGGCGTCAGTCCGCAAAGCCAATTCGGCAATGAACCGCCTGGGCGAAAAGCCGGTCCGTGTCTTCTAGCGGGTGAGGTCATAGGAATAGTCCGTCACGCCCGTCTGGCTCGTCTCGCGATCGAGCTTGTCGAAGATCTTGTCGAGGATCGTGGTCAGCACGCGCAATCCGCCCTGGTAGCCCATGAGCGCAAAGCGATGATGATGGTGCCGGTCGAAGATCGGAAACGTCAGCCGGATCAGCGGCGTGCCCGTGTCGCGCTCCAGATACTTGCCATAGGAATTGCCGATCAGCAGGTCCACGGGCTCGGTGAAGAGCAGCGACCGCATAGCCCAGAGGTCCTTGCCCGCCCAGACCTGAGCGTCCTTGCCGAAGGGCGAGGATGCAAGCAGTTCCTTCAACTCGGATTCCCACGTCGAGGTGCCGTTGGTGGCGAGGCAATGTGTCGGCTCGCCGCCCGTTTCCATGACGAATCGGGCCATGGCGTACACGAAGTCCGGGTCGCCGTAGATCGCGTATTTCTTGCCGTGCAGCCAGGACTGGCTATCCGCCATGGCATCAATCAGTCGGCCGCGCTCCAGCCGGATTGCCTCGGGGATTTCCTTGCCGGAAAGCGCCGAGACCTTCATCAGCAATTCGTCAGTTGCCTGGACGCCGAGCGGATAATGGAAGGAAGCCGTGGCCTGCCCAACTTGCCCACAATAGTCCAGCGTTTTTCGCGTGTTGTAGTGCTGCAGCGAAAGCGTTGCCTCGGCGTCGAGTGCCCCCCTTACCTCTTCGATCTTTGTGCCGCCATCGTACATGCGGTATTCTCCGTCCGACGGCGTGTCGAACTGGTCAGATGCGTCCTGGATGAAGGTGTAGGACACACCCATCACATCGAGCAGACGTTTGAGCTCCCGGTTGTTGCCAACGCAGAAACCGTCGAAGCCCGGAATGACGTTGATGCTTCCCTTGGTTTCCGTGCGCTGCTGGCCTTTCCAGAAGTGCTCCAGAATACCCTTGAGCATGCCGTCATAGCCGTCGACATGGCTACCGACGAAGGCTGGCGTGTGGGCAAAAGGCACGTCAAAGTCGCCCGGGACTGAGTTTTCGTCTTTGGCGTTCTGGATGAAGCTGTGCAGGTCGTCGCCTATGACCTCGGCCATACACGTCGTCGACACTGCGATCATCTTGGGGTCGTAAAGCTGGTATGTGTTGGCGAGCCCGTCGACCAGGTTCTTCAAGCCGCCGAACACTGCCGCGTCCTCTGTCATCGAGGAGGAAACCGCCGAAGCAGGTTCCTTGAAATGGCGTGACAGGTGCGAGCGGTAATAGGCCACGCAGCCCTGGCTGCCGTGGACGAAGGACATGGTACGCTCGAAACCCGCTGCAGCGAACACGGCACCAAGCGGCTGGCAGGCCTTGGCGGGATTGATTACAAGCGCTTCCCGGGCGAGGTTCTTTTCGCGGTATTCCCAGGTCTTGGTGAATTCGCCTTGATCGGTAACGACCTGATCCGGGTGCGGACATTCGAAATTCAGCTTCTTCTCGGCGAGCATTTGCCTGTATTCTGGCTCGCGGAACAGGGGAGCGTGGTCGAGAATCTTTTCGGCCGACTGCGGCATTGGTATTCCTCTTTTTAATCTGGCCGCGCCATTCCGCAGCTCAGATAGTCGAGACGTTTCCGGTAGTCCCGAGGCTCACAAGCTCGCGGGGTTTCATGGTCTCTCTGGGGAGACCGGGCCAAGGACTGGGCGTCTATTCGGCAGCTATCGCCCGCCCACTGGGCGGGCGTTCTTTCCAAGGAGCGTGGTAGAGATCCCAGACCGGATTGTTGATGGCAAGATCCACGTCACGTGCGAATATGGCAAAGCCGTCATAGCCGTGATAGGGTCCCGAATAGTCCCAGGAGTGCATCTGACGGAACGGAATGCCCATCTTCTGCACCGGGTATTTTTCCTTGATGCCGGAGCCCACGAGGTTGGGGCGAACTCCCTCGATGAATTTCTCCAACTCGTAACCGGTAACGTCGTCGTAGATCAGCGTGCCGTTCTTTACGTAATGAGCGGTGCGCTGATAATCATCATTGTGGCCGAACTCGTAGCCGGTGCCGACGATGACCATGCCGAGGTCCTCGTAGGCTGTGATGACGTGGCGGGGGCGTAGGCCACCGACGTAGAGCATGACGGTATTGCCTTCGAGGCGCGGCCGGTACTTGGAGATGACGGCGTCGACAAGCGGCCTGTACTTGGCGATCACCTTCTCGGTTTTCTCCTCGATTTCCGGCCCGAAATGCTTGGCTATGCTGCGCAGGGAGGTTTCGATCTGGGACGGTCCGAAGAAATTGTACTCCATCCAGGCGACGCCATACTTTTCCTCCATATGCCGGCAGATGTAGTTCATCGAGCGGTAGCAGTGGATGAGATTGAGCTTGGCCTTTGGCGCGCGTTCAATCTCGGCCAGTGTTGCGTCGCCCGACCAGTTGCCGACCACGCGCAATCCTATCTCCTCAAGCAAGATGCGCGAGGCCCAGGCATCGCCGCCAATATTGTAGTCGCCGATCACGTTGACGTCGTAAGCACCGGCCTCGAAGTCGACTTCCTTCTTGTCGAAGACCCAGTCGCGGATCGCGTCATTGGCGATGTGGTGGCCGAGTGATTGCGAGACGCCGCGGAAGCCCTCGCAGCGCACCGGCACGATGGTCTTTTCGTGCTCCTTGGCCTTCTTGCGAGAAACTGCCTCGGTGTCATCGCCAATGAGACCGATCGGACATTCGGATTGCACGGTGATGCCGTTGTTCAGCGGAAACAGGACCTCGATCTCGTCGATGATCTGTTCCAGTTTCTTGTCACCGCCGAAGACAATGTCTTTCTCCTGGAAATCGGAGGTGAACTGCATTGTCCCGAACGTATCGATGCCCGTTGTGCCCACATAGTAATTGCGGCGCTGTGACCAGGAATATTGGCCGCAGCCGACGGGGCCGTGCGAGATATGGACCATATCCTTGACTGGACCCCAGACCACGCCCTTTGAGCCGGCATAGGCGCAGCCACGGATTGTCATCACCCCAGGGATGGACTTGATGTTCGATTTGACGTCGCATTCGGAAAGGATCTCACTTTCCTCGCCAGCCTCATCCCCGCTCTTGGCGATGCTCAGATGTTTTTTGCGGCGCTTCGCCGCTTTGTCGGGATATTGCGATAGCACCTCCTCGATAAGCTTCGCATGGAGAGCACCATCATTCTCGTATTCCAGGCTCATGGGACCCCTTTCAAGGTGTCTGATGACGCCTCACTGATGAGGCGCCGTTCTTGGCAGGCGCCCCAACTCGAGAGGCGACCAATATCGGTCGTTACTGGGCGGCCGTCTTGGCCGCTTCCTTGGCCTGCAGCTCGGCAAGCATCTGCTCGTCGGTTTTCATGATGCCGAAGTCGAGCAGCATGTCCTCGAGCTCCTCCATGGTGATCGGCGTCGGGATGGTGCCCTGGCCAGAATTGGCATGGATCTTCTCGGCCAGCGCGCGGTACTCTCCGGCCTGCTTGGAATCCGGCGCATACTGGATAACTGACATCTTCCTGAGCTCGGCATGCTGGACGATGTTGTCGCGCGGCACGAAATGGATGAGCTTGGAATTGAGCCTGGAAGCCAGGGCTTCAGCGAGATCAAGCTCACGGTCGGTTTGCCGTTCGTTGCAGATCAGGCCTCCGAGCCGCACCCCGCCCGAATGGGCATATTTCAGGATGCCCTTGGCGATGTTGTTGGCGGCATAAAGCGCCATCATCTCCCCGGACATGACGATGTAGATTTCCTGCGCCTTGCCCTCGCGGATCGGCATCGCGAAACCGCCGCAAACCACGTCGCCCAGCACGTCGTAGGAGACATAGTCGACATCATCATAGGCGCCGTTCTCCTCGAGGAAGTTGATCGATGTGATGACGCCTCGGCCGGCGCAGCCAACACCCGGCTCCGGGCCGCCAGACTCCACGCATTTGATGCCTCTGTAGCCAATCTTGAGCACGTCCTGCAGCTCGAGATCTTCCACCGAACCTTCCTGGGCCGCCAGATGCAGGACAGTATCCTGAGCCTTCGAGTTCAGGATCAGGCGAGTGGAGTCGGCTTTGGGGTCGCAGCCGACGATGAGGATTCTCTGGCCGAGGTCGACCAGGGCAGCGAGCGTGTTTTGGGAGGTGGTGGACTTGCCGATGCCGCCCTTTCCGTAAAAGGCGATCTGACGCAGACCTGACATTATAGATTCCCTTCCTTTTCCATCGTCGCGGCTGGCCGCAATATGAATGCCGATGGGCAGCTCATGCCGCCTCACACCGAAAGGGTCTCAAGACTCGTGCCAAGTAAACTGGGTGATAACGAACAAGGTTTTTTCTTTTGTTGCCCGCGAGTTAGCCTGAGCGCCAACGAGTGTTTGCTGCGAGACAAGTGATTGTCGCACTAAGCCCTGTAGCGGAGCCGACAATGCCCGACACAACCCGTCACCTTGGAGACCGCTCGCAGAAAAGCTGGCCTTCGAGCTAGAGCCGAAGTTTTGGCATGCCTGCAGGCGGGGGCAAAGCGACCGGCTTGCGGGCCTCCCGCTGCGGGACATCGGACGAGCGTGCTCGGTAGCTGGTGGCGCATGGCTGGTTCGAGACTGGCCCCGCGCAGTCGGCAGGGAACATGCCTGATGCGACGAATGCCGACGATCAGATCCCGCCCGACTCGGAGAACCCGGCACTGATATTGCACGCGGCGGTGTCACAACATGTCGGGCAGCGATGAACATTCCCTGCGTGCGGGGCCGGCAACAACGTGCTCCTGAATGCCGGTCAATGCAGCCAACCCATGTTGCAGTTGCACCCAAGCTGGCGAGCTTATTCATGACCCAATCTGCGACAGGCTTCATGGAGACTTTTCTGCACGGCCCAGAAAAGCCGGATCGACGATCTCGTCCCGCTTGGGGCGCGGTCATATCGCTTGGCCTGGGGACCTTCGGGCTTGTGGCGGCAGAGCTTTTGCCTGCCAGCGTGCTGACGCCGCTCGCGCATGATCTGCATGTCACAGAGGGTGCGGCTGGACAGACGATGACAGCGACTGCGATTGCCGCGGCGATTTCGGCGCCGCTGATCGCCTTCATAACAAAGCGCCTCGACCGCAGAGTCGTCCTGTGGGCGATGATGCTGCTTCAGATCCTGTCCAACCTTCTGGCAGGGGTCGCGTGGTCGCTGCCGGTTTTCCTGGCGGCACGCGTGGTGCTCGGCATTGCGCTTGGAGGCTTCTGGTCGATTTCGGCATCGCTGGCGATGCGACTGGTTCCAAATCACCTCCTTCCGCGCGCACTATCAATCATCCTCACCGGCGTGTCGGTCGCTATCGTTTGCGCGCCTCCAATCGGCGCCTATGTCGGCGACATCTGGGGATGGCGAGCCTCCTTCATGATCGCCGCAGCCGTTAATGCCGTTACATTGCTGGTGCAACTCGTAACCCTTCCGACGTTGCCGCCGGTTGAAATGGCTGGAATCCGCGGCCTGCTGCATGTGGTCAAGAAGCCAACCATCAAGGTCGCGCTTTTGGTGGTGCTGCTGGTGGCTTCTGGGCACTTCGCCAGCTTCACCTATGTCCGGGCTTATCTCGAGATGATTCCCGCGCTCCATATCGAGACGATCTCGCTGCTGTTGCTCGTTTCGGGGGTATGCGGATTCTTCGGGAATTTAGCCGGCGCGTTCCTGGCCAAACACAGCCTCAAGGCGGTCGCGGCGCTGCCGCCGCTGCTCATGGCGATAGCCGCTGTCTCGTTGCTGATGCCTGGAGCATCGGCCTTCACCTCGGCCATTGCGGTTGCTGTATGGAGTTTTGGCTTCGGTGCGGTCCCGGTGGGAGTACAGACTTGGATGGTGCTGCGCGCCGTTCCCGAACAGGCCGAAAGCGCCGGTGTGCTGATGACCTCAACGTTCCAAATTGCCATCGCGGCCGGCGCGATCTTCGGCGGACTGCTCGTGAATAATGCGGGCGTCGCCAGTGTGTTCGCCTACAGCGCGGTTGCCACCTTCCTTGCCGCCCTCACAGTGCTCCTATTCGGGCCGAAACGCGCAACCTAACCTCTGACGGGGCGGGCCCACAGCTCAGCGCTTGCGATGCAGCCGCACCAGCCACGCGGCGCGATCCTGCCCCACACTTTGTCGGTCATCTCGCCTAGGCCACATGGATCGCGGGCTACTGCCGAGGGGGCTTTGACCAGTACCGGGCGCCTCGCCGGCCCTAGCCGTTCGCGGCTCCGGGCAGTGCATCAGCGTTCGCCCGGGCGGAGTTGGTCAGGTTACGCAGCCCGGGCGAGCGCGGTCGCGCTTGGCAGCGGGGGCGACCGGGCACCGTTCTTGAGGTGCCCACCCTCCAGGTCTCGATTTGGAACTGCGCGCGAAACGCCGGGCCGCCCGTAGGTCGACTTGTGCGCGCCACCATCCTACGAAACCGCCGCTGAGAGAACAGCATTCCCGGCAGCACACCTGCATGGCCCTAATCTCAATTCCAACCCACACGATAGGCTGCGCGAATGCCGGCCAAAGAGAAGGCGCACGCAGAATGTCGCTCGCCAAAGGAATTTACCAAGCGTCAACTCACTGTCAGCTCGTTAATCCTCTCTTTGAGAGCGACCTGACCAGCTTGCTGTCGACGGCAAGCGAATGCGATGTACGGGATCGGTAGCCCATCAGCGAGCTCTGCCACGCCAGGGGGTATGGTCGACCGACAGCGACAGCTTTGGCAAGCACCTGCGCATGCCGCCGCCTCATCGCAATGCGACTTCGCTTCAGCGCCGGAACGGCGTTTTGCTGGTTTCGCAACCTCCGATCGTGGAGATCGACAGCGCTTCGTTCAGTCCGAAACTAAGGACCTTCTGCGGCGATGGTCAAACACATCACGGACAATGCCGCCAGAAGACTTGGATTTCTATCCTCAAAGCCGCGCGCAAGGCGATGGTTGCAAGGCTTAGCGATTGCCCCCAGATGGTACGGAGCGGGCGATTTTCTAGTTACCAGCTATGTCGTCGGTCAGGTTCGCTTTCTTTGGCGAGCGTCACTATCGATCCGAAAGTCGGGGCGACGTGGTGCTCAGCGGACGTCGCGTCGCTCGATCTGCGATCCATCCCATCAGCGCTTCCATCGGTCCTCGCGGGAATAAGCGCAGCCAAAGCACCGCGAAAGCGCTTACAACCACGATGAAGCCAAACAACGCGGACAGCGAGTGAGCTCTTCCAAGCATAAATATTCCCAGAATGTGCAGAAGATAGGCCGTCAGAGGCATCGAACCGACCGCGATTATTGGCGAGACCAGCTTTCGCACGAACGGGAGCGCATCCATAGCAAGCGAGCAAGCCGCCACGATGATCATTGCGCAACCGGCGCTGCCAAAAATCCAAAACGTCGTCTCGCTATGAGGCGAGGCAATCCATAGCCAACTCGCTGTGAGCTCGTCCACATCCAGCATCCACCAGTGGTGAGGACTCACGTCAAGTTCTTGCAAATTTGCCAGCTCTGCGCTTACGCCAGGCATCAAATGCAGCGCAAGCCAGGATCCTCCGAAGCCCAACACGGCCAGCGCGACGCCGGCTACACCAAGGCGCAAATGCATTGCGCGCGTGCGAAGGTCAAAGCGCGCAATGGCCATGCCGGCGATCAGCAAAGGAACCCAGGTCAAGGCGGGATAAGTGCCGCTGACCAGGAGGGTGAACACCTCGGGGTCTGAGCTCCCGGAGCCAAGCATTTTGAGAAGGAGGAAACGCACCTGCGGGAGAACCAATGCTGTCACCGCCGCGAGCAACCCGAGCCGCTGTGCGCTGAGCCGATATAGCGGCAGGACCAACAGGAAGCAGACGCCGTAGTATGCCAGAATGACCGCGACAGGCGCGTTGACATAGGTGAGGATTTCGCCAAGGGCGAGCAGGATAAGGGCGCGGATTGCAACCTTGGCAATGGCCTGTCTACCGGCTAGCGTCGATTTCCGCGGGTTGCGGCCGGTAATCAGGATGAGCGAAAACCCGGTTATTACGGCAAACAGGACGGACGAGCGCCCAAAGGCGAAGTCCATCACACTTCCGACCACTCCTTCGCCGTCTAGGGGACCCACATGGACGGCATACATGCCGAAGACTGCCAAACCGCGAGCAAGGTCGATGCCGACCAGCCGAGCTGCAGCCCACCCGTCTCGTGACCCGCTCCCGAAGATGCGGTGCGGTATTGCCATAGTGGAATTCCTTCGTTGGTTGCGTCCATCGCGGGACGATAGGAGGGCCGTCGGCTGCTGCCGTGGTCTCGCCCCAGGCGCAAAGCTCGTGCCAAATCCGACAGATCGAGCTATAGCCTGCGGCAATCACAGACTTAGGCCCCCGGGGACTGTGGCGCGGACCTGACAATTCCGACACCTGTGTCGCGGAGCCGACGTGTTGGACGGATGGCCGGCCCGGGGGCTCACTGAACAGGCTGCGAGAGGCGCAGCGACAGCGGATTATCCGACCAGCATGCCGCGCGGGCCCCAGTGATCGCGGCCAGCTTCAGCCCGGTGGTAAACCGGCAGCGCAAAGCCCCCCTGCCAGATCACCTTCTAGATCCGCCCAAACAGAATGAAGGCCCAAACGATCGGGTTTCAGGGCCTCCTGGGCCCCGCAGAGCGGCGGACGGAAGCGCTTGCGCCTCGGAAAGACCGGTGGCAAGCTCACCCGGCGGGAATTGAGGCCGACGGCTCACCGGGGCGATCCACCTGAGTCGGAATGGACTCGCGCCTAGATGGAAGCGTCTTGCTTGACAAGGCACGATCGCTCAGGTGGCCTGGCAGGGGCATGACCGCCCGAAGAGGCGGACGTATGCGGCATCTTCCGCGCCGTGCAAGAGCTCAGCATTGAAAACCAGCGCAGCAGAACACCAGCTGCAGCAGCCACTCTCATCTTCTGCTCTTTACCCCGTTGAGGTTTTCTCGCCGAGGCCGACAAGCCGCCTCTTGAGACGGCTCGACAAAGTTTCGGTGTCGCCGAAGACCATCTCCACATCCTCGCGCGAGACGACATCCCCGCCATCCCGTGCCAGGCTCCGTTGAGCCAGACGGCGGACCATTTCCTTGATATAGGCCGCGCTGCTGTTTTCCGACCGTGCGACGACATCCGCAAGCGCTCCGTCTTGGAAGACGAGCGCACGACCATACAGCGTGATCAGCCGCTCGCGGCAGCCGACGTCGGGAAGCGGGATCTCAATTGCTTCGTCCACCCGGCCTGGGCGCGAGGCGAGCGCGTCCTCAATGTCCTCCGGCCGATTCGTCGTAAGGAGGAAGAGGATATCTGCATTTGAGGCAAGACCATCCATTTCGTTCAACAGACGGTTGAGCAGTCGTTCAGCGTTCGGGCTAGATACGTTTTCTCGCGACCGACCCACCAAGTCGACGTCCTCCAATACGACGATGCTCGGCTGAAGCGTGCGGGCCAACGCTATGTAGAACCCAATCGCCGCTGTCTGCTCAGCCGTAACCAGAACAGTAGTGCGTCCGGGCAGGTTGGCAGAAACATAGCGGATGACGTGCGTCTTGCCTGTACCAGGGGGACCATAAAGCAGAATACCCTTTTGCGCGTGCTGGCCGAGGCGCTTCAACCCCTCTCGGTGTCGATCATGGTCAAAGATGTTGGCATCAAGACGCGCCATAGTTGCTTCCGAAAGCACCACGTCGTCCCGGCGTACGGCAGGTAGGCGATGAACCCGCATCGCTCCCCGCATCCCCCAGTTGCGTGCATCGTATTCAAAAGAGAGAACCTTGCTGCGGTAGTATTGCGAGCTTTCGCCTGCCGCCTGGATTTTGCTAAGAAATCCGCGCGAGAAGGCACATGCCTGCTCGCCAGGCAGATAAGCGATTTCCACTTGAACCGTTCGGCCGCCCCAGCGGTCAAAAAACTGCGACAGAAGGACCGCTGCAGGCTCTTCGCCGACAAGGAATAGCCACAGGCCATTTTGCAGTGCCGCGTAGGGCACGTCTTCGCCAATATCCATGTCCTGATATTGCAAGGGTGTCACCGCAATGACGGTTCCACCCTCGCGAATGACCATGTCGGACAGCTTCATGGCATCGGACTGGTGCCGCTGGTGGACGCCGATGAGCCTGGGAGACAAGGGCGCAATCTGCTCTTCAATGACAGTTTGAACGTCCGGCAGCAAATGGGCAGCAAATTTTCGGCGCGAGCTGGCGAGACCTGTCAAATCATCGGTTTTGAAATGGCGAATTAGTGCTTGCCAGACATAGCAATCGATATCGGTCACAGCAGAATCCTTTGCGAGTTGAGGTGAGCGGAAGCTCTGCATCGAGCGCCGTTAGAGCCGGCTAGGCTCTCCTCGCATTCGCGGCCGTCCCACCGACAAGATCATTGAAGCAAATTGCGTGCCCGTGGCACTCCGTTGCGTTCTGCCGGTTCGCGCTAATCAGCGGCACTTGTTCCTGACGTTTGGGTCGGCCTTGCGACAATTCTGGTCCAGTTTCCGACACAATAAGTTTTGGATGGACGCCTACGGCGTTGGAAAGCAAACCGCGCAATGACCGTGACCGAGCCGTATTCGATCTTCATCGACTCTGGACCATGGCAATACCGAAGAGAGGCCGCCATGAACTGCCGCCACAGGCATGCGTTCGCGTCAGTCATGCCTCTGCGAACACGGCTAGGCGCACACCGTGCCCCTTCGCTGCGGTGATGCCCGCGGCCGCGCCGTGTGCATGTGCTTGCGGTCTATGGTGCATCGTTTGCCAGCCTGCGGAAGCTCAAGCGCTACACACCTGACCTCGAAACTTTGGTGCAGAAGCAGCTTCGTTGCAAATGGCATGCCTCTTGCTGCTCGTGCTCGGAGCCTATTGAACACGATGAAAGCCGATACCGAACCATGGCTGGCACGCGAAGCTCTAAACGATCGACAAAGACGCCGGCGGTTGTCCTCGCTGAGCACTGGGCATCGCCCGGTTTGGAGATCCGAGCATCTGGAGCCGGGCCGTTCCCTATACATCCGACGGGGGAAAGAGTGGGAAGCCGCGTAGGCATCGTCTCGCACCTCGGCAGCACCCCAGCGCGGCAATCCGCCAGCCTCAGTAAAATCCAGTGCGCCAGTTTCTTCAAAAGGAGCAAGTTTATGACCGGTCAGAAGAAGGTCCCCTTCGTCACGTTTCTCACGCGTGTTCGCGATGATTCAGTCCAGGGGCCAAATCCATATCGTTGGGAAGAAAAGACGTCCGACGACTACTTTGGCGGCAAGCGCGTCATCCTGTTCTCGCTGCCTGGCGCTTTCACCCCCACATGCTCGACCTACCAGCTGCCCAATTTCGAAGATCTCTACGAGGATTTCAAGAAACAAGGGGTCGACGCGGTCTACTGCCTCTCGGTCAACGATGCCTTTGTCATGAATGCATGGGGAAAGTCCCTGGGGCTGCAGAAGGTCGAGCTGATCCCGGATGGGTCTGGCGAGTTCACGCGCAAAATGGGCATGCTGGTTGCCAAGGACAATCTGGGCTTCGGAATGCGCTCCTGGCGCTACGCGGCTCTGCTCAACAATGGCGTCGTGGAGCAGTGGTTCGAGGAGGAAGGTTTCTCCGATAACTGCGAGACCGACCCCTATGGCGTCTCATCCCCGCAGAACGTCCTTCGATCGTTGAAGGACGCGGCGTGACCTGGTGCAGATCGACCGTGCGCGACTGCGTTTTGGGCGACGCTTGGGACAAAGGGCGAGGCCCTGAAGCCAGCGGCCCGTGAGGTCGTTCAAACGTGACGCGGCTTTGCAGCGTCGACCTGTGAGAGATCCAATTAGCCACGGCCAAGAGCTTCTTTGACAGGAACACCGGACCGACCATGAAATCGTCCTTCAGCCTCCTTCAGAAACAGTCTCTTGCGGCATCGCCTCAGCTCATCGAGTCGATTCGTCTGCTGCAACTGACGCATGCCGAACTGCATCAGTTCGTGGACCAGGAGCTCGAGAAAAATCCGCTGCTGGAGCATGCGCCAAAAGACGAAGGGCTGTCCGGCGAGGCTGAAGGACCGACTTGGGCAGGATCCCCGGACCTGCCCAGGCAAGGGAAGTCCCAGCCGAGCGCGACAAACGCCACGCCGGGCGAACGGCCTGCCTACGAGGAGTTTGTCGCCCTAGCCGAAACGTTGCACGACCATGTCGCTCGTCAGATCTCCCTCACCGCCTTCACACCGCATGAGCGGCTGATAGCTCATCAGCTCGCCGGTCATCTGGATGACACTGGCTATCTTCGGGTAAGTCCTTCCGACCTGGCTGAGACCCTGAACGTCGAGCTGGCTCAAGTGGAACGGGTGCTGGGCGTCTTGCAGCGCCTCGATCCTCCGGGAATCTTCGCACGATCGCTCAGCGAATGTCTCGAGATACAGTTGCGCGAGAAAAACCGCTTCGACCCGGCGATGGCGGTTTTGGTTGCCAACCTTGAGCTGCTTGCGCGACGCGATTTTCAGGCATTGAAGCAGCGCTGCGGCGTCGATGAAGAAGATCTTCTCGACATGCTGCAGGAAATCCGCGCGCTTGACCCCAAGCCTGGAAACACATTCCAGTCTGGAACGCCGGAGTGCGTCATACCGGACGTATGGGTGCTGCGCTCGCCCGGAGGTGGATGGCAGATCGAACTTGATCCGAACACGCTGCCCAAGGTGCTGATCAACCAAAGCTATGTCGCGGAGGTTTCCTGCCGAGCCGCCAAAAAATCGAAGGACATGACATTTCTCAATGAATGCTTGCAAAACGCGAACTGGTTGATCCGCAGCCTGGATCAGCGCGCCAAGACGATCCTTAAGGTCGCCACGGAAATCGTGCGCCAGCAGGATGCTTTTCTGGAATATGGCGTCGCCCACCTGCGGCCGCTCAATCTCAGGACGGTCGCTGAGGCGATCAACATGCACGAGTCGACTGTCAGCCGGGTTACGTCGAACAAGTACATGGTTACCCCACGCGGTGTGTTCGAGCTCAAATATTTCTTCACTGTCGCGATCGCCTCCTGCGAAGGCGGTGACGCGCACTCCGCTGAAGCTGTTCGCCATCGGATCAGAGCGATGGTCGCCGAAGAATCGCTTGATAACATGCTCTCTGACGACGACATCGCTGACCGGCTCAAGGAATGCGGCATAGATCTCGCTCGCCGCACGGTTGCCAAATATCGCGAGGCGATGAACATCCCCTCCTCCATACAGCGGCGCCGGGAAAAGCGCTTGTGGCGCGACGGCGATCAAGGCCTCAAGGCCTCGTGACCAAGCGTGGCCCCTAGATCAAAGGTGATGCGTTCTCCGCGTTCGTCCTCCTCCGGGCCGAAGCAACTGTCGAAATCGCTGCATTCCCGGCAATTGGGCGCAGGACATAGCGAGAACCCTTCGGCCTCACAGAGTTTGCGGTAAAAGTACTTCTTCCATTTCATGTTTCGTGTGTTGCCGGCCGCGAGCATCGGAAAATGCGTGGCAAGCAGGCGGTTCAGCTCGGTCCGATTGAGAAGACCAAGATCTTGCCACAGATGGTCATCGTGCATGGCACGCCGGGCAACGATCTTGGCGAAGCGCGCGCTCGCCGGGTCGCTCGGCCGGGCGTGCGCCAGCAGCAGGCCGCGCAGAAGTTCTTCCTCCATGCCCGGCTCAGGGTCGCTGAGGTCTTCCAAGGCCAAGGCTGCCAGTGCGGTTGCGGACAAACCCCGGGGCAGGACCTGGCGCAGCTCGGCGAGGGACAGGCCTGTCGACTCCGTCGCAGTCGCTTCGCCAGCCTCGACCTCCTTGAGCGCACACGAGAGAACGCAGGCAAGAACATGCTCGTCGAAGCCCCTGTCCGGCTCGATGGTGGGGCATTGGCCGGCGCCGATACATGCGTCTTTATGGGCGGACATGGTCCCGTTCTCCTGGTTTGTTTTCGCGATGCAGCGGCCCAGCGTTGAGCAATACTGGGTCCGACTACGGGCACGCGCCGGCGCGACTCGACTCCAGTACAGCGGCCGCGGGTCGACCGCATGACCAAGCCTCGAGCTGGCCTTCGAAGTCACCGCGCTAGACCATGACCCATAGCGTTGTTGATAGGGGATGATCCGGTCTTCCCAGTTCGGTCTGGCAGCATTGTCCCTGGTCGAAATTTCCCAACCGGGTCTGTAACACGATATGACCCGGGTTCAGGATGCTGAGCGGTTCTGCCAAGCTCCAGCAAGCGACGCAGACCGGCCTTCTTGGTACGCTGGTGGTGGAGAGCAGAGCACGGCCGCGGCGTGGCGCGGTCCCTGCCGGCCCATCTTTCCCTTGCAGTTGTCACGGTGGCGTTGGAAGGCTCACAGTCCGTAGTCATATTGATGCGGTTGCGTGGTTGTGAAGGCGTCGTCATGAGAAGCAATGCGACGCTTGCCCAGCGCATAGACCGGATCGTCCGGATAGGGTGCTCCAATCGGCTGTCGCGTGCCGAAGCGTTCTGCCTCCAGGACCAAGGTTGGGATCTGCTCCTCCAGCCAGTCATAGACAACGGTCCGTTCGGCAATCCGCCACTCCCCTTCCCGCTTTTGAAACAGATCGCAGTAGCGCCCGCATAAAAAGAGCTGACGCACTTCTCCGCCTTTGTCCGGTCCGCGTTGCAGCGCGGTGAAATAGCTCTCGACCGTGGCCTCCGCCGCGTCAATGAATTCGATCAGGATGTTCGTGATCTGATGGATGTTGCGCGGTCCGGTCTTGAAGACATCGAGCGCATACCGAATGAAGCCCTCCGCCGAGCCGCGATACGCCCCGTGGCTGTCATGCGCGTCGGGCCAGTACGCGCTGCGCAGCACCGCCTCATCGGCGCGGTCTGTCCCGCGGCAATACCGAAAGAGGCAGTCCCGGATCGCCTCGCGGTCGAGCAGTTCGATGATTCTTGCTTGGCCCGACGGGTCTGTCGCAGATTCGGCGGTTCTGACGTGTTCCGGGACCTCTGTCTTCGGTTTGAGAGTGGCCTCCGAAACGATTCGCGCAGCGGGGGGATCGTCGATTTCCAGCGCAAGTTCGGGGCAGGATCGCACCCCATCCGAC
Source organism: Mesorhizobium sp. WSM4822 (assembly GCF_055811155.1). Classification (NCBI taxonomy): domain Bacteria; kingdom Pseudomonadati; phylum Pseudomonadota; class Alphaproteobacteria; order Hyphomicrobiales; family Phyllobacteriaceae; genus Mesorhizobium; species Mesorhizobium sp. WSM4822. The sequence goes on along the minus strand of NZ_JBVVQM010000021.1, from coordinate 21,614 downwards.
GCAAGCATTTGCTCCCCGTCCGCAACCTCAATGTCACCGGGGAGGATGTAACCTGCCTCGTCCAGCTTGAAGACTGCCGGCGCTCGCGCCGCGCATTGCGCATGGCCCTGACATCTGGCTTGGTGAACGATGATGCGCAAGGCGACCTCCAACGTCTGTGCCCCCGGCTTCGGGCCGGGCTAGGTTTAGCCCCACTCCAGGATCAGATTTTCAATCCCGAACAGTTGGCCGCCATGGGTGATGGGTGCTGTTCCCTCCTTGATCCGAAAGGGCGGCAGGCGCGCCAGCCATTCCTCCAGGCCAATGACAATTTCGCGGCGGGCAAGATGTGAGCCAAGGCAACGGTGGGGACCATAGCCAAAGGCGGCGTGGCGGATGCCTTCTCGCGTCAGATCGACCGTGTTGGGGTCTTCGAATTCCGCCGGGTCACGATTTGCAATCATTGTGGCGCAGGAAACAAAGTCCCCCTTGCGGATCGGCGCGCCTTCGAAGTCGATATCTCTTCGTGCCACGCGGATCAGATGGACGGTCGGAAAGGCGCGCAGCAGTTCTTCGGCTGCGCGCACGATCCGGTCCGGTTCTTTTCGGAGCAATTCCTGATTTTCCAGGTTTCGCGCGAGATAGGCCAAGTCAAAGCCTATGGCTGTAGCGACCGTGTCGAGCCCGGCCACCAAAACCAGCACGCCAATGCCACGGACCTCCTGGTCTGTCAGCCCGCGGCCCTCGACCTGCGCCTGCACAATGAAGCTCATGAAATCGTCAACGGGCTTTTTGCGGCGCATCGCCGCCAGCTCGTCTATGAACGCTACAATCGTCCGAGCCGCCGCCGGCCTTCTCACATCATCGCCGTGGAGCAGATCTCTCGCCCAGGCAACAAACGTCTCAAGACGGTGCTCCGGCAGTCCGATGAATCGAAGGAAGATGCTGACCGCGAAAGGAAAGGCGAAATCCTTCATGACATCGCAGCTTGTGCCCGACGAGGCGATCCTCGTGATAAGCGCTATCGCTCGCTCGCGGATGGCGGGCTCCAGTTCCGTTACACGCTTCGGCGAAAAGAGCGGATTGAGCAATGAGCGAAAGACTGCATGGGAAGGGGGATCGAGTTCGAGCGGGATCGTCGGCCAGTCTTCGCCCAGTGCGGATGCGAAGACGTTGCGATGACTGGAAAAGTTTTCGGTCTCCTGCAGCACCCGGCGCTGATCTGCGGCGCGAGTGATGACCCAAGCACCCTCCCCGGTACGCGTGTTCCAGGGCGAATAAAAGATTCGCGGTCCGGCATGCACGCAAGCGATTGCTGCGTGCGGGTCGCCGTTGGGCGCCGGAGCCATGCCTGGCGACGAAAAGAGGCTGAAGTCGCCTACCATTTCCGGCGGGACATGATCTGGAACCGGGTGGGTCGCCATTTGGTTCTCCTGAGTTCAGGCGTTTACGCTCGGTTGAGATCGCAAGGCTGTTCGCCACCGCTGGGCACAATGCACCGCCGACACGCCTCCGATGACAAAATCGAGCAAGTTGCGTGCCGAGCAAGCGACCATCGGCACCCCGCTCATTCTGCGTTGCGGCGGTCCGTATGGGGCTACCATTTGGCGGGCATCAGACATTCTTGTCCGTTTCAGACACGACAGGATGGCGCATGAAGATCGAACGGGGAGCCTAGTGGACCGAGGCCGAGTATCGATCGAGGTTACCTGCCACTCCGGACGCAGCTCGGCGGCAGAAAAGCCGCTCGCCGCGCGCCCTCCACAAGCGCCGTAGCGAGCGAGCGGCTTTGCGTCGTCGTCGACACTTTCTCGATAACTCGGATTGCTGAGACCAATCCGAGGGAGGCTCGAGGACCGACCTGAAACGCACATTGCTGGCTGAGGTCAAATCAATAGGGCAGCCCGTCAGGCTCGCGACGCTATTTCCCAGGTACAGCGGTCAGCCGCGCGGCTAGAAAAGCAAGCCGTTCTGATTTTTATCACCCCGTTGCTAACGCCGCAGACGCGGGACATCTGCACCGAAGCCGGCATTAATTTTCTGGATTTCGAGGGAAATTGCGCCTGGCTTTTGACGGGATCTTTGTCGAACGCATCGTGCCAGCAAGCCCATATTTGGTGAATGCCGTCTACAGAATTTCATTGTGAGGCCGGCTTTCAGCATTTGCTGAAAATACGTACAGCAGTGAAATACTAGGCGGAGGGGCGCAGTTTGGAAGAGGAACCAACTACCCGCCGGAGCCGATGATCTCCATCGCGAACTCGTCAGGCACGAGTTCCGCGTGAAATGCGCCCGCAAGCTCCGATATCCAGTCTCTGACAAAAACAGTTTACCCAATTCAACGGCATTGGCGCTGAAATTCATCCACCAGCTGTAACGCGCACCGATTCCGAACATGCCCTCCATATCGATGCGAACGCGCATCTAACCGGGGGGGAATGCGAACGACCCAGACGCTCATAGCAAGTACCATGTGTAACACCCCGTATGTGGCACTCGGGCCGGCCCAAGCCCCAATTTTCCTTGGCCAGAGGCGGAAGAAGACCTATGTCGGGCCGCGCATCAGCATCGGGACGCTAGCTTTTCGAGCTCAGCATCAGACGCCGAGGCCCCCTGCTGCTGATGGAAAATTCGAGGATGCCTTTGTGGAGGCCGTGCTCTGGAAATTTGACTCAGCCGCCAATCGACTTCACCTGGACCAATTCCTGCCGCCGCTGCCGTAGATGGCGGGCACCCGAAAAATTGACTGACACACACCCGCCGGCGGCCAGCGGACGCGTTGTGCCTGCATTGAGCAGCTTTACCGCGGGGTTCGGGTTGGGCTCACCGCAACGGCAGCGATGGCGGCCATTCTCGCCAAACGCGGATACGCTCGTGGGAATGGAGCCTGTGCCTGGAGGCGATCCGCGGCGGCCGCCAAATCGCAGCTGTGCCCTGGTTTGCGTTCGCGGCACAGCGATGGTCAGCAAAGTTCAAAGTAGCGGCCCGCACACCGCGCGAGAACGGAAATCAATATGCATCGGTGTTGTCTCAAGCAGCGGTTGAACGGGGAATGCGCGGCAGGTTTTCGGCCAGTGACCGCCAGTCGGCGCGCTCGGATTCGCCTTCCTGGCGCATCCCGAAGAACTGGATGATCATCTTGCCGTCGGCGCCATAAGCTTCAAGTGATGTGAGGTGGCCGTCCCTGGTCGGCTTGCGGACAGCCCAAACCTCGCGGATGTGGTGGGTCTTGAGATGCAGGCGGAAGGTCTCGTCGAGCACATTGATCCAAGGTCCGATCTGCTTGATCGTCTTGATTGGGCCGGAATGGATCTGGATGCAGCCACGATTGCCGACGAAGCACAGGATGGGCATCTCGTCTTCGGCCGCACGATGGAACATCGAGCCAAGCGCAGCATGGTCGAGCAACCAGGCGTAGTCGTCGCCGACCATTCGCACCGCCTGGCGGCGGCTGAGGTTGAGCGCCTTCAGCATGCCGAAGAACTGGTGCACGTCAGTCAGCTGACTCCAGTGCTCGCGTAGGTCATCGATCGTAGCGGCTTGGTCCGGATTCTTTGCGTCCTTTTCGGCCGACTTCGTCTCAACCGAGATGATCGGCTCCTGGTTGCCGGATTCGAGCTCGTCTATCAGTTTTCGATAGGCATGGAGGTTTGAGGACGGTCTCAGATATACCTTGTGCACGGCCTCGCCTGCCGCGTCGAAGAACAGCAGCCCGCGGCGGATTTCCTCCGCTTCGCGTGTCTCCACGGCAAAGCCATGCGTCCACACCTTCGGAAAGATGCGCAAATCAATGTCATTGCCGAGCACCATGGCGCGATGGTTGCCGGTGAACACCTTGTCGTAGACACCTATCTTCTCATGCATGGCACTGTCATTGCGGGTCAGCGCCATCACCTCGCCGACGGCCTCGAGGCCGGTAAGCACATCATTGACGCGCGGCTCGATACGCAGCGCGCCAAAGCCGCAATGTGCCGCGTAGAGCTCCGCTTCCGAAATGCCCAGTTTGGCGGCGAGATCGCGGCCGCGGATGGTGGGACAGTCTTCGCGTGCACGCCGGATTGCCTCCGGCGAAAGTTCCTCGCGCTGGTGCATGTTTTAACCCCTGCGTTGCGCATATTGTCGGTGTTGGGAGCCTTAGCCCTCGCCACGAGGAGCCTCAAAAGGCGTACCAATTCCTGGAATCATCCCGGAAACCTCGCTTGCATGCAGTTCGACGAGGAACTCGGGTCAATGCAGGTGTGGCGAAACCGACAAATCCGACAATACGCGTCGATGCTCGACGTATACGCGGCAATTCCGAAAGCGGAATCCTGGGCGTGTTGAGGATGTCACGCTGTTCGAAAACGGCTTTTCCCATTGGCACGGTCCATGCACGGTAATCCGCAATTCGTCCGCATCGAGGAGAAACGAGCCATGATCACGCTCACCGACAAGGCGGTTGCCGCCGTCAAGACCGCTCTGTCCGCCGCTAGCGAGCCCGCAGACGGCTTTCGCATCATGGTTGAGGCCGGCGGCTGCTCCGGCTTCAAATACTCATTGGGCCTGGAGAGCGTCTCGCGCGAGGGCGACGCCATTGTCGAGACAGATGGGATCAAAGTGTTTGTTGACGCCGACTCCCAACCGCATGTCGCCGGCATGGCCGTCGACTTCATCACGGGTCTCGAATCCTCCGGCTTTGTTTTCGACAATCCTAACGCGCGGGAAAAGTGCTCCTGCGGCAAGTCATTCGGCTGATCGTCCAAGAAGGGAGAGGGCGCCTTCGGTGAGCTTGGCGGTGGCCCTGGTCCCGGGCCTGCGTTCAATCTGTGGAGACTTGCGCAGGCTCTGGATCGCACTCTCAACGGCGCAGGCTCGATGCGACCAGGCCGCGCTTGACGGCATTCAGCTCGATTGGAGACCACCGATGACAGTTGTCCATCTCGACAACAACGCAACGACCCGGGTCGATCCCGCGGTCGTTAATGCGATGTTGCCGTTCCTTACCGATAAATTCGGCAACCCTTCGTCGGCGCACCGTTTTGGCGCCTTTGCCGGCGCTGCTTTGGCAAAGGCGAGGCGTCAGTTGCAGGCGCTGATCGGGGCGCAGTTCGACGATGAGATCACCTTCACCTCGGGTGGAACGGAAAGCGACAATGCGGCCATTCTTTCGGCGCTCGAGGTGATGCCGGATCGAACGGAGATCGTGACGTCCGCTGTGGAACATCCTGCTGTGCTGACCCTGTGCGCTCATCTTGAGGAGACGGGCCGCGCTAAGGTGCACAGGATCCCGGTGGACCGCCATGGCCGGCTGAACGTCGATGCTTACCGGGCCGCGCTTACCCCAAACGTGGCGGTCGTCTCGATCATGTGGGCCAACAACGAGACTGGTACGATCTTCCCCGTCATCAAGCTCGCCGAATTGGCCAAGGATGTCGGCGCCATTTTCCACACTGATGCCGTGCAGGCCGTCGGCAAGCTCCCGATCGACCTGAAATCAGCCCCTATCGACATGCTGTCGCTCTCCGGCCATAAATTCCATGGGCCAAAAGGGATAGGCGCACTTTTCGTCAAGCGCGGCGTGCCGTTCCACGCTATGATCAAGGGCGGTCACCAAGAGAGCGACCGGCGTGCGGGCACCGAAAACACGCCCGGCATAGTCGGGCTCGGCATGGCCGCCGAACTTGCCTTGAAATTCATGGATGACGAGACCAAGCGGATAAAGTGGCTCCGCGACCGGCTGGAGAACGGGCTTATCCAGCGTGTCCCAAACAGCTTCGTCAATGGCGATCCCCTAGTGCGCTTGCCGAACACCGCAAACATCGCCTTCGAACGTATTGAAGGCAATGGGATCCTGCATCTCCTGGACCGCAAGGGTATCGTCTGCTCCTCGGGGTCCGCCTGCACATCAGGCTGTGCGGAGCCAAGCCATGTGCTGAGAGCGATGGAAATGCCACATGCGGCGGTCCGCTTCTCTTTCGCGCGTGACAACGGACAAGAAGACGTGGACCGGGTGCTCGAGGTCTTGCCTTCGGTCGTGGAGACGCTGCGCCACGCCCACAGTTCCGGGTCGAATGGACGCAGCGCCGATGCTCTCCAATGCGTTCCAGGTCTCAGCGGCAGAAGAACTGGCGTCCATTCGTGAGCAGCCAGGTCTTCTCGAGGAGGCCACCCTGCGCGAGGTCGAGCAGGCTCCCGGCGTTGCCTCGAGGGCGGAAAGCTTGCGACCGCCTGCTTGCGGCAGCCGGCTTGCCTGGGATCGAGATAGGGCACGCGGGCATGGGAACTGATGAGATCGAAGCAGTTTGCGCCGTGGTCATACGGAGTTTCCCGGTGCGGCTGACGGCATGGTGCCGGATGACCTCACACGATCTCAGTGCGTGGTCGAGAGCGGCGTCTGCGCTCTCAATCTGTCGTCCATCGGATGTCTAGCTCGTCACCAAGCGGGAGGAGCGCCACAGCCCATCGAGCATATGGTCGCGCGCGGCCGCCAGCAGCTCTGCGGCCTATCCTCTGCCTGGTGCTCGCGCCAGACCTCGGTCGCGGCAGAGCGCCAGGCAACGGAGCCCAGTTGTGTCGACGAGGCGATTGCGGCGCTGGCTGAGCGGCATTCGTTCATCAACCGCGGCTTTCGGGGCTGCATGTCGAATGTGCGACGAACGCAACAAACCACCGTTTCCGACAAGGGAGAATGCAATGAATTGTTCCGCTGACAGCAGTCCCATCGACGTCACCAACATACTCACGCGCCTGAAAGGCCTCTCATCCGCCGAGGAGTTCTTCGCTGTCCTTGGCGTCACGTATGATCCGAAGGTGCTCAATGTCTCGCGGCTGCATATCCTCAAGCGTGTGGGCCAATACCTTGTCGAGGAAGATTTCTCCGGTCTGCCCGACCAGGTGATTGCCGCGCGCATGCGCGCCATGCTGGTACGCGCCTACGAGGAATTCGCGATTTCCTCGCCGCTCACGCACCGGGTTTTCAAGGTGCTCAAAGATCATGATCCGGACAAACCTCACACGCCAGGCCGCACATTCGTTCCGTTCGACACGGTCCTGAAGCGGTTCGGCGAATAAGCCACATAGTTGCGACGCGACAATGTCGACAAGCCGACAATTCGGACGTCGAAACCGGGGGCTTCAATGGACACGGGCGCCCGCAAATGCCTGGCACGAATGATGCAAACAAGAACGCGCACCGCCAGCCCGCATCGGGATAACGCAGAGAACGCCAATGCATATCGTCGTCAGCATCAAGCAGGTGCCGGACTCGGCACAGATACGGGTCCATCCGGTGACGAACACCATCATGCGCCAGGGCGTGCCGACCATCATCAACCCTTACGATCTGTTCGCGCTGGAAGAAGCTCTCAGGCTACGCGACGCCTATGGTGGGGAGGTCACCGTGCTGACTATGGGTCCACCTATGGCCGAGGACTCCCTGCGCAAGGCGCTTGGCTACGGCGCCGATCGCGCGGTGCTTTTGACCGACCGCTACTTTGCCGGTTCCGACACGCTGGCCACCTCCTTTGCTCTTTCCCAGGCAATCGCGAAGATCGGCGATACGTTCGGCACGCCGGACGTGGTCTTCACGGGCAAACAAACGATCGACGGCGACACCGCCCAAGTCGGGCCCGGCATCGCCAAGCGTCTCGATCTGCTTCAACTCACCTATGTCGCGAAAATCGCCTCCATTGATCTTGCTGCAGGCGAGATCACGGTCGAGCGCCGTTGCGAGGGCGGCACCCAGAAGCTGAAGAGCAGGCTGCCTTGCCTCATCACCATGCTGGAAGGCACAAACGAGATGCGCCGGGGTTCGATCGAAGACGCGCTTTGCGCCGCACGTAGCCAGATTGTGAAATGGAGCGCGGCCGAGGCCGGCATTGAAGACCTCACCAAATGCGGCTTGCGTGGCTCGCCGACGGTCGTCAAACGCGTTTTTGCCCCTAGCGCCCGGTCGGAAAAGGCCGCGCAGATTGAGACCGCGGAGAAGACACTGCGCGATGTCGCCGACGAACTGATCGGTGCAATCTTCACCCGCCAGCCGGCGCTGGAACCGGAACTCGCCTTCGAGGGCGCGTGACGGCAAGGAGCAGACCATATGTCGAGCACGAACTCAGACGCCCCTCGGCAGCCCCCCGGCCGTGCCGGGATGAAGAAAGAGCTTCCCGAGCGTTTCAGGGACTATCGGCACGTCTGGGTTTTCATCGAGCTCGAACGCGGCCATGTCCACCCGGTATCCTTCGAGCTGCTGGGCGAGGGCCGCAAGCTGGCGGACGAACTTGGCGTCCAGCTCGCGGGTGCTGTGCTCGGACCCCCGGGAGATGCCACCCACAACGCAGTCGCCGAGGCCTTCGCCTATGGCGCCGATCTCGTCTACCTCGTTGAGGCGCCGCTGCTCGCCGCCTATCGCAATGAGCCTTTCACCAAGGCGATGACGGATCTGGTTGATACTTACAAACCCGAGATCCTGCTTCTGGGCGCAACCACGCTCGGCAGGGATCTCGCCGGGTCCGTCGCAACCACCTTGCTGACAGGGCTAACCGCCGACTGCACCGAACTCGACGTGGATGCTGACGGTTCGCTCGCCGCGACCCGCCCGACTTTTGGCGGTTCCTTGCTATGCACGATCTACACGCTCAACTACAGGCCGCAGATGGCGACGGTGCGACCGAGGGTCATGCCCATGCCGCAGCGGACCGACAGAGCGATCGGGCGTGTCATCCCGCACAAGCTGTCGCTCGCCGAGGACGACATCGTCACCAAGGTGCTGGGATTCCTTCCGGATAGCCAGTCGGGCATCGCCAATCTCGCCTATGCGGACGTGGTTGTTGCGGGAGGGCTTGGTCTCGGCGGAGCGGAGAACCTGCAGCTTATAAAGAGTCTCGCGCGCGTGATAGGCGCCGAATTCGGCTGTTCGAGGCCCCTGGTTCAAAAGGGCTGGATGTCGGCCGATCGGCAGATCGGCCAAACAGGCAAGACAATCCGGCCAAAGCTTTACATAGCGGCCGGCATTTCCGGCGCCATCCAGCACCGCGTTGGAGTTGAGGGAGCCGATCTTATCGTGGCCATCAACACCGACCCGAACGCGCCGATTTTCGATTTCGCCCACCTCGGGATCGTCACCGATGCGGTGCGCTTCTTGCCGGCTTTGATCGAGGCCTTCACCCGGCGGCTGTCACCGCACAGTCGCGACAAGCTTGCGAGCTAAGGCAGATGCAGATGATCAAGGAAGAGTTCGACGCCATTGTCATCGGCGCCGGAATGGCCGGGAACGCAGCTGCCTACACTTTGGCAAGCGACGGCTTGAATGTGCTCCAGTTGGAGCGAGGTGAATATCCGGGTTCTAAGAATGTCCAGGGTGCCATCATGTATGCGAACATGTTGGAGAAGATCATTCCGGATTTCCGCGATGATGCACCTCTCGAGCGGCATCTGGTTGAACAGCGGTTATGGGTTATGGACGACACCTCCCACACCGGAATTCACTATCGCTCGGACGACTTCAACGAGGTAAAGCCCAATCGCTATACGATCATCCGTGCCCAGTTTGATAAATGGTTTTCGCGCAGGGTGCGGGAGGCCGGTGCGACCGTTTTGTGCGAGACCACGGTGACGGACCTCGTCCGCGATAGTAAGGGCAAGGTGATCGGCGTCCGCACGGATCGGGCTGGCGGAGTGATTTACGCGGACGTGGTTGTTCTTGCAGAGGGTGTCTGCGGACTGCTTGGCACACGGGGCGGCCTGCGCAAGATGCTGAAGCCGCAATCCGTTGCGCTCGCAGTCAAGGAAATGCATTTCCTGCCCGAAGAGGTCATTGAGCAGCGGTTCGGCGTCAAAGGGGGTGAAGGCTGTGTGATTGAAGCAGTCGGCACGATCTCCCGCGGCATGGCCGGGCTCGGGTTCCTCTACACCAACAAGGAATCGATCTCACTGGGCATCGGCTGCCTCGTCTCGGATTTCGCCGCCAAGATGGAGAGCCCGTACGCCCTTCTCGACGCATTCAAAAACCATCCTTCGGTCCGGCCGCTGATTGCCGGTTCGGAGGTGAAAGAATATGCCGCGCATCTCATTCCCGAAGGTGGCTACAAAGCTATTCCGCAGCTCTTTGGCGACGGTTGGGTGGTTGTCGGCGATGCCGCGCAATTGAACAACGCCGTTCACCGCGAGGGCTCTAATCTTGCCATGACCTCGGGCCGCATCGCGGCGGAGGCTATCATCCAGGTCAAAAGACGCAACGATCCTTTGACCAAGCGCAACCTCGCCCTTTACAAGGCAATGCTGGACAAATCGTTCGTGATCAAAGACCTGCGGAAATACAAGGACATGCCGGCTTTGCTCCACACGAACGCCTCCAATTTCTTCACGACCTACCCATGGTTGATGTCGCAAGCCGCGCAGAATTTCATGCGAGTCGACGGCACGCCAAAGATCGAGAAGGAAAAGGCGACCACGGCAGCCTTCATCAAGGCACGCTCGCGATGGGGGCTGGTCAGCGACGCGGTTCGCTTGGCGTTGGCGTGGCGGTGAGGCACTGACGACATGACGAACCCGGTGACTAAGTTACGTGTCGAAGACAAGCTTTACCAGAACCGTTATTTGGTGGACCCCGGCCGTGCGCATATAAAGGTGCGAGCGCACGAGCTACCGAGCGCAAGCCTGCTCGCGCTGACCCGCGTCTGTCCAGCAAAATGCTATGAGCTGAACGACAAAGGGCAGGTCGAAATAACAGCCGATGGCTGCATGGAGTGCGGCACCTGCCGCGTTTTGTGCGAGGCCAGCGGCGAGATCGAATGGAACTATCCGCGGGGTGGCTTCGGCGTCCTCTTCAAGTTCGGATGATCGGCCTTGGCACCCGTTTCAGTGGGTGTGAAGCCGTGCACCCCGAAGTTCGACAAAGGGCAATCTTACCGGCACCATCGCGCCACGTGCGGAGGGGGTGAACGTCCTGAACTGATGAAAAGGCGCTTGGGAGGAGCACCCCTGACCACAACCGCTGAGGTCTTTCCATGGCTCACATATACACGGATCGGGTCAACGAAGCAGGACGTCGAGACACCTTCCGCAAACCCGCCAGTGAGGGGATGTTCGAAGCAGATGACTGGCTCAGGGGAATTTACGAGGTCTCGAAGGCGCTGACGGCTCCCGCCCGGCTGGAGGTTACGCTCACCAACGTCGTGAACACGCTCCCGTCATTTGTGCAAATGCGCCATGGAGCCATCTTTGTCCTGGAGTCAGAAGGTGAGCCGGAGATCGCCGCGAGTGCCGGCAGCGCCCCATCAGGCACTCGCCCCGTCATACCAAAGGCCGCAATAAATCAAATTGCCGCTACCGGCACGCGGCTCGTCATCGCGGACCTCAGGACGTCCGAGTTTTTTCAGAGCGACCTTCAGACATGTCCTGACGTCAATTTCCGCCCGATGGCCTTTATCGGTGTCCCGGTTAAGGCCGAGGACAGGATCCTTGGGACGTTGTCGATCGTAAGAGACAGCGACTACGGGTCCCGCTACGATGAGGACATCTGCTTCCTGACGATGGTGGCCGATCTCGTCGGCCGCACCGTTCGCCTCCATCGCGGCTTGACCAGCGATTGTGAGCGGCGCGTCGATGAGCTCTGGGGAGCGGAGACTTCGTCCGATAAGGCCCGGACCGACGCGGTCCCGCGTGCGCCTGTCAAAATTGATGGGATCATCGGGGAAAGCCCCGCACTCAAGCAGGTGCTCGAAACAGTCTCCATTGTAGCAAGGACGAATTCCACCGTGCTTCTGAGGGGCGAGAGCGGCACCGGCAAGGAGTTTTTCGCGCAAGCCATACACAGGCTCTCGCGCCGGCGAGCGAAGTCTTTCGTCAAGTTGAACTGCGCCGCACTGTCCGAAAGCGTTCTGGAGTCGGAGCTGTTCGGACATGAAAAAGGTGCCTTCACAGGGGCAATTTCCCAGCGCGCCGGCCGTTTTGAACTGGCAAATGGGGGAACGCTGCTCCTCGACGAAATCGGCGAGATTTCGCCTGCCTTCCAAGCCAAGCTGTTACGCGTCTTGCAGGAAGGCGAACTGGAGCGTGTCGGTGGTAGCAAGACGCTGCAGGTCGACGTGCGACTTATATGCGCCACCAACAGGGATCTCGAATCGGCTGTCGTAAACGGGGATTTCAGGGCCGACCTTTATTACCGCATCAATGTGGTGCCAATCATCCTGCCTCCGCTCAGAGACCGACCGGGGGATATTCCTCGGCTTGCGAACGCCTTCCTCGAGCGATTCAACAAGGCGAACCATCTCGAACTCGCCTTCGCGCCGCCGGCGCTCGAGTTTATCTCGCAATGCTACTTCCCCGGTAACGTCCGCGAATTGGAGAACTGCATACAAAGGACGGCTACGCTAGCGCGTTCAAGGACAATCGCTCCATCGGATTTTGCCTGCAACAATAACCAATGCCTGTCCTGGCTCCTTTGGAAAAGAGCTGATCATTCGCACAGCGGCAATACCGGCAACCAGCGCTTTCGAAGCAATATGATGCCCGCCGGATTGCCGATGCCGGGCGGGCGTTTCGGCGCCCCGCAGGACAACGTGCGACCCCATACTGCCGACCCTGCAAAGGAGGATCCCGCTCTCCCCGCAATAGGCCCGCGCCTGACGGAACGCGACCGGCTGATCGATGCGATGGAGAAGGTCGGCTGGGTTCAGGCCAAGGCCGCTCGTGTCCTCGGCGTCACGCCGCGCCAGGTCGGGTACGCTTTGCGCCGACACGGTATCGAGGTGAAGAAATTTTAGCATCCTCATGACGTGGAGAACGAGAACACTGCGCCAGCTACGCGAACTGTGTCGGAGCCCAAGCCAAAGTAGCGCGAGCGTGTGATGCGGTCACGCCCCCTTTATCACCTGCCCTTTCCGTCGTCTTGCCGATCGCAGAAAGGAGAGCCACACCCTCCTGGATCGGAACCCTGCAGACTCAGTCGAGCAGTGGCAACTTCACCACGGACGAATGCGCGTGGCCGAGAGCCGGCTGAGCGGTCGGCGCGCGTGATCGCCCTCGGCGTAATTCCCGCCCGGTTTTGCGACAAGGATGTTGTCTTTCTTGAACTGATTGTCCGACCGGAGTCGTCTTCCTCACCTTCTGAGCGTGCCCCTGTTAGAAGTCCGACAAAGCTATGTCGGAGCAACTCCATGATCTCAGACGCGGAAACCCAATTCGTGAGCTAGCGCCACGTTTTGAGTTGGCATTGCTCTTGCGCTTCGAACGGCGACGTTAACCCGTAATGGAGCCGCTCAATGGCCGCACCGGCGATTTCAGTTGAGAGCCTGACCGGCGCGAGGGTCTCCGACCGGTTGCTGGTGAGTGCCCAGTCGGGTGGTTGCACATCTTCCTCCTGCGGAGCGTCGACAGGGCCGGACGATGTGGATCCGACCATCTGGGACAAGATCAAGGACCACCCGTGCTTTTCAGAAGAGGCGCACCACTATTTCGCGCGCATGCACGTCGCCGTCGCCCCGGCCTGCAATGTCCAGTGCAACTACTGCAATCGCAAATATGACTGCGCCAACGAAAGCCGGCCCGGGGTTGTCTCGGAAAGGCTGACGCCCGATCAGGCAGTACGCAAGGTGATCGCGGTCGCCAATGAAGTGCCGCAGCTTTCGGTGCTTGGCATCGCCGGACCGGGTGATGCCTGCTACGACTGGGAGAAGACGAAGGCCACGTTCGAACGCGTCGTCGGGGAAATCCCCGACCTCAGGCTTTGCGTCTCCACGAACGGGCTCGCGCTGCCGGACCATGTCGACCAGCTTGCCGACATGAATGTCGATCACGTGACGATCACAATCAACATGGTCGATCCGGAAATCGGTGCAAAAATCTATCCCTGGATCTTTTACGGTCACCGCCGCTATTGCGGCGTCGAAGGCGCCAGAATCCTGCACGAGCGGCAGATGCTGGGGTTGGAGATGCTCAGCGCACGCGGCATCCTCACCAAAATCAATTCGGTGATGATCCCTGGAGTGAATGACCAGCACCTGATTGAGGTGAATAAGTGGGTCAAGCAGCGCGGCGCGTTCCTCCATAACGTCATGCCTCTGATCTCGGACCCGGCGCACGGTACCCACTACGGGTTGACCGGACAGCGTGGCCCAAATGCAATAGAGATGAAGGCTCTTCAGGATCGTCTCGAAGGCGGCGCCAAGTTGATGCGGCACTGCCGGCAGTGCCGGGCAGATGCCGTCGGCCTGCTGGGTGAAGATCGTGGCCAGGAATTCACGATGTCCCACATCCCCGGTGAGCTCACCTACGATGCCAGCAAACGCGGAGCCTACCGGGAGCTGGTCGCGGACGAGCGCCGTGATCACCTGGCGGCCAGAACCGAAGCGCTCGGAGTGGTGAAGACATCGATGTCCGGAAAGTCCCTTCTCATCGGGGTGGCGACCAAGGGCGGCGGCCGCGTCAACGAACACTTCGGCCATGCCAAGGAATTCCAGATGTATGAAGCCTCGACGCGCGGGATCAACTTTGTCGGGCACCGCAAGGTTGAGCAGTATTGCCTCGGGGGTTGGGGCGAGAAGGCCACTCTCGACGGGGTCATCGCTGCGCTGGAAGGCGTGGACGTCGTGCTTTGCGTCAAAATCGGGGACTGCCCCAAGGATCAGCTCGCGGCCGCCGGCATCCGAGCAACCGACGCTTACGGCCATGACTACATCGAAACGGCAATCGGCGCGGTTTACGCCGCCGAGTTCGGCGTCCAGGCACGCGCGGCGACGGCCTGAACCCATCTCATCTACTCGAATCAGGAGTCAAAATGGCTTTCAAGATCATCGCATCCCAATGCACACAGTGCGGCGCTTGCGAATTCGAATGCCCGTCGGGCGCTATCAAGTTCAAAGGCGAGAGCTACGTGGTCGAGCTGCAGAAGTGCACCGAATGCGAGGGAGCTTTCGAAACGCAGCAATGTGCTTCGGTGTGTCCTGTGCCGAAGACCTGCGTTCCTGCCTGAGTCCACGGTTACCCACACAAGTGGCTGCCCCCGGGAATGCCTGCGCGCCTCATCGATGACAGTAGCCCCAGAGAACCAAGGAACCGCCATGTGGCTCGCCCGCGAACTGGAGGTGGAAGTCCGCAAACCTCCCCAATTTCAGCCGGGAGAGCGGGTCCGTGCCACTCGCCACGTTAGGAATGACGGCACCTATCCTGGCAGGGAGATCGGCGAAAATTTGGTGCGCAAGGGTGAAGAGGGTTATGTGCGCGACATTGGCACTTTTCTCCAGCAGTTCTTCATCTACGCGGTCGAATGGATCGACCGTGGGACGGTCGTGGGCATGCGAGCGCGTGAATTGATGAGCCTGGACAAACCCGAAGAAAACGCCAAACAAGGAACGGCCGGATGAAAGTAATGATCCGCAGGACCGATTCGGGATTGTCGGCGTATGTCCCCAAAAAGGATCTCGAAGAGCCGATCATCAAGTTCGAGAACCAAGACCTCTGGGGCGGGGTCGTAACGCTCAGGAATGGGTGGCGGCTCCTCCTACCCGATCTTCCGCCACATACGCGCCTGCCAATCACCGTCGAGGCAAGGAAGCTTCCCGGCGAGGACTGATGCTGCCCCTTCAATGAGAGGCGTCAAGAGGAAAAGAGCATGAACACGATCCCGACTTCGGGCCACCTCGTCGTCGTGCGGGACAGTTTCGCCCGAAAGCTGCTTGAGCTGGCCAGACAAGCGCTCGTCTCGGATCAGGTGATCCCATATCTCGGTCCGGGTCTGCTGCGGCTAAGCTCAGCGGAGTCGGCTGTACCGTGTACCCCGGAGGCCGTCGCCGCCGCGCTCAACACGCGGGCGCCGGCCCCCTCGAAGATCCGCACCAACATGTGGTCAGTCGCGCAATTCATCGAGCAGCGCCGGCATCGCCGCACACTTCAAGCCTGGATGACAGATATATTCGCGGGGCCGACGGCGCCGACGCTCCTTCACAAATGGCTCGCGAAACTCCCGCTCTCCCTCATCATCGACAGCTGGTACGAAGGCGCCATGAGGGCGGCGCTGGCTGAGGCCGGGCGAACCGACGTCGCCGAGATACAAGGCGTCACGCGGGCGAACGAAGTTCGCGACATCTGGACCAGAACCTACGATTTGTTCGGAAAGGAGCTCGAGGCCGGAGCAGCGACAGAGACGGTTCTCTATGCGCCTCACGGCAGTATCAGGCCGGCCGGGAATTTCCTCATCGCCGACTCTGATTATGTCGAAGCCCTGACTGAAATCGATATCCAGACGCCCATTCCTGACGTGGTCAAGGAACGACGCGTCCACCGAGGGTTTTTCTTCGTCGGCTGCCGCTTCAATGATCAGATGCTGCGCATCTACGCCAGGCAGATCATGAAGCGCTCGGAAGGCCCCCGTTACACGATCATGGATGGTGAAACGCTGACCAGAAACGAGGCCCGTTTCCTTGCGGCAAGCGGAATCACTGTGATCGACATGCCAGCGAGCGAAGCCGTGGCGCAACTCGCCGGATCAGCGTCTTGAGCCGATGGTGGCCAGGATCACCTTGGAGGAAATCTTTGGTGTGAGTCGACCGGCTCGCTTCCGAAGGCACAAAATTCAGTCGGGGACATTCTGTGGGCAGTGATGCTGTTGGCGCGACCCTTCTCAAATCTTCCGCGCATGTGAAAGCGGCCGCGTGGGGCGGGGGCTTGAACATACTACTGCGCATTACGCGCATTAATTTGAGGCACCCGTGGCAGGTCGCGCTAGCTATCGGTTCGACGATCATAGCCGTGATCCTGCAGTTGCTAATTCCGTGGCTTCTCGGCTGGGCTGTCGACCAGACCCAGGTGGCAATCGGGAGTGATCTCACGGGGGAGGCCGCAGAACAAACGCTCTGGACTCTGGCTCTCCTGCTGCTCGCAGCGAGTTTGCTGCGCGGCCTCTTCACGATGGCGCAAAACTATTTTTCCGAAGCCGTCGGGCACCACGCCGCGTACGAACTGCGACTGGCTTGTTATGAGAAGGTCCAGCGCCTGAGCTTTTCCTTTCACGACCGGGTGCATTCAGCCGACCTGATCACCCTCGGCATCCTCGATCTCGACGGCGTGCGGATGTATTTTTCCACCGCTCTGGTTCGGTTGCTTATGCTCATCATGCTGATCGGGATCGGCGCGGGCATGATGATTTCTACCGACCCGGTGCTCGGTCTCATCGCGCTGAGCTTTATGCCTTTCGTGGCCTGGCGGTCGTCGGTCACACAGCTTAAGCTACGCGCTATCTGGCTCGACCTGCAGGAGCGGCTTTCCGTCTTAGGCCGCGTGATGGAGGAAAACCTCGCGGGCATCCGCGTTGTTCGGGCGTTTTCGGCACAAGCCTATGAAATGGTAAAGTTCGACCGCGCCTCGAAAAATGCGCTCAAACTCGCCCACAAGCAGGTTAACGTTTATGTGACCAATACCTCGGCAATGACCCTCGCCTTCTTTTTCGCCATGGGGTTGGTTCTTTGGATCGGTTGCAACAAGGTTATCGCCGGCCAGATCAGCGTTGGAACGCTGACGATGTTCCTGACGTTCATGACCATACTGCAAATGCCCGTCCGCCAGATCGGGCTGATGGTGAACGGCTTCGCCCGCGCTTACACTTGCGGTTCGCGTGTATTCGGTCTGCTCGACCAGGACATCACGATCAGGGATGCTTCCGGTGCAAGACAGCTCGAGATCGGCGAAGGCACCCTGCGCTTCGACAATGTCTCGTTTGCATATCCCGGCGCCGGAAACCGCGTTATTCTGAAGAACATCACGTTTAGCGCCCATAGGGGCGAGACGATCGCGATCGTGGGTCCGCCGGGTTCGGGAAAATCGACAATCGCTCACTTAATTCCTCGCTTTTATGACGTGACTGGCGGCACCATCATGCTTGACGGGCAGGACATCCGCAGGGTGACCCTAGCTACGCTTCGCAAGGCGGTCGCCGTCGTACAGCAGGATGCATACCTGTTCACCACCACGATCGAGAACAACATCGCTTATGGCGACCCCTGGGCGAAGGAACAGCGGATTGAACGCGCTAGCGAATCCGCCCAGTTGCACAATTACATCCTTGGCCTGCCCGCGGGCTACAAGACGGTCGTCGGCGAACGTGGTGGATCTCTCTCTGGTGGTCAGCGTCAGCGTCTCACTATAGCTCGCACGATGATGTTGCGCCCATCAATCGTCGTTTTCGACGACTCAACGGCCGCGATCGACGCCGCCACAGAGCAGCGCATCAGCGCGGCGATAGGGCGTTTCGCCAAAGATAGGGTGACGATCATCATCGCGCACCGGCTGAGTTCCCTCAAGCACGCCGACCGGATCCTGTTTGTCGACAACGGCGAGATCGTGGAACGCGGCACCCATCAAGAGCTTTTGGCCAAGCGAGGACGCTATAAGGCCCTTTATGATCTTCAGTTGCGCCCTGGAGATGACATTGCGACCACGTTTGGAGGCGCGCCCTGATGCCCAAGCGGCACGCCAACGAACTCGAAGTCGGACCGAATGATAGCGGTAGACGTCCACCGCGCGCGGTCGTCGGGTCCCATCGCATCGAGGAGGAGATCTTTGGCCGAGCTTTTGACAAGAACATCATTCGCCGCATATGGGCCTTCGTTCATCCCTACCGAGCCATGGCGGTCCTCTCGCTTGCCACATTGTTGATTTTCACTGGCACGCAGCTTCTTATCCCGCTGATCATCCGCTACGCCATCGACCATGCCATAACTCCCGCGGGCGCTGATGCCTCCGCCCTGCTGAAAGCCGCCGTCGCGTTTGCGCTTGCCATTCTGGTTAATTTCGGGGCCGCTTACGCGCAGGAAACCGTGGTAGGGAAAATGGCCGAGAGTGTTCTTTTCGACATCCGCCGCGCCATGTTTGCCCATCTGCAGAAGGTATCGCTCTCCTTCATGGACAAGACCGAGGTAGGACGCCTGATGTCTCGCCTTCAGGGCGACGTCAACTCTATCCACGAATTTCTCGAAAACTCGATCTACTCCGTGGGCGACATTGCGCTTCTGCTCGGCATAATTTTTGTAATGCTGTCGGTCAACTTCAGCCTCGGCTTTCTGACGCTCTCAGTCTTGCCGGCCCTGTTAATTATTCGCATCGTGTGGCTGCCGCGTGCTCGCGAGGCTTTCATGGCTGCGCAAGAGACCAATTCAGTCGTCAACGGCGCATTGGCCGAAGCGATTCAGGGCGTGCGCACCGTCCAGTCCATGGACCGCCAGTGCGTAAACTTCGTATTGTATGACGATAAGGCACATGCCGACCTCAGGACTCACCTGACTGCTGCCAGGTATGCACAGGTCATGGTCCCGATCGTCGATGGCCTCACCGGTCTCGCCATGGCCGTCGTCATTGTGGTCGGCGGCTCCATGATTATGAATGCCCGCATCGGTGTAGGCGTATTGGTCGCCTACATATTCTATATTCAACGCTTCTTTGATCCAATTCGATCCCTTACCCTGCAGTATTCAGTCATGCAGCGCGCGATGGCCTCCGGCAAGCGCCTGATCGATGTGCTCGACGTCAAGGTCGAAGTCCAGGACAAACGGGATGCGAGGGTCCTTTCGCCGGAAATTGACTGCTCGGTCGAGTTCAGGAACGTCACGTTCGGCTACGAGCCCAACCATCCGGTGCTGAAAAACGTCTCCTTCCGGGTCAATCCCGGCGAGACGGTCGCATTAGTCGGGCCGACCGGCTCTGGCAAATCGAGCGCGATGGCCCTCGTTCACCGCTTCTATGATGCTCAGCAAGGCCAAGTGATGGTCGGTGGACATGATGTGCGCGATCTCACACAGGAATCGCTCGGCAACCAGATCGCCATGGTGCTGCAGGAGCCGTTTCTGTTCACCGGCACGATCTTCGAGAACATCCGCTACCACAAGACGGAAGCCACGCGGGACAAAGTGATCGAGGCCGCCAAGGTGGTCGGAGCCCACGCTTTCATCATGAGCCTTCCCGACAGGTATGAAACTCAACTCGTCGAACGCGGCGGCAATCTTTCTCTCGGCCAGCGCCAGCTTGTCAGTTTCGCCCGCGCCCTCGTCGCCGACGCCAAGATCCTCGTTCTTGACGAGGCCACCGCCAGCATCGACAGCTACACGGAAATGCTGATCCAGAAGGCCCTCAGAAAGCTCCTTGAAGGCCGGACTGCGCTTGTCATCGCTCACCGTCTCGCCACAATCCGAGGTGCCGATCGTATCATCGTGCTTCAGAACGGCCGGGTTATCGAGACCGGAAACCATGAAAAACTTATGGCCATGGGCGGGCTCTATTCCAAACTCTATAACCTGAACTACTCGTCATTTGACGATATTCCCGAAGAGGGAGCCGATCCGACCGGACAAGCCGCCTCTCGTACCTGATGCTCCTTGCGAGCCGTATCTGATCGTCTAGCCCGCGCGCTCGTCCTTCCGCATGTGGCTCCAGGGCGACGGGAACATCTCGACTGACACGCTGCAATCGTGAAGAATGATTGGTCCATCACCGATCCAGGCACAACTCGAACAGGACACCCGCGGTTCGCCGCCCAACACTCGCCTTTCGCTCTGTGTGATGATGCGTTCGATCAGCGGCCGATAGTGGCAAACCTGAGCTTGCCAAAGTTCGACGAACGGAGTGGTCGCCACCGCCAACCCGGGCCGCTGCCTGCTGCAGATAGGCCAGTGTGGCGCGGGTGATCCCGATCAGCTCACGGTAGAGTTCGACGCGGTTGGGTCGACCACGTGTGAACTGGATCTTGCGGGCACGCTTCTTAGCCGCGCGGCAATGATCGCGCCATGCCAAACCTGCGCTGCCGATCAAGGTATCAGCGTGCTTCAAACAGGCGCACCATGACCCGGACTGCGTCCCACAGCAGGCTGCTGTCGCTCGGTTCGTGCATGAGTGCTGAAGTCACAGTGCTGTCCAGCCGCACGACAGCGCCGTCTTCCGGCTTTGCCCGCCGGCCATTGGTCATCAGCACGCGATTGATCGCTTCCCAGGTTTCGGACCGGATCGCGCTGATCGTCTTTTGTAGCACCGACTTCTGCGAGCTCCATGACCGCGGCAGACGGGCAAAGGCTCGAACGACGCGGAGTCCTCGAAATGGAACGCCAGCTCCTGGTAGCTCAGCTGGCGGTACTGCTTGAGCAACGCGCAACGCAAGACGGCTTCGGCGGGCAGACCTTGCCATCCGGGTGGCCTTGACGTCGTCTCGACCCAGGTCTCGGGTCACCAATCCGAGCAGATCACGATGTTCATCCAGCCACTACGACATCGCTCTCAGCTCGTGACCGATCTCGTGTGTCACGAAAAGATCGAATATGCTGGCTTACCATGGCCGAGACCTCAACGGCCGGAGCGATCTCTGCTTCTCGAGGCAGCCATCAGGTCGTCTCGGGCGTGACTGAAGTCGCGGTTTATGGCCTGTCCGACTAGACCACCCCGCCGCAGCTGTTCATAGGAGATTTGCGTACCTGTCGCACGGACTTCAGCCTCAAGATCTGCTATGTGGCCGTCCAGATTCGCATTCCGTTCCTCTGCTGCATGCTGCGGCGGAGTCATGTGCGGCAAGATATCTTGCATGCCAGGAACTGCGTGAGCTTGGGCCTCTTGATTTGCGTCGAACTGGTGATACGCCGCCAATTGCGGCGGCTCGACAGGAGGCCGGGGCAGCGAGTCCAGTTGGT